>NZ_CP172923.1:0-212500 GCF_050539095.1 Enterococcus sp. DIV0774
ATGCCCGACGTGGAAAGTTTTTGGCATAGCCTTGAAGAAGCCTATCAAGCGATTTTGTCGGCGCCAAGTTTTGATGCTTGGATTAAAACCACACGCCCTTTGAAATTAGACAACAATCAATTGTGGCTAGAAGTCCCTTCTGCAGTTCATCGTGATTACTGGGAAAAAAATCTTTCGGCAAAAATTGTCGAAACTGGATTTAAATTGACCGGTGCAGAAGTGATGCCCCATTTTGTTGTTGCCGATGAAAAAGACACAGCACTGGCACAAGAACTCGAAGAACCTGCCGAAGAAGAAATTGTTTTTAGTGAACAAAGTAAAAAAGCGATGCTTAATCCTAAGTACACTTTCGACACCTTCGTTATTGGTAAAGGAAACCAAATGGCTCACGCTGCAGCGCTTGTTGTTGCGGAGGATCCGGGTTCGATTTACAATCCCCTTTTCTTCTATGGTGGTGTAGGGTTAGGGAAAACCCATTTGATGCATGCCATTGGTCATCAAATGTTAGTGAATCAACCAGATGCCAAAGTCAAATATGTTAGTAGCGAAACGTTTACGAATGAATTTATCAACTCAATTCAAACAAAGACATCCGAACAATTTCGGAAAGAATATCGCAATGTTGACTTATTATTAGTCGATGATATTCAATTTTTGGCGGAAAAAGAAGCAACATTGGAAGAATTTTTCCATACCTTCAACGATCTTTACAATGAAAATAAACAAATTGTTTTAACAAGTGATCGCCCGCCGAATGATATTCCAAAATTACCTGAACGATTAGTTTCTCGCTTTGCTTGGGGTTTGTCTGTTGATATCACCCCGCCTGATTTAGAAACACGGATTGCAATTTTGCGCAAAAAAGCAGATGCCGAGCGTTTAGAAATTCCGGATGATACACTAAGTTATATCGCTGGTCAAATTGATTCCAACATCCGTGAATTAGAGGGTGCTTTGGTCCGCGTTCAAGCCTTTGCAACTATTAATGGAGAAGATATTACCACTAGTTTAGCGGCGGACGCCTTGAAATCTCTAAAATCAGTTGGTAGTAAAAATCAATTGTCCATCTTACAAATTCAAGAAGAAGTATCCAAATATTATCATGTGCCTCTTAAAGATTTAAAAGGGAAAAAACGGGTGAAAACAATTGTAGTTCCTCGTCAAATCTCAATGTATCTTGCTAGAGAAATGACCGACAATTCCTTGCCAAAAATTGGTGCCGAATTTGGCGGCAAAGATCATACAACGGTAATTCATGCGCACGAAAAGATTCAGCAATTATTGGAAAAAGATCCAGCGATTCAAAAAGAAGTCAGTGAAATTAAAAATTTATTGAACTCTTAGGATGTGGAAAACTAAACAAAAAAGAATAAAGTTATCCACAACTTATACACAAGTGGATAACTTAGTAAAATCAATGCTCTTTTGACTTTTCCACAGAATCAACATGCCCTATTACTTTTATTATTTATTTATATATAATATACAAAACAGTGGCGTACAAAATTAGAACGTATTGAAAATACTTAAAAAGGAGTTTACATTATGAAATTAACGGTCAAACGAAGTGTCTTTTTACAAGAATTACAAACTGTTCAACGAGCAATTTCTTCTAAAACAACGATTCCAATCTTAACGGGTGTTAAAATTGTGTTATCAGAAGATGGCTTATCACTTACTGGGAGTAACGCGGATATTTCAATTGAAAGTTTTTTAAGTAAAGATGATGAAAAAGCTCAAATGACGATTGAACGCACAGGTAGCATCGTTTTACAATCTCGTTTCTTTGGCGAAATTATTCGTAAATTACCAGAAGATATGTTCACAATGGAAGTTCTAGATAACAATCAAGTTGCAATTACTTCAGGAAAAGCTGATTTTACGGTCAATGGATTAGATGCTGACAATTATCCGCACTTACCAGTAATTGATACTCAAAACCAAATGAAATTACCTGTTCATTTATTGACAAAAATTATTAGTGAAACAGGTTTTGCTGTATCGATGCACGAAAGTCGTCCAATTTTAACTGGGGTTCACTTTATTTTAGAAAATCAAAAATTACTTGCCGTTGCGACAGATTCACATCGTTTAAGTCAACGTGTGATCCCGACAGAACAAGCAGTAGAAGACTTTAACATTGTAATTCCAGGAAAAAGTTTAACTGAACTTTCTCGTTCATTAACCAATGAAGAAGAAATGGTTGAAATCAGCATTATGGAAAATCAAGTGCTATTTAAAACAGAAACAATGTACTTCTATTCTCGTTTGTTAGAAGGAAATTATCCTGATACCAACCGTTTAATTCCAACTAGCCATAACACGCAAATTGAATTTTATGTACCAGAACTGCTTTCAGCAATCGAACGTGCCTCTTTACTTTCTCATGAAGGACGTAACAATATTGTTCGCCTTTCAATTTCACCAGATTCTGTTGTTTTATATGGAAATTCACCTGAAATTGGAAAAGTCGAAGAAGCGTTAAACTATGAAAATGTTTCTGGTGAAGCGTTGGATATTTCTTTCAACCCAGATTATATGAAAGATGCGTTGCGAGCGTTTGGCGATATGAATATTACCGTGAAATTCCTTTCTCCAATTCGTCCGTTTACATTGGAGCCAACCGAAACAGAACTAGATTTCATTCAACTAATTACACCGGTTCGTACAAATTAATCATGTTTAAAAAAGACCTTCGGAAAATCACTATGATCGCCGAAGGTTCTTTTTTGTCGTCTGTTTAAAGCCGATAAACGCTGCTAGATAAGCTTTTTAAAACTAGAATAGCTTTTACGCTAATATGATTGTGAATGTTTGAACTATCGTTTGACGAATAAATTCTGCCTTTTTTTCGTGGATAAAGAAAAAAGCCCTTTAATTTTTCGTTTAAGAGCTGTTCATTTTTTTATGAACATTTCCTAGTGAAAGAAGTTTACGTTGCTTAAAACGACGCTCAGACCTCTACAAGCTACTTTTCTTCATTGCGCGCCCTCTTCGTTTGTCTTTGAGTTACCCCTAATTGTTTTTTAGTTAAACGCTACTCGTCATTTCTGCCAAATCAGGCCCCTTTTTTCTCAAGAAAATATCAATTTCCGTTTTAAAATGCTTTTTAAGAGTTTTTTTATCCTAATAATATTTTCGGTCATTTAGAATTAAAATTGCTTAGAATGAAAATTAGACAGATAAATTTGTTTTCTCTTATGAAAAAGGGTATAATATATATGAGAACGTATTAGAAAAAAGAGGGATGCACATTGAAAAAAACGTTTGTTTTAGCAACTGAGTATATAACGCTTGGTCAGTTTCTTAAAGAAATCAACGTCATTGGTAGTGGCGGCCAAGCCAAATGGTATTTGGCAGACAATAGCGTGTTTGTTGATGGCGAGTTGGAAAATCGTCGCGGACGGAAACTTTATGCGGGCATGATGATTGAGATACCTGAAGAAGGTACTTTTTTTATGGTGAAAAACGGAAACGAGTCCGACGATGCGGCTGAATGAGCTGACACTTCAGCATTATCGTAATTATGAAACAGTCAGTTTAGATTTTCCAAAAACGTTAAATCTTTTTTTAGGCGAAAACGCCCAAGGAAAAACCAACTTGTTAGAAAGCATTTATGTTCTAGCAATGACACGAAGTCATCGAACCAGCAATGAAAAAGAATTAATTGGCTGGGAACAAGCAGCAGCTAAAATTAGCGGTGTGGTTGAAAAAAAGACAGGCACCGTGCCGTTGGAAATTTTAATTTCCAACAAAGGACGTAAAACCAAGGTTAATCACATTGAGCAAAAAAGGCTCAGTGCGTACATTGGGCAACTGAATGTTATTTTATTTGCCCCAGAAGATTTATCTTTGGTGAAAGGCTCACCTCAAGTCCGCCGGAAATTTATTGACATGGAACTCGGACAAGTGAGTCCTATTTATCTTTATGATCTTGTCCAATATCAGTCTGTTTTAAAGCAACGGAACCAATACCTAAAACAACTAGCTGAAAAGAAACAAACAGATACTGTTTATCTGGATATTTTGACAGAGCAGCTAGCTGAATTTGGCGGGAAAGTTCTATACGCTCGGTTAGGTTTTCTTAAAAAATTAGAACACTGGGCAAACTTACTCCATCAAAAAATTAGTCATGGACGCGAAACGCTCACCATTGACTACGCATCAAGCATCCCAATTGACAACACGGATCTTTCCTTAGAAGCACTTCAAAATCAATTGCTCCAACAATTAATGAACAATCGTAAGCGTGAATTGTTTAAAGCGAATACTTTTTTAGGCCCTCATCGTGACGATTTGCTATTTATTGTCAATGGTCAAAATGTTCAAACGTATGGCTCACAAGGCCAACAGCGAACGACAGCTTTAAGTATTAAATTGGCAGAGATTGATTTGATGCATTCAGAAACAGGAGAATATCCTGTGTTATTACTAGATGATGTCATGAGTGAATTAGATAATGAACGTCAAATTCACTTGTTAGAAACGATTGAAGGCAAAGTTCAAACGTTCTTAACGACAACTAGTTTAGATCACATAAAAGACAAGCTAACAGTTGAACCAGATATTTTCTATGTTCAACAAGGCAAGATAGAAAGGAATTCAGCGACATGACAGAAGAAGAAAAAAACATGAGAGAACGTGCGCAAGAATATGACGCTAGTCAGATTCAAGTTTTGGAGGGCTTAGAAGCTGTCCGGAAACGTCCTGGTATGTACATAGGTTCTACTAGTGGCGAAGGGTTACACCACTTAGTATGGGAAATCGTTGACAACTCTATCGACGAAGCCTTAGCAGGATTTGCTAAATCAATTCAAGTAATTATCGAACCAGACGATAGTATTACTGTTATCGATGATGGTCGTGGAATTCCAGTCGGGATTCAAGCCAAAACAGGTCGCCCAGCTGTGGAAACAGTGTTTACAGTGCTACATGCCGGCGGGAAATTTGGCGGTGGCGGCTATAAAGTATCAGGTGGCTTGCACGGTGTTGGTTCCTCTGTTGTTAATGCTTTATCGACCAGTTTAGATGTTCGTGTTTATAAAGATGGCAAAGTGTATTACCAAGAATATCGTCGTGGTGCGGTTGTTGATGACCTAAAAGTTATCGAAGAAACGGATCGTCACGGAACTACTGTTCACTTTATTCCAGATCCTGAAATTTTTACAGAAACAACCGTTTATGATTTTGATAAATTAGCAACACGGGTTCGTGAATTAGCCTTTTTAAATCGAGGCTTACACATTTCAATTGAAGACCGTCGTGAAGGACAAGAAGATAAAAAAGAGTATCACTATGAAGGCGGGATTAAGAGTTATGTTGAGCATTTAAATGCCAATAAAGACGTTATTTTCCCAGAGCCAATCTTCATTGAGGGAGAGCAACAAGATATTACAGTGGAAGTGTCAATGCAGTATACAGATGGCTACCACTCAAATATTTTAAGTTTTGCCAACAATATTCATACTTATGAAGGCGGAACGCATGAATCTGGTTTTAAAACTTCTTTAACACGTGTGATTAATGACTATGCACGTAAACAAAAATTGATGAAAGAAAACGATGAAAAATTAACTGGGGAAGATGTTCGTGAAGGTTTAACTGCAGTGGTTTCCATCAAACATCCAGATCCTCAATTTGAAGGACAAACGAAAACGAAATTAGGGAACTCAGAAGTACGGACCGTTACGGATCGTTTGTTCTCAGAATACTTTACAAAATTCTTGATGGAAAATCCAACAGTCGGCAAACAAATTGTCGAAAAAGGTATGTTGGCCTCAAAAGCTCGTTTAGCCGCTAAAAGAGCCCGTGAAGTCACCCGTCGTAAAGGCGCTTTAGAAATTAGCAACTTGCCAGGGAAGCTGGCTGATTGCTCAAGTAAAGATCCGGAAAAATGCGAATTATTTATCGTCGAAGGAGACTCGGCCGGCGGTTCAGCAAAACAAGGCCGTAGCCGTGAATTCCAAGCCATTTTACCAATTCGTGGGAAAATCTTGAATGTCGAGAAAGCTAGCATGGATAAAATTTTAGCCAATGAAGAAATTCGGTCATTATTTACAGCTATGGGAACAGGCTTCGGCGAAGATTTCGATGTTTCTAAAGCACGTTATCACAAACTAGTGATTATGACCGATGCCGATGTCGATGGTGCGCATATTCGAACGTTGTTATTAACCTTGTTCTATCGCTTCATGCGGCCAATTGTTGAAGCTGGTTATGTGTATATTGCCCAACCACCACTATATGGTGTGAAACAAGGGAAAAATATCACCTACGTTCAACCGGGCAAACATGCTGAAGAGGAACTAGCAAAAGTGTTAGAAGAATTACCTGCTTCACCAAAACCAAGTGTTCAACGTTACAAAGGTTTGGGTGAAATGGATGATCACCAACTTTGGGAAACAACAATGGACCCAGAAAAACGATTAATGGCGCGAGTGAGTGTCGATGATGCCATTGAAGCTGACCAAATTTTTGAAATGCTAATGGGCGATCGTGTGGAACCACGTCGTGCGTTTATCGAAGAAAATGCCCATTACGTGAAAAACTTGGATATTTAATGTGTCGCAACGTTGTAAGAGACGCTAGAACATATATTTAGAGGGGAAAAAATTCATGAGTGAAGAAATTAAAGAAAACATTCAAGACGTCAATCTGACCAGCGAAATGAAAGAATCTTTCATTGACTACGCAATGAGTGTTATCGTAGCCCGCGCGTTACCTGACGTTCGTGACGGTTTAAAACCTGTTCATCGCCGAATCTTATATGGAATGAACGAATTAGGGGTAACCCCTGATAAACCACACAAAAAATCAGCCCGGATTGTTGGGGATGTTATGGGTAAATATCACCCCCATGGGGACAGTGCGATTTACGAATCAATGGTGCGGATGGCACAACCTTTTAGTTATCGGGCTATGTTAGTTGACGGCCACGGAAACTTCGGTTCTGTCGATGGTGACGGCGCTGCCGCTATGCGTTATACCGAAGCACGTATGAGTAAAATTGCTTTAGAAATGCTACGAGATATTAACAAAAATACAGTCGATTTCCAAGGAAACTATGATGATTCAGAACAAGAACCAGTAGTTTTACCTGCTCGTTTTCCAAACTTACTAGTTAACGGAACAACGGGGATTGCGGTGGGGATGGCAACAAATATTCCACCACACAATTTAAGTGAAGTGATTGATGCAACAAGTTTATTGATGGACAATCCTGATGTAACGACGAATGAATTGATGGAAGTGTTACCTGGACCAGATTTTCCAACAGGCGGTTTAGTGATGGGGAAATCAGGGATTCGCCGAGCATATGAAACAGGGAAAGGTTCGATTACTGTTCGTGCAAAAGTTGAATTGACTGAAATGCCGAATGGAAAAGAACGTATTTTAGTAACTGAATTGCCTTATATGGTGAATAAAGCCAAATTAATCGAACGAATTTCTGAATTACACAGAGATAAACGAATTGAAGGAATTACTGATTTGCGGGATGAATCTTCTCGTGAAGGCATGCGGATTGTCATCGATGTTCGTCGAGATGTGAGTGCCTCTGTTGTGTTAAACAACTTGTACAAAATGACTGCCTTACAAACATCTTTTGGTTTTAACATGTTAGCCATCGAAAAAGGCGTACCGAAAATTTTAAGCTTGAAACGTATTTTAGAAAACTACGTCGAGCACCAAAAAGAAGTCATTACTCGCCGGACGATTTTTGACAAAAACAAAGCAGAAGCACGGGCGCATATTTTAGAAGGTCTACGAATTGCCTTAGATCATATCGATGAAATCATTGCCATTATCCGTGGGTCACAATCAGATGACGAAGCAAAAGCAACGTTAATTGAACGCTTTGAATTTTCAGATCGTCAAGCGCAAGCGATTTTAGATATGCGTTTACGCCGTTTAACAGGCTTAGAACGCGACAAAATTGAAAATGAATATCAAGAGCTATTGAAATTCATTGCGGACTTAGAGGACATTTTAGCCCGCCCAGAGCGCGTCATTGAAATCATTAAAACAGAGTTAAATGACGTTCGCACAAAATTTGGTGATGCACGACGCACAGAATTATTAGTAGGTGAAGTCCTAAGTCTTGAAGATGAAGATTTAATCGAAGAAGAAGAAGTCGTGATTACGTTAACCAATAACGGCTACATTAAGCGGATGGCAAACTCCGAATTCCGGGCGCAACGCCGTGGCGGACGTGGTGTCCAAGGCATGGGCGTTCATGATGATGATTTCGTGAAAAACCTAGTTTCTTGTTCAACACACGACACGTTATTATTCTTTACGAACACTGGGAAAGTTTACCGAGCAAAAGGTTACGAAATCCCTGAATACGGTAGAACAGCAAAAGGAATTCCAGTAATTAACTTACTGGGAATTGATTCTGCAGAAAAAATTCAAGCGATTATTTCTGTTGAGGGCAAAGCGGAAGCAGGTAAATACTTGTTCTTCACAACCTTAAAAGGAACCGTCAAACGGACAGCCGTAACAGCCTTTTCTAATATCCGTAGTAATGGATTAATCGCCATTAGCTTAAAAGAAGATGATGAGTTAGTTAACGTGGTAACGACTAATGGCAATCAGAAGATGATTATCGGAACACATGCAGGATACTCTGTCACATTTGATGAAAATACTGTACGTGATATGGGCCGGACAGCATCAGGTGTTCGGGGAATCCGTCTCCGCGAAAATGATTATGTGGTCGGCGCAGCGATTCTGGATGAAAATAAAGAAGTCCTAGTCATTACTGAAAATGGTTATGGCAAGCGTACAAAAGCTTCTGAATATCCAGTTAAAGGACGTGGCGGTAAAGGGATTAAGACAGCAAATATCACTGAGAAAAATGGTCCATTAGCTGGTTTAACCACGGTCAATGGGGATGAAGATATCTTATTGATTACGAACAAAGGCGTCATTATCCGCTTTAACGTTGATTCTGTTTCTCAAACAGGACGCGCAACATTAGGGGTTCGTTTAATGAGAATGGAAGATGGTGCCAAAGTGGTAACAATGGCTGTTGTAGAACCAGAAGAAGTGGAAGAAGAAATCGTTGAAGTTGTAGAAACAACAGAAAACGAAACAACATCAGAAACAGAAGAATAACATAAAAAAGTTTCGCCAACTGGCGAAACTTTTTTATTGGGGCTTTTCAAAACTATTTCTTGCTTTTGTCTATCAATTAGCATATAATTAGAGATTGTGAACTACCTTTTTAGGTATGTTCTCCTTGCTCTTAGCCAACTAAGAGCCTTGAAGTCCATAGGGAGGTGAAAATCAATGAGTCAAGATACGAAGTACGAAATCATGTACATTATTCGTCCGAACATTGATGAAGAAGCAAAAACTGCTTTAGTAGAACGTTTCGACACAATCTTAAAAGATAACGGAGCAGAAGTTATCGAATCTAAAGATTGGGAAAAACGCCGCTTAGCATATGAAATGAACGGATTCCGTGAAGGCATCTATCATATCGTTAATGTTACTTCTCCATCAACAGCTGGCGCAATCAACGAGTTTGATCGTTTAGCAAAAATCAATGACGATATTATCCGTCATATGATCGTGAAGGTAGAAGCATAATTTGTTTCACATGAAACATTTATTGACGAAAGGAGATGTTTTGAATGATTAATAACGTTGTATTAGTCGGAAGATTGACAAAAGATCCTGACTTACGTTACACCGCTAGTGGTTCAGCTGTTGCGACCTTTACACTTGCTGTAAACCGTAACTTTACGAATCAAAATGGTGACCGTGAAGCAGACTTTATCAACTGTGTGATTTGGCGTAAACCCGCAGAAACAATGGCTAATTATGCCCGTAAAGGTACATTATTAGGTGTTGTCGGAAGAATTCAAACTCGTAACTACGAGAACCAACAAGGTCAACGTGTCTACGTAACTGAAGTGGTTTGTGAAAACTTCCAATTGTTAGAATCTCGTTCTGCTTCAGAACAAAGAGGAACTGGCGGCGGTAGCTTTAATAACAACGAAAATGGTTATCAATCACAAAATCGTAGCTTTGGTAATAACAATGCCGGTTCTGGATTTAATAACAACAACAATAGTTTCAATCCATCATCTTCTCAGTCGCAAAACAATAACGGTATGCCTGATTTCGATAAAGATTCTGATCCATTTGGTGGCTCAGGTTCATCTATCGACATTTCAGATGATGATTTACCATTCTAAACGAATTTGATAGGAGGGAACAAGAATGGCACAACAAAGAAGAGGCGGACGTAAACGTCGGAAAGTCGACTACATCGCAGCAAACCACATCGAATACATCGACTATAAAGATACTGAATTGTTAAAACGATTCATTTCAGAACGTGGCAAAATTTTACCACGTCGTGTTACAGGTACTGGCGCTAAAAACCAACGTAAATTAACGATTGCTATTAAACGCGCACGTATCATGGGATTATTACCATTCGTTAGTGACGAACAATAATTTTATGACAATTTCCAGAACCAAAGAGCTTGCTCTTTGGTTCTTTTTTATCTTGACTAGTGTTTCACGTGAAACATAACAAGGTTCGCAGAATGAAGTGTTTTGTGATAAAATAAGGGATGAAATAACTAGTGAATCACCAGAGCAATATGCTCGTTGGAACAAGTCGCCTCAAAGGTCTGCAGAAAGATTGGAGGCAAAAAAATGCAAAAGAAGAGAATTCAAAAAAACGGTTTCTTAATTGTTGTGGGTCTTCTCTTAGTAGAATTTCTCCTCTATTTCTTACTAACAAATAAATGGCTGCTATTGGCGGTAATTATCGCATTAGATATCTTTCTCTTAGTGGTTATTCGGCTGTTGATTAGAGATGTAGAAATTACAAACGTAGAAAAGATTCAAGAAGCAAGTTCCATTGCTGAACAATCGTTGGATTATGTTGTAAATGAAGTACCTGTGGGAATTATTACGTATAACGGGGAAACACGCGCGGTAGAATGGCTTAATCCTTATGCTGCTTCTATTTTTAATAAAGACAATCAGCTAACGTTAACCGCTAGCCAAGTTACGTCTTATTTAGAATTAGCAGAACGAAACCAAGATATCTTTACGATTGACGAAAATACCTATCGCTTTAGCGTCAATAAAGAACAACATACAATTACTTTTGAAGATATCACTAAAGAAAGTAATTTGTATCAAGAAAAAGTCGAAATGCAAACGGCTATTGGCATTGTGTCTGTCGATAATTATGATGATGTCACCGATACAATGGACGAGAAAGAAATTTCTTATTTGAATAGTTTCATTACGACGATGGTTTCTGATTGGATGGACCAATACAAAGTTTTTTATAAGCGAATCAACGCAGAACGTTATTTTTTCATTGCCCAATGGGAAGATATTCAAAAAATGATGGACGAAAAATTTTCTATTTTGGATACGATCCGTAAGGAATCAGCTAACCATGAAGTAGCCATTACGTTAAGTATGGGGATTGCTTATGGGGGCCCAACCTTAGATCAAACCGGGACCACGGCTCAAACAAACCTAGATACAGCTTTAGTTCGTGGTGGTGATCAAGTGGTTGTAAAAGAAGCCAAAGATGAAGCGAAGCCGTTATTTTTTGGTGGAAAAACGGCAGTAACGACGAAACGTTCTCAAGTACGTTCTCGCGCAATGAGCATGGCAATTAAGGGAATTATTGCGGAATCTGCTGACATCTATATTATGGGCCATCGTTATCCAGATATGGATGCGTTAGGTTCAGCATTTGGTGTTGCTCGTTTAGCCTCGTTTAATAATCGAAAAGCGTGGATTGTTTTAGATGAAAATGAAATCATTCCCGATGTCAAAAGAGTGTTAGAGGCGATTAAAGAGTACCCAGAATTAGAAGAGCGCATTATTAGTCCTAAAGAGGCCATGAAGCGCAAGAAAGAAAGTAGCTTATTAGTTATGGTAGATTACCATAAACCGTCTCTATCGATCTCACAAGAGCTCTATGAGCGTTTTGATAAAGTGGTAATCATTGATCACCATCGACGAGGAGACGAATTTCCAGCAAAACCCTTGCTTTCTTATATTGAATCTTCTGCCTCTTCTGCTTCAGAATTAGTCACAGAATTGATCGAATACCAAAGTAATAGCGCAAATAAACTGCAGGCCTTTGAAGCAACCATGATGTTGGCGGGAATTGTGGTTGATACGAAAAGTTTCAATACACGAACGACGGCGCGAACATTTGATGTGGCTAGTTATTTACGAACTTGTGGAGCAGACTCATCTTTAGTACAATATCTATTAAGTTCTGATCTTACAAGCTATCTGGAAATGAACAATTTAATCTCTAAAAGCGAATATGTCACAAAAGATACCGTCGTTGTTGCCGGGAGTGAAGACAAAGAATATGATAGTGTCACAGCTGCCAAAACAGCGGACACATTACTTTCTATGGCAGGGATTAATGCAGCATTTGTCATTACCAAGCGGACGGATCAACAGATTGGCATTAGTGCTCGGAGTAACGGTTCAATTAATGTCCAAATTATTATGGAAAATTTAGGTGGTGGCGGTCACTTTACTAATGCGGCAGTACAATTATCAAACGTAACAGTAGCAGAAGTAAAAGAGCAACTACTTGATGTAATTCGTCAAAATATTAATGAAATGTATGAACAGGAGTGAAGGAAATGAAAGTCATTTTTTTACAAGACGTTAAAGGAAAAGGAAAAAAAGGGGACGTAAAAGAAGTGCCAACTGGTTACGCCCAAAACTTTTTAATTAAAAATGGTTATGCGAAAGAAGCCAATAAAGGGAGCATGAGTGCGTTAGCGGGTCAAAAGAAAGCCCAAGAAAAACATGAAGCAGAAGTTTTAGCACAAGCAAAAGAAATGCAAGCCTTTTTAGAAGATGAAAAGACTGTCGTAGAGATCAAGGCAAAAGCTGGAGAAGACAGCCGTTTATTTGGCTCAATTCCTTCAAAACAAATTGCAGAAGCCTTAAACAAACAATACAATGTAAAATTGGATAAACGCAAAATCGAATTAGCCAACCCAATTCGTTCTCTAGGTTACACTAACGTACCAGTCAAACTACATCATGAAGTTACAGCGAAAATTAAGGTTCATGTCGTAGCGGAATAATACAATCGATAAAAAAGAAGCCGATTTCTCCGGCTTCTTTTTTATATCAAATAAATTACAGTAATTATTTTTTATAACATTTAAAAATCAAATGCACAACAATTTAAATTAACGAAAGTATTATATTTTTATTAATTGTATATTTTTTAAAATTGGAAAGTGAACTAAAAATAGAGAAATCAGCAGAGAAAAAATGTACTTTTTTTAATGAAATTGTGTTAAAATGGATAGACTAAATGAACCAGAAAGTAAGACATCGTGGGAGAGAACAAAATGAATGAATTATTGCAAGATAGGGTACCGCCACAAAATATTGAAGCGGAACAAGCCGTTTTAGGTTCTATTTTCTTAGATGCAGATGTGCTAATAGAAGCGATGGAATATGTGGAACCTAAAGATTTCTATCGTCGTAGTCATCAGTTGATTTTCCAAACGATGATGACCTTAAGCGACCGAAATGAAGCGATTGATGTGGTAACAATCAAAGATCGCCTAGAACAAGAGAATTTGTTAGAAGATGTTGGTGGACTAAGTTATCTGTCAGATTTAGCTTTAGCTGTGCCGACAGCTGCCAATGTCATTTATTATGCAAAAATTGTTGAACAAAAATCGTTGCTGCGCAACTTAATCCAAACCGCTACAGAGATTGTAACTAAAGGCTTTGAGCAAGGTGAAGATGTTGAATCTATTTTGGATGATGCAGAACGAAGCATTTTAGAAGTCTCCGAAAAGCGGAATCGTAGTGGCTTTTTATCAATTTCAGATGTTCTAAATACAACTATTGCGAATATTGACCAATTATACCAAAATGATGAAGAGATTACTGGTTTACCTACAGGCTATCAAGCATTGGATAAAATGACTGCCGGCTTGCAAGCGGAAGAGCTAATCATTCTAGCGGCCCGTCCAGCGGTAGGGAAAACCGCTTTTGCATTAAATATTGCCCAAAATGTCGGCACCAAAACAGATAAAGCTGTCGCTATTTTTAGTTTAGAAATGGGGGCAGAGTCATTAGTGAACCGGATGCTTTGTGCAGAAGGATCCATTGAGGCCAGCCATTTAAGAACAGGGCAATTATCTGAAGAAGAATGGCAAAACTTAATTATTGCGATGGGTAGTTTGTCCCGTGCGAATATCTATATTGATGACACACCAGGGATTAAAATTACCGAAATTCGTGCGAAATGTCGTAAATTAGCACAAGAAAAAGGCAACTTAGGTCTAATTTTGATCGACTACCTACAATTGATTGAAGGAACTGGAAAAGAGAACCGCCAACAGGAGGTTTCTGATATTTCACGTCAATTAAAAAAATTAGCGAAAGAGTTAAAAGTCCCAGTTATCGCTTTGTCACAGCTTTCTCGTGGCGTGGAACAACGTCAAGATAAACGTCCTGTGTTAAGTGATATTCGTGAGTCAGGTTCCATTGAGCAAGATGCCGATATCGTTGCCTTTCTTTATCGTGATGATTACTATGATCGTGGTGAAGGAGAAGACGGCGATCATGAGCCACCAGAAGTTGACAATGTTGTAGAAGTCATCATTGAGAAAAACCGTAGTGGTGCGCGTGGAACGGTCGAATTACTTTTCATTAAAGAATATAATAAATTTTCTTCGCTTTCGCCGAGGACAGAATTTTAAAAAAACGAACTCATTTTTTGAGTTCGTTTTTTTGCTTATTAAGGGATTAAAATCAGAGAGTAAAACACGAACAATATTCGTATATTTTATTATTTTACAAAAACATAACTAAAAATGTTCGTATTTTTGACAGAAACGCTTTTGATTGTGAAAGAATATTCGATTTTTACCCTTGAAAGGGACTGGTTTTACTGGTACAATGATTCAGGACAAAAAAATTATGAACGAGGTGTTCGAATGTCATCAGTAGTAGTTGTTGGAACGCAATGGGGCGACGAAGGTAAAGGAAAAATTACAGACTTTCTAAGTGAAAACGCAGAAGTGATCGCTCGTTACCAAGGCGGAGATAACGCCGGACATACCATTAAATTCGACGGCGTAACGTATAAATTACATTTAATTCCTTCAGGGATTTTCTATAAAGAAAAAATTAGTGTAATTGGTAACGGCGTAGTTGTGAATCCAAAATCTTTAGTAAAAGAATTAGCTTATTTAAAAGAAAATAATGTTGCCACTGATAATTTACGTATTTCAGATCGTGCTCATGTCATCTTGCCGTATCATATTAAATTGGATCAATTGCAAGAAGATGCGAAAGGTGAAAACAAGATTGGGACAACGATTAAAGGAATTGGCCCAGCCTACATGGATAAAGCAGCACGGGTGGGAATCCGTATCGCTGATTTATTGGATAAAGAAATTTTTGCGGAACGTTTGCAAATCAACTTAGAAGAAAAAAATCGTCAATTCGTTAAAATGTTTGATAGCGAAGCCATTGAATTTGATGATATTTTTGAAGAATACTATGAATACGGACAACAAATTAAACAATATGTTACAGATACTTCGGTTATTTTAAACGATGCATTAGATGCTGGAAAACGGGTTTTATTTGAAGGGGCACAAGGTGTCATGTTGGATATCGATCAAGGAACCTATCCATTTGTTACTTCCTCTAATCCAGTAGCTGGTGGCGTAACTATCGGTAGTGGCGTTGGTCCATCAAAAATTAATAAAGTGGTTGGTGTCTGCAAAGCGTACACTTCACGTGTCGGTGACGGCCCATTCCCAACAGAATTATTTGATGAAACAGGAGAAACCATTCGTCGTGTCGGTAAAGAATACGGAACAACAACAGGACGTCCGCGTCGTGTCGGTTGGTTTGATTCAGTAGTTATGCGTCATTCAAAACGTGTATCAGGGATTACGAACTTGTCATTAAACTCGATTGACGTGTTAAGTGGTTTAGAAACGGTGAAAATTTGTACAGCTTATGAACTTGATGGTGAATTAATTTATCATTATCCAGCAAGCTTGAAAGAATTAAGCCGCTGTAAACCAGTTTATGAAGAATTACCAGGTTGGTCTGAAGATATCACTGGTTGCAAAACTTTAGCCGATTTACCAGCTAATGCTCGTAACTACGTGCATCGGATTTCAGAATTAGTTGGTGTGCGCATTTCAACATTCTCTGTAGGTCCAGACCGTAACCAAACGAACGTTTTAGAAAGCGTTTGGGCACAAATTTAAGCAGATTTTTAAGGGAACGTAAAGGATGGCTTATGCCAATTCAGCCTTTACGTTCTTTTTTAATTTTATATAAAAAAGAAAAACTATGGTAAAATAAAAGAAAACATGAAGGGGGCAATTGTCCGTGAATTATCAATTAGTGACAGATTCTTGTTGTGACTTGCCGTATACATACTTAAAAGAAAACCAAGTACCTTTTATTAGCATGAATATTCAAATTGACGGGAAAGAATATCGCGATGATTTAGGTGAAACGTTTGATTATCAGAACTTCTTAAAGGCTATTAAAAATGGAAGTATGCCCACTACCTCTCAAGTTAATGTGGGACGCTACAATGAATTTTTCCGTCCTTTTGTGGAGCAAGGGTTACCGGTGATTTATTTAGCTTTTTCATCTGGGTTAAGTGGCTCTTATCAAAGTGCGTTGCAATCAGTAGAGATGTTAAAAGAAGAGTACGATAATGTAGAAATTCATATTATTGATACAAAAGCAGCTAGCTTAGGTCAAGGGATGTTAGTCCGAGAAGCCATTCGATTACAAACAGATGGTCATTCATTAGGAGAAGTTGTTGCCTATCTTGAAGAGCAAAAAATGAAACTTCACTCGTGGGTAACGGTAGATGATTTAAAACATTTAGAACGTGGCGGACGGATTTCTAAAACAGCGGCTGCGCTTGGTGGCTTAATGAACATTAAACCAATTATTCGCGTGGATGCGGCAGGCAAACTAGCATCCGTTGGTAAAACTCGTGGACGAAACAAGTCCTTGCAAAAGATTGCGCAAGAAACGATTCAAGGCATTGTAGAGCCAATGAAACAAACACTATTGATTGCATATGCAGGAACGAAAGATGACGCGGAAAAAGTCAAAGAATTAATTGAAAAAGAAATAGAGGTTAATGAGATACTGATTTATCCTCTAGGACCCACCATTACTAGTCATACCGGAATAGGTTGTATTGCTGTGTTTTCTTTTGGTGAAAAAAGAAAATAAAAAATAGAGAAGTCATTTTTTAATGACTTCTCTATTTTTTTAATAGTCTGAACTGAATAAAACGTCCATTTGTTTTTGAATTTCTGGGTTTTCCAAGAATTCATCATAGGTTGTTTCTGCCCGATCAATAACCCCTTTATCAGAAACAGCAATAATTCGGTTCGCTAATGTTTGGATAAATTGGTGGTCATGTGAAGCAAAAAGAATTGAACCAGTGAAAGCCATCAACCCATCATTTAATGCAGTGATTGATTCTAAGTCTAAGTGATTCGTTGGATCATCTAAAACTAAGACATTGGCTTTGGAAAGCATTAATTTTGAAAGCATGACACGCACTTTTTCGCCTCCGGAAAGAACATTGACTGGTTTTAGTACCTCTTCACCAGAGAATAACATCCGACCTAAGAAACTACGTAAGAACGTATTGTCATCTTCTTCTTTACCAGCAAATTGACGTAACCAATCTAAAATGGTTAATGGCTCTTCAAAGTCTTTGCTGTTGTCTTTTGGTAAATAAGCTTGGCTAGTTGTAACGCCCCAACGAACAGAACCTGTATCGGGAGTAATTTCGCCCATAATCACTTTGAATAACGTAGTCGTTGTAATATCTGAGTCAGCGATGAATGCCACTTTATCATCTTTTGTTAAGTTGAACGAGATATTATCTAAGATTTTTTTGCCATCAATCGTTACAGAGACATTTTCAACTTGTAATAAGTCATTGCCGATTTCACGTTCTGGTGTAAAACCAACGAATGGATAACGACGAGAGGAAGGTTGAATGTCATCTAAGGTAATTTTATCTAACATTTTTTTACGAGACGTTGCTTGTTTTGATTTTGAGGCATTGGCGCTAAAACGAGCGATAAAGTCTTGTAATTCTTTGATTTGTTCTTCTTTTTTGGCATTAGATTGTGCTTGCAATTTTGTCGCTAGTTGGCTTGATTCCAACCAGAAATCATAGTTACCAACGTAAAGTTTGATTTTACTAAAGTCTAAATCTGCCATGTGGGTGCAGACTTTGTTTAGGAAATGACGGTCATGGGAAACCACGATAACAGTATTTTCAAAGTTGATTAAAAATTCTTCTAACCAATTGATTGAGCGGGTGTCTAAACCATTTGTCGGCTCGTCTAATAGTAAGACATCTGGTTTACCAAAAAGAGATTGAGCTAATAATACTTTGACTTTTTGACCAGCTGTTAATTCGCTCATTTTTTGATCATGTAATTCTTCTGGAATGTTTAGCCCTTGGAGTAAAACAGCTGCTTCAGGTTCTGCTTCCCAACCGTCAAGTTCAGCAAATTCGCCTTCTAGTTCTGCGGCACGAATCCCATCTTCATCTGAAAAATCTTCTTTCATATAGATAGCATCTTTTTCTTTCATTACTTCGTAAAGACGTTTATGTCCCATAATTACAGTTTCTAAAACAGTGTAGTCTTCGTAGTCAAAGTGATTTTGTTTTAGCGTTGCTAGTCGCTCATTAGGACCCATTGAAACCACGCCAGTTGTCGGTTGAATCTCACCTGATAAAATTTTAAGAAACGTTGATTTTCCTGCACCGTTTGCGCCGATTAAGCCGTAACAGTTGCCAGGAGTAAATTTAATATTCACTTCTTCAAAAAGTTTACGATCTGGAAATTGTAAACTTACATCATTAACAGTAATCAATTGTTTTCCTCGCTTTTAATATATTCTTGAACCTCTCTGCATTATATCGGCTACAGAACCTTTTTTCAAGGAGTTTCAATCTTTTTACAGAAACGAATAAAAAGGTGGGTTTTTTATAGAAAAAAGGCGCTTTTTTAAAATGTTTCATGTGAAACAGAAATTTTTTTCATGAAAGGGTTTTTAGTGTATTTTTTTAATGATACACTGTATCATGTAAATTAATTAGTGTATCGATTAAAGGAGCCATCAAAAATGAAGCGGATTGAAAAAATCTATCAATATGTTAAAGAGCAAACGAAGAATTTAACGCCAATGACCTTAACAAGTGATGCGGGAGTCACGACACAAGAAATTTCAGAACGTTTAAACATTCAGCGGACCAATGCTAGTAAAGATTTGAATCAACTGGTTCGTGAAGGGCGTTTGAAAAAATTATCTGGTCGTCCAGTAAAATATGTCGCGCAGGTGGCGTTTCAGCATCGACCATTAACCAAGCCAGTTAAAAGTTATCGGGAAAAATCAATGGATCACTCCACAAAAGCTTTTATCGAACCATTGGTTGAACCAGTAGTCACGACCAGCAAAACCCCAGAAGTTGAAGATATTTTCAAAAAAATTATCGGTTCAGCTGGAAGCATGAAAACGCCGGTTGAACAAGCCAAAGCAGCGATTTTATATCCGCCAAAAGGCTTGAATTGTTTAATTACTGGACCAACAGGTTCTGGGAAAACTTATTTTGCTCATGCCATGTTTCAATTTGCGAAGCTGAACCAAATTGTGGCCAAAGAAAAAGAGTTTGTGGTATTTAACTGTGCAGACTATGCGCATAATCCAGAACTTTTGATGTCGCATTTATTTGGGTATGTAGAAGGGGCCTTCACAGGCGCTACGAAAGCGAAAGAAGGGATTATTGATGAAGCAGATGGCAGCATTCTGTTTTTAGATGAAGTACATCGGTTACCACCCGAAGGACAAGAAATGATTTTTTATTTTATGGATCACGGCGTGTACGCGCGTTTAGGTGAAACAGTGAAATCACATCATGCGGATGTTCGGATTATTTGTGCTACGACGGAGAATCCTACTTCTTCTTTATTGAATACTTTTGTGCGACGCATTCCGATTATCATTCAATTACCGAACTTTAGTGACCGTCCTGCGAAAGAAAAAATTGACCTCCTAAAAGTGATGGTTTCAATGGAAGCAGCGCGGATTCAACGGCGAATCTCTTTGTCAGAAGATGTGGTCAAAGCGTTAATTGGAAGTGTTTCTTATGGAAATGTCGGTCAGCTAAAATCGAATGTGCAACTTGTGACTGCGCGAGGGTTCCTTAATCAGATGGAACAAGAGGAATTAATGATTACGATGGACGAATTAACGGACAATATTAAAGAAGGCATTATGCAACTTGCCAGTAATCGAGAAGTATTGTCGGAGTTATCGAAATATCTGGAACCGCAATTAGTGGTATCACCAAATGAATCTTTAGTAGCTATTCAGTCAGATGCCTATGAATTGCCTTACAATCTATATGAGATTATTGGAGATAAAGCGGCTCTCTTAAAAGCAGACGGCTTGGACCAAGAACTAATTAATAATTTTATTACAACGGATATCAATGTTCATTTAAAATCTTTCTACAAAGATTATGGATTCACCTTTGATACAGAAAATAAATTGGCTGAAATTGTTGACCAACGAATTATTGATGTCACTAAGAAAATTTATAATTTTGCAGCGAAGCGGTTATCGTATTCGTTTCAACCCAATTTTATTTATGCAATGAGTTTACACATTAGTTCTTTCTTGAAACGCATCCAATTAGGCAAAGATCCTAAGCATCCTTTAAATGAAAGTATTCGAAATATGGTTTTAGATTATCCAACAGAGTTTGAAACAGCGAAAGAAATTAAAAATATTATTGAAAGTAGTTATCAGATGGAGATTCCTGAATCTGAAAGTTACTATTTAGCTGTTTTGCTCATTTCTTTAAGAGAAAATCCTGAGGCTGGCCGGATTGGCATTGTCGTGGCTGCGCACGGAAATAGTACCGCTAGCAGTATGGTACAAGTGGTTTCTCAATTGTTAAATGTTGATAATTTGAAGGCTGTGGATATGCCGTTAGATATGCCACCGAAAGAAGCTTTGCGTAAAATCGTTGAAGCAGTTGGTGAAGTGAATGAAGAAAATGGCGTACTATTATTGGTGGACATGGGTTCATTAAGTACGTTTTCAGAAGAAATTGTACGCCAGACAGGCATTGATGTGCGGACAGTAGACATGGTGACCACGCCAATTGTGCTTGAAGCGGCCCGCAAAACCGCATTAATTGATACGCAATTGGAAACACTTCACGAGTCTTTAAAAAACTTTCATGGCTATGCCGATATTCGCCAAAGTGAAACGAAACAAATCATTGAAAATTGGAAAACAAGAGCAATTATTGCTATCTGCGCTTCTGGAGAAGGAACTGCGCGCCGAATGAAAGAGCTTATTGAGGAAGCTGTCTTGCCACAAATAGACTGGCATTTAGAAGTGATTCCTTTGTCCATTGTAAATATGAAAGAAGTCTTGCCTAAAATTCAAGAAGACTATGAAATTATTGCGACAACTGGGATTACCAATCCCAAAATTGGAGTTCCTTATATTTCCATGGAAAATTTCTTTTCCGGTGAAGCAGAAAAAATTATTCAGCAATTACTAGCAGAGCGGAAAGAAGAAGTAATGAATAAGCCGTTGGACGAAGCGGCAGCAAAAGAAATTTGTCTCAAATATATGGAGCAAAGTTTCACTTTCATTAATGGAAAAAAAATCATTGATCTGTTGTGGTCATTCGCTAAAAATATCCAAACCCAATTAGCGATGCCAGAAGAGTACACATTTTATATCAATTTGATTATGCACACATCGGGCATGTTGGAGCGTATTTTACGGAATGATACACTGACGGTTTCAGAAAAGGAACTTGGTCGATTGGTTCAAGAACCAATTTATCCAGTGATTGTGGCCTCAATTGAGACTATGGAAGAAGCTCTTAATATGGATGTTCCAACAGAAGAAGTTTATTTTATCGCACAGTTAGTCAAAAATGCTCAGTGTATCGAAGATAAAATCACCGAAATTGATACACTAGATTAATACAGAAAAAACGATACACTATTTATTAGTGTATCGTTTTTTAATTTTCTTAAAAAAACCTATAATTTTCTAGGTTTCAAACCGATACACTAAAGTTGGCACGAAACTTGCTTATAATAAGGTGTCCCTTTTTACCTAAAATTTTTAAGTAAAAAGACAAAGGTCCTAACCTTTAAAAATGAATTTAAAGGAGCATTCCCGATGGTAATGGATATTCGTTTAGCTCGAATTGATGATCGATTAATTCATGGCCAAGTAGCAACTGTTTGGGCAAAATTGACGAACATTAATCGCATTTTAGTGGTTAGTGATTCCGTTGCTCATGACAATTTGAGAAAAGCCTTGTTGGTCCAAGCTGCTCCACCTGGTGTCAAAGTAAATGTCATCACTGTTCAAAAAATGATTGATGTTTACCCTGATCCTCGTTTTGATTCGTTTCGAGCCATGTTGTTATTCACTAATCCTTTGGACGTGAAACGAGTGGTCGAAGGCGGTGTACAACTAACTTCTGTGAATATTGGCGGAATGAGTTTCAGCACAGGCAAGCGAATGATTACGAATGCAGTCGCAGTGGATGCCAACGATTTAAAAGCATTTCTGTTTTTAAATGAACAAGGTATTGAATTGGAAATTCGAAAAGTCGCAGCAGACAGCCAAGTGAATTTGATGGATTTACTGAAAAAAGAGCGTAGCAAAGAAAATAACGCCAGCTGACGTTTATTTTTACAGACGAAAGACATTGAAAGGATGTGGTGGCCTAGGACCAACATCATTGCTTCATGAACTGTATTGATAAAGGCAAGTGCTGATGTTGAAAAAAATCAAGAACTATTGAAATTTTTTCATTTATTTTTGTCAGAATCTGATTTATCTGATTTTTTTCAAAAAGTGAAAGCGTTTAGCAGTACAACCATGAAAAAAAACATCAATTATACAGGAGGTATAAAAATGGTAGGAATTATCCTAGCAAGTCACGGTGAATTTGCTGAAGGGATCTTGCAATCTGGTGCAATGATCTTTGGCGAACAAGAAAATGTAAAAGCAGTTACGTTAATGCCTAGCGAAGGTCCCGATGATGTAAAAGCAAAAATGCAAGAAGCCATTGCATCGTTTGACAATCAAGACGAAGTACTATTTTTAGTTGACCTATGGGGAGGAACACCATTTAACCAAGCGAACTCATTGTTAGAAGATCATAAAGACAAATGGGCAATCGTTGCAGGTATGAACTTACCAATGGTTATTGAAGCATATGCTTCTCGTTTCTCTATGGAATCAGCACAAGAAATTGCGACACACATTCTTGAAACAGCAAAAGATGGTGTCAAAGTTAAACCAGAAGAGTTACAACCAGCAGAAGCACCAAAAGCTGCTGCGACAGAAGATGCACAGCCAAAAGGTTCGTTACCACCAGGTACAGTTGTTGGCGATGGCAAAATTAAATTTGTGCTAGCACGTATTGATTCACGTTTATTACATGGTCAAGTAGCAACAGCTTGGACAAAAGCAACACAACCAAACAGAATTATTGTTGTTTCTGATGCCGTTGCAAAAGATGACTTACGTAAGAAATTAATCGAACAAGCAGCTCCTCCAGGAGTAAAAGCCAATGTTATTCCAATCAGTAAAATGATTGAAGTAGCGAAAGATCCACGTTTTGGCAATACAAAAGCATTATTATTATTTGAAAATCCTGAAGACGTCTTAAAAGTGGTTGAAGGCGGCGTAGAAATCCCAGAAGTAAACGTTGGTTCAATGGCTCACTCTGTTGGAAAAGTCGTTGTAAGCAAAGTATTATCAATGGGTCAAGAAGACGTTGATACGTTTGATGAATTAAAAGCCAAAGGCATCAAATTTGATGTGCGTAAAGTGCCAAATGATTCAAAAGCGAATATGGACGAAATTTTGAAAAAAGCAAAAAATGAGTTAGCAAACGCGTAACTCGTCAAATACAAATCAAAATAGGAGGCTTATCATGTCTGTTATATCAATTATTTTAGTTTTACTCGTTGCCTTTCTAGCTGGTATGGAAGGGATTTTGGATGAGTTCCAATTCCACCAACCGTTAGTAGCATGTACATTAATCGGATTAGTTACTGGTAATTTAGAAGCCGGAATTGTTTTAGGTGGTACTTTACAAATGATCGCGTTAGGTTGGGCGAACATCGGGGCTGCCGTTGCGCCGGATGCCGCTTTAGCATCTGTTGCCTCAGCAATTATTTTAGTTTTAGGTGGCCAAGGTGTTAAAGGTGTTCCTTCAGCGATTGCCATCGCAGTTCCTTTAGCGGTTGCAGGTTTGTTCTTAACAATGATCGTTCGGACAGTTGCGGTTCCAATCGTTCACATGATGGATGCGGCTGCTGAAAAAGGCAACATTAAACAAGTTGAAATGTTACACATTTTCGCTGTATGTTTACAAGGTATTCGTATTGCGATTCCAGCAGGTGCTTTACTATTCATTCCTGCTGACACTGTTCGTAATTTCTTAGAATCAATGCCAGCTTGGTTAACTGATGGTATGGCTATCGGTGGTGGTATGGTCGTTGCCGTAGGTTATGCATTAGTAATCAACATGATGGCAACAAAAGAAGTATGGCCATTCTTCATTATCGGTTTCGTAGTCGCAGCGATTTCTCAATTAACATTAATCGCATTAGGTGCTTTAGGTGTCGCTTTAGCTCTTATTTACTTGAACTTATCTAAAATGGGCGGTTCTTCTAACTCAAATGGCGGAGGCAACTCTGGCGACCCATTAGGCGATATTTTAAACGACTACTAATTCTGAAGGAGGAGCAAAGAAAATGGCAGAAAAAATTCAATTAACTAAAAAAGATCGTTTAGCTGTAGCTTGGCGTTCAACATTTATCCAAGGTTCTTGGAACTATGAACGTATGCAAAACGGCGGCTGGGCATTCTCAATGATTCCAGCAATCAAAAAATTATATAAAACGAAAGAAGAACGTTCAGCGGCGTTAAAACGTCACTTAGAATTCTTTAATACACACCCATACATTGCCTCACCAATCCTTGGTGTAACATTAGCTTTGGAAGAAGAACGTGCCAATGGCGCACCAGTTGATGACGTAGCGATTCAAGGGGTTAAAGTTGGGATGATGGGTCCTTTAGCCGGTGTCGGTGACCCAGTTTTCTGGTTTACTGTTCGTCCAATGTTAGGAGCTTTAGGTGCTTCCTTAGCAATGGGTGGTAATATCTTAGGCCCAATCTTATTCTTCGTTGCTTGGAACTTAATTCGTTGGTCATTCATGTGGTATACACAAGAGTTTGGTTACAAAGCAGGTTCTAAAATTACTGATGACCTTTCAGGTGGTTTACTACAAGATATTACAAAAGGTGCTTCTATTTTAGGGATGTTCGTACTGGCCGCATTAGTTCAACGTTGGGTATCGATTAAGTTCTTACCAATTGTCTCACAAGTTAAGTTAGACAAAGGTGCTTATATCGAGTGGGATAAACTTCCTGCTGGCGGTGAAGGAATGCATAAAGCCTTTGAACAAGTGAACCAAGGCTTGGCGCTTTCACCAACGAAAGTTACTACTTTACAAGATAACTTAGATCAATTGATTCCAGGTCTAGCACCATTACTACTTACATTCTTATGTATGTGGTTATTGAAGAAAAAAGTTAGCCCAATCGTTATCATTCTTGGTTTATTCGTAGTCGGCGTAGTCGGCCACTTAATCGGCTTATTATAAGAATGACGAGGTAAGTTTATTACTTCTAATCAAAAAAAGCGGAAG
The DNA here is from genome assembly GCF_050539095.1 of Enterococcus sp. DIV0774. Taxonomy (NCBI): domain Bacteria; kingdom Bacillati; phylum Bacillota; class Bacilli; order Lactobacillales; family Enterococcaceae; genus Enterococcus; species Enterococcus sp. DIV0774. The sequence goes on from NZ_CP172923.1 coordinate 25,842, forward strand.
AGAAGTCGAGAAACTTTTCTTCCGCTTTTTTAAACAAAGATGTAATTTTGTTTGTTTCGATCAGGAAAGAAACGTATAATAAAGAGGAATTAGTCGAATGAAATGGAGCAGATAACATGGTACAATCATTAAACACAAAAGTTGATTTAGTTATAGATGCGACGGCATTTACAGGATTAACAGATTATGGACAAATTATGATAGGTGACCGCGGGTTTGAATTTTACCATGCCAAAGATCCACGTAAGTTTATCCAAATTCCGTGGGAAGAAGTCGATTACGTGTTGGCTTCAGTAATGTTCAAAGGAAAATGGATTCCTCGTTATGCGATTCAAACCAAGAAAAATGGGACGTATACGTTTGCTTCAAAAGAGCCGAAGCGAGTGTTACGAGCTATTCGTGAATATGTTGACCCAGATCATATGGTCCAATCTTTGAGTTTCTTTGATGTCATAAAAAGAGGGATTCTCTCGATTGGGAAAAAGAAAAAATAATTTATAACTGTTACTTTTTTATAAACTAGATGAAAAAGTAACGGTTTTTTTGCGGGAAAACGAGGGACTTATTTATACAAAAAAGGCACAATTGTGCACCAAAAAAGAGACAATCAAGTGATACGTTGTTTTTAATGGAGTTATCATTGAAATGGTTTTCAGAAAGCACGATGAAAATATTTGACACCTTGTAAAATAGTAGTAACATAATAAGTGTAATAAATTATTTTATAGAGGAGTGAGTGTCATGGAACAACGACAACATCATGGAATGGACTGGGGTTCATTAGTATTAGGAATTCTATTTGTTCTGACTGCATTAATTTCTTTCCAAAATCCTGCCGGTAATTTAATTGCCATTGTGATGGTTTTTGCGATTTTTGCTATTATTAAAGGGATTTTTGAAATTTTTGTACGTAATCGTATGAAAGAATTGCTAGGCTACAAAGCTTATGCACCGATCATCTTAGGGATTATTGATATCCTAATTGGTGTTTACTTATTGTTTAACTTAAATATTGGTGTCGCTGTGTTACCATTTGTTTTTGCAATTTGGTTTTTATTCGACTCAATTTTCGGCTTATTTACTTTAGATTTTGCTAAACGAGTAAGTACAGGTTACTTCTGGTTCACATTAATTGTTGATGTTTTAGGGATTATCTTAGGTGTAATGTTATTATTTAATCCATTGTCTTCAGCATTAACTCTAAGCTTCTTAGTTGGCTTCTACTTTATGATGTTTGGTATTAGCAATATTGTATATGCTTTTAGATAAAAGAAGTAAAAAAAACAGGTTTTCCGAAAAGGAAAACCTGTTTTTTTAATAACGACGGCGGCAGTTACCATTATTTCCCGAAATTGTTCGAACAAGCCACACGATAATCGCTACGGGAACTAAAATTTTTACTGCTAGCCACAATAAGCTTCCCACGATACCGACAACGGCACTAAAGAGTGAACCGACAACTAAAAATAAAAGGACCACTAAAAGAATATTTATAAACATTGGTCGTTGATTATTCATACGTACTACCTCCAAATTTTTCCTGTTTTCTATATACAGAGTATAGCAAGAACGCGCAATAAGTACCTCCATCGGAAGGCTGATTTTTTTCTCTGGCGAATGATGGAGCCGCTGTTGGTTATTTTGGACTTTCTTATTGAAATAATCAGAATATTCTGGTGTATAATTATAAAAAAGGATTTAAAGTGAGGGATTGGATGACGACTGAGGGATTAATCGCTTTGTTAGAAAAGAAACGAAATGATTTAAGTAAAATTGAAAATCAAGTACTGGATTATATTTTGACGCATATGACGGAAATTAGTTCACAAACCATTTATGAGGTGGCGCAGGCGTTGTTTGTCTCAACAGCCACTATTTCTCGAACAGCAAAACACTTAGGTTATCGAGGCTTCCAAGAATTAAAATACGCAATCGTCCAATCGGTGCAGAGCGAGAGCACAGAAAGCGATAGTCGTAGTTTTCAAGCTATTACGCAACAGTTGATTGCCAATGTGCAAGATAGTTTTCAACAGATGGATGAAGCCAAAGTCGCGGAAATGCTAAAAATGATTGAGTGCGCGAATACGATTGAAGTGTTCGGTGTTGGTGGCAGTTTTCCTATTTGTACTGATTTTGCACGAAAGCTAACATTTTTAGGAAAAAAAGCCTATGCACGATCTGATTGGGATGAACAAGCGGCAGCAGTTAAGAATCTGGATGGACGGGATTTAGCCATTTTTGTCAGTTATACAGGAGAAACTAAGGGGATTTTAGCGTATGCACGTGTAGCGCAGGAACAGCAAGTGCCGATGATTAGTTTGATTTCGACTAAAGGAAGCACCTTGGAAAAATTGTCGACGACGACGTTATTTGCCAAAGGGACGACACGTTATCATCAGCGCGTGGATTTAAGTTCAAGAATTGCTGTCATTTGTTTGTTCGATACGGTTTTATTAATGTACGCAGAGGCAAAGCAGCCGCGGTAATTTTATGCAACACCATACTAAATGATGTAAGGGGATACAGAAAAAGTGTAGCCTCTTTTTTCTTTGTTTTGGGCTAGTTATAATGAGGGCAATGAATGTAAACGCAATCATTTTTAGTTTTGTAAAGAATGAATGGAGGAGTTAAGAAATGGCAGTAAAGAAAAAGAAAGCGACTTTCTGGGAGTTTTTCCAAGGATTAGGCAAAACGTTTATGTTGCCAGTGGCTTTATTAGCTTTTATGGGGATTTTGTTGGGATTAGGAAGTTCTTTTTCCAGTGAATCTATGATTGAAACAATCCCGTTTTTAGGAAAGCCCGCAGTAAAAATTATTTTCCAATTTATGTCGACAATTGGTGGTTTTGCGTTTGCCTATTTACCTGTCATGTTTGCAATGGCCATTCCGTTGGGGTTAGTTCGGAAAGAAAAAGGAATTGCTGCGTTTTCAGGTTTCGTAGGCTATACGGTGATGAATTTAGCGATTAATTTCTATTTAGTGCAGACGAATCGCCTCGTGGATCCTGAACAGTTGCGGGAAGCTGGCCAAGGAATGGTTTTTGGGATTCAAACGATTGAAATGGGCGTTCTCGGTGGAATTATCGCGGGGCTTATTGTCTATAAGTTGCATAATCGATTTTATACGGTGCAACTACCAGATAGTTTTGCCTTCTTTTCTGGCGCACGGTTTGTGCCAATTATTACTTCATTAGTGATGGCCTTCGTGGGCTTAGTCATTCCGTTAGTTTGGCCACTTTTCGCGCTAATGATTATGGCGATTGGCCAACTTATCCAACGTTCTGGTATTTTTGGGCCTTTTCTGTTTGGGTCAGGGGAACGTCTACTGTTACCGTTTGGGTTGCATCATATTTTGGTTTCCATGATTCGTTTTACTGAAGCAGGGGGTTCAGCGGTGGTGGCTGGCAAAGAAGTGTTTGGTGCGTTAAATATTTTCTATGCAGAATTGCAAAATAATTTACCGATTTCACCAAGCGCAACAGCTTTCTTGTCACAAGGGAAAATGCCGACCTTTATTTTTGGATTACCAGCGGCGGCACTTGCGATGTATCATACTGCAGCTCCGGCGAATCGACATAAGATTAAAGGCTTACTCCTTTCAGGTGTGATTGCAACGGCTATCACTGGCATTACAGAACCAATTGAATTTTTATTCTTATTTATTAGTCCATTATTATGGCTGTTTCATGTCATTATGACTGGTCTAGGTTTCATGGTAATGGCTTTATTAGGTGTTGTGATTGGGAACACTGATGGCGGGCTACTGGACTTTGTTATTTTTGGCTTGTTACAAGGAACTTATACAAAATGGTGGTGGGTTCTCATTGTCGGCGCTATCTGGTTTGTTATTTATTATTTCGTCTTTAAAACAGTCATTGTAACCTTTGATTTAAAAACACCTGGACGAGACAAGGTCTTAGATGAGACTGAATATACCGATCAAGAAGTTCAATATAAGAAAACGGGTGGCTATGATGCGCCTGGGATTTTAGCGGCTTTGGGTGGGCAAGAGAATATTCAAGCTATTGATAATTGCATTACGCGTTTACGTTTAGTGTTAGCAGATGCTAATAAAGTAGATGATGACAAATTAAAGCAATTAGGGGCTTTAGGCGTTGTACATTTAGATGCGCAGAATGTACAAGTGATTATCGGAACCAAAGTGACAACGGTCCGTAATCAATTAGAGATGATTTTAGGTTAGAAAAAAGACAGAAGGTGAAGAGTGTGTCGTTTGATAAAGCAATTGATCGACGAGGAACGTATTGTACACAGTGGGATTTTGTAGAAGACCGATTTGGGGAAGCGGACTTGCTTCCCTTCACTATTTCCGATACGGATTTTGCTGTGCCAGAGGCAGTTCTGGCAACATTACAGGAGCGTTTGAAACATCCAGTATTTGGCTACACGAGGTGGAACCATCCGCAATTAAAAGAAGCAATTCAAACGTGGTACCAGACAAGATTCCAGACGAAGATTGAAGAACACTGGATTATGTATACCCCGACCGTTATCTACGGGATTTCTGCTTTGATTCAATTATTAACTAACGAAGGGGAGGGCATTATTTTACAAACACCTGCCTATGATGCATTTTTTAAAGTTATTCAGGAAAATAAGCGGCAAGTAGTGGCAAATGAATTGCTTTATCAAGAGAAGCGCTACAGCATTGATTTTATTGATTTAGAAAAAAAACTAGCGCAACCAGAAAATCGCTGTTTGCTTTTATGTTCCCCGCATAATCCAACAGGACGTGTTTGGGAGCAATGGGAATTAGAGCGAATGGTTTCATTGTGCCAACAGTATGATGTGTTTTTACTTTCTGATGAAATTCATATGGATATCGTTAATAAAGGCCAAGTTCATCGACCAATTACGCAATTTGATTATAAAAAATCTGCCATTATTACCAGTGGCACGAAAACCTTTAATTTTCCAGGGCTGATTTTTGCTTACGCCCTAATTCCAGATAACGAATTACGTGACGCTTTTCAGCTCAAATTAAAAAACGCCGATGGTCTATCATCAACAAGTATTTTGGGAATGCTAGCAACCATGACGGCCTATCAAAAATGTGGTACTTGGGTTGACGAGTTGAATGATTATTTAGCGGAGAACCAACGTTACGTGAAAGATTTTTTACAGACATATTTGCCAAAAATTAAAGTGACGGAGCTGGAGGCAACTTATTTAATGTGGTTGGATGTATCAGCGGCAGTTCCAGATGTGGCCCGCTTACAAGAGGCTTTAGTTTCTGTGGGGAAAGTCGCTATTATGGACGGCTCGATATATGGTGGTAATGGGCAACGATTTTTACGGTTAAATATTGGCTGTTCGCAAGCAAAACTACACGAGGGACTTGAAAGGATGCGCCAAGGTTTTGAAGCTGTTTTACAAAAGGATGGCACAGCATCAGCGCTTGGGAATAATTGAGAAAATATAGCATTCCGAAAATGGTTGCAGTACAATGGAAAAATAGAAACAAATAAAATAACAAAAAGTAACAACTTGTCATTTACTGGGGGAAAAGAAATGAAAACAATTAAAACAAAGCAAGCACCACAAGCAATTGGGCCATATTCACAAGCAAAAATTGTGAATGGTTTATTGATTACTTCTGGTCAGATTCCACTGGATCCTGAAACAGGCAAGGTGGTTGGTACAACGATTAAAGAACAAACCAATCAAGTACTGAAAAATATTCAAGGGATTTTAACAGAAGCTGGTAGTGATTTTGCTCATGTAGTCAAAACGACATGCTATTTACAAAATATGGCGGATTTCACGGCATTCAATGAAGTCTATGCTGAGTATTTTAGTGCGGAATATCCTGCACGCACAACGATTGAAATCTCTAAATTACCGATGGATGTGTTGGTGGAGATTGAGATTATCGCAGAAGTAGTGGCGTAAAAAATACAGTTAAAAGAGTGAGAAAAAAATCTAAGACGATTTTTTTCTCACTCTTTTTTTCAATAAAACAATACGATTCAGCCAAAATGTCTAGCCGTGCTGGAAAATTTTCAGCAAATAGGCTACCATGGAAGAAAATCGATAAAACGAAAGTTAAATGAATAGAAAAGAGATATGAAAGAGGCTATAAGATGAAAAAAAATATTAGCCAACTAACGCAGTGGTTGAAAGAACACAGTTTATTATTGAAACTAATTTTTCTTGGTTCTGTATTAGTTTTCGTGGCTAACCAAGTGACACATATCGCTCAAGGCATGACCTGGGCGGATATTTTTTCCACGATGGAACAACAAAGTACGGGGCGTTTAATTGGTATGGTCTTGGCAGGACTATTAGGGGTTATTCCGATGCTCCTTTATGACTATGTAGTCGTTAAATTATTGGAAAAAGAAGGTAAGCCACCAATGAAACGAATGGATTGGTTAACTTCGGCTTGGGTCACTAATACCATTAATAACTTAGCGGGTTTTGGCGGCGTGGTTGGGGCAACGCTACGGATTAATTTTTACGGAAAAGATGTACCACGAGGCAAGGTTGTAGCAACGGTCTCAAAAGTTGCTCTGTTCTTGATTTCAGGGTTATCTATTTTATCTTTTGTGGCGTTTGTTGATTTATTTTTTATTCGAACCCAAAATGTTTTTCGTGAATATTGGGTTTGGTTATTATTGGGCAGTCTGATTGCGCCAGCGCTCTGGTTTTTCACGTATTTAAAACGGCGAACATTGTTTAAAACATTTTTTCCAAAAGCGGTACTCCTATTATTCGGCGCTTCATTAGGTCAATGGCTAGGGGGGATGTTTGCTTTCTTAATGATAGGTCGCTTGATGCAGGTGCCAGTTTCGATGGTTTCTGTTTACCCAATGTTTGTTATCGCTACGTTAATCGGGATGTTAACTATGGTTCCTGGTGGTATGGGAACGTTTGATGTCTTAATGATTTTGGGCTTATCACAATTAGGGATTGATCGATCACAAGCGGTCGTCTGGTTGTTGTATTATCGTTTGTTTTATTATGTGACGCCTTTTATGACAGGAGTTATTTTGTTCTTGCAACAAGCAGGCATGAAAGTTAATCAATTTTTTGATAATTTACCTCGGTTATTTTCACAAAAAGTGGCGCATTTTATTTTGGTGGCGGCGTTATATTTTGCAGGAATTATGATGGTTCTATTGTCGACTGTGACGAATTTGTCGAATGTCAGTCGTTTATTCCAAGTGTTACTTCCCTTTTCTTTTAATTTTTTAGATCAGACATTGAATTTATTTGTAGGATTCTTGTTATTAGGTTTAGCTCGAGGCATTTCTATGAAAGTGAAAAAAGCTTATTGGCCTACAATTATTTTACTAGGATTTTGTATTGTAAATACGGTGGCACGAACGACTTCGTGGCAGTTGATTACTGTTTATGCTGTTATTTTATTGGCGGTTATTTTGGCTCGTAAAGAATTTTATCGTGAAAAGTTTGTTTATTCATGGGGCGCTTTAACGGTAGATAGTATTTTGTTTGGCTGCTTGTTTATCGGTTATGCGGTTGCTGGCTATTACGCCGCACGACCAGCTGGTGGCAATCAAGTTATCAATCACTTTTTGTTGTTTCCGTCAGATGATGTTTGGTTTAACGGATTGATTGGATTAAGTATTTCCTTGATTGGTTTATTCTTTTTGTATCAATATTTAGCCGAAACAACTGTTACTTTAGGTGAGGGGTTTGAGGAAGCGCGGTTGACACGCTTTTTGGAAAAATTTGGTGGCAACGAAGGCAGTCAATTTTTGTATTTAAAGGATTATGGTCATTTTTATTACCAAGAAGAAGGCGAAGATCAAGTACTTTTTGGGTTTCAAATGAAGTTTAATAAATGCTTTGTCTTGGCGGATCCGATTGGGCAACGAGAGAAATGGACAGCGGCGACACTGGCGTTTATGGATCAAGCTGATTTGTTAGGTTATCAATTAGTTTTTTATCGTATTTCGGAAGAATATGTTATGAATCTTCACGATTGCGGCTTTGAATTTATGAAAGTTGGGGAAGAAGGCTTGATTCAATTTGATGAGCCGTCAACAGTGAATCAAACAGCCTGGACGGAAACAGTGACTGAAAAAATAGCAGCGGAAGCAGCGGATTTTCAGTTTGAATTTTATCCCGAAACGATTAGTGATGCCTTATATCAAGAGTTAGAACGAGTTTCTGCGGACTGGTCACGGAATCAAAAAGAGCGCTACTTTATTGGTGGACGGTTGGATCCCGAGTACTTGAAATGCAGTAGCGTGGGCTTGGTGAGACAGAAACAAACGGTCATCGGTTTCATTACGGGAAAAGAAATGGAAAAAGGCAAAAGTATTTCTTATGATTTGTTACGTATTCGTTCAGACGCACCTGCTTTTACTAGAGAATATTTGTTCACTCATTTTATTGAAACCTATCAACAGCAGGGCTATCAATTAATTGATATTGGGATGGCGCCGTTGGCTAACGTAGGGGAGAGCAAGTACTCTTTCTTAAAAGAACGCTTTGTTAATATTTTTTACAAGTATAGTTATCAAATTTATGCGTTTCAAGATACACGCAAGCGCAAAGAACAATATGTCACTAGTTGGCAACCACGTTATTTTGCTTATCCTAAGCGGACCAGTGTCCTCTTTGCTTTTGTGCAACTTTCCTTGTTGATTACGAAAGGAAGACATCAAAGTGTTTCGCTTGTGGAAGAAGCAATGACTGAAATTTAAAAAAATCACGCGATGACTTAGCCATCGCGTGATTTTTTTATTTGTCTTCTTTTTTACGGTTTCGTCTAGCAGGAATCAAGGTTACGTAGGCAACGAAACCACCAGTACATAGAACGAATAACACGATGCCAGGAATCAATCCTTCTGGTAAATAAGAGAACTGAATAGTATGGGTTCCAGCGCTGACAGGAACGCTTAGAAAGGCATCTTTAAAGGCTTTTGGGGTAACTTTTTTGCCATCAATTTTGACACGCCAACCTTTGTCATAAGGAATTGTAGTGACGAGTACTTGATCTTTGTCGGCGGTAAAGGTACCTGAAGCAGAGCGTTTGCCAGTGGTTAAATCAACGCCTTTTTCTTGCACGGCGGAAATGGCTTTTTCAAATGCATTGGTATTTAAGCCAACTACTTGCGGCTGAACAAAACTTACTGCTTTGGTTCCATAAAAACTTACTTTGAAGTTAACAGTTGTATCTTTGGGATAGTAACCTAAGTTATAATATTGGCCAGTAATGCCAATTTGTGATTGCTGACTCGAGCCGTTCACGGTGACCGTCGCAGTGGAACTTTCCAATTGAGCAAAATCTGTTGGGAATAAACTCAAATAAGCTTGCGTATTGGCGGGCACATTGACTGTATAAGAAATCTCTTTGGCTACGTTATGTTGTTTCTCCGTAAAAGTTACGCCAGCTGTATTTTGCGTAATTGTCACGTTATTTTGAAGCGTCATCGTTGGTTGATAAAAGGTAAAATACCGTTCATTAGTATTGGCTAAAGCATTTAGTAAATTTGTTTGACTACCTAAATTATCATTGAGAGGTTGCCGAACATTGTAAATCTCTTTGTCTGCTAAAAATCCTAACGGCAAAGCATTTTCGTTACGATAAAGCTGATATTTACCAGCAGCTGCTTGTCGCTCAAAGCCGAATTTCATTGGATTGTTTTCAGCAATATTGTATTTAATGCCCATCAAAGCATCCATTAACAAGGTATTATTTTGGTAACGAATATTTAAATTCGTGCCTCGTGAGCGGAAACCTAAGGCGTTTAGGTATGTTGAAGAATGTCGGTTCCGTACGGAAGAAAACATGCTAATGCCACTGTAGCCATAGTTAATGCCGTCATTGGCCGAAACACCATTTAAATTTTCCAAGCGGTAAAAGGTATCATTTTCTTTTTTTGTTTGATCGACTAGATTTTTTAAGTCAGGATAAGGCTCAGAATACAAGCTGCGTGATGCGTAGTTCCAATCATCTAAAATACCAGTGACCATCGCCCGTGTATTAATGATTGCTTCACCAGAAACGAGCAGCAATAACAAAATCACTAAGTATTGCATAGGCGCTTTTTTCAATTGATAAAAAGCAATCCCGAAAAAGTATAATAGTAAAAAAGTTGCCGTTAATACGAAAGAGGTTAAAGTCACATACGTATAACTAGTAGCACCTTTTGTGCCCATTGCAAGAGCAAAAATTGCTAAAAGAATCAAAATCAAGCCGCTTAAGACGCCGAGATCATCCTTTTCAAATTTTTCCCAACCATAACCAGCAAGCAAAATAACTAGGAATGAAAAGAGGAAACTATAGCGGAAAAGAAACATGTTCGGCGCATGCATACCGTGCCAGAATAAATTTAAGGGCGTGATGTAAAAGCTAGCAATCAATAGGACAAACAAACTGCCAAAAAGTAGTTTGTTTTTCAATGGAATTTCTTTCGTAACGAAATAGAAGAGACAAAAAATCAAAGGCAACAACCCAATGTAAATAAAAGGAATGGACCCATATTTGGTTGTATCGTAAACGCCAATCATATTTTTCATAATAATATCTAAAAAGGCAGTCGCTTCTGTTTTAAAGGTTGTAATTTCAGAAAGAGTTTCACCATTGGTTCGTAAATCTAAGACAGCAGGTAAGACCATAATCATGGATGCTCCACCAGCTAAAAGAGAAGTAGTAAAATATGCAACGATTCGAGATTTATATCGTTGCCAGTCTGTAAACGTTCGTGCAAAATAGTACAGGAAGGAAAACAACCCAATCATAAAGCCAAAATAATAATTTGTAATGAAAAGCAAGAAATAACTGACAAACAATAATGTCGGTTTTCGTTGGTCCATTAAACGATGAATTCCTAAAATTACGAGTGGCAGATAAATAAAGGCATCCAGCCACATAATTAATTCTGAATGGGCCACAATGAAGGACATTAGCGCATAAGATACACTTAAAGTCACATGGGACCATTTAGGAATCTTAAAGGTTTGTTTTGCCAAGAACCAAAAACTCAAGCCAGCACTCCCAATTTTCAACAACGTTAGGAAATAGAGCGCATCAGGCATGTTTTGATTGTTAAAGAAAAAGACGAGCGGCGTAAATAAGCCACCAAGATAATAGGAAATTAAGGACAAGTAGTTTAGTCCCAAAGAAGCATTCCACGTATAGAAAAGACTTTGTTTTCCATGAAGAACATTGTTAAAGCTTGCGTGAAAATTTGAAAATTGAGAAAAGGCATCGCTGGCTAAAACACTGCGACTACTTCCTGGATAAATCCCAATACTCAAATAGATAATTGCCATAATTAAAAATGGAATGAAGAAACTGGCTAACATATAAGGCCAGTTGTTTTTTAAAAACTGCCTACTTTTATTTTTCATAAATAACCTCACCTGATTTTTCGAAAGTACCTATAGTTTATCATACTCTTTATTTGATGTACCAATAGAAGAAAAACTTTAAAATTTTATTAGGATCCTAAGGGTGGAGTGAAGAAGAATTAGTAGTAAGAGATTAACATTCAAATGCTAAATCACCAGATTAAAACAACGAATATTCTCCGAAAAATTGCTGAAAACACCCTGTGGATAACTTTGTGCATAACTCTGTTGAAAACCACAAAAAAGCTTTTTATCTCGGTTTATCCACAAGGATAAGTTTTCGAGTTGCTAAAAAAAATAGACGCAAGTTCAGAAGGCCTGCTTGCTAAAAGTAAAGGAATCCCTAAAGTTGAAAGAAGATGGAAACGTTATTAAAACAACGTTTTCATCTTCTTTTTTCTAGAATTTACAAAGATTTAATGTCGAACAAATAAGCACTGTGGAAAAGTTTTTTGGAAAAAATAGGAAATTTCATCCACAAAGTTTTCTGTGGAGAATTTAAAAAATGCTTGTCAAGCTTTTTTTGAAAAAATGTGGATAACTTTTTAAAGACACGCTTTTTTCCATTTGCGAATTTGCGTTCGGAAACTAGTAAAAGGGGCAACGCTATTAATGTGAATCCATTTCCAAAGAGGCCATTGTGCTTTGGTAGTCGCCCAAGCCCGTTGTTGAGGTAAAAATAATTCGTCTTCGGAAAGCGAGTCAATCCAATGAAGTAATTTTTCTAAGATGTCTTGCAACGCAATCAGCTGACTTTCTAAACTCATTTGTCCATAGGTTTGATAAAATGATTGATAGAGATCGCCCAGTTGATTCCATTTATAACCTTCAGCTGGCGTTTGAACGGTCAGACCACGTTGTTCTTGTTCTTCCCAAGAAAGCAGCAAGTTGAGCCAGCCTAATTGATAGGCTAAGTTCTCTGAAGGTGTTTTAGCTACTGTTTCAATTCGGTGATCTTTAAGTGTTTCAGGAATTTCTGCAAATTCAGCTAAATATTTTTGTGAAGCTATTTGAATGGCCTCAATCAAGGCTTCTTTTGATTCATAGGTTCGCATTCTTCGGCTAACGTCCTTTCTTGGTAGGATCTGCTTGTTTTTCTTGAGTAATTTGAGTGACTAAACCAAAAGGATCTTTCACAATCGCATAAAATGTTGCAAATTCATTTTCAATTGGTTCTTGGATAATACAGGATTCGGGATGGCGCGTGAGTTTTTCAAAAATTGTTTTGGCAGAGTGACGGCTATTGACGGTTAAGCTGAGGGTCAATTGTTCTGTGGGCGTGGTATTCATTCCTGCAAACAAAGGATTATCAGCTAGTTGTAATTGAAAAGTGTCCATTTGTAAAATCGAGTGAGAAAGCCAGTGTTCTTCGCCAGCGGGAATGGTCAAAGAAGGATTTAAACGCTCTTTAAATTCTTGATTAGTAATTTTAAAAAGAATATCACCAGCAAAGGCTTCTTGGTAAAACGTCAAGGCTTCCGTTGCTCGTCCGTTTAAGACCATAAAAAGGGCAAATTGTGTGTTTTTCATTGTTTGAACCTCCTAAGATTGATAAGATAAGCATAACAATAAAAGGTGTCAAAAAGTGACACCGATGGAGGGGAAAATGAAAAAATCAGAACGTTTAAATCAGGAACTTTTTTTCTTGAGAACCCATCCTCAGTTTAATTTAAATCAGTTAATGAAAACTTTTGGGATTTCTAAAAGCACAGCTTTGCGGGATATTGAAGCTTTGGAAAATTTAGGCGTGCCGCTATATGTGGAGAATGGTCGTTATGGTGGCTATCGAGTTTTAAACAAACCGTTGTTGCCGCCGATTTATTTTAACGAAAATGAAGTGTTAGCGATCTTTTTTTCGTTACAATTACTGAAATTAGTCGCAGAGTCACCGTTTGGTCATTCCTATCAGCAAATTCAGCAAAAATTATTGCATTCTTTAGATGAACCAACCCAATTTAAAATCAGTCAAATGAGTAAGGTCGTCTATTACGAAGGAATTGAACAAGTAGAAGCACCAGGCAATTTAGAGCAGCTGTTTCATTGTATTTTGGCGCAACAAGTAATTCAGTTTAACTATACCAGATATGAAGCAACAACGAAAAAAATCTTACCAACCCGGTTAACTATTTTAGAAGGGTATTGGTATTGTTCAGGCTATGATGTGACTAAAAAGGCTTGGCGTACTTACCGCTGTGATTTTATGGAGGCTATTCAGCAGTTAAACCAAACACTGGATTTTACGACTGAAGAACTGAAAGAATCGTATCGCCATCAACAAACGACAGCACGTACGATTCCATTTAAAGCAATCATTACAGAAAAAGGCAAAGAATTTTTTTATAAACATCGCTTTGACAATATTCAGTTGGAAGAAACGCCCACGCAGTGTTTTTTAGTTGGACAGATTCATCCAACAGAAACACAATTTTTAGCCAACTATTTTATGGGCTTTGGTGAAGAAGTGACAATTTTAGAGCCAGTCCAAGTGAAACAAGCATATGTAGAAAGTATAATGAGGATTCAAAAAAAATATCAAGAATAGATTGTGGAACTGTGAACAATCTCATGTGTAAAAATGCACATTGGAGAAGAGAAAGAAAAACCCTTGATCTTTAAATCAAGGGTTTTTCTTTCTAAGAACGTGCTTGCCCATTTCCATAAATAACATATTTTGTCGAAGTAAGCTCTGCTAAGCCCATAGGTCCACGGGCATGTAGTTTTTGCGTACTAATGCCGATTTCGGCGCCAAATCCAAATTCAAAACCGTCCGTGAAACGAGTTGAAGCATTCGCATAAACAGCGGCTGCATCCACTTGTTGTAAAAATTGTTGTGTGGCAAAGTAATTATCACTAATAATACTTTCAGAATGTTTTGTATTGTAGCGATTAATATGCTGGATGGCTTCGTCCAAAGAATCAACGACTTTCACTGCTAAGATAAAGTCGAGAAATTCCGTTTCCCAATCTTGTTCAGTCGCTGGAATGGCTTCTTCAAAAATTGCTAACGCACGTTCATCTGCCCGAAGTTCCACGTGAAACTCCTTCAAGGCTTTTTCAATTGTTGGTAAAAAGGCTTCAGCCACCTCTTGATGAATTAATAACGTTTCGGCGGCGTTACAGACAGAAGGACGTTGACATTTAGCATTGACAATAATTTCAGTTGCCATTGTTAACTGGGCGTCTTTGTCCACGTAAATATGACAATTGCCTGTGCCCGTTTCAATAACAGGAACAGTGGCTGTTGTCAAAACAGTTTTGATTAAGTTGGCGCCGCCACGCGGAATGAGGACATCCAAGTAGTCATTTAAGCGCATAAGTTGTTGGGCTGTTTCTCTAGAAGTATCATCAACAAATTGAATGAGATGGGGAGAAACGGCTTCTTGTATTAGCGCTTCTTGTAAAATTGTCACCAATATCTGATTGGAGTGAAACGCTTCTTTTCCGCCTCGAAGAATAACAGCATTTCCTGATTTGAAACAAAGGCTAGCGGCATCTGTTGTCACGTTTGGCCGCGATTCATAAATGATTCCAATAACACCTAAAGGCACGCGTTGTTGCCCAATTAACAGCCCCGCTTCATTGCGCCACATTTTATCTACTTCCCCAATTGGATCGGGTAAAGTAGCGACTTGGCGTATGCCCTCGGCCATCGCTGTGATCCGTTCTTCTGTTAAACGTAAGCGGTCTTGCATTGTTTCAGAAATTCCGTGGGTAGCGGCTTGCTCTAAATCTAATGCGTTTGCTTGTAAAATGCGGGGCGCATTGGCTTCAATGGCTGCGGCCATTTTGTTTAACAAAGTATTTTTTTGACGAGTATCCATCAAGCCTAGCGTATAAGAGGCTTCTTTAGCTTGTTGCCCTAGTTGCTTTAAATCAGTCACTTTCATGCCCTCCTTTAATAAATAACGTACCGATATCTTTTCCTTCTAAAATTTCAAAAATGATTTTTGGCTGCTTTCCGTTTGCTAAAATCATCGCCTGTTGATTAGCTAACACACGTTCAGCAGCTTTTAATTTACTAGACATCCCACCAGTGCCAAAGCGGCTCCCCTTACCACCGGCTAATTGGAACAAGTCTTCATTAATTTCATTGATTTCAGAAAATAACGTGGCTTCTTTGTTGACAGTAGGGTTATCTGAAAAGAAACCATCAATATCTGATAACATAACTAACAAGTCAGCTTGAACAATTTGGCAGACAATGGCAGACAATTGATCGTTATCCCCGAACTTGGTTAAGTGATCCAATTCTTCAATTGCGACAGTATCATTTTCATTGACGATAGGAATAATATTCATTTTTAACAGTTGTTCAAAAGTATTGGTAACATTATTGCGACTTTCAGGATATTCAATAACATCACGAGTTAATAAAACTTGTGCCATTTGTTGGCTATAGGTTGAAAACCGCTGATTATAAATGTTCATTAATTCTGCTTGGCCGACTGCAGCGACTGCCTGTTGTTCGGGAATTGTCGTTGGGCGTACAGATAGATTTAATTTATTCAGTCCGACACCAATTGCGCCAGAAGAAACTAAAATAATTTCTTTGCCTTGGTTGCTTAAATCACTCAAAGTAAAGGCTAATTGATCAATTGCTTTTAAGTTAATATTGCCATTGGGATAAATCAGAGAACTGGTTCCGACTTTGATCACAATTCGTTTGGCCTGTTGGAGTTTGTTTCTCATAAGTGCCTCGTTTCTTTTTACAGTAAAATTTGACACTCATTATAACAAAATCAGCGGCTACTAGAAAGTGCTAAATAATGAATAGTAAAGAAAGTTTAATGAAAGTGTGAACTTTTTGAGGGAATCTTGGGACTTTTTGGGATTTGGTCTGTTTATTTTAAGAGAAGATGATAGACTAAAAGAAGGAAAATAAACAAAAATTCTCCTCTTTTTTGCGTAGTCTAGATTAACTGGGCTTTTAGAAATGAGAAACTTACTAAAAACAACCAGAGTATCAGAGATTATGGTAAAATAGGAGTAGTTTAGACAGTAGGGGAGAATGAATATGAAACAACGTGGTTTTGAGATTATTTCTAAGTATCAAGAAGAGGGCTTGAGTGTCCCACAACGAGCAACAAAAGGTGCCGCGGGGTATGATTTTCAAGCAGCCGAAACGGTCGTTGTACCAAGTCTTTGGAAGTTACAACAAGCTGGAGAAAATCCCAAACCAATTTTAGTTAAAACAGGAATTAAGGCGTATATGCCTGATTCTGAATATTTAGAATTGGTGAGTCGTTCTTCGAACCCGCTAAAACGGTTCCTACTTTTAGCGAATGGTGTCGGAGTCATTGACAGTGATTATTATAATAACGAGAATAACGAAGGACATATCATGTTCCAATTTTTAAACTTTGGATATGAAGATGTTGTCATTGAAAAAGGTGAACGAATTGGCCAAGGGATTTTTAAACCGTTTTTATTAGCGGATGATGACCAAGTCGAGGCAGAAAGAACGGGCGGTTTTGGTTCGTCTGGACAAAAATAAAGCCTATTTTTTCAGTAGGCAACGTTATTCAAACCATTTAATAAATGTTAAAATAAACAACAGATAAGGAGATTCTACATGGCAAAAAAAGCAAAAGTTCAATTTGAATGTCAAAGCTGTGGGTATGTGTCTCCAAAATATCTCGGCCGCTGTCCTAATTGTGGACAATGGAATTCGATGGTGGAAGAGGTTATTCAAGATACTTCTGATCGTCGTGCTAGAGTAAGTTTGACTGGTAAAAAGACACAACCACAACGGCTATCTGAAGTCGTACCTAAAAAAGAGCCTCGTGTAAAAACTGAATTAGTGGAGCTGAATCGGGTTTTAGGTGGTGGCGTTGTTCCAGGTTCGTTAGTTTTAATCGGTGGCGATCCCGGAATAGGTAAGTCAACATTGCTCTTACAAGTATCGCAACAATTAGCAGCCACAGGTGGCACGGTTTTATATGTTTCTGGTGAAGAAAGTGCTGAGCAAATTAAATTACGAGCGGAGCGTCTAGGCACCGTCAACGAGACATTTTACTTATACGCAGAAACAGATATGCACGAAATATCACGAGCCATTGAAAAATTAGAACCAGACTATGTCATTATTGACTCGATTCAAACAATGACGCAGCCAGATGTTACCAGCGTTGCTGGTAGTGTCAGTCAAGTCCGAGAAACAACTGCCGAATTATTGAAACTGGCAAAAACGAATGGGATTGCCATTTTTATTGTCGGACACGTAACGAAGGAAGGGTCTATCGCAGGGCCACGGATGTTGGAACATATGGTAGACACGGTTCTTTATTTTGAAGGAGATAAGCATCACACCTTTAGAATCTTACGGGCTGTCAAAAATCGGTTTGGCTCAACGAATGAGATTGGTATTTTTGAAATGCAGACACATGGATTGGTTGAAGTTATGAATCCTTCTCAGGTCTTTTTAGAAGAACGTTTAGAAGGAGCCACCGGATCTTCGATTGTGGTAGCAATGGAAGGTTCACGCCCCATTTTGGTGGAAATCCAAGCGTTAGTTACCCCAACGATGTTTGGCAATGCCAAGCGAACGACCACCGGGTTGGACTTTAATCGCGTTTCTTTAATCATGGCGGTTTTAGAAAAACGGGCAGGCCTTTTATTACAAAACCAGGATGCGTATCTAAAAGCGGCTGGTGGAGTCAAAATTAATGAACCAGCTATTGATTTAGCGTTAGCAATCAGTATTGCTTCTAGCTATAAAGAAAAAGGAACCTCATCTTCGGAATGTTTCATTGGTGAGATTGGTTTAACTGGTGAAATTCGCCGCGTGAATAGTATTGAACAACGAGTGCGTGAAGCGCAAAAACTAGGCTTTACAAAAGTCTATGTCCCTAAAAATAACCTTGGTGGCTGGGAAGCGCCTGAAGGGATTGAAATTATTGGCGTTTCAACAATTGGTGAAACGTTAAGAAAAGTTTTTAAATAATGAAAAAAGTAGAAATAATCCGTTTAGGTTGTTGGTGGCGTATGATTTTTGTACGCCCCACAACACTAGACGTCTTTATTAAATAAACGAGGAGGATGGCTATATGCAAAAACGAATCATCACGTTGCTGATGATCATTGCTGGTGCAAGTTTAGGAATTTCTCTTTTCCCAATGGCTTGGGAAATGGCTAAGCAAGGCAATAACAGTTGGTTAAACAATAACTTTACGAACGGATTAATCGGTGCAATTATTTTCTTTATTTTATCTTTAGGGTTAGCAAAGTATATTGTTTCCGCTGTCAAAAAAATCGAAGCAGCTTTAAATGAAATGAGTTTAACCTATTTATTATTTGGAAGTATTGGTGCCATCATTGGTTTAACAATTGGCGTCATTATCTCCATTCCAATGTACAACTTACAAATTCCTGTCGTGAATAGTTTACTACCAATTCTAGTTATGATTATTCTGGGTTACTTAGGTTTCCGAATGGGAACAACACGGATTGAGGAGTGGAAAAAAGTTTTCACACCTCGCCAAAAGAAAGCAAATACGGAAGACACCGAAGGACAAATGTTGGAACGTAAAGTGGAAGACAACTTCCATAAATACAAAATTTTAGACACCAGTGTCATCATTGATGGCAGAATCTACGATATCGCTAAAACAGGCTTTTTAGAAGGTGTTTTGCTCATCCCTAACTTTGTTTTATATGAATTACAATACATTGCTGATTCTGGAGACAGTTTAAAACGGGTGAGAGGTCGTCGTGGCTTAGATATTTTAAATGCTTTACAAAAAGAAGAAGGTATCTCTGTTGAGATGTATGACGGAGATTTCGAGGATATCTCTGAAGTAGACAGTAAATTAATCAAATTAGCAAAATTATTAGATGGCGTGGTTGTGACCAATGACTACAACTTAAATAAAGTCTCTGAATTTCAAAATGTGCCTGTTTTAAACATTAATGCTTTAGCTAATGCTGTGAAACCAGTGGTGATTCCAGGTGAAACGATGAATGTGATGGTTGTAAAAGCCGGAACAGAGCGTCAACAAGGGGTCGCTTACTTAGATGATGGCACAATGGTTGTGGTAGAAGATGGCCAGCATTACATGAACGAGCAAATCGAAGTGGTCGTCACAAGTGCTTTACAAACCGCAGCTGGGCGTATGATTTTTGCCAAACCGGCGCACGCGGGTCGCGGGATTAATGATCGCAAGGATAACCATCCTAAAAACGATAAAAATTAAGCAAAGTGAGGACTTAGTATGATTCGAATCGGTCAAGGTTTTGATGTTCATCAATTAGTTCCGCAACGACCTTTAATTATTGGTGGGGTTACTCTACCTTATGAAAAAGGTCTGTTAGGTCACTCAGATGCCGATGTTTTAACACATGCAATTATTGATGCAATCCTTGGTGCCGCTGGTCTGGGTGATATTGGGCAACTGTTTCCCGAAACCGATCCGCAGTTCAAAAATGCGAATTCTGTAAACTTATTAAAAAAAGTAAATGAAAAAGTTGGGCGGTCGGGCTTTACTATTGGCAATATTGATTGTACAATTTTAGCGGAAGAGCCAAAGATGAGCCCATACTTGGCAGAGATGAAAAAGAATCTAGCCGCGAGTTGCCACTTAGCGGTCACACAAGTGAACATTAAGGCAACGACCATGGAAACGATGGGCTTTGTTGGTAAAAAAGAAGGAATCGGCGCAATTGCCGTTGCTTTATTGGAAAAATAACTGAAAACGACGTTAAACCGTCTGTTTTTAAAAAATGGAAAGAGGAATGAACATGACGAAAGTTCGTGTGCGTTACGCACCAAGTCCAACTGGACACTTGCACATTGGGAATGCAAGAACAGCATTATTTAACTACTTATTTGCCCGCCATAATGACGGAGAATTTATCATTCGTATCGAGGATACCGACCAAAAACGGAACATCGAAGACGGCGAGAAAAGTCAGTTGGAAAACTTAGCATGGTTAGGGATGGAATGGGATGAATCACCTGCTCATCCGGGAGAATATGGTCCATATCGTCAATCAGAACGTAAAGAAATTTACCAACCATTGATTGATCAATTATTAAGTAGCAATCGTGCGTATAAGTGTTATTGTACGCCAGAAGAATTAGAAGCAGAACGTGAAGCACAACAAGCTCGTGGGGAAATGCCTCACTACGCAGGCACTTGTGCGAATTTAACACCTTATGAACAAGCAGCCAAAGAAGCGGCTGGTCTAGAACCAGTGATTCGTTTCCGTGTGCCACGTAATACAGAATACAAGTTTGATGACATCGTGAAAGGTGAAATTACTTTTGAGTCAGATAACATTGGTGGCGATTTTGTCATCCAAAAACGCGATGGGATGCCAACGTATAACTTTGCCGTTGCAGTAGATGATCACTTAATGAAAATTTCTCACGTTTTACGTGGCGATGATCACATTGCGAACACACCAAAACAATTAATGATTTACGAAGCGTTTGAATGGACACCACCTGTCTTTGGCCATATGACCTTAATCATTAATTCAGAAACTGGCAAAAAATTGAGCAAACGTGATGAAACAATTTTACAATTTATTGAACAATACCGTGAATTAGGTTACTTACCAGAAGCCATGTTCAACTTTATTGCTTTACTAGGATGGTCTCCTGTTGGCGAAGAAGAAATCTTCTCACAAGAAGACTTGATTAAATTGTTTGATGAACAACGCTTAAGCAAGTCACCAGCGGCCTTTGATGCGAAAAAATTAGAATGGATTAACAATCAATACATGAAACAAATGGACTTAGGTGAACTAACAGATATGTGTATTCCTTATTTAGTCGCTGACGGTCGTGTTGAAGAAAATCCATCTCCTGAAAAAATCGAATGGTTAAAACAATTAGTTAGCTTGTATCAACCACAAATGAGTTATGCAGCTGAAATTGTGGAACTATCAAACTTGTTCTTTAATGAACATCCAGTTTTAGATGATGCTGCGAAAGAATTCTTGCAAGGAGAAACAGTGCCAACTGTGTTACAGGCGTTTAAAGAACAATTAGAAGCCTTGGACGTTTTCGATGTGCCAAGTATTAAAGCAGCGATTAAAGCCGTCCAAAAAGAAACCGGCGTTAAAGGCAAAAACTTGTTTATGCCAATTCGAATTGCTGTTTCTGGACAAATGCATGGTCCTGAATTAGGCGAAACCATCGAATTATTAGGCAAAGAAAAAGCATTAGATCATTTAAATAAAGTGTTATAAAAACACAAAGAATAGAAGAAGTAGACAAGCAGATGGATTTCAGAGACGCTGTGGGTGGTGAGAACAGCGAGCATCTTTTGTCGAAATGCATCTATGAGTGGCTTTGGTGAAAAAAGTAACCGAAGACGTCGGCAGGCGTTAACTGTATCGAGGCAAGAGCTAGTTCTTGTGAAGAAAAGTGGAACCACGCATGGGCGTCTTTTAAGCAACGTTTTTTTGTTGCTTAAAAGACGTTTTTTATTTTTGTATAGTAGAAAGGAGTTCACCCTATGAGTTGGTTGAAACGTAGCGTCGCAGCTGTTAAAAGAAACGATCCTGCAGCGCGGACCACACTAGAAGTTCTTTTAACGTATCCTGGCTTGCACGCCCTGTTTTGGCATCGCTTGTCTCATTTCTTATATAGGCATCAGTTGTTTTTGTTGGCGAAGATTCATGCACAATTTTGGCGTTTCATAACGGGCGTAGAAATTCATCCCGGAGCCACAATTGGAGAGGGAGTTTTTATCGATCACGGCATGGGCATTGTGATTGGAGAAACCGCGGAAATAGAAGAAGATGTTGTTTTGTTTCACGGAGTGACGTTAGGTGGGACCGGTCGTGATACGGGTAAACGCCATCCAACAGTGAAAAAAGGAGCGATGATTTCGGCACGAGCTCAAATTTTAGGGCCAGTTGTGATTGGTGAACGTTCAAAAATTGGTGCGGGTGCTGTTGTTATTTCAGACATCCCAGCAGATGCCACAGCTGTGGGTGTTCCTGCGAAAGTCGTTCGTCTAAATGGAAGAAAGGTGGAAAAAGGGCATGATTAAAATTTATAATACATTGACCAGAGAAAAAGAAGTATTTACGCCAATTGAGGCGCATAAAGTTCGGATGTATGTCTGCGGACCAACCGTGTATAACTATATCCATATCGGTAATGCGCGCAGTGCGATCGCCTTTGATACGATTCGTCGTTATTTTGAATATCGTGGGTATGAAGTGAATTATGTCTCGAACTTTACAGATGTCGATGATAAAATTATCAAGGCAGCTAAAGAATTGAAAATTACTGCGCCGGAAGTGGCGGAGCGTTTTATCAAAGCCTTTGAAGAAGACACGCAAGCATTGAATGTCCAACCAGCAACGTTACATCCTCGGGTGATGGACCACATGCCTGATATCTTAGCTTTCATCGACGTTTTAATTGAAAAAGGTTTTGCTTATGAGGTCGCAGGTGATGTGTATTATCGCACCCGTAAATTCCCTAATTATGGTAAATTAAGCCATCAATCGATTGATGAATTAGAAGTGGGGGCAAGTCAACGAACTGGCGTTGAACAACAATTAAAAGAAGACCCATTGGATTTTGCTCTTTGGAAAAGTGCCAAAGAAGATGAAATTTCTTGGGATTCTCCTTGGGGTAAAGGACGTCCCGGCTGGCATATTGAATGCTCTGTCATGGCGACAAAACACTTGGGAGAGACGATTGATATTCATGGCGGTGGACAAGATTTAGAATTTCCACATCATGAGAATGAAATTGCACAGAGCGAAGCCAAAACAGGCCATACCTTTGCCAATTACTGGATGCATAACGGCTATGTCACAATTGGTGAAGACGATGAAAAAATGAGCAAATCCCTAGGTAACTTCATTACTGTTCATGAAATGATTCAAAAAGTGGATCCGCAAATTTTACGTTTCTTTATGTCCACCACCCAGTACCGTCGCCCGATTCGTTATAGCGAAAGCACTCTAAAAGAGGCAGCAGCCAATTATCAAAAATTGAAAAATGCGTTTGAAAATTTACGTTTTAGACAAGCAGATGCGGTCGCAAGTTTGCCAGAGGATGAACACTATTTGGCTCAATTAAACGAATTAGAACAACGTTTTATTACGGAAATGGACGATGATTTCAATGCAGCTAACGGGATTACGGTCGTTTATGAATTAGCGAAGATGATGAATCAGTACAGTGAACAAGCGACAGTTTCGGAACCAGTTCTAGTGGCGATGGATAAGCTTTTCAGTGGCTGGTTAGCTATTTTTGGTTTATTCTTTAAAAACGAAGAATTAGTGGATGCACAAGTCGATGCGTTAATTGAAGAACGGAACCAAGCACGGAAAGACCGTGATTTTGCCCGAAGTGATGAAATCCGCGATTTATTAAAAGAACAAGGCATTGTTTTAGAAGATACTCCGCAAGGAACGAGATGGAGAAGAAGTGAATGAGAGATTACAAACAATTAAACGGTTTAGCTTTGGCCTATGTTGGCGATGCGATTTATGAAATTTACATTCGTGATTATTTAGTTTCCTTAGGACAAACGAAACCGAATGTTTTGCATCGCATGGCGACGCACTACGTGTCAGCAAAAGCCCAAGCAAGCTTAATGCAAGCGATGTTAGCGGGAGAAATGCTAACGGAGGAAGAAGAAGTGATGTACAAACGCGGTCGGAATGCTAAAAGTCACACATTTGCCAAAAATGCTGATGTGACGACCTATCGGGTAGCGACCGGTTTCGAATCCTTGATGGGTTATTTACATTTAACACAACAAAAAGAACGTTTAGAAGAATTAATTAACTGGTGTATCAAGAAAGTAGGTGAAACCAATGAAAAATGAAAAATCTCGTCCTTTTAAAAAAGGTAAGAAACGTCCAGAACGTTCAGATAAGCGTTCAAAAGAACGGAACCCACGACCAGCGACAGCAGGTGCTGATGGAACCTCAGAAGAGCTAGCAGATAACTTTGTCTTTGGTTTCCATGCCACTGTTGAGGCGTTGCAGCAAGGACGCGGGAATAAATTGTTTTTACAAGAAGATGCTCGTGGCGAGAAAATTGAGCAATTAAAACAAGCAGCGAAAGAACAGGCTGTTCCAGTTAAATGGGTGCCTAAAGCAAAATTAGATACGATGAGTGATCACGGCGTGCATCAAGGCATGGTTTTAGCAATCACGGCGTATCAATATTTAACTTTAGAAGAATTATTGGAACAAACAAAAGAAAAGACAGAAACACCATTTTTCCTAATTTTAGACAGTCTAGAGGACCCACATAACTTTGGCTCAATTTTGCGAACAGCTGATGCGACAGGCGTGGACGGTATTATCATTCCGAAACATCGTGCAGTGGGAATTACACCAACCGTAACCAAAGCGTCAACAGGGGCCGTGGAACATATTCCAGTGGCTCGTGTAACGAATCTAGCGCAAAGTATTGCAACGCTAAAAGAGAATCAATTTTGGATTTTTGGTACAGATATGTCTGGGACGGATTATCGTCGCTGGAATACACAAGGCGCAATTGCCTTAATCATCGGAAATGAAGGTCGTGGCATGAGTCAAGGTCTTCATAAAGAAGTGGATGAATTATTAACGATTCCAATGACTGGACACGTTCAAAGCTTAAACGCTGGTGTGGCTGCAGGCTTGCTAATGTATGAAGTCTATCGTGGCCGCAACCCATTATAGAAGCAGGCGATTGTATGAAAAAACAATTGTTAATCGTTGATGGCTATAATATGATTGGTGCTTGGCCAGAATTGGTCCAGTTGAAAAAGCAAGAGCGTTTAGAGGATGCGCGTGAACTGCTTCTTAGTCGTCTGTCCAATTATGCCAAATATGAAGGGTTGGAAATCATTGTGGTCTTTGATGCCCAACTAGTCCCAGGCATTCAGCAAACGTACAAAAAGTACCTTTTGACCGTGGTTTTCACCAAAGAAGATGAAACAGCAGATAGTTATATTGAACGTCTAGCTGGTGAAAAAAATGATCGTTTAACGCAAGTAACAGTCGCAACGAGTGATTTGGCTGAACAATGGGTGGTCTTTTCACAAGGTGCATTGCGGACTTCGGCCAATGAACTTTACAAAGCTGTCCAGAAAACAGAAAAGACGATTGCCATTCATGCAACGGATATCCATTTCCAGCAATTTCGTCGAAATTCTCCATGGAACGTGGAGCAGTTATCAAAACTTTCTGAGAAGCTAGAAGAATTGTCTCAAAAAAAAGATTAAACAAATGTTCGCTTAAGTCATAAATTTCTAACATGCTATGCTCTCCTAAATCATTCGATACGTTTATCGAAAAGGAGGGCTTTTTATGTTAGAACAGATTCAACAAGCATTAGCAGGAGACCAAGAACAATTTCAAGCCTTATATGGGCAATATCAGCCAGTGATTTATAAGTGCATGAAAAAATACTATTTAAAAGATTATGATACTGAAGACTGGCTTCAAGAAGGACGAATTGTCTTCTTTCGGACGTTAGAACGATTTGATTCAGAAAAACAAGCATCATTGGGAAAGTTTTTTAAACGAAATTTTGAAAATCACGTACATAGCTTAATTCGCCATCAATGCGCCTATAAGAGGCGAACAGATACCTTGTCTATTTCCCTGGAACAACGCTTAGAAAGCGCTGGTGAAGAGTTAGTGGACTATTTAGGGACAGCGGCTACCGACCCATTAGGTCAATTAATGATTCAAGAAAAATTGGCAGCTTTTCCGACACGTCTTTCCTCGTTGGAACAACAAATTTTAAACGCATACTTAAAAGGCTACACGTTAGAAGAAATCGCTAAAGTGCGTGGGGGAACTTTTTCAGCTGTCCGAAGTGCCTATGATCGTGCCAAAGCAAAAATGAAATATACATTAGAAAATGAATAAAAATTCGACAAAACAGCTGGTTTGTCGAGCAAAAGTAGTTGCAAACAGACTTCTAGTATGATAAACTTGAAATTTTTTAAAAAAAGTGATATAATGTTTCTCGAGGTGAATGCAATGCCAACAACGTTATCGTCAATTAAGAAAGATTTGGAAGGCCGTATCGGCAGTGAAATTATGTTAGTTGCTCAGACTGGAAGAAAGCGCCAAACAGAACGTAAAGGAATCTTAACGGAGACTTATCCATCTGTTTTTGTTGTTGACTTGGATCCAGACGAGAACTCATTTGAACGTGTATCTTATAGCTATTCAGATGTTTTAACACGCACCGTTGAAATCGAATTCATCGGTCAAGCCGTATAATTTAGAAAGTCCGCTTAGGAGTGAAGGAAGAGCCCTTCGTTCCTAAGCTCTTTTTAATTTCAACCATCTGTCGTCAGAGAAAGAGCAATCTTCGGTGTACTTCTTCATGGACATATGATAGAATCTAAAAGATTAAAATGTTGGTAGACAAAAGATTAAGGAAGGTGAATCAGGGAACCGATGGAAATAATCGAACGAGCTCCTGCGAAAATTAATCTTGGGTTAGATGTTCTGCATAAACGTGTGGATGGCTATCATGAAGTTGAATCTATTTTTGCAAGTGTAGATTTAGCCGATCATTTAACTTTTGA
Organism: Enterococcus sp. DIV0774; assembly: GCF_050539095.1. NCBI lineage: Bacteria > Bacillati > Bacillota > Bacilli > Lactobacillales > Enterococcaceae > Enterococcus > Enterococcus sp. DIV0774. The sequence continues at coordinate 52,708 of NZ_CP172923.1, forward strand.
AAATCTAGAAGAAGACATCATTCGTATTGAAACGGACAGCTCTTTTTTACCCGTGGATCGACGGAATCATGTCTATCAAGCAGTTGACTTATTAAAGCGTACCTATAATATTCATAAAGGAATTAAAATATATATTGAAAAACGTATCCCCGTGGCAGCTGGTTTAGCAGGGGGGAGCAGTGACTGTGCCGCAGCATTACGAGGCTTGAACAAACTGTGGAATCTGGGGTTGACGATGGACGAACTCTGTGAAATTGGCAGCCAAATTGGTATGGATGTTCCTTATTGTTTAAGGGGCGGAACAGCCTTTGCAAACGGACGTGGGGAGAAAATTGAAACATTACCGACCATGCCTCAATGTTGGATTGTGTTAGTTAAACCAAGAATTAGTGTATCCACTAGTACCGTTTTTAATGATTTAGCGGTAGATGAATTGCACCATCCAGATATTGCTGGACTAAGAATAGCCATCGAAAATGGTGATTATACTGGGATGACCCAAACGGTCGGCAATGCGTTGGAAAGTGTCACGATTGCCAGACATCCGATCGTGCAACAAATCAAGGATCGCATGCTGAAGTACGGCGCTGATGCAGCGTTGATGAGCGGCAGTGGACCGACAGTCTTTGCTTTATGTGAAAAGAAAACACGAGCACAACGGATTTATAATGGACTCAAAGGCTTTTGCGAAGAAGTTTATTTGGTTCGGACATTGAAATAAATAAAAACAACAGAGCGTGGAGCAAAAACCCAAAGTGATTTTTGTCCCACGCTCTGTTGTTTTTTTAAATTTATTCCTTGACGTCCCGTGATCCATTTGGTACATTATTCCTGGCAAATCGTAAATATTACGGTTTATAATAGGTAAATCGAAAAGAGGACAGAACATGACGAAAATCTACCGCCGTTTGATAATCGGCGTTACTTTAGCAATCAGTGCTTTTCTTTTAGCTAGTTGTGGGCAAACCACACAATCGCCAAAAGAGAAGAAAGAGCTCACGGTAATGACTACTTTTTATCCGATGTACGATTTCGCAAAACAAGTCGTTGGTGATGAGGGAGAGGTTGAGCTGTTGATTCCAGCTGGAACGGAACCACACGATTATGAACCAAGCGCAAAAGACTTAGCGAAAATTACTGATGCGGATGTCTTTGTTTATAATAGTAAAGAGCTAGAAACTTGGGTTCCGAATGTTATTGAAAACTTGGACACGAAAAAAGTTTCAATCGTGGAAGCCAGTCAATCCATTCAATTGATGCAAGGAACAGAAGAGGAAGAATCTGGCGAAGAAGGTCATGAAGGCCATAACCATTCCCACGAACTGGATCCGCATGTCTGGTTAGATCCCGTGTTAGCGCAAAAAGAAGTAACAGCGATTCGGGATGCGCTTATCAAAAAATATCCTGAGAAAAAAGCCGTATTTGAAAAAAATACCGCTGCTTATTTGGAAAAATTGACTGCGCTAGATAAGGAATACCAAGCTGCATTTGCAGGCGCTAAAAATCGGACCTTTGTGACGCAACATGCTGCATTTGGCTATTTGGCAAAACAATATGGTTTGACCCAAGAACCGATTGCTGGGATTTCTCCAGACCAAGAACCTTCGCCAAGTCGTTTAGCCGAATTAAAAAAATATATTAAAACAAACAATGTTTCTGTGATCTATTTTGAAGCATCGGCTTCTACAAAAGTAGCCAAAACATTGGCAGACGAGACAGGCGTCGAATTAGCTGTATTGAATCCTTTAGAGAGTTTAACTCAAAAAGAACAAGAAGCAGGCGAGAACTACGTGTCTGTCATGAAAGAAAACCTCGCTGCTTTACAAAAAAGCATTCATTAATCTGGCAACAGAAAGGAGCCAACTTATGCATTATATTGAAGTCGAAAATTTAACCTTCTATTATGATGATGAACCTGTTTTAGAAGATGTTTCTTATTATGTTGATCCAGGGGAATTCGTTATTTTAACAGGAGAAAATGGCGCTGCCAAGTCAACGCTGATCAAAAGTACCTTAGGGTTATTAAAACCAACAAGTGGCAAAATTACGGTCGCTAAAAAAAATAGTGCTGGTGAAAAAATCAGCATTGGCTACATTCCACAACAAGTCGCTTCTTTCAATGCGGGCTTTCCTAGCACCGTCATTGAATTAGTACGTTCAGGTCGTTTTCCCAGAAATCGTTGGTTCAAACCGTTGACGAAAAAAGATCATCTTCATGTGGAAAAAGCTTTGAAATCAGTGGACATGTGGGAAATGCGCCACAAACGAATTGGCGAGCTTTCTGGCGGGCAAAAGCAACGAATTAGTTTAGCACGAGTGTTTGCGACCGATCCAGATTTGTTTATTTTAGATGAGCCAACAACAGGTATGGATGAACAATCGCGAAACGAATTTTATCAATTGTTGCAACACAGTGCGCATGAACATGGAAAAGCTATTTTGATGATTACGCATGATCATGAAGATATCAAAACCTATGTAGATCGTCAAATTCGTCTTGTCCGCAAAGAAGATTCGAAATGGCGTTGCTTCCATATGAGTGAAGAATCGTATACGTAAATTTTCCAATAAAACGTTATCTGGCTCGATCATAACGAAAGCCAAGGAACGGCTTAAAGAAATGTTGGGAAAATTTAAAAAATAAGCAGGAATTAAAAAATTAATTCGCTTAAACGTCGCTACAATGGTAGTGTTCATTTTAGCGGTAAGGAGTGAATCGTATGGCAGAAATGCTTTCTTATGCATTTATGCAAAAGGCCTTTTTAGCAGCACTGTTTATCTCAGTGATTGCTCCAATGCTCGGCGTCTTTCTAGTTATTCGCCGACAATCTTTAATGGCAGATACCCTTTCACATGTGTCATTAGCCGGTGTGGCACTAGGCTTCTTTTTTAATTGGAATCCTAATTTAATGACCTTAATTGTCGTGATTGTGGCTGCAATCATTCTAGAATATTTACGAATGATTTATAGCACCTATTCAGAAATTTCGATTGCTATTTTAATGTCAGGCGGTTTGGCTTTGGCGTTAGTTTTAATGAATTTAACAGGAGGCAATTCAGCTGCTAGTATTCAATCTTATTTATTTGGTTCCATCGTCACGATTACGTGGGATCAAGTGGTTATGTTGGCAATTTTATTCGTAGTTTTAGTTCTATTGTTTATGTTATTTAAACGTCCAATGTATGTTTTAACATTTGATGAAGATACTGCTCATGTTGATGGGCTACCTATTCATTGGATGTCGATGCTTTTTAATGTAATTACTGGTGTGGCGATTGCTGTGATGATTCCGATCGCGGGAGCCTTGTTAATTTCAGCAATTATGGTCTTACCAGCTGCGATAGGTATGCGAATTGGTAAAGGCTTTAACACGGTGATTATTATCAGTGTGTTTATGGGCTTGATTGGCATGCTAACAGGGTTGACTAGCTCGTATTATTTGGAAACACCACCGAGTGCAAGTATTACCCTAATTTTTATTGGTTTATTCTTATTAGTCAATATTTATCGCCGAGTGGTTGTTATGGTCCAACGAAAACAAAAAATGCAAAGAAACTAAGGAGAAAAACGAAAGTTTTTCTCCTTTATTTCTTTTTTTTAAAAGAAATGGCGAACTATTTTCAGTTATTTGAAAAAAATCCTCGAATTTTTCGGTTAAACCCCTTATAATAAGGAACGATAGAATGAAAAGGAGTGACGAATTTGAAAATTCGGAGAAGTGAACGATTAATCGATATGACCCAATATCTTTTAGATCATCCCCATACATTGGTTTCTTTGACATATTTTGCTGACCGATACCAATCTGCCAAGTCTTCCATTAGTGAAGATTTAGCAATTGTTAAAAAAACATTTAAAGAACGTGGAACAGGTATTTTAGAAACGATTCCAGGCGCTGCAGGCGGTGTCCGCTTTATCCCTGAAATTCCTTATGAGGAAGCGGAGCAGTTGATTATGGATTTATGTGATCGTTTGTCAGAACAAGATCGCTTATTACCTGGGGGCTATGTTTATCTTTCAGATTTACTTGGGGAACCGAATTTATTAAGACAAGTGGGCCGGATTATTGCTTCTAAATATTTAGGCAAACAAATTGATGCGGTAATGACCGTTGCGACTAAAGGAGTGCCAATTGCGCAAGCTGTGTCTTATTACTTAAATGTTCCGTTTGTGATTGTTCGTCGCGATTCTAAGATTACTGAAGGTTCAACGGTGAGCGTGAACTATGTATCAGGGTCTTCAGAACGTATCGAAAAAATGGAACTTTCAAAACGCAGCTTAAAACGCGGATCAAAAGTTTTAGTCGTGGATGACTTCATGAAAGGCGGCGGCACCGTCAATGGTATGAAGAGTATGATTGAAGAATTTGAAGCAGAACTTGTGGGCATTACCGTTTTTGCTGAGTCAAAATTCAATGGCCGTCGTGCAATCGATGACTATACTTCGCTATTGTACGTGGAAGATGTGGATACACAAACAAAAACGATTAGCGTAGTCCCAGGAAACTATTTCACAGAGAAATAATTTGAAAAAGAGCGTGGAAATGGTCCATTCCATTTTCAGGTTCTTTTTTTCTGTTTTATTCCTTTAAAAAAAGATGAGAAAATAAATTGGTCTACCTTTTAAATGCCTTATTTTGTTGAAAAAGACAAAAGAGTAAGATAAACTAGAAAAGGTATAATGAGGACGATTTAGAAGAAAATCAAACAATTTAGTTAATTTGAGGTGGCAAACGTGGAAAATAGATACGCAATTATTTTAGCAGCTGGTAAAGGAACACGCATGAAATCTAAACTTTATAAAGTATTGCATCCAGTTGCTGGTAAACCAATGGTCGAACATATTTTAGATCAAGTAGAACAAACAGAACCAACAGAAATCGTGACAATCGTTGGACATGGGGCGGAAATGATTAAAAGCCATTTAGGCGAACGTAGTCAATATGCCTTACAAGCTGAACAATTGGGAACTGGGCATGCAGTCATGCAAGCACAAGAGTTATTAGGTGGTAAACAAGGAACAACATTAGTTATTACAGGGGATACGCCGTTATTAACTGCGGAAACCTTGAAAAATTTATTCGATTACCATCAAGGTAAGAATGCAAGTGCGACTATTTTAACAGCGCATGCGGAAGACCCAACAGGCTATGGTCGAATTATTCGTGACCATGTGGGCATTGTTGAACGAATCGTGGAACAAAAAGATGCCAGTGAAGAAGAAGCACGTGTTCAAGAAATTAATACAGGAACCTTCTGTTTTGATAATGAATCATTGTTTGAAGCGTTAGCGAAAACAGATACAAACAATACACAAGGGGAATACTATTTAACAGATATCATTGAAATTTTGAAAAAAGAAGGCAAAGCTGTCGCAGCTTACCAAATGGCAGACTTTGACGAAGCAATGGGTGTAAATGATCGTGTTGCTTTATCCACTGCTAATAAAATTATGCATCGTCGGTTAAATGAGATGCATATGCGAAATGGTGTTACATTTATTGATCCAGACACAACGTATATTGATGAAGGCGTGGTAATTGGTTCAGACACAGTCATTGAAGCGGGAGTCACTATCAAAGGAAAAACAGTGATTGGCGAAGATTGCTTGATTGGCGCACATTCAGAAATCGTTGATAGTCACATCGGCAATCAAGTGGTTGTTAAACAGTCTGTGATTGAAGAAAGTGTGGTTCACGAGGGGGCCGATGTAGGTCCGTATGCACATTTACGTCCTAAAGCAGATGTGGGGGCAAACGTACACATTGGTAACTTCGTGGAAGTAAAAAATGCAACAATCGATGAAGGCACAAAAGTGGGCCATTTAACATACGTTGGTGATGCAACATTAGGCAAAGATATTAATGTCGGTTGCGGCGTTGTTTTTGTTAATTATGATGGCAAAAATAAACACCAAACAGTCGTGGGTGATCACGCGTTTATTGGCTCTGCAACGAACATTGTTGCGCCAGTCACGATTGGTGATCATGCGGTGACTGCTGCTGGTTCAACCATCACAGAAGATGTCCCTTCAGAAGATTTGGCGATTGCCCGGGCACGTCAAGTGAATAAAGAAGGCTATGCTAAAAAGTTACCTTATATGAAGGATTAACCTCAAATAAAAAAGAACGCTCTTTTGCTTAAGCAAAAGAGCGTTCTTTTTCCTCCTTAAAGACTAGACCAATTGCTGCTAGTATTTGTTTAGAGACATTCAAGGGCTAGACCAATGCTGTTTATTCGGTATTTTTAGTTATTTTTTTCAAAAAAATAGTTTTTGTTCCGCTTTTCCAATATAAAAAGACTTTCTTTTTTATAAAGTTCGTGTTTTGGTCAAAATTACTATTTTTTTCACAAACAAATCCGCTATATTGTCCAAAAATAAAAACAATTTACAGGAAAAACATCTTATTTTAACGGAATTTACTGTTTTTTATTTAACGGATATATTATGATAGGAAAAGAAGAGCAGCGTGATGGGGGAAGGCTCTTTTTGTTGTTTGTTACTTTGACAATTGTTTGTTGCAAATGGGTTGAAACACAAGGAGGAAATTTGTGAAAAAGTTGAGCTTTAAAAAAGTGAAGTGGGGCATGCATTTTTTAATGGCTGTTGCGTTGATAGCGCCAAGCGTTACTAGTACGGCATATGCAGTAGAAACAACGAGTCAACAAAGTTCAGAAGCAGTAACAAGTACCACCGATTCAAGTAGAAAACAAGAACCAGTCATTACACAGGAAACAACAGACATCAAACAAGAAGCACCAAATCAGGCTACGAGTGACAGTGTCAAGCAGTCACAAGAAACCACAGCACCAACAGAGACGACGAATTTAGAAACGTCAACCGCTGAAAAAGAAGAAACGAGCACGCCGCAAAAAATAACAATTTTAGGTACGTCAGATGTTCATGGTCAATTATGGAATTGGTCTTATGAAGATGATAAAGAATTACCAGTTGGTTTGTCCCAAGTAAGTACAGTCGTCAACCAAGTCCGGGCACAAAACCCAGCAGGCACCGTTTTAATTGATAATGGCGACAATATTCAAGGCACTATTTTAACAGATGACTTGTATAATAAAGCGCCTTTAGTGAATGAAAAGACCCATCCAATGATTACCGCCATGAATGTGATGAAGTATGATGCAATGGTTTTGGGGAATCATGAGTTTAATTTTGGTTTACCGTTAATCCAAAAAATTCAAAAAGAAGCCACTTTTCCAATCTTGTCTGCGAATACCTACAATAAGGATGGTAGTCGTTTTGTTGAAGGGACTACCACGAAGGAACTTGATCTTAATCAAGATGGGCAGCCAGATTTAAAAGTTGGGATTATCGGCTTAACAATCCCGCACATTCCTTTGTGGGATGGCCCTCGTGTTACTTCGCTTAATTTTTTACCTTTGAAAGAAGAAGCAGAAAAAGCAGTTACTGAGTTGAAAACTAACGATCAGGCTGACATTATTGTTGCTTCGATTCATGCGGGACAACAAAATAGTGATCCGGCTGCCAGTGCCGACCAAGTAATTGAAAATGTCGCGGGGATTGATGCGTATATTCTGGGTCATGACCACCTTTCTTTTACCAAGCAAGGAGCAGCGCCGAATGGAAAAACTGTACCGGTAGGGGGACCTAAAGATACAGGGACAGAAGTTGTCAAAATTGATCTTTCAGTTGCTAAAAATGCCGATAAGTGGGAAGTGCAAGAAGGTACAGCAACGATTGTACCAACAACGAATGTTCCAGCAGATGAAGCAGTTAAGGCAGCGACAAAAGAATACCATGAAAAAACGCGAGCGTTTATTCAGGAGGAGATCGGCACAGCAACAGCTGATTTTTTACCAAAACAAGAAATTAAAGGAATTCCCGAAGCACAATTACAACCAACAGCGATGATTTCTTTAATTAATAACGTTCAAAAAGAAGTAACGGGCGCACAATTAAGTGCGGCAGCGCTGTTTAAATACGACAGTAAATTACCTGCGGGGAAGATTTCCTATGCCACGATTTTTGATATCTACAAATACCCGAATACCTTAGTGAGTGTTCCCATTAACGGTGAAAACTTACTGAAGTATTTGGAAAAACAAGGGGCGTACTATAACCAAACACAGCCAGATGATTTGACCGTTAGTTTTAATCCAAACATTCGTGTATATAACTATGACATGATTTCTGGAGTGGACTACAAGATTGACATTTCAAAACCAGTGGGTGAACGAATTGTAGATGCGAAAATTGACGGCCAACCGTTGGATCCTGCCAAAGAATATACGATTGCTATGAATAATTATCGTTACGGCGGTTTAGCTAGCCAAGGGATTCAAGTAGGAGAACCTATTAAAAATTCTGATCCAGAAACCTTACGAGGAATGATTGTTGATTATATTAAGAAAAAAGGAACGCTTGATCCAGAACAAGAAATCGAACGAAATTGGTCAATTATTGGGACAAATTTTGATGAAAAATGGCGTGCCAAAGCAATCGAATTAGTGAATGACGGCACTCTTCAAATTCCGACTTCTCCTGATGGACGTACACCAAACGCCGCCGCTATTACGAAACAAGATGTCCGTAATGCGGGCTTTGATTTAGATAATGCATATACCATTATGCACACAAATGACGTTCATGGCCGACTAGAAGCAGGGAAAGGCGAATTAGGTATGGCGCGTCTAAAAACCTTTAAAGACCAAGAAAACCCAACCTTGATGGTGGATGCAGGGGATGTTTTCCAAGGATTACCAATCTCCAATTTCTCCAAAGGCGCGGATATGGCCAAAGCAATGAATGAAGTTGGTTATGATGCCATGGCGGTGGGAAATCACGAGTTTGATTTTGGTTTAGAGATTGCACTAGGTTATAAAGACCAACTGAATTTTCCGATTTTATCTAGTAATACGTATTACAAAGATGGCAGTGGACGGGTTTTTGATCCGTATACAATCGTAGAAAAAGCCGGGAAAAAGTTTGCCATTGTAGGTGTGACGACCCCAGAAACAGCAACGAAAACACACCCGAAAAACGTGGAGAAGGTAACATTTAAAGACCCGATTCCAGAAGTAGAAGCAGTGATTAATGAAATTAAAGAGAAGTACGCGGATATTCAAGCTTTCGTGGTTACTGGGCATTTAGGCGTAGATGAAACGACGCCGCATATCTGGCGTGGTGATACGCTAGCAGAAACCCTTAGTCAAACATATCCTGAGTTAGATATCACTGTGATTGATGGACATTCGCATACAGCCGTCGAAAGCGGCAAACGTTATGGCAAAGTGATCTATGCTCAAACAGGTAATTATTTAAATAATGTTGGGATCGTCACAGCACCAGAGAGTGAACCAACTAAGAAAACAGCAAAATTGATTTCAGCAGCAGAGCTGCTAGAATTGCCAGAAAACCCGGCAGTTAAAGCCATCGTTGATGAAGCACGTACGAATTTTAACGCTGAAAATGAAAAAGTAATTGTCGATTATATTCCATTCACATTGGATGGACAACGAGAAAATGTGCGCACACGAGAGACCAACTTAGGGAATTTGATTGGTGATGCGATTATGTCATATGGCCAAGACGCGTTTAGCCAACCTGCTGATTTTGCAGTAACCAATGGTGGCGGCATTCGCGCTGATATTAAACAAGGGCCAATTAAAGTTGGGGATGTCATTGCTGTGTTACCTTTTGGCAATAGCATTGCGCAAATTCAAGTAACCGGCGCTCAAGTTAAAGAAATGTTTGAAATGTCTGTTCGTTCGATTCCACAAAAAGATGAGAATGGCACAATTTTACTAGATGATGCTGGCCAACCAAAACTTGGCGCAAATGGTGGTTTCCTACATGTTTCAAGCTCCATTCGTATCCACTATGATTCCACAAAACCAGGTACTCGCTTGGCTAGTGACGAAGGCAATGAAACAGGACAAACGATTGTCGGTAGTCGCGTATTAGGAATAGAAATTAAAAATCGGCAAACGCAAAAGTTTGAACCATTGGATGAGAAGAAACAATACCGGATGGCTACCAATGATTTCTTAGCTGCTGGTGGTGATGGTTACGATATGCTAGGTGGTGAACGAGAAGAAGGGATTTCACTAGATGCTGTCTTAATTGAATACTTGAAAAGTGCAACCAGCTTGCGGTTGTATCGTGCAGCAACGACGATTGATTTAGCACAATATAAAGAACCATTCCCAGGCGAACGAATTGTTTCTATTTCGGAAGAAGCTTACAAAGAGTTAATCGGTGGAGGAGAGACGCCAAAACCAGATCCAAAACCAACACCAGAAACACCAGTAGCAACTAATAAACAAAACCAAGCGGGAGCAAGACAGAGCAATCCATCCGTAACAGAGAAGAAAAAGTATGGCGGCTTTTTACCTAAAACGGGTACAGAAACAGAAACGCTTGCATTATATGGTTTACTGTTCGTTGGACTTTCTTCTTCTGGCTGGTATATTTATAAACGACGTAACAAAGCTAGTTAGTCATTTTTTAAGAACCGTCCTTCGGGATTGGTTCTTTTTTTATTTTAATGCTTGCCATTTGTTTTTAATTTTAGTATTATAAGAATATTCTAAAAATTAAAAAATGAAGAGTTTTTTCTGTGAAGGGAGAAAGGCATGAAAAGTAAACGTATAAAAGGACTTATCGGGTTAAGTTTAACAACGCTGTTAGTTTTAGCTGCTTGTGGTGGTGATGGGGGAGCTGGCGCCGAAAAAGCAAAGGGCGGATCAGAGAAAACTGCCGCTAAACAAGAATTTAAAGTAGTAGTTCAACAAGAAATGCCTTCTGCAGATTTATCTTTAGGAACAGATACAATTAGTTTTACGGCACTGAATAATGCGTATGAAGGAATTTATCGTTTAGATGATAAAAGCAAGCCGCAACCAGCAGGGGCTAAAGAAAAAGTGCAAGTCAGTGATGATGGTCTGACGTACACAGTGAAACTAAGAGAAGAAGCAAAATGGTCCAATGGTGATCCTGTCACAGCTGCCGATTATGTTTTTAGTTGGCAACGTACAGCAGATCCTCAGACTGGCGCTGAGTATGCTTATTTTCTAGAAATGATTGAAAACGGCGCAGATATTGTAGCTGGTAAGAAACCAGTCTCTGAATTAGGCATTAAAGCAAACGGAGATTACGAGCTAGAAATTAAACTGGCAAAACCAACACCATATTTTGATTATTTACTGGCCTTTCCACTATTTTTCCCGCAACATCAAGCAACCGTAGAGAAATATGGCAAAGATTACGCTGCTTCCAGTGAAAAAGCAGTCTATAATGGTCCGTTTGTCTTAGCTAACTTTGAAGGGGCTGGCTCAGATACCAATTGGACTTTGGAAAAAAATGAAAACTATTGGGATAAAGACAATGTCAAATTAGATAAAATCAATTTTGATGTTGTCAAGGAGGCGCCAACTGCCTTGAACTTATTCCAAGATGGCCAGGCAGACGATGTTATTTTAAGCGGCGAATTGGCCCAGCAAATGGCGAAGGATCCAGAATTGGTTATCGAAAAAGAAGCACGAACCAGCTATTTGGAATTTAATCAGCGAGATAAAAATTCACCGTATAATAATGTGAATTTACGCAAAGCAATTTCAGCAGCGATTGATCGCAACGCATTAGTAGATAAAATTTTAGGCGACGGCTCAGTAGTCGCTACCGGCTTAATTCCAGAAGGGATGTCTTATTCGCCGACAGATGACAAAGATTTTGCTGATGAAAATAAAAAAATTGTTGAATATAGCCCAGAAAAAGCAAAAGAATATTGGGCAAAAGCGAAGAAAGAATTGGGTATAACAACACTCAAAATGGATATTGTTGCCGATGATGTCGATTCTACGAAAAAGTTAGCGGAATATATTCAAGGTACGTTAAAGGATACTTTAGAGGGCATTGATGTAACAGTGAGCCCAGTGCCGTTTTCAGTTCGAATTGATCGAGGTAGTCGCGGCGATTTTGAGACAATCTTAGGTGGTTGGGCTGCGGATTACGCAGATCCAAGTAGTTTCTTAGACCTTTTTGTCACTGGCAATAACTATAATCGCGGGCGTTTTTCAAGTAAAGCCTACGATGAGTTGATCGAGGCTTCAGCCACAAGAGATGCTTCAGATCCTGAAAAACGTTGGGAAGACATGGTTAAGGCTGAGAAGTTATTGATTGGTGAAGAGACCGCTTTAGCACCACTTTATCAAAAGGCGACTGCCCATCTACGCAGTAAAGAAGTGAAAGGCGTCGTTGCCCATGGTGCTGGCGCACAATATGATTATAAGTGGACATATGTGACAGAAGAGTAGTTAAAAAGAGACACAGAATAGTCAAATCGACTGTTCTGTGTCTCTTTTAATCAAAATATTTCTGCTGTTCTTCTTTTAATCTTTCTGGGGTCACATCTTCACCAGTAGGATCATAAATAGTGACGCCCATTAATGTTTTATTGAATTGTTCACGAATGGTCCGCAAATATTCTTGTCGCAAATCGACACGAAGAGCTTGTTCTTCAGATGTTAAGCCTTGTTCACGCTCTTTTTGTGCAAGCGTATTAATTCTTTTTAAAACCTCTAACATTTCTCATTTCCTTTCTATAATAATTCTTTTGCTAGGCGTTCAAATGATTGAAAGCGCGTTTGTTTGTCATAACCTGGAGTGATTAGCATCGCTTCTGTCAACCCTAGTTCTTCTTGTTGGTGGAAAAACTCCGCAACTTCTTGGCTACTGCCAATGACAAAGCGTTGTTTATTTTGTTCTAAAACCAGTTTGTCCATTTCACTGTAAGGGAAAGCTAGTGCTTCTTCTGGCGATAAAAATTTATTTGGAAGCCCATGTTCGGTGGCAAAGATATAATGCTCAAAACTAGCCGCATGGTATTCTGCTTCTTCTTTCGTGTCGGCGGCAAAAGTGAAATACGCAGCGCTCACTTGCGGCTCTTGTTGTTCAGTTACTGGTCGGAAATGCTTGTAATATGCGGACAATACTTCTTTGGGCAAATGTCCATGAATAAATTGCGCAAAGGAAAAATTAATGCCATATTCACCAGCTGAACGTGCGCTTTCTTTACTAGCACCTAGTAACCAGGGTTGTGGTAATAGAACTTCCCGCGGAACAGCTGAAATTTTAGAATATAAATGATCTTCAGGAAATTCCTCTCTTAAAAAGAGTAAAATTTCAGGTAATTTATCAAATTGGTCTAGCTGAGGTGGCTGACCATTATTTAACGCCAACGTAGTTAAAGGGCTGCCACCAGGCGAGCGGCCCATGCCTAAATCGATTCGATCAGGATATAAAGCTGCTAACGTTTTAAACGTTTCTGCGACTTTAAATGGCGCATAATGCATGGTCATGATGCCACCCGCGCCAACACGAATTTTTTCGGTGGCACTAGCAATATGTGCAACTAAAATTTCTGGCGTTGCACTGGCAAAGGCGTCTGAGCCGTGATGTTCGGCATACCAAATTCTTGTGTAGCCAAGTTTTTCCGCTAATTGAGCGAGCTCTTTGGCTTCTTGTAATGTGTCGCTTGCTGATTGATTTTTAGGAACCGTTAATTGATCTAAGATACTTAATTTCATGTATGTAGTCTCCTTTTTGGTTATTTTTTTGAAGCTACCGCTATTATTACGCAAGCATGTCAAAAAAAACAGTACGCACTTTTTAATTCCCTAGTGAGTGAAAAGTAACAAATAGATGTAGCCAAGGTCGATGATAAAAATTCTCCGCTATGGCTTTTTGATGCTTTGTGTTAAAATGGAACATATGTACGCAATCAGCAATTGGAAAGGTGACAACATGTACGAATATATTATTGGAAAAGTAACGTTTGTTAGCCCATACTATATTGTCGTTGAAACAAATGGCATTGGCTATCAGATTTCAGTTGATAACCCGTATCGCTATTCAGGAAAAATGGATACGGATATTAAACTATATCTTCACCAAGTCGTGCGGGAAGATGCACAGCTATTATTTGGTTTTGGCAGTTTAGAAGAAAAACAATTGTTCTTAAAATTAATCAGTGTCTCTGGAATTGGCCCTAAAAGTGGTTTAGCTATCATGGCTTCTGTGGCTGATCATGGTGGTTTAATCAATGCAATTGAAGGGGAAGATGTTACATATTTAACGAAGTTCCCAGGTGTTGGCAAGAAAACAGCCCAACAAATGATTTTAGATTTAAAAGGAAAATTAGGGGAATTAGAGTCTTCCGAAGCAGCGGTTGCGGCCATGACCGCAACCGAAGTGGTGACAACAAGCAATCAAGCATTGGCAGAAGCGTTAGAAGCATTAAGTGCCCTAGGCTACAGTGACCGAGAGATTAAGCGTATCACTAAGCAATTGGAAGCGTTAGGTGAGACAACGACAGATGTCTATTTAAGCAATGCGTTAAAATTCATGATGAAACGCTAAGGAGGAATAACGATGACAGAAGAAGAACGGTTGCTTTCAGCTGCAAGTCAAGAAGCAGAAGCTTCAATTGAAAAATCGTTACGTCCACAATTTTTAGCACAATATATTGGTCAAGACAAAGTAAAACAAGAACTAACGATTTATATTGAAGCGGCGAAAAATCGGAATGAAGCGTTGGATCATACTCTTCTTTATGGTCCGCCAGGTTTAGGGAAAACGACAATGGCGATGGTCATCGCCAATGAAATGAATGTGAACATTCGTACCACAAGTGGACCAGCCATCGAACGGGCGGGAGATTTAGTCGCTATTTTGAACGAATTAGAGCCTGGTGATGTGTTATTTATCGATGAAATTCATCGTTTGCCGCGAGTGGTGGAAGAAATGCTGTATTCCGCAATGGAAGATTTTTACATTGATATCATGGTCGGTCAAGGAACCACGGCACATCCCGTTCATTTTCCGTTACCGCCTTTTACTTTAGTGGGCGCTACCACACGGGCAGGGATGCTTTCAGCGCCATTACGAGATCGTTTTGGGATTATTTCTCACATGGAGTATTATCAAGAGCAGGATTTAAAAGAAATCGTTCTCCGTTCCGCGGATATTTTTCAAACGGAGATTTTTGAGGAAGGTGCCTTTGAAATTGCGCGCCGCTCAAGAGGAACCCCCCGAATTGCTAATCGTTTGTTAAAACGTGTCCGTGATTTTGCCCAAGTCCAATCAGATGGCAAAATCGACCGAGCGATTGCAGACAAAGCGTTAACCTTGCTGCAAGTGGACCATCAAGGCTTGGATTATGTCGATCAAAAATTGTTGAAAACAATGATTGATTTATACGGCGGCGGTCCAGTTGGTTTAAGTACCTTGTCTGTAAATATCGGTGAAGAAACCGAAACGGTGGAAGATATGTATGAACCCTATCTTATTCAAAAAGGTTTCATTAAACGAACACCACGAGGACGAATTGCAACGCCATTTGCGTATGCACATTTTGGGTATGATTATTTAGAGGGTCGTAAAAATTAAAGGGTTAAATAAGAGAGAAGGGCCTTCAACAGGATAGAGTATGTTGAAGGTCTTATTTTTCATTTTTTCAAAGTTTATGTAACGGAATAAATATTCTTTTTTTGATAGACCACTATAAGTATATTAACGAATAATTTTTAAAAGTTTCATCTCTTGATAATATAAATCTTTGTAAGATAAATCAGACAGTGTACGAGTAACTATTTTTGATATCGGTTTGTTTTCAAAACCATTTAAAGCGGACAAAATATATAACTTAGTTGTGCAGGTATTTTTAAAATGATTTCGGATGTAGCCAAGAAGAGCGACTGCTGAGGGTGTTTCAATATTTTGATTATCTGACGGTAGAGAACACATAGAGCAAACCTGATAATTCAATGTTTTTAAATAGTTGCTGTATGAAAATTTACCTGGTGACTCACCTTCAAAATCATTTATAAAAAAGAAGAACTCTTTATTTAATAGATTGCCCGTGTGATTGCTCAGTCCATTTAAAGTTATACTGCCTGTAGATAAAGGTTGCTCGCTAGCTAAGTAGATGTATTCTGTCAATTTTATCACCTCTTTCTTATCGATATGAATTATCGTATCATGATATAATCAAATCCGCTATATTTTAAGGTGAAATGCTAAATGGGAACAAAAGAAAGAAAGCCTTAACCGCTTGCTTTCTTTTGTTTCACGTGAAACGTTTGTTCTTATTTGGGAGAGTGGCATATTTCAGCTGTTGTAGGTATACTGTGTTTGTAATCGCTTTTAAATTGGAGGGATCAATGTTGAATAAAGAAATCAAAGGGGCATTAATTGTTTCTTGCCAAGCGTTGGCAGACGAACCGTTGCATAGTTCTTTTATCATGTCCAAGATGGCTTTGGCCGCTAAACAAGGAGGGGCTAAAGGCATTCGAGCAAATTCTGTGGTAGACATTCGAGCAATCCGGAAAGAGGTTGATTTACCAATCATTGGGATTATTAAACGAGATTATCCTGACGCAGAAGTATATATTACCGCAACTATGCGTGAGGTAGATGAATTAATGGCTGTTCAGCCAGAAATTATTGCTCTCGATGCAACCCATTCGAAACGACCAAATGACGAAACGTTAGCCACATTTTTCAAAAAAATAAAAGAAAAGTATCCTAACCAAGAATGGATGGCGGATTGTTCCACGCTGGAAGAGATGATTGAAGCGGCGGAGTTAGGTTTTGATTATATTGGCACAACGTTAGTCGGCTATACGCCGCAAAGTGAAAATCAGCGGATTGAACAAAATGATTTTGAACTGTTAAGAGAAGCAAAGAAGCATTTTACTACACCAATCATTGCAGAAGGAATGATTGATACGCCAGCAAAAGTCCAACGTGTTCTGGAGCTAGGTGCCTATAGCGTGGTGGTGGGATCTGTTATTACACGACCGCAAAAAATTACTGAAAAATTTGTGGAAGCTACGAAAATAAAACAGAATCAAGCATAAACTAAATACACTATCGATACACTCGTTATTTTTTGATCAATACACTTCGATACGGTCGCTTTTTTTCTAGAGAAAGTTGAATCTTTCAATAATAAAAAGGGATACACTCCATTTGGCATAGTCCTTGCTGATAATAAATCAGTGTATAAAGCGCTATCATTTTATAGGAGGGGTTTTATGAAGGGTTTATCAAAAAAGAAACGGGTGTCTACTTGGTTAGCGTTAGGAATCACCGTAGTCAGCTGTTTTGCGTTAAGCGGGGAAGTGCAAGCAAGTGTTGAAAGAACAAAAGTTGATGAATTTGCAAATGTTTTAGATGTGAGTGCATCACCAACTGAACGGACGAATGGCGTATACGATACCAATTATTTTAATAATTTTTCTGATTTAGGTGCATGGCATGGCTACTATTTACCTGAAAAAAGCAATAAAGAGCTACTGGGTGGTTTTGCGGGGCCATTGATTATTGCGGAAGAATATCCGGTAAACTTGGCGGCAAGTTTAAACAAATTAACGGTCAAAAATAAAAAAACGGGAGAAACCTATGATTTAAGCCAAAGCAACCGCATGGACCTGTCTTATTATCCTGGGCGCCTAGAGCAAACCTATGAATTAGACGATGTAACGATTCATTTAGCTTTAATTTTTGTCAGCAATCGAACGGCGCTTATCCAAACGACACTTGAAAACACTGGTGAAGATCCCTTGTCACTTGAAGCAAGCTGGACAGGTGCGGTCTTTGACAAAATTCAAGAGGGAACGGAAACCTTAGATATTGGTACTCGTTTAACTGCTAAAGACAATGACATTCAAGTGAATTTTGTTGAAGTCAGAGAAACGTGGAATTATTTTGCTACGAAAGACACAAAATATACGATTCATCATGCGGATAAAGTTTCAACAAAAATTGATAATCGGAATTATACAGCGACCGCTGAACCAATTGAATTGAAGCCTAAACAAACGTACAACACCTATACGACAGAAAGCTATACTTTTACAAAAGAGGAAGAGGCAAAGGAACAACAACAAGCACCCGAATATACCAAAAATGCGGCGCGCTATTTCAAAGAGAACAAGCAAAGATGGCAAGGATATCTAGATAAAACGTTTGATCAAAAGAAAACAGCAGAATTTCCTGAATATCAAAATGCGCTAGTCAAATCGATTGAAACGATTAATACCAATTGGCGAAGTGCGGCAGGTGCCTTTAAGCATGACGGGATTGTTCCGTCCATGTCTTATAAATGGTTTATTGGTATGTGGGCTTGGGATTCGTGGAAAGCGGATGTAGCAACGGCTGATTTTAATCCTGAGTTAGCTAAAAATAATATGCGGGCCTTGTTTGATTATCAAATTCAAAAAGATGATACCGTACGTCCACAAGATGCAGGAGCGATCATTGATGCTGTCTTTTACAATCAAGACAGTGCGCGTGGTGGTGAAGGTGGCAACTGGAATGAACGAAATTCTAAACCACCATTGGCTGCATGGGCAGTTTGGCATATTTATCAAGAAACCAAAGATAAGGAATTTTTAAAAGAAATGTATCCCAAACTTGTGGCTTATCATAATTGGTGGTATACCAACAGAGACCACAATAAAAATGGGATAGCAGAATATGGAAGCATGGTCAGTGATGCCCACTGGCAAAAAGACGACAAGGATCAAATCATTAAAGATAAAAATGGCCAACCTAAAGTGGACGATGATGCTGTTATTGAAGCAGCCGCGTGGGAAAGTGGCATGGATAACGCTACACGGTTTGACAAAGAAGGTGTGGGCAAAGGCGACGTCGGAGTTAAAGTTTTTGAAAACAAAAATAAAGGAAAAGTAGTGGGGTATTCGATTAATCAAGAATCAGTGGATTTGAATGCGTATCTCTACGCTGAAAAGGGCTATTTAGCTTCGATAGCAGAAGAACTAGGCAAAAAAGAGGACTATAAGAACTATCAAAAAGAAGCGAAGAAACTAAAAAAATATATTCAAGAAAATATGTTTGATGAAAAAACCGGCTTCTTCTATGACTTACAAATAAATGAAGACGGCTCGAAAACAAAATTGTTAGTCAATCGTGGCAAAGGAACAGAAGGCTGGTTGCCGCTCTGGGCAAAAGTAGCGACCAAAGAACAGGCGGCGGCAGTTAAGAAAAACATGATGAATCAAGAAATGTTCAATACCTTTATGCCATTCCCAACGGCATCCAAAGACAATGAAAAATTTGCTGCAACGAAATATTGGCGGGGACCAGTTTGGCTTGATCAAGCCTTGTTTGGTGTAGAAGCTCTTCAAAACTATGACTATACAAAAGAAGCAAAAGAAATGACACAAAAACTCTTCTTACATGCCGAAGGATTGATGGGAGAAGGACCTATTCATGAAAATTATGATCCACTAACAGGGAAAGGCCTAAGTACGAAAAACTTTAGTTGGTCAGCGGCAGCGTACTATTTACTGTATAAAAATACCTTATTAAGTAATAACCCCACAACGCAAACCGCTTTTGAAATAAAATAGAAAAACAGCTCTTGAGAAAATATCACTCAAGAGCTGTTTTTTTCTTCACTTGCTACAATCTGTTTCCTTCTGATTTAATTGAATGTAATTTATTTGTTTTAATAAATATATTTCATTTAATTAAAGAAAATATCCGAAAATAAAAATATATGTACTTTTATTAAAAATGTTATTTAATAAAAATGAAATAGATATTCAAGGAAATTGATTGTACAATGGTTAGTGAAGAGCGGGTTTAACGGAACCGAGTAATAAGAAATAAACTAATATTGAAACCAAACATTGCGACACCTCCTGCTCTGAGTTATATTGAATTTCATTATAAGACAGATATCTTAGTTTCTTCAAGAACGAATTAGAAAAGTTTTTTTAAAATTTGTTGACGTCTAACAATTATAATGTGCGAAAAAATAATTCAAACAAATATATTATTCGATTATTTGATAATATTAAAGTTCATAGAAATAATTTTTTAGAAAATAGTATATTTTAGTTAATAAAAAAATAATACTTAATATTAACTTATTAATAGAAAGGAGCATATTATGGATGTGTTAGAGGCATTAAAGTATTTTAGAAAAAAGAAAAAAATTGCTCAGAAAGATGTTTTACCAAAAAAAGGGAAACAAACCTATCGAAGAATCGAAATTGGTGAAGCCAAGCTAAGTTACGAGGATTTAATGACAGCATTACAGTCACTTGGGATTACCTTTAATGAATTTTTTCATATGGTCTCTGAAACAAGAAGTACGGCTTCATCTAAAATTATGCATCAAATTGAATGTTGTCAAATGGGGTTGAACAATACAAGTGAAAAAAAGAACCTGATTCATTACTTTTATCAATTAGAGCGCAATCCCCAAAAAAACGCAGTAGAGATGTCTATTTATACAGATATTAAGCTAACTTTCAGTAATGATTGGGAGGAAATTCCAGAATTTGATGAAACTGATCGAATGGCAATTCTCGCACTTATCTCTAGCAAAAGCTACTATACATATTACGATTATCAAATGGTGACTAATACAGGGGCGTTATTTTCTGAAAACGAAGTCCTTCAGATTCTTGAGCAGATGTTTCCTGTCAAAGATGCTGAATTACGTGATACCCAAACATTAAATGTCGCCTATGGTTTTTACCTAAATATCATTACAGCGCAACTTTATAAGAAAAATTATGCGAAAGCCCGGGAATATTTAGCGCTAATGAGTGTTACCACGATTCCTGCCGAAATCTACTATATTCATTTTAACTTACGTTATTTAAAAAATCTTACGTATTATCTGTACACTGGCAAAATGAGATATTATAAAGAAGTAATCACCGTTATTGATATGATTGAAAGTTTTGGGGATGCACGTTTGGCGGAAGGCATGAAAAAAGAAATGCTTCAGCTGACGGCTGGTCGGACATTTAATTTAGATTATGGACAATTTCCTGTGAATATTGTCACTGAAAAATAAAAAACACCCCCGCAAGGTCAAGCGTGCGGGGGTGCTTTCTCAAGGCTACTTTAAAACATGTAGCGACTTTTCAACGATGGCATCGGTCAAGGTTTTAGAAAAATTCAATTTATTTTTTTTCCCGAGTTCATCAGACCACTTGGGAATGGTGACGGTTTTTTTGACTAACGTATTTGTTCCTAAATAATCATTTAGTTCTACATTTACCATAGAAACAAACGAGTCTGCAAGGTTAAAATTAAAGTCATCGTCATCTCTAAAGGGATTATTATCTTCTAATGACAACGTATTGATAGGAGATGGCTGGTGGATTGTTCTTTGATGTTCAATATCATCAGATAACATCATACCTAAATAATCGGAAGCCATCGCAATTGCATCAGGAATTGTATCTCCTTGCGTACCAGAACCACCTATATCTGGGAAATAAACATAGTAACCATTCTCGACACTGTAGAAACATGCAGGATAACTAATTAGCATGAATGATGCCTCCTTATCAATCATTGAGGAAGGCTATTTCAGCCCTGCCTCTTTTAAAATCCCTATTTCGGTTCCTTTTTTCAATTCTCCGTGTGGGATAATGATGGGTCTTTTGCCAGACATCTCCATTTTTATATGGGAGCCTTTTCCACCATCGGTTGGTAACCAACCGTGCTTTTTTAGCAATTTGACCATTTGTTTTTGTGTCATTGGCATGTGCACAATACCTCCTGACAGGATATATTTTAATACGTGTAATACGTGTTGTCAAGTGGATGAAAAAGTACCCCCGCAAGGTCAAACTTGCGGGGGGTACTGATGTTAAACAATAATGTTATCTCTAATCATATCTAAATCTTTAATCAAAATTTTGCGGTTACGTAGTTCAATTGCCCCTAACTCTTTTAGTTGCTGCATCATCCGGTTAACGCTACTAGCAGAAGTTATCCCACAAAAATGCGCAATTTCTTCATTGGTCACCACGAAATCAATTAAAATACCTTCCTCTGTTTCTACGCCAAATGAATCGTACATTTCATAGATTTGTGTACAAACGGCCCCAAATTTGCCATTCATCAACATTTGCTGCATCTTTTTCATGGAATGCATTAAACGGTCCCGATAGTATTCTTTGACATACATTTGCAAGTCTTTACTATTATTGATATCCCGCCAAAATTGAACACGGTCGATTTGGTAAAGTTCTGCTTGTGGAGATTCGATGCGAATATTAAAAGGTGCATCAATAAATTCTGAATATTCATCACGTAGCAATGAAACAATTTCCAAATTGTTGATATAACGTAAATTAAATTCACGACCGTCTTTGGAAATAACGCTAGTTTTGATGATGCCACTTTTTAAAATATAGGCATAACGATCTTGCAGTCCTTCATAAGTTAAATAATTTTTCTTCTTTTTTACAACGACTCGAAAGGAATGTTCATCTAAGTAGTCTTGTAAAACATTTCTCATTGGCGGTAACTCCTCAATTATCTCTAAATATTTTTGTTTTTGCCTGTTGGGCTTCTTTCTTATTTAAGCGAATTGGACATCATATGTCAATAACAAATGTTGATAAAAAAGGTCAATTAAACGCTATTTTGAAAAATAAAATCAGCTTTTAGATAATTTTGCCAAAAATTTCGCTTAATGAGTATTAAAAATATTTTTTTTATTTTATGTGCTCAAATATTTTTCAAAAAGAAAAAATTGTATTAAGGTAATAGTAGAAAGGGAGGAGATTTAATGACAGAACCAAACTTAAAAGACCCAAGAAAGTTATTTTATAGTGATGGATTTCCGCAACAAGATCAAGAAACTCCCGCATTACAGGACAAAATGGTCCCTAAACCAGATTGTGGGGAAGACAGCTATGTCGGAAATCACAAATTAGAAAATCGTCGGGTATTAATTACAGGCGGTGATTCTGGGATTGGACGAGCTGCGGCGATTGCTTTTGCTCGTGAAGGCGCAGATATCGCCTTACATTTTTTCCCAGGTGAAGAAAAAGACGCCGAAGAAGTGGCGCACTATATACGAGAAGCTGGCCGAAAAGTCGTTCTTTTGCCAGCAGATTTAAGAGATAAACAGGCACCTGAAAAATTGGTTGCACAAGCTCATGAAGCATTAGGCGGCTTGGATACCCTTGTTTTAAATGCAGCCCAACAAATTTCCTGTGTCGCTATTGAAGAATTGCCAATGGAACAAGTGATAGACACTTTCCATGTTAATATTATTGCGATGTTTGGCATTGTCAAAGCAGCAGTGCCTCACTTGCCTGCCGGAAGTAGCATTGTGACAACGACTTCCGTCCAAGCCTTTAATCCCAGTGAGCATTTGTTGGATTATGCAGCAACGAAGGCATCAATTGCCAACTTTACCGTTGGTTTAGCAAAACAACTGGCACCAAAAGGCATTCGGGTAAATGGCGTGGCTCCAGGACCAATCTGGACACCGTTACAGTTAGATCATGGACAACCAATTGAAGAGTTGCCAGAATTTGGGCAACATTCTTTACTGGAACGTGCAGGTCAGCCTGCTGAATTAGCCCCTGTTTATGTTTTCTTGGCGTCCAATGATGCAAGTTATGTTACGGCTCAAGTTTATGGCGTAACTGGTGGAGAAGCAATTAATCTTTAGGAGGGATGTTCCGTGAATAAAGTTGTTAAAATACTTTTGCTTCTAGGTTCACTGATTTTAATGGCATTATTTGGCGCGGTGGCCATCACCACTTGGTCAGCCGATACAGCTTGGCAACCACCAGATAATGTCCAATGGTTCTTGCAAGACAACGAGTACGCACGTCAAGCAATCTTTTGGGTAGCGCTGGTTTTACTAGGAATTATGCTCTTTCTATTTTTATTCATTCTTTTATTCCCAAGAAGAAAAGGCACGTTTGAATTAAAAGAAGAGCAAGGAAAGTTAGTGTTACACCGTAAAGCCATCGAAGGATTTGTACGCTCTAGCTTGCAAGACAGTGACTTTCTGGAAGCACCAACCATTCGTGTAAAGGCGACAAAACGGCGCATTAAGGTCAATGTCAAAGGCACACTGAAACGAACGGCAGATTTAATTGGACAAACAGAAGCTTGGTCAAAAACAATGGAAGAACGGCTTGCTCGTTTGGTGGGAACTGGTCACAAGATTACGATTGATGTTCATTTTGAAGATATTCAATCAATGAAACGACCACAACAACAGCAAACACAACCACGTGTGGAGTAGGAGGGATGTACAATGGTTGAATGGATAAAACAATATGCCGTTCCGTTAATTGGTGGCCTAGTCGGCTTGGTTTTTGCAATCTTGTTTCTGTCAATCGGCTTCTTTAAAACATTGTTAGTAGTACTCCTGACAGGACTAGGTATTTGGCTAGGTTTGTATTTGGAACAGACAGGCATTGTCAAAAATTATTTTCATCATAAATAGGAGGTTTTGGCTATGGAAAATGCAAATGTATCGATTGTTAAAGGTGAGTTGACGTTTGAGGATAAAGTAATCCAAAAAATTATTGGCATTGCTTTGGAAGAAGTCGACGGTTTGTTAACTGTGGACGGTGGTTTTTTCTCGAATTTACGAGATAAAATGATTAACAGTGAAGATGTTACAACAGGCATTCACACCGAGGTCGGCAAAAAACAAGTCGCAGTGGATATGGACATTGTAGCCGAATACGGGAAAGATATCGAGACCATTTATGATCAAATGAAAGAGGTTATTACTCGCGAAGTCCAACAAATGACTCACTTGGAAGTAATCGAAGTCAATGTCAACGTAGTAGATATCAAAACACAAGCAGAGTACCAAGAAGAAAGTGAAACAGTCCAAGATAAACTTGGCAACGCCGCTGAAGCGACAGGTAGTTTTATGTCAAAACAAACCAACAAAGCCAAACATGCGGTAACTAAAGGCAAGACAAAAGTCAAAGAAAACACGGTACCTCGTGTTCAATAATTGGTTATTATTTTATTAAAAATAAAGCAATAATAGAAGAAACTAGGAGGAATGAACCATGAGTAACGAAAAATTCAATAATGTACCAAAACCAGCAGGAAACGGACCACACACACCAGAAGATCATGCAATCAAAGGTGAATTAACATTTGAAGATAAAGTCGTTCAAAAAATTATCGGTTTAGCCTTAGAAAATGTCGATGGTCTATTAACAGTCGATGGCGGCTTTTTCTCAAATATTGCTGAAAAATTAGTAAACACAGATAACGTCACAGCGGGTATTGATACCGAAGTTGGTAAAAAACAAGTCGCTGTTGATATGGATATCGTGGTAGAATATGGCAAAGATATTCAAGACATTTACGAAAAAATGAAAGAATTAATCAGTCGTGAAGTGAAAAAAATGACCCACTTAGATGTGATTGAAGTGAATGTTAACGTAGTTGATATCAAATCAAAAGAAGAATACGAAGAAGATAGCGAAACGGTTCAAGATAAAGTCACAGGCGCTGCCAAAAGTACCGGTGAATTTGCTTCTGAACAAACAGAAAAAGCAAAAAAAGCTGTGAATAAAGGAACAGAACAAGTCAAAGAAAATATGGAACCACGTGTAGAATAAACAGTTAAAGGGAGGAAACAATCATGGGCTTTATTTGGGCATTAATTGTCGGCGGGGTCATTGGGGCAATCGCTGGAGCAATTACTAAAAAAGGATCATCGATGGGCATTATTGCCAATATCATTGCAGGGTTAGTTGGTTCAACAATTGGTCAAGCCATTTTAGGCACATGGGGACCAAGCTTAGCTGGGATGGCTATTGTGCCATCGATTATCGGGGCAGTGATTTTAGTTGCCATCGTTTCATGGATTTTAGGACGAAAATAGAGAAGATTTTTCAGAAGAGTTTGGGCGATTGTCCAAACTCTTTTTTTATATTCTTTAATATTATCCAGTTTATTAAAATTAGATTAAATATAACTTTCCTTTGATAGGTGGTTTTGTTAAAATTTAATTAAAAAGTCGTTGCGTGGCAAAAAGGAGGTGAATCAGTGAAACATAGGAAGCAATGGTTAATCGGACTACTCATTATCTTAATCATAGGAATTGGAGGAGCAATGTATATGAACGAAAAAGAAAAAGTAAAACTACACGAAATTCAAACAGACTTAGCGAACTATTTGTATAATAACTATCGGTTATATACAGTGAACGAAAAAGAAGAAGAGAAAATTTTTAAAGAATTTAATAGAGGTAAAGGTTCCCTGACAGAACAAGAGTTTTTTGACAAGCTTGAAAAACTAAAAGAATACTCCGATATCAACAAAATAGAATTTACCAGTTTTACAGTGGGACCAATGAATAGTTTGGATGTCGAATTTATTATCAATGATGTTTATCCAGACTATACAATATTAGGTACTATCTCAGCAGAAACAGGAAAATTTCGCTATAGTTTTAACACAGGCAACACGATAAATAATTACGTTTTGGAAAGAAAAGAACAGCTAACTTCTGTAACAGTGCTAAAGAATAAAATTATTTATTATGAAGGAGGAATAAAGTAGTAGACAATTATCGTACATAAAGACCAAGGAGGTGAATCAGTGAAACATAGGAAGCAATGGTTAATCGGATTACTCATTATCTTAATCATAGGAATTGGAGGGAAATGGTACATGGACGAACAAGAAAAAGCGAAACTACACGAAATCCAAACAGATTTAGCAAACTATTTGTATAATAACTACCGAATTTATACATTTGATGAGCAAGAAAGAGCACAATTAGAGAAGAGATATAATAAGGGAAATGGGGACTTGAGTTATCGAGAGTATTCAAATAAATTAGATGAGATTGCAAAATACTACGACGTTAACAAAGTAGAATTTACCAGTTTTGCAGTAGGGCCAATGAAAGGTTTAGAGGTCGAATTTATTATTAACGATGTGTATGAAGATAATACAACATTAAGTACTATCTCAGCAGAAACAGGAAAATTTCGCTATAGTTTGGATCCAGGAAATACGAGAAATAATTATGTTTTAGAAGAAAAAGAACAGCCAACTTCTGTAACAATGCCCAAGAATAAAATTATGTATTATGAAGGAGGGATAAAGTAATGGATAACTATCGTACATAAAGAACAAGGAGGTGAATCAGTGAAACATAGGAAGCAATGGTTAATCGGACTACTCATTATTTTAATCATAGGAATTGGAGGGAAATGGTATATGGACGAACAAGAAAAAGCGAAACTACACGAAATCCAAACAGATTTAGCGAACTATTTGTATAATAACTATCGGATTTATACAAAAAATAAAGAAAAATCGGAAGAAATAAAGAAAAAATATAATCGAGGAAATGGTTCAATAACAGAAAAAGAATATCTACAAAAAATGAAAAGTATTAGAGAATACTCTAATATCAACAAAGTAGAATTTACTAGTTTTATAGTAGGACCAATGAATACATTAAA
Organism: Enterococcus sp. DIV0774; assembly: GCF_050539095.1. Classification (NCBI taxonomy): domain Bacteria; kingdom Bacillati; phylum Bacillota; class Bacilli; order Lactobacillales; family Enterococcaceae; genus Enterococcus; species Enterococcus sp. DIV0774. The sequence continues at coordinate 80,005 of NZ_CP172923.1, forward strand.
AGTTTATTTTACCATCAACGACGTGTATGAAGAAGAAGTGGATTTAGACACGATATCAGCAGAAACTGAAAAGTTCATTTATAGCATAACAAACGGTACAGGCAAAGGTCCCTATTACATTGAAAAAAAAGATAAACCTACAAAGGAAAGAATGCCAGAAGACTTAATTGTGTATGATGAAGGAGGGATAAAGTAATGGATAACTATCGTACATAAAGAACAAGGAGGTGAATCAGTGAAACATAGGAAGCAATGGTTAATCGGATTACTCATTATTTTAATCATAGGAATTGGAGGGAAATGGTACATGGACGAACAAGAAAAAGCAAAACTACACGAAATCCAAACAGACTTAGCGAACTATTTGTATAATAACTATCGGATTTATACGAGAAATCAAAAAAAAGTCGAAGAGATTTATCAAGAGTTTAATAAGGGAAAAGGAAGTATTTCAGAAGAGGAGTATTTTAATAAATTAAGTGCGTTAAGAGAATACTCCGACATTACCAAAATAGAATTTACAAGTTTTTCAATAGGACCAATGAAAGGTTTAGAGGTCGAATTTATTATTAACGATGTGTATGAAGATAATACAACATTAAGTACTATCTCAGCAGAAACAGGAAAATTTCGCTATAGTTTGGATCCAGGAAATACGAGAAATAATTATGTTTTAGAAGAAAAAGAACAGCCAACTTCTGTAACAATGTCCAAGAATAAAATTATGTATTATGAAGGAGGGATAAAGTAATGGATAACTATCGGAAATTTTCTGAAACAGTATATGGAGTGCAGAAAGAAACAACAAATTCAGGAGATGTTATTAAATACAAAGGGGCGAAGTACCTTGTAATCAATACCATCGATACTGATAAAGATACCCTCGGGTACGAACATGAACCAAGAAGTAATAGCATGCAAGCCATGACAGTAGCAGAACTCAAAGATGAATACAAGGGTAAAGAAGAGGTTGATTTAAAAAATGTACCAGGCTATCCCCAATCCGTAATCAACCAAAATCTCACCATTGTCTACGCTGGTACCAAATCATGGCAAGATTGGAAAACCAATTTTCGAGAAATTGGCTTTAATGACAAACACCAAGCTGGAGCGTTCCAATCTGCTTTAACATATGCCAGTCAGATTGAGCGCCAATATTCTCCTGAAGCTGGCTATACAATTAACACGACGGGTCATTCTCTTGGTGGTGCCGAAGCAATTTACGTTGCGGTTTTGAAAGGCTACAATGCCATCACGTATGGTGCGGCTGGTTCAGGATTGACAGACGAACAAATTAAAAACTACAAAGGTCAAATTATTAATTTCTATGATACTTCAGATGCGGTCACCAGCAGTTTTGTAACAGGTGGACAAGGGAAAATTCCTTTTTATAGTTTTGGAGTTGATAATTATAGTGGCGTAATTGTCGGTTGGGTTAAAAAGACGTTCGGCCATGATTTGGATATGTTTAAAACTGATGATGCCGGTAATTATATTGATAAATTTGGCGATATTGCTGTCTATTCAGATGGGCATGGTGGCGTTGCAATCGAGCAAACCATCCTGGCGCAGCAGATTTTAGAAAATAAAAATAGAATCCGTGGGCTGGAGACTTACGACGGCACGAATCCTGAGACATTGGCAGAAATCAACCGTTTAAAAAAAGAAAACAAATGGCTTCAAGAACAACTAAAACAATTTAATCAGTTGAATGAATTACGTGTTTCTTTAACGGCGAGCGGTGGCGGATTATCTAGTAATGAACGGATTTATTTAGAAGATAGTCAAGCTTTAGCGGTTGTTAAAGTCGCCGCATCACAATTTGATGTAGCGATGGAAGAGTGCCTACATATTTACAAAAAAGTGATGCAAGAATTACAAGAAGATTGGGAAAACGGATTGCAACTCATTCAACGACATACACCAGAACTTTCGTATGCAGAAATGAGAGAGGCGATGGATCAAGTCCAATGTACGAAACAAACGATGGTTGACCAAGATCTGGAATATTTCCAGCAAAAATTCAGCAAAATCAATCGTATTAGAACTTCATTTGTTCAATTAACCCAACAAATTACCGCTAAAATAAATGAATTGGTTCAGAGAGATCAAGAATTAGCGAACCAACTGAAAGGAGCCTTAACATGACGACAGCCGATGAGCTAGAAAGATGCCGCAGACAATTGCGGGAGTTAGATGAGCAAGAAATGCTCTTAGCTTCTTATCAGAGAAAAAGCCAACAACTCGCTGAAGAAACCTATTATAACATTCAGTCTGCTATTCGAATGATTGCCGAAAATCAGCAACCACTACAACAAGCGAGACAAGCGCTTGGCCGATTAGAATATGACTTTTCAGAAGAAGTAAGTCATGCTAAGAGAAAACTTTACCGTCAGAGGGAAGAGTTAGAAATAACGTATAGAAAATTAAATGCACAGCGGGAAAGTTAACGAAGGAGGATATTCATGGAGTTATTGGAGAAATTATGGAAAGAATACCAAAAGAATCTGCAAAAAGTAACAGCGAAGTCTCTCGGTTTATCGCTGTTACAACAACAGAGTAAAAAAGTACAGAAAAGCAAGCGAAGGGAAAAAAATGCTTTAGGACAAGCCAAACGCTCAATAGAAAATGCAAATACTGGCTTAGAAAAGTCGGTCCAAGGACAATTTGGTAAAAAAGTAACCGATGTCTTAGACATACAGAGTCAAACTATAGACAGTTTGTAATAGATGTGAACTTATTTTTAATTAAAAGAAAGAGTCCTCAACCATTCGATATTTTGAGAATAGTTGAGGACTCTTTCTTCAACAAAAATCAACAACATTTGTTGAAGTTATTTGTAGATAACGTTTATCATTCACAAATTTACATTTTTTTGTAACGGATATCTCGTATAGTAATAACTGCAAATGAATTTCAGAAAATTTTTTGATAAGTCATCAAAGTGAGGGGATAGCGGTCTTTTATTGAAAAATAGCAACACAAAATAAACAGAACAAAAGAGAGAGGAATTCAAAGAATTATGACAGAACAAACACCAACAAAGCTTTTGAATAAAGGCTTTATCAGTATTACAGTGATTAATTTCATTGTCTATCTTGTTTATTATTTATTAATGGTTATTATTGCGGTGATTGCGCAAGATAGCTTACACGCTACTTTAGGTCAAGCGGGTTTGGCCTCAGGAATTTACATCATCGGGACATTGCTTGCACGACTTTTCATGGGAAAACTCCTTGAACTGATTGGGCGCAAACAAGTCTTACGTTATGGGGCTTTGTTTTATCTTTTAACGACTGTTGCGTATATGTATATGCCAAGTATGGGCATTCTTTATCTGGTCCGTTTTTTAAATGGGTTTGGTTACGGAACCGTTTCGACAGCGACCAACGCAATTGTTACCGCCTATATCCCTAAAAACAAAAAAGGGGAAGGGATCAATTATTATGGTTTGAGTACTAGTTTAGCAGCCGGCATTGGGCCATTTATTGGGATGTTATTGTTAAATGTTTCCAACTTCCATGTCATTATTAACTTTTCAATTATTTTAATTTTGTTAACAACCATTGCTTGCTTCATTTTCCCAGTGAAAAATATTGAGTTAACACCTGAACATCGTGAAGCTTTATCTAAATGGAATTTTGATAGTTTTGTTGAAAAGAAAGTTTTATTTATTACATTTATCGCCTTTTTAATGGGTCTTGCTTATTCAAGTGTCTTGTCTTTCTTATCTTCTTATGTCAAAGTAATCGATTTAGTTGACGTCAGCACTTTCTTCTTTATCGTCTATGCGGTCGTGATTACCTTAACACGTCCATCGACAGGTCGGATTTTCGATGTCAAAGGTGAACGCTACGTCATGTATCCGAGCTACATTTTCTTAACACTAGGCCTGTTCTTATTAAGTATGACTACGTCGGGTTGGATGTTATTAGTTTCAGGTGGGTTAATTGGCTTAGGTTATGGGACTTTCATGTCAAATGGCCAAGCGGTTTGTCTTCAAGAAAGCCCAAGTCCTCACCGTATCGGGATTGCTTTATCGACTTATTTCATTGGTTTAGACCTTGGATTAGGGGTTGGTCCGTACGTTTTAGGTGAATTACGTAACTTTATGTCATTCCAACAAATGTACTTCTTAGCAGGCTGTATCCCAATCGTTTGTACTATTTTATATATGGTCTTCCACAAAGCTAAAAATGATGCCAAAGATTTGTCTCTTGAAACGATTGAAGAGATTGAACACGGCTCAGAACTATAAATGGACAAGGAGTGATTTCAATGCCTAACGATGAACGGATTTTAAACGTTTTACAACAAACACTAACGGAAATTCAACGTATGAACACGCGTTTAGCTAAAATTGAAACAGAGTTAGCCGATGTCGATCAACATCATGCGACTTTGGATCATTACTTGCAAGAGCTAGAATTGGTGACAGAAAATAACAACGTCATGTAAAATGAGTAGTTAGTAAATGAATGTTCTACGTTTCGGTATCACTAGAGTGGAACATTGAAAATTTTCGTAAAAAACGCCAAAAGGTAGCAGTTTTTCTGCTACCTTTTGGCGTTTTTTGTAATTTTTATCACTTAAAATGTTTCACGTGAAAACTTTTAAAAGTGGCGTGGACTTTGTTTGGTGACAATTTGTGTATTTAAGTTTTCTAAGCTCTGCGCTAGTTCACCAATGCTAGCGGAAAAATCAACATAATAAGTAGGAATCGTTGATTTGACACTAATTTCTGAAAAGATATTTGTAATAATTACATCGAAAGGCTTTTCTGGTGAAGCGACAAAAATTAATTTTTTATCCACGGCTTTACTTAGCTTTTCATAAAGGGTATCTAAAATTAAGTTACTTTGGTTAGTCCGTACTAAGACACGAATCGGTGGTAAAGATTTCGTTTTCAGTGTACAGAAAAGAATGAACAAGCAGTCAACTAACAATTTTTCATTGCCCATCAATGTTGGAAGCATTTCAATTGTAAGTCGCTTCACATCTTTGTAGAGACTCGGATTTTTTTGAAGTGCTTCTTTTAAAAAGCTTTCTTGCACAAATGGATTGGCAATCGTAACAAAGGTCTTAAAAAAGACACTTAAATTTTGGATAGAAGTATATAGATAAAGGTACTCGTGAAATGTCAATTTAATTTGATAAAAAGACGTCAGTTGATAAATGATCTCTTTAATGGGTGAGCCTAATAGCTGGACCATATGCATCCGTGCTGCTGGAATTTCCAAGACCTCTTGTGTGGCGTAGCTGACACTAATCGTTAATAAGAAAAAGGCAAAAAGCCCTTCTTTTTGTATAAATTTTGTTGGAACTTGGTGTAAAGCTTCTTCTTTAAAAAATAATTCAAATTCACTCAGATTAACAAAGGGATTAACAATCGCTTCTTCCTCTACGAAAGTTTCTTTGATAAAAAAGCCCTCTTTCCAACGCGCTAAAATCACCGCAGAAAAAATTAAGTCTTTTGTAAAATCTTGTGTTGTATTGAAAGAAACAGAGTGTTTTAAACGTCGAAAGAGACTATGGACTTCTTTTTTAGTAATCGTGTGCAACGGCCAATCCCCTTCAGAGTAATTGTTCCAAAAAAGCATCATAAAGAAAATCCGGATATCTTTTTCTTTGCCCACCAACACATTGGTACGTTTTAAATTGATTTCAATCTGATATTTTTGGAGCCATTGGTTTAGTTGACCAATTTTTCGTGTAAAGGTTGACGAAGAAATTTCTAGGACTTTTTCAAAATGTTTGCTATCAATTGCATTATGATTAAAGGCATAGGTCAACACTTGATATGCGAAACTTTTTTTGACAAAGTAAGGCATCAAGAACGATAGTTGGAAATAGGGTGCAAACCAAAATGTGATTTCTTTGGCATTTGCTGATAAAGAAAATAAGTTCTCCCAGCCGTTTTTTTCAATTTCTGTTTGGAGCAAAGCTACAGATTGTAGAATGGTATTTTGTTGCATTTTTAATTGAGTGGCTAAAGTAGAAATCGCCAATGTTTGCTCTTCTGCTTCACGACGTTCGAGTAACTCTTCTAAAAGAGCAAAACTTTTACGATAAGGTACATCAAGTAATCCTGTTAACATCCGATTCCCTCCAAACTGTTTTCCCCACGTAATTTGGCAAAATAAATTTTGCGGACGACTTGTTTTAAGTTATGGTATTCGTCTAAATAAGGAACGGGATGCCAATAAAAGGTTTTACTGGCGTGAAAAAGCGGATTATTTTTGTCAGTAATGACTAAGTCAGGCACTTCTTGAATATGATTAACAAATTTCAAAGGAACATCGCAATAATTATTGATTTCCTTCGCTAACCAATTTTCTTGTATCTGATTAATAGATGAATGAAGTAAAATTTTAACCGGAATTTGTTTGTTTAATAAAACACTCCGAATAATTAAAAAAATGGTTTCTTTAAATAATGCATCTAGTGGATGTTGTTTGTCAAAAGGCAAACGTTTTAAGAAATAGTTGGTTGTTCGTGAAACGTTTGGGTATTGTTTTTCATACAAAGAGACATTAGCAACCTCATAGCTCAATTCCTCTTCCACAGGGAAATGAATCAGTCGTTCACTGGCATTGGATAAATTAACCAACAAAAAGACTACTTCTATTGCGCTTAAATCCAACTGTAATTGCGTACATTTTTCAAAAATCCAGGTGACATGGGGACTTTCATCCATGCCCATAATCGCTAAGTTGGCAAAGTTGACCGTTTCTATTTGTTCAAGTGAATACATCGTTAATGTGCTGAAAAAATCATAGTAGAAACGAATTTCAGCCCGCCATGTGTCGGGTTCTTTTTGTTCATTAATAAAACAATCATTCACTAATAATTGAAATTCTGAATAAGGAAAGGCTAAATTGATCGTAGCAATTTCAGGATAATCGCTGATTGTAAAATCAGATTGGTAACGGAGTAAACCTATGGACATAATTAATTTTAATTTGCGTAAATCGGTATATGTAAAGTAAGGATAACGGTTTTTGATGATTTCAATAAAATTCTGCAATTGCGCTTGATTGGTTTTAGATAAAAAAGGAACGAGAGACGTTCCTGAAATGAAAAATAAGGAGTAAAAGAAACTACGAAAATCTTTCTCTTTGCCACAAATTTTTTCTCGCCTTTTTAAATTTAAATAACAATTAAATCTAGCTAGATAATTGTTTAAACGGTCACTGACTTGTTTAAAAATAGAAAAGTTAATGAAATGCTCTTCACAGAAATCTTTGGCTGAAGTATAGCGTTTTAAAAGTAAATCTAAGGCTAACATATAAGTTAATGACCCGCGAACTACGGCTTCTTTCATTAACTCAATCGGGATATTTTCATCGGCGACTAATTCTATGGACTGTTGATTATTAATAATGCGAATATGTACATTTTCATGTGTATTGACTCGAGAAATTAATAAAGTTAATTGATTCAATAAATTGTTGATATTGTAATGGGAAAATTCATATTTTCGCCGGAGTACTTGCATGGGGACTTTTTCTTTACTGTCATACAAGTATTCAATTAGGGAAAGCAACTGAATTTCCTGTTTGGTTAATAAGTTATGCATAATAACCACCTTTCTATTGGTTACGCTTGTTTGATTTTTCAGATAATACAGATAGAGCATTCTTTTCTAAGCGATATTGACAATTGCCAGTGAAAGAACTAGTTGTTCTTATGCTACTGTATCTATTCTTAAAAATCAAGAAGAACTAAATGTGTTAAATAGAAGAAAATGCGGATAAAAAATGATAGAGCAAAAAATTATTAAGAAAAACAAATGGTTTATATAAAACATTTAAATAACGAAAATGACAATTTGAGTCTATTGATTTTTTAGCTTAAATAGCTTATACAAATAGGCTTTTTTGTCTGGTTAGTTCTTATGAAAAAAAATTAAAAAAACGGTATAGTGGAAGAAGGACTAGTACAAATAAAAAAGGATTAAAGGAGTGTTTTCATAAAGATGAAAAGGGTTTCTGGGATTTCATCAACTTTTTCTATTTGGAGGAGAAGTTGTTGATAATTTTTGCTGAAAAATCTCGTTATACTCTTCTTATTCTTATAGAAGAGTCTATAGGAAAAAGCAGAAAATGAATCCGCATTCGAAGTAAGAGTGCGTTTTGAGGAGATAAAAAGAAAAGGTGTGTTGGCTGTCTGTTTTAGCAAGGAAGAAAGACAACAGAAGAGCACTCACTTATTTGGTTTAAAATAAAAAATTGGTACGAAGTGAACGTTCTCTTCTATGTGTCGTTAGTAGAGGAAGGATGAAAGAAATGAGAAAGAATGGTCCAATGGTAAACCGTTGGCTCTACGGGTTGATGTGTTTGTTACTTGTTCTAAATTATGGCACACCACTCATGGCTTTGGCGGAAGAGGTTAACAGCGATGGCCAGCTAACGTTAGGAGAAGTGACGCAAACCAGCCAGCAAGAAATGACCTTAGCGCTTCAAGGAAAAGCACAACCAGCAACACAAGAGGTTGTAGTGCATTATAGTGCCAATATGTCAATCAAAGCTGCACATTGGGCAGCGCCCAATAATACGCGCAAGATTCAAGTAGATGACCAGAAGAAACAGATTCAAATTGAATTGAATCAGCAAGCGTTAGCAGACACGCTGGTACTAACGTTGAACCCATCAACTACAGAAGATGTGACGTTTTCTTATGGACAACAGCAACGAGCGTTGACGTTAAATACTGGTACTGATCCGACAGAATCAACGACAATCACGAGTTCGCCAGCCGCATCAGCGAATGAAGGTTCAACAGAAGAAGCATCTACAAACTCCTCTGTTCCTCGTTCGTCCGAAGAAACTGTCGCCAGCACGACAAAAGCGATAGAAAGTAAAACAACTGAATCGACGACTGTCAAACCGCGCGTAGCAGGACCAACAAATATCAGTAACTATTTTACAGGTGATGAAACAACGATTATCGATAATTTTGAGGATCCGATTTATTTAAATCCTGATGGCACACCAGCAACACCGCCGTACAAAGAAGATGTGACCATTCATTGGAACTTTAACTGGTCGATTCCAGAAGATGTGCGGGAACAAATGAAAGCAGGCGATTACTTCGAGTTTCAATTACCTGGCAATTTGAAACCTAATAAACCAGGTTCAGGTGATTTAGTTGATGCAGAAGGCAATGTCTATGGAACCTACACAATTAGTGAAGATGGTACGGTTCGTTTTACCTTTAATGAGCGAATCACGTCTGAAAGTGACATTCACGGGGACTTTTCTTTAGATACTCATTTGAATGATTCAGATGGGCGGGGCCCAGGAGATTGGGTGATTGATATTCCTACACAAGAAGATTTGCCGCCTGTAGTGATTCCGATTGTCCCAGATACCGAACAACAAATTGATAAACAAGGCCATTTTGATCGAACGCCCAATCCTAGTGCGATTACTTGGACGGTAGATATCAATCAAGCGATGAAAGATCAAACAAATCCAACTGTGACGGAAACATGGCCAACAGGGAATACCTTTAAGTCCGTGAAAGTCTATGAGTTAGTGATGAATCTTGATGGAACAATTAAAGAAGTGGGGCGCGAACTTAGCCCAGATGAATATACGTATGATGCAAATGGCAATGTGATGATTAAAGGTGACACGAATAAAGCGTATCGTCTTGAGTACCAAACGACGATTGACGAGGCGGTTATTCCAGATGGCGGCGGCGACGTGCCTTTTAAAAATCACGCGACGTTAACAAGTGATAATAATCCAAATGGGTTAGATGCTGAAGCAACTGTGACGGCAACCTATGGCAAAATGCTAGACAAGCGCAATATAGATTACGACGAAGCCAATCAAGAATTCACTTGGGAAATTAACTACAACTATGGTGAACAAACTATTCCAAAAGACCAAGCAGTCATTACAGACACAATGGGGGATAATTTAACGTTTGAACCAGATTCTTTACATTTATATTCAGTGACGTTTGATGACAAAGGAAATGAAGTCGTTGGAGCAGAACTTGTGGAAGGAAAAGATTACAAAGTGGTAATCAACGGAGACGGTTCCTTTGCAATTGACTTTTTACATGATGTGAATGGCGCAGTCAAGATTGATTATAAAACCAAAGTTGATGGAATTGTCGAAGGCGATGTTGCCGTGAATAATCGTGTGGATGTCGGCACTGGTCAGCATTCAGAAGGTGATGGCACAGCCAGTCAACAAAATATTATTAAAAACACTGGCGCAGTTGATTATCAAAATTCAACGATTGGTTGGACGTTAGCTGTGAATCAAAATAATTATTTGATGGAAAATGCCGTGATTACGGATACGTACGAACCAGTTCCTGGCTTAACTATGGTACCCAATTCGTTGGTTGTTAAAGATACAACCACTGGTGCTCAGTTGACGTTAGGTAAGGATTTCATGGTAGAAATAACTCGCAATGCAGATGGTGAAACAGGCTTTAAGGTAAGTTTTATAGGGGCGTATGCCAAAACAAGTGATGCCTTCCACATAACCTATACTACCTTTTTCGATGTTACCGAGTTAGATGCTAACAATCCTGCGTTGGACCATTATCGAAATACCGCTGCCATTGATTGGACGGATGAAGCGGGAAACAATCATCATTCAGAAGATAGTAAACCGTTTAAACCTTTACCTGCTTTTGATTTAAATGCGCAAAAAAGCGGTGTTTACAATGCCGTCACCAAAGAAATCACTTGGACGCTTGCGGTTAATTTAAGTAATAATCGTTTAGTCGACGCCTTTTTAACGGATCCAATTTTAGCCAATCAAACCTATTTGGCTGGGAGTTTGAAGGTCTATGAAGGCAATACGAAGCCAGATGGTTCGGTTGAAAAAGTGAAACCAACGCAACCGTTGACGGATATCACAATGGAAGAACCAAGCGAGAAAAACCAAAATACTTGGCGTGTTGATTTTCCTAATGATAGTCGTACGTATGTGATTGAATTTAAGACGTCTGTTGATGAAAAAGTTATCGAAGGTTCGGCTAGTTATGACAATACCGCATCTTATACAAACCAAGGTTCTTCACGTGATGTGACAGGAAAAGTTTCTATTCAACATGGTGGCGAATCAGTGAAAAAAGGTGGCGAATACCACAAAGATGATCCAGATCATGTGTACTGGCATGTAATGATCAATGGCGCCCAATCGGTTTTAGACGATGTGGTTATTACTGATACACCCTCACCAAACCAAGTGCTAGATCCCGAATCATGGGTGATTTACGGTACCAACGTAACAGAAGACGGAACGATTACGCCAGATAAATCTGTTATTTTAGAAGAAGGAAAAGATTACACACTGGAAGTTACCACCGATAATGAAACAGGACAACAAAAAATTGTCGTTAAAATGGCCCATATTGAAGCACCTTATTATATGGAATATCGTAGTTTAGTGACTTCTTCAGCAGCGGGGAGTACAGACACGGTATCCAACCAAGTGTCAATTACTGGAAATGGTTCAGAAGTCGTTCATGGGGATGACAATGGCGATGTGGTCGTTGACATTGATCACAGTGGCGGGCATGCTACAGGGACCAAAGGCAAAATTCAGCTGAAGAAAACAGCCATGGATGGGACGACTATTTTAGCAGGCGCCCATTTCCAAATTTGGGACCAAGCTAAAACACAAGTCCTACGTGAAGGTACAGTAGACGCCACTGGGGTTATCACATTTGGTGGGTTGCCGCAAGGGCAATACATTTTGGTGGAGACAAAAGCACCAGAAGGCTATACAGTTTCGGACGAATTAGCTAAAGGCCGAGTCATTACTATTGATGAAGAAACTTCAGCCGAAGGAGCACAACCAACCATTATTAAAAACGATGTCAATAAAGTATTTTTAGAAAAAATGGATGAGAAGGGTAAAAAGTTAGTCAATGCTCGCTTTAAATTAGAGCATGCCGTAACCACGCCGTTTACTCATTGGGAAGAAGTTCCCCTTGCGCCGGATCGAACCAACGCGAATGGCCAGTTAGAGGTGGATAGTTTAAAACCAGGTCTTTATCAGTTTACAGAAATCGAAGCACCGACAGGCTATCTTTTAGATACTAGGCCAAAACGATTCATTGTGACACAAAGTATGAGTGGGCAAATTCGTGACGTTCACGTTAAAATGCTGAATTACCAAGGTTCTGCTGAGCTAATTAAAAAAGATCAAGCAGGGAATCCATTGGCAGATGCTGAATTTTCGGTCCTTGATGCCACAGGACAAGCGGTTCGAGAACACGTAGTTTCGGATGCAAACGGAAAAGTCACAGTGACGGATTTAGCCCCAGGAAAATATCAATTTGTGGAAACTAAAGCGCCAGCAGGGTACCTTTTAAACACTGAACCAAGTGCTTTCACGATTGCAGCAAGCGATCGGGGCAAACCAGCAACAGTTATAGCAACGGCTAACTTTGTTAACTATCAAGGAGCAGCTAAATTAATCAAAAAAGATGTGAATGGACACTTATTAAGTGGTGCGACATTTAAAGTGCTTGATGCGAAGGGACAAACGATTCAAACAGGCTTGACGACAAATAATCAAGGGGAAATTATTGCAGAGCACTTAGCCCCAGGTAAATATCGCTTTGTAGAAACCAAAGCACCAACAGGCTATTTATTAAATACCACGCCAGTCCCATTTGAAATTGCTGAGAAAAATGCTGGTAAACCAGCGGTCGTTGTTGCTAGTGACAACTTTGTGAATTACAAAGGGGCTTTCCAAATCGTGAAAACGAATAGCGCAGACCAACCATTAGCAGGTGCTGTTTTTGAATTATATGATCACAATAAACAATCATTAGGGATTACAGCAACGAGTGGCAAAGATGGCAAAATTATCTTTAGAGACTTGGCGCCAGGTACCTATTATTACAAAGAAATCAAAGCACCAAAATTACCAGATGGCGCAGATTATATTATTTATCCTGAATTAGTAAAAGTAGAAATTCGTGGTGATTTCAAAGGCGATCCGGAGATCTTCCAATTAGGGGCCTTCGCCAATTTCAAAGGACGCGCCGTCTTTAAGAAAATTGATGCCAATGCGAACCCACTTCCAGGAACAATTTTTAAATTGTATCGAATCGAAAACGGGGAAAAAATCTTTGAAAGAGAAGTAACTGCTGAAAAAGATGGCTCATTGGCTATGGAGGATTTAGGCGCTGGTAGCTATGAATTAGATGAACTGGATGCAACGGATGGCTATATCGTCAATAAACAACCCATTTATTTTGTAGTGAAGAAGAATTCAAATGATAAACAACCACTAGATGAGTTAGAGTTTGTAAATTATCAAGCGGAAGTAACGGGACGTAAAGTCAACGAGCAAGGTCAAAACTTAGCGGGTGCAGTTTTTGCAATTTACAATGCCGATGAGCAGAATCAGCCACAAGGTTCACCGATAACATTCTTGAATCGTGCAGGAGAAAAGGTTTCTGAAATAACAACGGATAAGACTGGCGAAATTTACGCTAAAGGGCTGAATGAAGGGCATTACGTTTTAGTGGAAACGAAAGCACCAACAGGCTATCTGTTAGACACAACGCCACATCCATTTGATGTAACCGCCCAATTAGGAAAAGAGCAGCCAATTGCTTTAGGCGATCTTATCAATTATCAAGGAACTGCTCAATTAACCAAAGAAAACGAAACAGGTGAAGCATTGGCAGGTGCGGTGTTTAAGGTCATTGATGAAACAGGGCAAACCGTAGATGGACAAACCAATCTGATGTCTGACAAGCAAGGCAAAGTCATTGCGAAAAACTTAGCACCGGGAACGTATCGTTTTGTGGAGACACAAGCGCCAACTAGCTATCTTCTTAATGAAACGCCAAGCGCAAGCTTTACGATTGCCAAAGACAACCAAGGCAAACCAGCCACTGTGGTACTTAAAGCACCTTTTATTAATTACCAAGGTGCTGCCAAGCTGGTGAAAATTGATCAGCAAAAGAATGCCTTAGCAGGTGCTGAATTTAAAGTGACAGATGCAGAGACAGGGCAAACTGTCGCTCGTTCATTACGTTCTGACAACCAAGGGTTAGTTCAAGTGAACCACTTACAACCAGGAAAATATACCTTTGTGGAAACAAAAGCACCGGATGGTTACCAACTGTCTAAGCAAGCTGTCGCATTCACTATTGCGGCAACAGCGAAAGACAAACCTGAACTCGTGGATGCGGGCACGTTTGTTAACGAGAAACAACCTGTATCCAAAAAAACAAAACCAAATCAGCCAACAACGAAACAAGTAGCTAGAGAGACAGGTTGGCTTGGTTTACCGAAAACCAACACACAAGTCAATTACTTCTTTGTCTTTATCGGCCTCCTGTTGGTCGGTTTGGCAAGTTGGCTCTTCTATAAAAAGAGCAAGAAATAAGCAAAAGCTATAAAAAAACAGGCCATCCGTCCTTTCGACGGATGGCCTGTTTTTTCATCTTAAGCTAATCAACTGAACAAAAGTAGCTCCTTCTTATTGACATTCTCAGGTAAGCCTTCATCGCAGTTTAGCCTTTGAACAGAACTTACTGAGTTCTTGGAGCAAATCGCTTGTGCCTCAGCCTTTGTTTTTCGATGCTATCTTTAGGTATTTTGGCTAAAATATTGTACACTTTACATGTGCAAGAAATTTAGTTAGAGATATGAGGATAGAATGATGAAAAAGATGATGGTTTTATACAACGAAACTTCAGGAAGTAGTGAAAGTAAAGAGATTGCAGAACGCTTTAAAAAAGCTGCAGAAGCGAAAGGGGAAGCGGTTATTTTGCAACCTTCCAATCCAGACATTGATCCTGAAGAAATGCGGAAAAATGCCAAAGAAAATCAAGTGGGTGTCTTGGTCGTCATTGGTGGTGACGGGACCATTCATCATGCCGTTCAAAATTTTAAAGACACCATTCGTGACTATCAAATAGGGATTATTCCAGGTGGAACAGTCAATAATTTTGCGCGTGTGTTAAGTATTCCTTTGAAAGAAGAAGACGCCTTTGAGACCATTTTGGCAGGACAGACCACGCCAGTTGACTTTGGAATGGTAAATCAAGATGTGATGATTTCGACCTTAACGATTGGACTATTAGCGGACACAGCAGCAAATGTGACCCAACAGGAGAAACAAAAATATGGTCCTTTAGCCTTTACAAAGCAATTTTTCCGCTTATTAATGAAAAAGAAAAAGTACAAACTAAAAATTGATGGCGATGAAAGACGTTGGCATGGCAAAGCCCAATTATTAACGATGACCATGACGAATTCTGCTGGCGGCTTTACCAATTTCGATGCCAATGCCACGCCAGATGACGGCGAAGTGCACATTATCATTTTGCCTAAGTTAGTTTTTTACAAGTTTGTCTATTATTTACCTAAAATTATCAGAGGACAATTAAATGAAATTCCTGGTGTCGTGTATTTCTCTGGGAGTCAATTTAAAATTAGGGGCGAAAAAGACAAGAAAGTCCAAACACGAACAGATGGCGATCCTACCGATGATTTACCGATTAAAGTAACGGTGGAAGCTGGGGGACTCAACGTGTTTGTTCCTGAAACGTCCACATCTACGAAAGAATAAAAGAAACAACTGTTATTTTTTCGTGGAATAGATTTCTCATTTTGTGTACAATAGAACAGAAGAGAGGCAGTTGAGTGAACAGTGAAATGGGATGAATATGTTGATATATTCGATACAGATGTCGTTTCTAAAATTATTATTTTAAGAAACTTGCCAATTAATGAAGGCTGGATTGACATCAATGAGTTAGCAGAAGAATTACAATTAAACAAAAAATCAGTCAAAAAATACGTAGAACTCCTAAAAGATGACATTACGTATTATGCTGTGGATAATGATGCTTCTTTGGCTTTTGAAAAGGGGCATGGCTATCGCTTGAACTTGGCGTCTAGCCAAGCGTTCCAGAAACTTTATACAGCAATTTTTCGGGATAGTTTAACTTATCAAGTAATGGAAGATTTATTCTGGGGTCGATTTAATGGGATTGTGCCAGCGACAGCAAAATATCATACCAGTGATGCCACGATTCGGCGCTTGCTCAAAGGGTTTACAGAAATTTTAGCACCATTGGGTTTAGTAATTAATAAAAGTACTTGGAAAATTGAAGGCAATGAAGCGTATTTGCGCCATTTTGCTTACACTATTTTTATGGACTTAATCCGTGATACGTGGCCTTTTGACTATATACAAGAAACGGAAGTCGCACAAACTGTCCAAAAAATGATGGCTTTTTTCAACGTAGAAGTTGCGGAAACGGTGATTAGCCGAGTTAAATATATGGTCGCTATCTCAAAAGTCCGTAGTGCGCAAGGCGCCGAATATCGACCTTCAGCCGAGCAAGAAACTTATTTAGAAGGTAATAAACATTACCAAGCCTTTATAGAAGAGATGACAGCTACAACCCTTTTCCTTAACAAAAACGATTTAACTTTTGTGTACTTTTTCTTGTTAGCCAATGACCAATTTTATCAAGATGAAGCCACTGCACAAGCAATTTTAGCGCATTTTGATGAGTCTGAAGCGCCTGTTTATATGTTGACTCATTTAGTCCAACATTTCTTATTAGAAGAAATACAAATGACGCCGCAATTGGAAAAAATTCGTCCGCAAATTTTTTATTATTTGTTTGCTACACATTTATTTGCCGAACTTTACTATGTCCAAAATGTGAAAATGTATAATGTCTTTTGGAATAAAGTCAAAGAAAAATATCCGGTTCTTTTAGAAGAATTAAGCCAAGGCTTAAATCAACTTTACGAACAAACAGGCAATGAATTATTTACAAATAAAGAATTTTTGGCTTTGCGTTATTCTAGTGTTTTGGCGCTTTCTAATGATTTAATTCATCGTGAACAAAAAATTGTTTTAGGGTTAAAATCAGGCTTGCCAGTACTGGAAGAAGAACGGGTGAAACTTTCGATTGAAAATAATTTTCGTCGGTTTTATGCATTGGAAGTTTTACGATACAGTGAAGCAAGCAAAGAAGAATGGCAAAATATTGATTTACTATTAGTGACTTCTTTGGCAGATGTAGAAACGGGCCATCCAGAGATCTTTTTACTTTCAAGTGAGTTAACGTTTGAGCAATATAATCGTTTGAACCAAAAAATAGTAAAAATTAACGAGAAAAGAACCACGTCACTTTAATAAAAAATCAAAAAATGGGCTTTTTTGATGCATATGTCCGATAAATTGTAAAAAAATTTTTCTAAAAAGTAAAAAAAGACAAGAAGAAAACGTCAATAAGTAGGTGTTGATTACCTACTTATTGACGTTTTCTCGTTGTTTTTTAATAAATACTGCGTCAATTCTTCTGAAAATTATGTCAAAAAGGTACTTTTTTTGCTTTTTTTATCGTAAATAATAGATGGTTAGCTATTGATAGCAAAGGAACTACTACTTTTTTTAACAGTCAGTTAAAAAATATTGAGGGTTCTCACAAGAATTTTTCTATATAATAGAAAGAGCAAGGGAAGGAAGGCGGGATGAGATGAAAAAACGGATGGAACAAATTGAAGAAATTTTAAGTTGTGAAGAAAATAGTGCCGGTGTTCGCTTAAAGGAATTGGTTGAGGCTTTAGAATTAGAAGTCACAAATCAAAACTTGTTAAAGGTAACAAGTATCTTACATATGAATCCAAAATTTAAAAAAATTTATGCATACGAAGACAGTCGTGTTATTACGCTGTATCAACTTTTACAAAATAAGCCGTTGGAAGTAACGGAATGAAAAGTGGGAAACACATGAAGAAAACAATGCTCATTCTTCTATTTGGTTTATTGACAGTGGTGGGTCTACCAATGGTGACTGAAGCGGTTGAACCAGTTAACGCAACAGATACAACGATTTTTGGTGCGCAAGCGATGGTGCCTAATAGCACAGAGGATCAAACAGAGAAGTTACAGACGTTGCTGAGTCAGACAGCAAGGGAAGGACGGGCATTATTTTTACCACAGGGAAGTTATGCTCTGTCAAAAGATATTGTGATTTCTTCAAATTATCAATTAATTGGCGATACAACAGGAGCCACTATTTTACATAATGCTACAGGTGCACCGATTCAGCTAACAGACACAACGTACGGGACGAAAACCAATGTACGACTTCAAAATATTGCTTTTGACGGCATCAATGTGACCTTAAAATTGACGAATCAATTAACGCTAGCAAACAATATCTTTTATAATCCATTAAAAGGATTCGTGGTCAATTTAAATGCAGATATTGGCGTTAAAATTTCAGGTAATATTTTCATGCGAGACACGGCACATATGCAATCGGGAGGTGATTTTAACCGAGCGATTTACATTGGTGGTTATTCAACGCCAAGTCGCTTCCAGTATATGTCAGATGTAGACATCGTGGACAATCTATTTGGTTTAAAAGTGACAGAATTAGATGCGATTAAAAGTACCAGTCGTTCAGACTTAGCAGCGACTATTACACGTTTGCAAACAGCCATTGAAGCCGGTGCTATTTCAGTACCTAATGAACAAAATTATCTATCCACCGGGGTTAATTCTTTTAATATGTTGAAGGATGTAACTGTCCAACATAATTTTTTCTATTCACCCTATGATAATGAAAACTTGAATGGTCTAGTGGGAGATCATGCAATTTATTTCCGTGGCGCCCAAAACATCACGGTGGTGGGGAATCATTTACGTGGACTACAAAATGGTCCAGCTGGCGGATTTAAGTTTAAATCAGGTCGTAATATTACGATTATGAATAATTATTTGCGAAATACAGGCCTCATTATGTATGGAACACCAGAGATTGGTTTGGCAGAAACGCAAGCAGAGGGAGCTATTTCAGAATTATCCAACTGGCTAGTGGCTAATAACATTTTTGATTGGAAGTATTGGGACAATCAATATGCAATTGGGATGGAATACAATCGACATACAGGAAATAACAATGTGTTCAATGGCGTATTTATCAACAATCAGTTTGTTAACTACCATAATATTCCGCAAAATCGACGTCGGGAATTGTTAATCGCTAGTGGCGGTGGTTTCCGACCAGAAACGAGTTTTGTGAAAGACAATACTCGAGATGATGGCCTTAAAAACGGCCAATTATTGGTAGAAAATTGGACAGAGGAGGACTATCGCTTAATGCCAGCAACATGGGAATCATTAATTTCACCAACACTTTATGAGCAATACAAAAATACGCCAATTCCGGTTAGAAATACTTTAGCAACCCCTGTGGCTACAACGATTGTGCAAGGACAATCAATCGATCCGCAGCAACTGGTTGCTAATACAAATGACGCGGATGAAGCAGTCCCAGCCGCTAAAATCGTCAATCCAGAGGTCTTAAATGAAATCGGCCAACAAAAAGTGACTGTTCAATTAACTTATGAAACAGGTTCATTGGTAACAGTGAACGTACCGGTGACGGTAGAGGCTCCGGCAAAAAAGCTTGATTTGTTCCAGCTACAAACCGTTTATGCTTCGATTGGTGAAGCAAACCAATATACAGTTTACTCTTGGCAGCTATTCACTGCCATTGGGCCTAAAACAATTGTTCCTTCCTATTATCAGCAGGCGACACAATTGTTAGCAGAAGGTCAGGAGAGTCAGGACAAAACCCAAGAGCAAGTGGATCAGTTAACAAGTAATTTGCAATCTGCAATGAAAGTATTAGTCAAAAAAGCCGATATCACGCTAGAGCGTACAGAAGCAGAAAATGAACTGGCAATCGTCCATAAATTAGACGAATCTGTATATACCACAGACTCTTGGCAAGCCATGCAAGAAGCCTTAATAGATACAACAACTGGCGAAGGAAGCTCTAAGCAGTTACAACAACTGCTTGCTTGGTCAGATGAAGAATTATTAGAGCCAACACTTGGTGGCTTTAAAACGCCTGCAGATGCACAAAAGCGTATTAACCAATTAACACAAACCATAAAAACGGCGTTACTTCTGTTAGTTGAAAAATCAACAGAGACAACTAGTAACACAAGCGAAAGCAGCACCTCAAGCACAACCAGTGAAACCAGTAATACCAGCGAAAGCAGCACGCCAAGCACGACAAGTGAGAGCAGTAGTACCAGCGAAAGCAGCACCTCAAGCACAACCAGCGAAACCAGTAATACCAGCGAAAGTAGTACCTCAAGTACGACAAGTGAAACAAGCAATACAAATGAAAGCAACACACCAAGTACAACCAGTAAAACAAGTAGTACCAGCGAAAGTAGTGCTTCAAGTACGACCAGCGCAACCAACAGTACAAGTGAGAGTAGCACCCCAAGCCCTGTAAACGAAAACAGTCAAAGCAAAGGCCAGAATTCTGTCATTTACGCGGTAGAGTCTAATCAAGATCCTAATGACGCTCAAAGTAATTCAAAGCCCTCTGCCAAGGCTAGTCAAACAAAGGAATCAGTAGCAGAAAACCAAGCAACTAAACAGATACAGACGAATCAAGAATCGTCAGGAACAGTCAAAAAAGCGGATAATACGACCAAAATTGCCAAGAAAAAATTCCCCAAAACAGGGGAACAATCTTCAGCAGTTGGGAGCTTCCTAGGCCTGAGCTTGTTATCGTTAACTGCAGCAACCTATTGTTTTAAAGTGAAAAGATAACTCTTTAAAAACGGATAAGTAAACATCCTGAAACAAGAAATAGGACTTGTTTCAGGATGTTTTCATATAAAATTAAAAGAACTACAGTTTTTAGTGAAAAAATACACAAAAGTACTTGAATTTCTGTGATATAAGGGTAAAGTAAAGGAGGACAAAAAACAAAGGAAGTGAAATGTTTGTATACACCAGATGAAATTTTAAGTATCAGTATTGAAAATGGTCAGAAAAAAATTCAAAAGCCTTTGGTAGCAAAACTCATTTTAGGATTTATCGGCGGGGCTATGATTTCCCTCGGCTATTTGGCTTATGTGCGTGTTTCCGCCTCTATTCCAGCAGATTTAGCCAGTGTTCAAGCTTTAGTGGGAGCTGCGGTTTTCCCAATTGGTCTAATTGTTATTTTAATGGCTGGTGGTGAGTTAATCACAGGAAATATGATGGCGGTGAGTACGGCTTGGTTTGCTAAAAAGGTCTCTTTCAGAGAATTACTCGTGAACTGGGTCACAATTACATTGGCAAATATGGTTGGCGCCCTATTTGTTGCCTATTTTTTTGGCCATTATTTAGGTTTAACCAGTAGCGGCGCCTATTTAAATCAGGTTCTTTCTCTTGCAGAACATAAAGTTGCAGCAACTTGGCTTCAAGCAATTATTTCAGGCATTGGCTGTAACTGGTTCGTAGGTCTGGCCTTATGGCTTTGTTATGGTGCGAAAGATGCAGCGGGGAAACTATTAGGTATCTGGTTTCCAGTAATGATTTTTGTTGCAATTGGCTTTCAGCATAGTGTGGCGAATGCATTCATCATTCCAGCCGCAATTTTTGAAGGCGGCGTTCAGTGGGGGGATTTTTTCCGTAATTTTGTTTTTGTTTATTTAGGTAATATCATTGGTGGTGCCATTTTTGTTTCTGGCTTTTACTATTTAAGCTATCGCAAACATTAAATCTATTTAGCAGATAAAAACCTACACAAAGGCTAAATGCCTTTGTGCAGGTTTTTTCTTTTTAAACAAAAAGGAAAACGGTTGAAAAATTATTGCTAGATTTTTAAAACAATGTTACATTAATGTTACAAAAAGATTTCTGGAGGTAACGAAAAATGAAAAAAATTGCTTTGTTCAGTATGTTAACGTTCAGTGTATTGTCTTTAAGTCTAGCAGGATGTGGAAACAAAAAAACAGCAAGCACAAATGATTCTAAGCCAAAACAAGAAACAAAGAAAGCCACGCAGAAATCCTCTAGTCAACAAGAAATGAAAAGTAGTCATTCGTCTGTCACGGGTCAAAATTCTAATGTGACAGGGGAAAATCCGTCAGAAAATGCCACGCAGCCTTCTGCAGGAACTGATGAAACGAATGAAGTCCCTCAAAACCAAGCACCTGATACAAACATTACAATTACCAATGTTGTTTTCAATCCTGAAAGAAATGAAATTAATGGTACTACATTACCTAATGCAACCATTACAGCAACGGTAGTCGGTGATGCTTCTGCACAAGCAGGTGTTTTTTATGCGGATGCCAATGGCAATTTTACAGTAATTAGTCCCAGAGCGGGAGCGACTACTCAATTAATCGCAACCGTTGATCAACGGAATAGTGCACCTGTCCAAATTGACATTCCAAGTTCAGGACAAGAAGCAGCGCTTTCTTTTAGCAATATTACGATTGATCCGAAACAAGGGACAATTTCTGGTAAAACAGCACCGAATGCAACTATTTTAGTGTCACGTGCAGATGATGCGCGGGTGATTTTAGCAAGTTTTACTGCGGATGCCCAAGGGAATTTCACAGCCAGTAATTTAGTTCCCGGCACAAAAAATCGCTTAGACGTTACGTTAAATGGAGAAATAGGGACACCTTACTTGTTTGATTTACCAAATTAAAATAGAAGAGAAGTGATCAAAGCCACCAACGCTAGTTAGCGTTGGTGGCTTTGATGTTTTAAGCTTCTTCTTTTTTATGATTGCGGATATGTAAATAGATGGTATTTTTTGAAATACCTAATCGATCGGCAATCTTTATGACAGAATCTTTGAGATTAAAAATTCCTTGATCATATAAACGAATAACAATTTCTTTATTTTGATTCAAATGTGATACATTTGGATCGCTTTCTACTGCTTGTTTTACTTTTGTCAGTGAAGTAGTGATTAATTCGTCAATATTGTCAGAAAAATGTTCAGAATTTTTAAGCTCTTGGGACATATCATTTTGTTGTCCTGAAGGTAATAAGTCTTGCAAGTAATCAATTAATGGCATTTCTAAATGCATATTGATACAGATCAATCCAATAATACGATCATTTTCACCGATAACTGGAATGGTGGAAGATTTTAAAATAACCCCTTTTTGATTTTTATTGTAGTAGGGTTTCACAGCGTAATCATGTTCCGACTCTACTTGACTTAACATTTTTAACGCCATATCAGTAATGGGGGCACCTTCCTTGCGGTTACTGAAATGTCCATTGATGACTTTGATAGCTGAACTTTCCAAATTTTCTAAACTATGAAGAATGACTTCATGGGTACTACCAAAGAAGTTCCCTAATCCATCAAGCATTAAGGCATGTGAATGTAAGATTTGTTTATCTACTTCACTTAAACGTAAATATGACTCCAAGTGATATCCTCCCCTACACTGAAATTAATTTTAGTGTAATACTTTTTTAATGGAAAAGCAATAAGATTCTTTACGTTAAAAAAATACATTGACTAAACTTTTGTTTAGTCGTATACTCTGAATGTGGAATGAAATTTTTGTTACTCATTGTACTTTAGTTCATCGGAATGTTCGCTCATTATTTCACTTGTTGAGCAATAAAAATTTTATTCAGGAGTACCATCCGTTATAAAAAAATATAGTTGGAGGCAAAGAAATGAAAACGTTATCAGGAATCTTGATGTTAGTCTTAGTTTTATGTGGCATGTCCCTATTCTCTTTTAAAGCACCGCGAGGGAAAAAATCTTTAAGTGCTTTGTCTGGTGCAGCTTGTGCCACCTTTCTACCAGAAGCATTTTTGCGGTATGCAGTAGGCGGCGTTTTTCATTTAGATTATGTGTCGCAAATTGGTGAAACTATGGGTAGTCTAGGTGGTTTAGCAGCTGGAGCTCTTGTGCCGCTCGCTTTCGGGGTTAGTCCAGTTTTTTCAATTATTTTAGGTCTGTCATTGATTAAAGTCAGCTTGTTACCAGCTTTTATTACCGCATATCTTTTATCTTTTGTTGTTGAGCAGATGCAAAAACGTATTCCAGAAGGGATTGACTTATTAGTCGTTATTTTAGTCATTCCAGTCGCTGCTTCGTTAGTTGCTGGTTTTATTCAACCCGTTGTATTAGGTGTCCTAGAAGTTATTGGGGGCACGATTTTAAGTGCAGTAGATGGCAATCCATATGTGATGGGCGCAATTTTAGGTGCTATTATCCCGATTGTTGGTATGACACCGTTAAGTTCAATGGTTTTAACTGCCTTGATTGGTTTGACTGGTGTACCAATGGCTGTCGGTGCGTTGACTTGTTACGGCAGTTCCATTGTCAATGCGGCGCTATTTAAAAAGTTAAAACTAGGCACAGCTTCAACCCCGTTAGCTGTGGCAATTGAGCCATTAACACAAGTCGATATCATCAGCTCCAATCCAATTCCTATTTACGCAACGAATTTATTTTCAGGAATGGTTAGTGGTATTGTAGTGACTTTCTTTGGCTTAAAAGTACCTGTGACAGGAATGGCAACGCCGTGGGCTGGTTTACTTGTGACATTAGGTAACAATGCCATTCAAACGACTTTACTAGCAGTAGCGATTATCACAGTGGTCAGTCTGATGTTTGGATTTTTAGGTGCGCTGGTCTTTAAACGTTACAGAATTGAAGCGGTGGATAATACACCAGAATTTGAAGGAACGACGGAAGTAACCAGTGAAAAAGAAAAAGAAGCAGTAAAAACCAAAGGAGGAGTTACGTATGAACACAGCTATGGCCATCAATAAACCTAAAAAAGTGAACAAAGTAATGAACTACAAAAGTTGTTTTGACATTATCGGTCCTATTATGATTGGTCCTTCTAGTTCGCATACAGCTGGAGCATTAGCGATTGGCTTAGCGGCAAGAAAGTTATTCGGCGGAACGCCAGAAAAAATTGTGATTAAATACTATGAATCTTTTGCAGACACGCATAAAGGACATGGGACTGATTTTGCAATTATTGGCGGAATTCTTGGACTAGCAGCAGATGATGCCAACGTAACACAATCCATTGAACTTGCGGAAGAACAAGGAATCGAGATTCAATTTTTAGAAATGAGTGAAGAAAGTCCAGTGAAGCATGCTAATACAGCATGTGTGACACTCAGTGATGCAACGCACGAAATTCATTTAACAGGAATTTCTGTAGGTGGCGGCACTATCGAGGTGAAATACATTGAATTAGACGGTTTCAATGTACAACTACATGGTCCTTTACCTATTTTGTTAGTCATTAATCAAGAAGAGCAGGCGATGCAAGCTTTTAAAGATACGTTACAAAAAAATAATATTCAAGTGAATGCGGTGTCTCGTTATGTGGAAGGGAATCAAATTTTATTCATCTTTGACTTAGATTCGGCACCAATTTCCTCGGTGAAAGAACAACTGTTTTCACTAGATGACACATCGAAAATAATCTTATTATGATAGGAGTTTGACATATGTACCTTTCGATTGAAGAATTTATCGATAAAGCTGAAAAAACAGGAAAAAAAATCTCTGATTTGATGATTGAGCAAGAAATGGAGCGTAGCCAAAAAAGCTATGAAGAAATTTGGACACAGATGGGTCAAAATTTGGATGTCATGGATGCTGCTGTCAAACGCTCGCAAGAAGGAGCAGGCGTTTTTTCTCCTACTGGGTTAACGGGCGGTGATGCGGCTCGTTTAAAAAAATACCGCGCAGCTGGCAAAACGTTATCAGGTGATTTAATGATGTCTGCAGTTCAAGCCGCACTAGGTACTAATGAAGTCAATGCAGCAATGGGCGTTGTTTGCGCAACGCCAACCGCTGGTGCAAGTGGCACCTTACCAGGGGTTTTAACAGCGATTAAAAATACCTTGAATTTAACGCGTGATCAACAAATTCGTTTCTTATTTACCAGTTCTTTATTTGGAATGGTCACAGCCAACAATGCGATGATTGCTGGTGCTGTTGGTGGATGTCAAGCCGAAGTAGGCAGTGCTTCAGCGATGGCCGCCGCTGCAGCTGTTGAAGCGGCTGGCGGAACACCACGCCAATCTTCTGAAGCTTTTGCTATGGCTTTAGGGAATTTATTAGGTTTAGTTTGTGACCCAGTGGCTGGGTTAGTCGAAATTCCTTGTGTCAAACGAAATACAGTAGGTGCAGGCAATGCGTTAATCGCTGCAGATATGGCTTTAGCTGGAATTGTAAATAAAATACCAGCAGATGAAGTGGTGGAAGCCATGAATAAAGTCGGCCGTCAATTACCACGAGAATTGAGAGAAACGGGTTTAGGTGGCTTAGCTGGCACAGCGACTGGCCAACGAATGAAGAATGAAATTTTTGAAAAAGTAAAATTCACCATTGTTTAAAATTTAATCATGAAGAGGGAAATAAGATGCTGGATATGAAAAAAATTCGCCAAAATGTAGAAGTGGTACAGAAAAAGTTAAAAACACGTGGTGTGGACGAGGAAGTTTTATTACGCTTTTTGGCTTTAGATGAAGAACGGAGAGCGTTACTTGTTAAAGTTGAAGAACTGAAAAAACACCGTAATCAGGTATCAGGAGAAATTGCACAATTAAAGCGTGCACAAAAAGATGCTTCACAACAATTACTAAATATGCAAGAAGTTAGCGAGCAAATTAAAGTTTTAGACCAAGAAGTTGTTCATTTGCAAGAACAATGCACAGCCATTGCAGAACGTCTGCCTAACTTACCTCATGAGAGCGTACCTGTTGGCGCAGACGAAGCCGCCAACGTAGAAGTTCGGCGGTGGAGTAGGCCGAAAACTTTTTCATTTGAACCGAAACCACATTGGGAAATCGGTGAAGCCTTAGGAATTTTAGATTTTGAAAGAGGCGCGAAAGTATCTGGTAGCCGTTTTCTTTATTACAAAGGCTTAGGGGCTCGTTTAGAACGAGCGGTCTATAATTTTATGTTAGATCAACATGTTAATGAACATGGTTATACCGAGGTGATTCCTCCTTATTTGGTCAATAGCAAAGCAATGTTTGGCACCGGTCAGTTTCCTAAGTTCAAAGAAGATGTTTTCCAAGTTGCAGAAAGTGATTTGACGCTGATCCCCACAGCGGAAGTCCCATTAACTAACTACTATAATAATGAAATTTTAGAGGCGCAAGAGTTACCGATTTATTTTACTGCTTTAAGTCCTTCTTTTCGCTCGGAAGCGGGTAGCGCAGGCCGTGATACCCGAGGATTAATTCGTTTACACCAGTTCCATAAAGTAGAAATGGTTAAATTTAGTGATGCAGAACACTCCTATGAAGAATTAGAAAAAATGACCAACAATGCTGGAGACATTTTAGAAAAATTGGGCCTCCCTTATCGAGTGATTACTCTTTCGACAGGTGATATGGGCTTCTCGGCAGCGAAAACCTATGATTTAGAAGTTTGGATTCCGGCACAGAAAACGTATCGAGAAATTAGTTCTTGTTCAAACTGTGAAGACTTCCAAGCACGTCGGGCGTTGATTCGTTATCGTGATAAAATGGGTCATGTTCAGTATGCCCATACACTTAATGGGTCAGGACTTGCTGTTGGTCGAACAGTGGCTGCTATTTTGGAAAATTATCAAAATGAAGATGGCACGGTAACGATTCCAGAAGTTCTACGTCCTTATATGGGCGGTTTAACGAAAATAGATTAAAAAAGAAGGTTGATGTCACAACATCAACCTTCTTTTTTAATTCGTTAAATCCGTTAACCAATGCCCAATTTCTTGAAAAACTGTAGCTTTTTCCGTTTCTAATAAAATTTCATGACGCAATGTGGGAAATAGTCGTAACGTCACGTGCTGAAAACCTGCATGCTTTAATTGCTTTTGAATTTTCGCTGGCCCCTTGCTGAAATCACCAACTGGGTCTTCAGCGCCACTAATGATTAAAATAGGCAATTCTTTTGGGATCGCTTGGTACCAATTCCTTTGATTGGCTCGTTTAACAAGCGAAAAAAGGGTAGCAAAACCATTGTTGGTAAATACGAAGCCCATTAATGGGTCATTTTCATAGTCAGCCACATTGGCTTGATTTTTAGAAAGCCAATTAAAGGAACTTGCTTCAGGAAATTTTTTGCTAAAAGAACCAAATGCCAGCTTATCAATGAACGGAGCTGGTTTTTTCGGCTGTTTCTCGGCCATTTTTTTAATAAAAGGCAATGCTGCGGTTAAAGGTAACGGACTTGTTCCAGTGCCCATGAAAATGACTCCTTGCATAGTCACAGGATAGTCTTGCAGATAGTTGCGCAAGGCGAAAGATCCCATGCTGTGACCCATCATAAAATAGGGCAATTGTGGATAGCGATTCACAGCCCATTGTTTCACTTGATGAATATCTGTAACGACATTTTCAGGCCCTTGTTCTCCAAAAAAACCATAGATCGGTGCGCTTGGTTGTACAGATTCGCCATGACCTAGATGATCATGCCCAATTACGGCAAACCCTAATTGATTTAAAAAACGAGCAAATTCATCATAACGTTGGATATGCTCTGCCATGCCGTGAATCAATTGAACTACGGCTTTGGGTGAAGGACAGGGCCAATGACGTACATTGAGCTGTGTTTGTTGATCGTTTGAAGTGAGTATGAATTGTTCAGTCATAAGAAACCCTTTCTTTGCTTTTTGATTATTATACAAAAAAAAGACGGTGTTCAAAAGAAAAACTCATGAGAAAACGCCTCAGCTTTCACTGAGACGCCTTTTTTTATTTATCTTTAATAAAAATAGCAATGATGTCAAAAAATAGTCGATTTTACTAAGTGATGAATTATGGGTGGTACAAATACTGCTGGAAATAGTTGTTAACTTCAAGGGCATCTTCTTTATTTTTTGAAAGAATTAAGATGGTATCATCCCCAGCGATGCAGCCCAAGATATGAGGGTTGTGGATACGTATGCGATCAATTAAAACCCCAATGGCTTGCCCGTTGCCAGGTAAGACGGTTAAAAGATTTGTGAACTCTATTTGTGTTAAAGAAACACCAGTTTCAATAATAATGTCAACAAGACGTTCTTCATCTGTTTTATATTTTGGACGAAGGGCAGAATTATTCAAGATACGATAATAGGCTTCTCCTTGACCATTGTCTACTTTGTTTAAATTCAGCTCACGAATGTCACGAGAAATAGTTGCTTGTGTGGTGTGAATATTTTCTTTTTCCAATAATGCTAGTAATTCACTTTGTGTATGGATTTCATTTTCTGTGACCAATCGCTTAATCATCGTTTGGCGTTTTAATCGGTTCATTACTTTCCTCCAGTTCAGTTAATCATGCAAAAAAACATCATTGCTGTTATTTAAAACGGTGCCAGTAATTCCCTAAAATCACTGTACAACGTTTTACTAAATTGTGCAAGTCTCACTTTTTTGAATGCGAAATATCCGACAAAATCAATGAGAACCTTTTAGCTAAACGACCCTTTTTCTATTCTAATTAGAGAGATTCTGCTAGTATTGCTTTGTAAATGTCTGGAGGAAGGGTGTTATTTGTGAATAAGCAAACACGCCAAAGTTTGATTAAAGAAATCATTCAAACAACTGTAATTCATAGTCAAAATGAGTTGTTAAGAGAATTAAAAAAGCGCGAGATAAATGTCGCACAAGCAACGATTTCACGGGATTTATGGGAATTAAAAGTCGTCAAAGCATTAGATGATTCTGGCGAGATCCGTTTAACGATTTTTGAACAATTCACTTCTTTAGAAGAACGAAAAAAAGAACAGTTGATACAAGCAATTCGTGAGGTAGTGACCAAAGTTGAACGTGTCGCCTTTTTACTAGTGGTTCATACATTACCAGACAACGCAACATTGTTTTCAGCTGTACTTGATGAAGTGTCTTTGTGTGAAAAGAAATGTTCTGTCGCTGGCTTCGACACTGTTATTATTGTTTCATCATCCGAGGAAAAAGCACAAGAACTAGAGCAGTATTTTCAACAATTTATTCAGCCAACACCTTTGTCAAAAAGTAACGCATAAAAGGAAGGGAGCCAGAAGTCGTTTTGACTTCTGGCTCCCTTCCTTTTACCTATATAAGATTATAACTTTATGAAGTGTGTGGAGAAATAATTTTTTTTGAATAAATGCATTTTTTTTTATTTAATTATGCATTATTTTTTTAGAATATCTATGAAAGCGCATTCTTTTAGGTTGAAAATATGCATAAGAAAGAATACCGTTGTATATTTGGTATTTTGTTTGGCAAATGGCTCACGTCCTAGGTTAATCAGGTCTGTTATTCTGTGTTTGTAATTAAGTTGAGGAGGTTATTTCACATGAGTCATCCAATTAATGTATTTTCTGAAATCGGGAAATTGAAAACAGTGATGTTACATCGTCCAGGTAAGGAATTAGAAAATTTAATGCCAGATTATCTGGAGAGATTGTTGTTTGATGATATTCCGTTTTTAGAAAAAGCACAAGCAGAACATGATGCATTTGCAGAGTTGTTACGATCAAAAGATATCGAAGTGGTCTATTTAGAGGACTTAGCTGCTGAAGCGTTGATTAATGAAGAGGTCCGCCGACAATTTATTGACCAATTCTTAGAAGAAGCCAATATTCGCAGCGAATCAGCAAAAGAAAAAGTTAGAGAGTTAATGTTAGAAATTGACGACAACGAAGAACTTATTCAAAAAGCGATTGCTGGCATTCAAAAACAAGAATTACCTAAATATGAGCAAGAATTTTTAACAGATATGGTTGAAGCGGATTATCCATTCATTATTGATCCAATGCCTAACTTATACTTCACGCGTGATAACTTTGCGACAATGGGGCACGGGATTTCTTTAAATCATATGTATTCAGTAACTCGACAACGGGAAACCATTTTTGGGCAATACATTTTTGATTATCATCCTCGTTTTGCTGGAAAAGAGGTTCCTAGAGTCTATGATCGTTCAGAATCAACCAGAATTGAAGGTGGCGATGAATTAATTCTTTCAAAAGAAGTAGTGGCCATTGGGATTTCTCAAAGAACGGATGCCGCGTCAATTGAAAAAATTGCGAGAAATATTTTTGAACAAAAATTAGGGTTTAAAAATATCTTGGCTTTTGATATCGGTGAACATCGTAAATTCATGCATTTAGATACCGTTTTTACCATGATTGACTATGATAAATTTACGATTCATCCAGAAATCGAAGGTGGTTTGGTTGTTTACTCGATCACTGAAAAAGCAGATGGAGACATCCAAATTACAAAAGAAAAAGATACATTAGATAACATTTTATGCAAATACTTGCATTTAGACAATGTTCAATTAATCCGTTGCGGTGCTGGAAATTTAACAGCAGCAGCCCGTGAACAATGGAACGACGGTTCAAATACATTAGCAATTGCCCCTGGGGAAGTTGTTGTTTATGATCGGAATACGATTACGAATAAAGCGCTAGAAGAAGCAGGCGTGAAATTGAATTACATTCCAGGAAGTGAACTAGTACGTGGCCGTGGTGGCCCTCGTTGTATGAGTATGCCACTTTACCGTGAAGATCTTTAAAAAACACCCAAAAATAGGAGGAATCATCATGAATTCAGTATTTCAAGGACGTAGTTTATTAGCAGAAAAAGATTTTACAAGAGCAGA
This sequence comes from Enterococcus sp. DIV0774, assembly GCF_050539095.1. Taxonomy (NCBI): domain Bacteria; kingdom Bacillati; phylum Bacillota; class Bacilli; order Lactobacillales; family Enterococcaceae; genus Enterococcus; species Enterococcus sp. DIV0774. The sequence continues at coordinate 111,424 of NZ_CP172923.1, forward strand.
ATTAGAGTATTTGGTAGACTTCAGTATTCACTTAAAAGAATTGAAGAAAAAAGGGATTCCACATCACTATTTAGAAGGAAAAAATATCGCTCTTTTATTTGAAAAAACTTCGACACGGACACGCTCTGCATTCACGACAGCAGCGATTGATTTAGGGGCACATCCTGAGTATTTAGGCGCCAACGATATTCAATTAGGTAAAAAAGAATCTGTTGAAGATACAGCGATTGTTTTAGGTAGTATGTTTGACGGGATTGAGTTCCGTGGGTTTAGTCAAGAAGTAGTGGAAGATTTAGCGAAATATTCTGGTGTTCCTGTTTGGAATGGTTTAACGGATCAATGGCATCCAACACAAATGATTGCGGACTTTATGACAGTGAAAGAAAACTTTGGTCGTTTAGAAGGAATCACTTTAGTATATGTCGGCGATGGCCGTAACAACATGGCAAACAGCTTGTTAGTGACAGGTGCTATTTTAGGCGTAAATGTTCGCATTTGTGCACCAAAAGAATTGTTCCCTTCTGATGAAGTCGTTAATTACGCAAAAGAATTTGCGAAAGAATCTGGTGCAGAATTAATGATTACAGACGACGTTGCTAAAGGTGTTAAAGGAGCCAACGTGTTATATACAGACGTTTGGGTGTCCATGGGTGAAGAAGATAAATTTGAAGAACGTGTCAATCTGTTGAAACCTTATCAAATTAATATGGCTATGTTAGAAAAAACCGAAAATATGGATGGCGATTTAATCGTATTACACTGTTTGCCAGCCTTTCATGATACGAAAACACAATACGGTGAAATGGTTGCTGAAAAATTTGGCATTACTGAAATGGAAATTACGGATGAAGTCTTCCGCAGTAAATATGGTCGTCAATTTGAAGAAGCAGAAAACAGAATGCATTCCATTAAAGCGATCATGGCAGCTACTTTAGGCAATTTATTCATTCCTCGTGTGTAGGAAGCAACTGAAAAAACATTGAAAAAAGAATAGTCGTTTCGCCCTTTAAGAGATTCTTTTGAAGGGCGGCCTATTCTTTATTATGATAGGAAAGAAGGATTTGTAATGGGGAAAAAAATGGTCGTTGCACTAGGCGGAAATGCCATCCTTTCAAATGATGCTAGCGCACACGCACAACAGCAAGCATTAGTTCAAACATCTGCCTATTTAGTTCATTTAATTAAACAAGGGCATCGGTTGATTGTTTCACATGGCAATGGTCCACAAGTCGGTAATCTATTATTGCAACAACAAGCAGCTGATTCTGAAAAAAATCCAGCGATGCCGCTAGATACGTGTGTTGCTATGACACAAGGAAGTATCGGCTACTGGTTGTCCAATGCGCTTAATCAAGAATTAAACAAAGCAGGAATCAAGAAACAAGTGGCTACTGTTTTAACACAGGTGGTCGTAGATCCAGCAGATGAGGCATTCAAAAATCCAACAAAACCGATCGGTCCATTTTTAACAGAAGCTGAAGCCAAAGAAGCAATGCAAGCAGGTGCTATTTTTAAAGAAGATGCAGGACGTGGCTGGCGCAAAGTCGTTCCAAGTCCTAAGCCAATTGACATCCACGAGGCTGAGACTATTAATACCTTAATAAAAAATGATATAATTACCATTTCATGTGGTGGTGGTGGCATCCCTGTCGTAGGACAAGAATTAAAAGGTGTCGAAGCAGTAATCGATAAAGATTTTGCTTCTGAAAAACTGGCAGAATTAGTGGATGCGGATGCACTAGTTATTTTAACTGGCGTGGATTATGTGTGTATTAATTATGGCAAACCAGATGAAAAACAATTAACCAATGTCACTGTAGCAGAGTTGGAAGAATACAAACAAGCGGGTCATTTTGCACCAGGTAGTATGTTACCGAAAATTGAAGCCGCCATTCAGTTTGTAGAAAGCCAACCCAATAAACAAGCAATTATCACTTCTTTGGAAAACTTAGGAAGTATGAGCGGCGATGAAATCGTAGGAACGGTTGTGACAAAATAAAGTATAGTATTTAGGAGAATTAAGATGATGATAGAGAAAATAATCACTAAAAATAATCAAGATTTTCAATACTTTTCTGAATCAGAACTAACAGAATTGCGCAACGAGAGTTTCGTTCGCTCCTATAAAAAAGGCCAAGTCCTTTTTTATCCAGGTGATCCGAGAAATCATTTGATTTTATTGGTTTCGGGTGTCATTAAAATTGAAAAAAATGATCGCAGTGGTAATTTTTCCTATCTGCATTTTATGAAAAAGCAGGCTCTTTTTCCGAGAATCGGACTGTTTCAAGATGAGGTTCATTACGACTCCGCGATTGCCTATACGGATATTGAGGTTGTGTTTGTGCCAGTTAAACTGTTTGAGCGTTTTCTCCAAAATAATCCCCAGCAATTGATTCATTGGATTCAAGAACAATCGGTCCTTTTAAAAGAAAGTATGATCAAAATCCAAAAAGGAACAACCAATGATGCATGTGAACGGATTGTGACATCACTGGCGATGTTATTAAATGATTTAGGAGAACGAATTGACAACAGAGAACGCGTTGCAATTGCTTGTCCAATTACCATTAATGACATTGCACGAATGAGTGGAACCACGCGGGAAACAGCAAGCAGTGTTATGAAAAAATTAGTCCAAATGAACCGTATTAGCTACAGTCATAAATTCTTAACTTTTCTAGATACGCCATTCTTTATTGATCGATTGAGTAATTAATCATAGAGAAGGGAGATACAGGAAAGTAGGTTCCTGTATAAAAGGATATGGCAGAAAAAAAGAAGAAAAACAAAAAACAGCTTTCGTCTTTTAGTATTTTATTTATTATTTTAATTGTTTTAGGTATCGTAACGGTCTTGCTAAATGGCCAGCCATTTACCCCAAGAGAAATTGATGGCAAAATGGTTGACCACGTGGTAGGGGCCAAATTATCGGATATTATCATGGCTCCATTCAATGGGTTTAAAGATGCCATTGAAATTAATATTTTTATTTTAGTACTCGGTGGCTTTTTAAATATTGTGACGCAAACTGGGGCTCTTGAAGCAGGGATTCAATCAGTCGTTAAAAAGTTAAAAGGGAACGAATTGAAAATCATTCCGATTTTAATGATTTTATTTTCTATTGGTGGGTCGACTTATGGAATGGCAGAAGAAACAATTCCTTTTTATGGTTTATTGAGTGCCACCATGGTCGCCGCTGGTTTTGATACGTTTGTCGCAGTGGGGACTGTGCTATTGGGTGCAGGATCAGGTGTTATCGGTTCAACGGTTAACCCTTTCTCCACAGGGGTAGCGATGGATGCGTTGCGAGGTATTGGCATTCAGCCGAATACAGGAATTATTTTAATTGTCGGTGCTATTTTGTGGGCGGCCTCTACCAGCTATTCTATTTTCATTGTGATGCGTTATGCGAAAAAAGTGAAGGCGGACAAAGGTTCAACAATTTTATCTTTACAAGAACAAGAGGATATGGAAAAAACGTATGGACAAGCAGCGTCGAAAGAAATGCCATTTACGAATCGTCATAAAAAAATCTTAATGGTATTCGCTTTCTGTTTTGTCGTTATGATTGTTTCCTTAATTCCATGGAACGACTTTGGAGTGACGATTTTCAAAGGCTGGACGTCTGTTTTAACAGGCAACAGTTTCGGTGACTGGTACTTTGGCGACTTAGCGATGTGGTTCTTCCTTTTAGGGATCATTGCTGCCTTGATTGGTCGCTTTACTGAAAAAGAAACCATTGAAGCATTTATCGACGGTGCCAAAGATATGTTATCCGTTGTTTTAATTATCGTAGTTGCTCGCGGGGCATCTGTTTTGATGTCTAAAACGTATTTAGATTCATTTATCCTTGATAAAGCGGCAGGCTTATTACAAGGACTCTCCCCAGTCTTATTTGTCATCGGTGCCTTTGTTTTATACTTAGGTTTATCTTTCCTAATTCCTTCAACTTCTGGTTTAGCGTACGTTTCTATTCCTGTAATGGGTGCGTTAGCTAAAAACATTGGTTTAAGTCCAGAAGTGATGGTTATGATTTTTGCTTCAGGTTGTGGCTTGATTAATTTGATCACGCCAACATCTGGTGTCGTAATGGGTGGTTTGGAAATTTCCAAAGTTCAATATGCCACTTGGACAAAATTCATGGCCAAACCAATGATTGTCTTAGGCTTAATTAACCTAATTATCTTAATTGGCGCGATGTTACTCTTTAGCTAATCAAAAATTTTTTATGTTAGGGCTTCGGCTTTCGGAAAAAAGAAGAAGCAATGAAACAACAGCGACTACCTAAAAGTAGTCGCTGTTGTTTCATTTTGATAATTGTTGAATTAACAATTTTGCGACAGCGCGGACAGAAAAAGGATTTTGCCCAGTGATTATACGGCCATCTTGATACGCAAATTCTTTATAAGGACGCTTTTTCGCAAAAGTAGCACCATGTTCTTTGGCAATTGTTTCGTTTAAGAAAGGAACAACTGCTTTTTTCATGGCTAAAATTTCTTCTGCAGTAGTGAAGCCAGTAATGGTTTTATCTGCAATCAAATAATTTCCTGACGCATCTTTGACATTTAAAAGGCCAGCAATTCCGTGACAAACAGAAGTTAGGTATTTGCCCTGTTCGTAAAGGCTACGAGTGATTGCTTGCAACTGAGGATTATCAGGAAAGTCCCACATAACGCCATGGCCTCCTGTAAAGTAAATTGCTGCGTATTCATCTGGCTCAATTTCTTCAAGAGAGAGGGAATGTGCTAGCGCTCGTTCTTGAAAATCAGCACTTTCATAAACTGCCATAATGGATGAATCTACATATTTCATACTCCGGGGATCCAAAGGGACATAGCCTCCTTGGGGACTAACATAGTCAACTGAAAATCCTGCTTTGGTTACTTCTTCCACGAACTCCGTGGCTTCACCTAGCCAGAGGCCCGTTGGTTCTTCGGTGCCGTGATAACGGGAGACGTTTGTGAGGACCACGAGAATTTTTTTCATGCTTGCTTCCTCCCTGGCATAATCGACGTAATGTGGGTCAATAGTTGTTGGAGTTGCTCAATTTTGGTGGTATCGTGAGAAAGTGAGTAATAATTTTTAGTTCCTTCACTGCGACAATCAATTAATTTGGCTTGTTTCAAAATTTTTAAGTGGTGAGAAACAGCGGGGCGTGAGAGCTGTGTCGCCTCTGTTAACTCAGTGACACGACGGCCAACACAGGCTTGGTCTTCTAACAGTGCAATAATAATTGCTTGGCGTTTTTCATCACCCAATGCGATTAAAAAATCACTAAGCGCAGTAAATTCTGTTTGAATTTCTTCTAATTCTTTCATATTCTTTCGCCTCTTTGGTTCGTATTTTTAAACGATTAAACCATTTTTCGTGTTTTTTGTCAATAAAATACGCTGAGGGCTGAAACTTGACGTGGATCCCATTCTTCGTTAAGATACTAATTGATTAAAGGTTTAAACTTTTAAACCGATAAAAGGGATAGAAAGAGAGGAAAGATTCAATGATGAAAGCCGCTTTAATTCATAAATACGGACAAAAAGAATTAGCAATCGAGGAGGTGCCCTTACCCACCATTCATGACAATGATGTTTTGGTCAAAATTATCGCTGCCAGTATCAACCCGATTGATTTAAAAACAAAAGATGGCAAAGTAAAGATGCTTTTAGATTATCAAATGCCACTGATTTTAGGCAGTGATTTTGCTGGGATTGTTGTCTCTGTTGGAAAAAAAGTTCAAAATTTTAGGCTGGGCGATGCAGTTTACGGGCGAGTACCCAAAAATCGCGTGGGAACTTTTGCTGAATATATTGCAGTGGATCAAGCAGCTGTAGCTATGAAGCCTAAAAATTTAACGTTTGAAGAAGCTGCGGCCATTCCGTTAGTCGGTTTGACAAGTTATCAAGCGCTACATGATATTATGAATGTACAGCCAGGCCAGAAAGTCCTGATTCAAGCAGGTTCAGGAGGGATTGGAACCATTGCGATTCAATTAGCAAAACTAGCGGGCGCTTACGTTGCCACCACAACGAGTAGTAAAAATAAAGAATGGGTTCAAGCGTTGGGAGCAGATGAAGTGATTGACTATCGGACACAAAATTTTGAAGAAGTTTTATCCGACTACGATTATGTGTTTGATACAATGGGGGGGACAATCTTAGAAAAAGCTTTCTCAGTGGTTAAACCTCAGGGAAAAGTCGTTACATTGTCAGGCATTCCCAACGAACGTTTTGCTAAAGAGTATGGCTTGCCGCTTTGGAAACAATGGGCCTTTAAAATAGCTACCCGCAAGATTCATCGATTGGAGCAAGCCACAGATGTTAGTTATCATTTTTTGTTTATGCGTCCAGATGGCGAGCAATTAGCTTTACTCACTGAGTTTATTGAACAGGGAAAATTACAGCCGATAATTGACCGAGTCATACCTTTTAGCCAAATTCAAGAAGCGGTGGACTATTCACTGACAGGACGAGCGCAAGGGAAAATTGTTGTGAAAATCGCCGAATTAATAAACATGGATGGTTAACCAAAATGTTATTTTAATGTGTTGTTGGTGTTGTATTGATTAAAAAAGAATTGCATTTCTTTTTTTTAGACGATATTATAAAATATATAAATTAAAAATATATTTTATAAGGAGTGAAGAATATGGGAAAGTTGATTGGTAAATTGTATGAAACTAAGGATTATTCAAAATTTAAATTTTTAAAGGGAAATAGAGCAATTCAAGAAAAGCGTAGTTTAATAGAATCTATAGAAAAATCAGGTATTTTAGTTCCTATAGATGTAAATGAGAAATTTGAAATTATTGATGGACAAACTCGTTTTTTGATAGCCAGAAAATTGAATAAGTCCATTCCTTATATTATTTCGAAAGGTCTGAACTTAGATGATGTAATTGAGCTTAATTCGACAATTAAGACATGGAAAATTGGAGATTTCATACGAAAATATTCGATGGATGGTATGAACGAATATAAAAAACTACAGTTTATTGTAAAGAAGTATAAAAATATCTCACCCTCTTCTTTAATATCTTTGGCTATGGGAAATAAACACTATGATGGTAATTCACAAGAATTAGTAAAAACAGGTCAATTTTCATTTTATAACTACAAGGAATTTATAAGATTATTAGATTCTTACGGAAACTTTTGTGAAGAGTTGAACTTGAGAAGTTCACAGCAAACATTTTTTGCTTATGTAGAATTATTTATTGTAAAAGATTTCGATTATTATAGGTTAATTAATGGATTTAAAATAAAAACTAAAAATGTTATAGAAGGAATTTTTCACCAAGGAGTCGTTTTGGAAGAGTTTTTGAAAGCATATAATTATAAATTGCATAGAAATTCAAACAAAGCAATTAAATATGAAATCGAAATTGATGGGAAGCCAGTAATAAGAGATATTCAAAGTATGTTTTTAATAAAGGAGATAAAAAATGGATAGAGAAATGAGTGATATTTATATAACGGAAGAATATGAAATGTTCAGCTTTTTAAGAAGTAATCGTGAAGTTACACTGAACAAGAAATTGGAAAATTCTATTCTACAAAAAGGAATTATTCGACCCATTATAGTAAACTCCACAATGCAGATCATCGATGGGCAACATAGATATAGTATTGCAAGAAAATATGGCTTACCCGTGCCATACTATGTTTCCGTAAACAAAGAAATGAATGACATTATTAAAATAAATAATACAGCATGTAAGTGGCGGGTAATAGACTATATTAATAAATACGTAATTTTAGGAAATGAAGAATACAAAAAGTTAAAAGATTTACATATAGAGAATAACAAAATTCCCTTAGTTGAGTTAGTTTCTGTATGCATGGGATCTTGGACTAGGCAGAATAAAATGATGACAGAAGTTAAGAATGGAATGTTCAGTTTTTACAATTATGAAGAGCTAAAGAATTTATTGAATGAATACAATGAATTGAAAAAAAATACTCAAATTAAAGATGCGGGAGCTGTATTCCAAGCTTATTTTAATTTGTCATCTATAATGAAATACAATCAAAAATGGTTTATAAAAAAGGTAAATGGTTTAGAAATATCAAGAAAAGTATTAGGTATAAGGCAACCTGAAAAAGTTTTAAAATTATTTTTAGAAACATATAATGATAATCTGAAAAAAAATTCAAATATAAATCATGATATGCGATATCATTTAGATTTAAAGCATAGAGCAGTTATTGATGATGAGATAAATTTCAAACGAGTAGATCCCAAAAAATTCAAACAGTGATTATTTATTGGTTAATCACGACTAAATAAAGGAAACTTGCAAGAAAAATAGGCCCATTTTTCTTGCATGTCTCAAAATTTACATTTAAACGCCGTCTAACAAAAGTGATTTTAGGCGGGAAAAGATTTTTATAGAAAATCCTCATTTTTCCAGTTTCTATTTTGCAAATTCGTTATTTTTTGTTATTCTATTGATGGTTGTGTATGCGCTTTCTTTTTAGGTGGATACACCAAAATGAACGGAGTGCAGAAAGGAATGGTGTTCAAAGTGGGGAACAATTTATCGACAAGAAGAGGAGAAAACAGAGAAACAATTGTCAGTTGGCTAGGTCTTTCGTTATTGGTTGGCTTGGCGTTTATCTTATTTAGTCTGTTTCATCAACCAATGGTCAGCCAAGCCAATGAACCGGACCAAGAGAAACATTTTATGGTTTACTATCGGGCTTGGCGTGACAAAACGATGCAAGGAGTTAATACAACATTGCCAGATGAAAATTGGCTAACGATGCACGATATTCCTTATGGTATTGACATTGTGAATGTCTTTAGTTATGTGCCAAAAGGACAAGAAGCACTTGCACAGCCATTTTATGATACGTTAAAAAATGAGTATGCGCCAGCATTACATGCACGAGGTGTTCGTTTAGTTCGTGGGATTGATTACAGCGAGCTATTAAAAGTTCCTTACGCAGGAACAACGCCTACAGAAGCAGAATTTGATGCTTATGCGAAAGAGCTGTTAACCAAATTTGTCGATGATTTAGGAATTGATGGGTTAGATATTGACATGGAAACTCGTCCAAGTGAAAAAGATATTGTGCTATCTAATGGTGTCATTCGTGCATTATCAAAATACATTGGACCAAAGTCGGGAACGGATCGTCCATTTTTGTATGATACCAATGCAGAATATTTACCACCTTTACAAGATGTCAGTGACTGTTTCGATTTTCTCGCGTATCAACAGTATGGTAGCGATGACCAACGCACGCAACGAGCATTAAATAATTTAAGTCCGGTTCTCAATGGGGAACGATTTGTTCCAGGATTAACTTTCCCAGAAGAGCAAGATCGCAACCGCTGGTATGACACAAAAGAGCCGTATATGGAAAGTAACATGTATAAAGTAGCTCGTTATTCTTATGAAAATAATTTAGGGGGCATGTTCCTCTATGCCTTAGATCGCGATGGTCGCACCTATAATGAAGACGATTTAAATCAGATAAAACCTTCTAATTTACTTTGGACAAAAACGGCCATTGCAGAGAGTAAAGGCGTTTCTCTTGCAGAGATGCAAGCGGCTGCGCAGCACTATTTAAAACGAATTAGCTACGCCAACACAGACCTTGAAGCACAAAATAAAGCCGCAGAAGCAGTGACACAAGCAACGACGCTTTATGATGTGAATAAAGCTATTTTAGGTGGCGATTATGGCCAAGGGATTTCAAACACCTATGATGCTGAATTAGAAAAAGGCCTGTTAGCCATTGACTTAACCACTTTATATCGTGTGTTGGATCAAGCAGTTACAGCCATTGAAAAGTCAGAAAGCTATACACCAGAAACGATTCAAGCACTACAAACAACAAAAGAGACAGTCGCAACAGAACTTGCGGGAAAAACGTATACAGCCGCGCAAGTGACTACTTGGCAAACGGAGGTCCAAACAGCTTTGGATAATTTAAAAGAGAAACAAACACAACCTTTAAAAAGTGTCTTTTCCATTGATGCGGGAAGAAAATATTTTTCCGTGGAGCAACTGGAAGAATTAGTGGCCAAAGCCAGTCAAAATGGGTACACAGATGTCCAATTAATTTTAGGAAATGATGGCTTACGGTTTATTTTGGATGATATGTCGGTCAATGTGAATGGTAAAAAATACAACCACAACCGGGTTTCAAAAGCAATCCAACGAGGCAACAACGCGTATTACAATGATCCTAATGGCAACGCGTTAACACAAAAAGAAATGGATCGGTTGTTGGCTTTTGCGAAAGAGCGCAACATCAACATCATTCCCGTGATTAACAGTCCAGGACATATGGATGCCTTGTTAGTGGCCATGGAAAAACTAGCGATTAAAAATCCCGCTTTTGATGGCTCAAAACGAACAGTAGATTTAGGGAACCAAAAGGCAGTGAATTTCACAAAGGCGATTATCAGTAAGTACGTGGCTTATTTTTCCGCGCATAGTGAAATTTTCAATTTTGGTGGCGATGAGTATGCAAATGATGTCGACACAGGCGGTTGGGCAAAACTGCAATCTTCTGGGCGCTACAAGGATTTTGTCGCTTATGCGAATGATTTAGCTAAAATAATTAAAGATGCGGGCATGCAGCCAATGAGCTTCAATGATGGCATTTATTACAACAGCGACGATTCTTTCGGTACATTTGACCCAGAGATTATTATTTCTTATTGGACAGCCGGTTGGAGCGGATATGACGTAGCCAAACCTGAGTACTTTGTTCAAAAAGGACACAAAATTTTTAATACCAATGATGCGTGGTATTGGGTCGCTGGCAATGTTGATTCTGGCATTTATCAATATGACGATGCTTTAGCAAATATGTCGAAAAAAGCATTTACAGATGTGCCAGCAGGCAGCCCAAATCTTCCAATTATTGGAAGTATTCAATGTGTTTGGTATGATGACCCTAGTCGTGACTATGATTTTGAACGAATTTATACGCTAATGGATACGTTCTCGGAAAATTATCGTGAGTATATGGTGGTTAAATAAAACTAGTTAAAGCTAACGAGTTATCTATAAAGACTGATCCTGGGACAAAAATCACTTTGGATTTTTGTCCCAGGATCAAAACCTGATAAACGGCGGGAACAGAACCAACTCCTTCGGAAATAAGCCGAAATTCTCCAAAAATTAAAGAGCAATTTTCGGAAATTTCTTCTTATTTCTCGGAGCTAAACGGTTCTTTCCCGACCTCAGCCTTCTTTAACGGAAGAAGATTTGTTTGAGGGCCAACAATCAATTTAGGAATGCCTTATTGAAATGTTCCTGTTCTTATTGTAGACTGAAAGAAGTGGTGGTGGAAAGCTATCACCATTAATAGAAAAGCAGGAAAATAAAAAGGATCTTGTTGGAAGTTTAACGCTTGAAAATGTAAGCGGAATCATTTTTGTTGGAATGCTAAAAAAGGGAGTAGAGTTATGAGTAATGAAAATATCGTCTTAGCAAGAAATACAGAGCGTGCACCAAAGCATCCTCTCGCAGCCCAAACAGTCGCATTTTCCCACTATAATCATTTGTCGGCACAGTTACCTATTGAGCCAACCTCTGGACAATTGGTAGAAGGTGGCATTCGGGCCCAAGCGACACAATGTTTGAAAAATATCCAAGCGGTTGTTGAAAGTATCAACCATGTGATGAGTGACATTGTCAGAATGACCATTTTTGTCAAAGATATGCGGGATGCTGCCGCAGTTGAGGAGGTCTATGCGGCCTTTTTTACCCATTATTATCCAGCTAAAACAGTGGTCGCCGTCGCAGATTTGCCGTTAGGCGCTTCTGTTCAAATGGAGGCACTTGTTTCAAATGGGGAAGGAACTATCCCTAATGCACCTCAAGCTGGGGATTTAATTAAATTAACAAATCAGACTGTTCAGGCACCAATTGATGCTCTAGCCAGTCAAACGGTCGCGTTTTCTCACTATAACAATCTGTCTGCACAATTGCCTATAGATCCTCAAACGGGCAGAGTTGTGGCTGGCTGTGTTAAAACGCAAACAAAACAATGTTTGAAAAACATAAAAGCCATTTTAACCAGTATTGATGTGCCTTTTGATGATATTGTGAAGGTCAACATTTATTTAAAAGATTTATCTAAGCTGGAAGCTGTCAATCAAGTATATGCCGCTTTTTTCCCGGATTCAGGAATTGCGCGTACGGTCAATTACATGCCAGCACGAACAGTGATTGCTGTTGCTGATTTACCAATGGGCGCGGCGGTGCAAGTAGAAGCGGTGGTTTCTCATGGGGATGGTACGCCACCACAAGCGATTGAAGATCGACATGGATTAATTATTGAAGCAAATAATACAGATCACGCACCGAAGTGTCCATTTTCGACACAAACTGTTGCTTTTTCTCATTACAACCATCTATCAGCTCAGCTACCATTGGACCCTAAAACAAATGCGTTAGTCGCTGGCGGAATCAAGGAACAAACGACGCAATGCTTAGAAAACATCAAAGCGATTATTGAAAGTGTGGATCACAGCTTAGCTGATCTGGTGAAAGTGAATATTTTTGTGAAAGAGATTGAAGAGCTGGCGGCAGTAGATGACGTCTACCAAACGTACTTCCCTGAAGGCACGCCTGCCAGAAGAGTGATTGGTGTGACGGATTTACCAAAAGGTGCCCAGATTCAAATCGAAGCGATTGCTGGGAACGCAGAAGGTACGCCACCAATTGGCTAAACAGTAAAATAAACAAACGTCAGCTGGCTTCAGAAGCCAACTGACGTTTTTAGTATTTAGATAAATCAGTAAAGTAAGTTAATTGCCATTTTTGTGTTTTTTTGGCGGTTTGATTAAGGTTTTGGCACCAAGAAGGATAAAAACGGGCCGCCATTTTGCCTTTTTGTTGATGCGTTTTGAGAATTTTTTGTTGGATTAAACATTCTTTCGGCAGAAGAAAGAGACCTTGCTTTTCCTGATCGTCAATGACAATTGCTAACATTTCAGGGGCTTCCGTTGCATCAAAGGCTTCGTTCTGATTTTGTTGATTTTTTTCCCAGAAGGCTACAAAATAGCCTTCTTTTTTCGGCGTTTTTTTGGCTAAGCGACTGCGGATAAGTTGTTGCGATTCATTAACTTGACATAAAAAGCCTTCATATTCGGCATTTTGTTTTTCTTCGGAAAGCAGGGTGATCGCGCCCACTGCTTTTTCAAGTATTGGTAATGAATTCATCATCTTCCTCCAAATTAAATAGAATAGTTGCGAGAAACAAAGGGAACTTCTTCACCATTTTCGAGCTGATTTAGGTACAAAGCTAACATGAAAAAGTAACCTGAGAGTAAGTTGACTACATCATACAGCTGCGGATCAATTTTTTTACCACCATAGTCCATGCGATAAAGCAAACGAACAATATCTTTGGCTTTGGCTCTTAAAATGTGTGCATAAGAGGAACAGATTGTGCCCATCGGTAAAACAAAAGGACGATTTTCTTCGTATGTCAGTTCATTCATAGCATTGACACGTTCCAAAAGCCAGGCTATTTCTTCCTCTGTGACTGTTAATTTTGTTCGGGTCGTTGGATTGACATGGTAGATTAACTCGCAAATTTTGGCTAGTTCTTCTGTTAGTGCAGGCTGTTCAGGGACGTCTAATTGTTGCACATATCCTCGTAGAAGACCTGTCATCGAGGCCAATTCATCAGTCATTAATTCAAAATCACATCGTAAATCTTCTGGTTTAGAAGATAGATACGGGTACGCTTCATACGGACTGCGGTACATTTTTTCCATTCAATTTCCCTACTTTCTAAAAATAAAAAGCCCTCAAAAAGAATGCACGAAAGCCAATCTTTTTGAGCGCCGTTGCTCGACTGTTCATAGTACACCATTGTACTTGCTAAGGTAATCATAGCCAAGAGTGAAGGGAGAGTCAAGGGGGAATCAAAGTTGGAGAAAGAAAATGAAGCTAAGAATTACCAGAAGTAAACCAATCAATAAACTGACAAAACCAGAGATTTGACCCAATCGTTGTTGGGTAGAAGAAGGTTGATCGGTAACAGTGAGCAAACTTGAGAAAAAGTTCATTTTTTTCACGAGTATTAAATACGCAACAATAAGCAAAAGAATACCCGAAAAAAGGTACGAAAGGGGCTCAGAAATAAATTTTTGGGCACGAAGTAAAAAAATTCCTATGAAGAGGACAACAAAACCATACTTAAGAAAAGTTGCTTTTGACATGTTGAAATCGCTTCCTTTTAATTGATGAATTTTATTAATAGCCACTATTCTTATGATTAAATTATAGGACTTTGAGGGCGGTGGAGCAAAGGAAAAACGGAGAATGGTGGGAGGAAAGTGTGATAACACAAAAGAAAACCCGCTAGAAACACCTATAAAATAGGTTTTCTAGCGGGTTGATTGTTATTCCCACTCCACAGTTGCAGGTGGTTTTGAAGTAATATCGTACACGATACGGTTTACATGTGCAACTTCGTTCACGATGCGCACAGAGATTTTTTGTAAAACATCCCAAGGGATACGGGCAAAGTCAGCGGTCATGCCGTCGATAGAAGTCACAGCACGGATACCGACTGTGTAATCGTAGGTACGGCCATCGCCCATAACGCCTACTGAGCGGATGCCAGGTAAGACAGTAAAGTACTGCCAAATGTCACGATCTAAGCCAGCTGCTGCGATTTCTTCACGTAGGATAGCATCTGAATCACGAACGATTTGTAATTTATCTTCTGTAATTTCACCAAGCACACGAATACCTAATCCTGGTCCTGGGAATGGTTGGCGCCAAACGATTGCATCAGGCATGCCAAGTTCAGTTCCTAAGGCACGAACTTCGTCTTTGAATAATGTATTTAAAGGTTCAATTAATTCAAATTGCATGTCTTCAGGAAGACCACCAACGTTGTGATGTGATTTAATTGTTTGCGCAGTTTCTGTACCAGATTCGATGACGTCTGTGTAAAGAGTTCCTTGTGCTAGGAATGAAACGCCTTCTTCCCCAGCAAGTTTAGTTGCTTCGTCATCAAAAACATACACAAATTCGTTACCGATGATTTTACGTTTTTGTTCAGGGTCAGAAACGCCTGCTAATTTGCTTAAGAAGCGTTCTTTCGCATCTACTTTAATAATGTTTAAGCCAAATTTACCGCCTAAACTTTCCATTACTTGCTCTGCTTCACCTTTACGTAATAATCCATGGTCAACGAAGATACAAGTTAATTGGTCGCCAATGGCTTTTTGTAAAAGTACGCCGACAACACTTGAGTCAACGCCACCTGATAAACCAAGTAAGACTTTTTTATCGCCTACTTGTTCACGGATTTTAGCGACTTCCATATCGATGAAGTTTTCCATGCTCCAGTCACCAGTACAGCCACAAACATCAAAAGCAAAGTGACGTAATAAGTCGTTACCATATTCTGAATGACGAACTTCTGGGTGAAATTGTACGCCGTAGAATTTGCGGTTGGCATCTTCGATAGAAGCGATTGGACAATCATTGCTTGTCCCAACTTTTTCGAATCCAGGAGCGATTTCTGTTACTAAATCACCGTGGCTCATCCAAACGGTTTGTTTCGCAGGTGTTCCTTGGAATAATGTCGCATCACCAAGGATTTCTAATTCTGCTTTTCCGTATTCACGGTTTGCGGCAGGTTCTACTTTTCCGCCTAAGTTATGAGTCATTAATTGCATACCGTAGCAGATGCCAAGAATGGGAATTCCTAACTCATAAATTTCTGGATCAATGCTAAAAGCATCTTTGTCATACACGCTGTTTGGTCCACCTGAGAAGATGATTCCTTTAGGCGCGATTTTGCGAATTTCTTCTGCCGTAGTTCGGTGGCTTAATAACTCAGAGAATACGCCAAATTCACGAATACGACGAGTAATCAATTGGTTAAACTGACTACCAAAGTCTAAAACAATAATTTTTTCGACAGATGTCAAATCGGCAACGTTAGTCACGTCTATTACCCCTTATCCATTTAAATTTATCTAAAGAAAAGGCGGTTAAAAAGTGGTCAGCACCAAGAATTAAGAAAGGATTTTCAAAAATTGTTTTACGATTTTTAGAAAATTTTGGCTTAATTCCGCAGGGGCTACTTTTAAACAGCCGAGAATCAGGCGATTAAAAAGTGGTTCACTTTTGTTCCGTACTCTTCTTTGTCTAGCTATACTTATTAAAACATTTTACTCCTTGAAAGTCATGCATTCTGCTGAAAATTTTCAAGGATATTTCTACAAAAGATACAGGATATTTCTTAGCTCGTCAACCCTTAATATTTACGTAGATAGATTTGGTCAATCAAATGATTTTCCGTTTTATGCAAAATAATGTCCGCACGTCCGCGCGTTGGCAAGATATATTCCTCCAAGTTCGGTAAGTTCACGGTTTTCCAAACATTCCGTGCCATGGCGAAAGCATCTTCTCGTTTGCCAATTGCATATTGGTAATAATAATTATTAGGATCTAAGAAAGCCGTATCTAATAAGGCCCCAAAACGTTCTAGGTACCATTTTTCAATTAAGGCTGGATCGGCATCCACAAAAATAGAAAAATCAAAAAAATCACTCACATAAATTTGTTGATTGGCGGGTAACTGTAATGTGTTAATGCCTTCAACAATCAAAATATCTGGTTGTTGAATCAACTCATATTCGCCTTCGATAACATCGTAGACACTGTGAGAATAGACGGGTGCTTTAATTTCGTCTTTGCCGCTTTTGACTTCGTTTAAGAAATTAATTAGCTTCTCCATGTCATAACTTTCAGGAAACCCTTTTCGGTCCATCATTCCTTGTTCTTCTAACACTTTATTGGGATACAAAAATCCATCCGTTGTAATGAGTTGAACGTTTCTTCGTTTAAACGTTCGGGCCAGAATTCTTTGCAAAAGACGAGCGGTGGTGCTTTTACCAACGGCGACACTGCCGGCAATTCCAATGATGAATGGTGGTACAGAGACATATTCATGTAGGAATAATCCTTTGCTAAGTGTTAGCGATTCAAATTCTTTCATGTATAAATGAATAAGATGCGTTAAGGGTACATAAATTTCTTGTACATCTTTTAGTGAAATTTGGTCGTTCACACTTTTAATGTTATCCAATTCTGCTTCGGTTAACGGTGCTTTGCCGTCATGATAAAACCCATGCCATTCTTCTCTGGAAATTGGGTAGTAATTCATTTTATCGTCCATTGTTCCTCCACCAAACCCTGTTCAATCTTTGTACATTTTACCATAATTTCACAAGGGAAACACAGGATTTTACAAAAGAATTCCCTTCTTCGCCAATTTATGATGAAAATGGTATCATGAAAAGAGAAAACTGTTAGAAAAGAGGGGAAAAGCCATGAGAAAAATTGTATTATTTGGTGATAGCATTACTGCTGGTTATTTAGACGAAGCCGTCTCACCTGTTCTTGTTGACTTAGTGAAACGGGATATTGCTGCGATGGGTCTAGAAGAAGTGGCTGTTATTAATGCTGGAATGCCTGGCGATACAACAGAGGATGGTTTAAAACGATTAAATAAAGAAGTACTAATTGAGAAACCTGATGAAGTGGTGATTTTCTTTGGCGCCAATGATGCGTCACTGGATCGAAATATAACAGTAGCCACGTTTAGAGAAAACCTTGAAACAATGATTCACGAAATTGGTTCAGAAAAGGTGATTTTAATTACGCCACCATATGCGGATAGTGGCAGACGTCCAGAACGGCCACAAACGCGTATCAAGGAATTGGTCAAGGTTGCACAAGAAGTCGGAGCGGCACATAACCTACCAGTTATTGATTTGTATAAAGCAATGACTGTTTATCCCGGAACGGATGAATTTTTACAAGCGGATGGTTTGCATTTTTCACAAGTGGGCTATGAATTATTAGGTGCCTTGATTGTTCGAGAAATAAAAGGTAGACTAAAACCAAAACAAGCATAGATAGGAAGAACAAAATGGCGAATCATTATTATACAGAAAATCCAGAATTAGCACATGATTTAGAAAGCTGGTCTTTTCCATTACGTGGTCGGACCTTTCAGTTTACGACCGATAGTGGGGTCTTCTCAAGAGGAACAGTGGATTATGGTTCTCGTGTGTTGATTGATGCCTTTGAATGGGAAAATTTACCAGCAGGCCGTTTGTTAGATGTTGGTTGTGGCTATGGACCAATTGGGTTGTCCTTAGCAGCGGCGACTGGTCGACTGGTGGAAATGGTGGATGTCAACCAACGGGCAGTTGGGCTAGCTCAAATGAACGCCCAACGCAACCAAATTACTACTGTGGATATCCATTCTTCCAATGTGTATGAAACCTTAAACGAAACGACCTACGCGGCGATTGTTAGCAATCCGCCCATTCGTGCAGGCAAAAAAGTTGTCCATGGCATTTTAACAGGGGCTTTTCCGTTGTTGAAAGTTGGTGGCACACTAACGGTAGTTATTCAAAAGAAACAAGGTGCACCTAGTGCAGAAAAGAAAATGGCTGAAGTATTTGGCAATGTTGAAATTGTGACAAAAGACAAAGGCTATTATATTTTACGAAGTGTTAAAGAAGCAGAGTAAAAAAGAACCTCCACTTTAGTGGAGGTTCTTTTTTAGAATAGATATGCTTGATCAATTTTTTGGTTCAACAGTTTTTTTTCGTCTGGCGATAAAAAAGCACCTGCAAGCGCATTTTTAGTGAGTTGCTTCATTTCGTCATAACTTAATTGATACCAAGTGGCCAATTTCATGAATTCTTTCGTTAACGTAGTATCTGAAACAGTGCGATTATCGGTATTGATGCAGACGGCTAAGCCAGCCTCTATAAATTGTTGAAAAGGGTATTCAGCCAATGTTTTGACGGTGCCTGTTTGGAAGTTGCTAGTTGGACACATTTCTAAAAGAACCTTTTTTTCTTTTAAGAGCGCCAAGTATTCGGGTGTATCTTTCAAAGCAATACCGTGGCCAATCCGAGTAGCACCTAAAGTGACAGCATCAGCGACATTTTTGCCACAGCCGCATTCCCCAGCGTGGAGTGTTAATGGAATTGACAATTGGTTGGCTAAAGCTAATACGTCTTCAAATGTGTAGGGAGGAAAATCGACTTCATTGCCAGCTAAATCAAAGCCGACAACGCCTGTCTCTCTGAAATCATGCGCTAAGTGAACGATTTTTTCTATGGCTTGTTGTTGATCATGCCGCATGCCGCATAACAGTGCATTGCTTTTTACACCAAAATCTTCTTCGCCTTGTTTTAAGCCAGTTAAAACAGCAGTCACGATTTCAGGTAACCGTAAGCCTTTTTCTGTATGTTGGGAAGGCGCAAAACGCACCTCTATGTATGCCACGCCATCTTCGGCAGCTTGGCTAATCACGTCATACGCCGCTGCTTGCAAAGCTTCAGCTGTTTGTAGACAGGTGAGCACGAAGTCAAACCGAGTTAAATAATCATTCAAATCGGTGCATTTTTCAGGGGCAACCACTAACTCTTTCAAGGCTTGTTCGTCTTGGGGTAATGGAATGTTTTGTTTTTCAGCAATGGTGCGTAAAGTGGTTGGTCGAATCGACCCATCTAAGTGACAGTGCAGCTCGATTTTTGGTAATTGACGGACACGGGATTCTTCCATGAAAAAAATAGCCTCCATTTTCTTTTGTTTTTTAATCTTTTTAGTCTATTTCTTTTGTCTTTTTTTTGTTAAAATGTAAAAGATTCGATAAGTATTTTGAAGACTGTAACATGTCTACAAATGTCTGTCAATGCAAAAGGAGACGTTGGGAGGGGCGCGATGAAACTAACGATTAAAGAAATTGCTGATATGGCTGGTGTTTCTGTCACAACCGTCTCACAAATTCTGAATAATAAAGGGAGTCGTTTCAGTGAAAAAACCCGTAACAAGGTGTTGGCGGTAGTCGCTGAAAATCATTACAAGCCAGATTACTTTGCTTCGAATGTAATCAACCGTCATTCCAAAACCATTGGTATGATTGTGCCAGATGTGACGGATTTCTTTTTCTCAAAAGTGATTGAAGGTGTGGAAACATATTTAAATTCGTTAGGCTACATGATTTTGTTATGCAATTCAAAGCATGATTCCGAACAAGCGATGCAATATGTTAGCGAGCTGATTCATCGGTCGGTGGATGGCATTATTTTTGCCACGCCGAATGTTTTGCCAGAAAATCATATTTTAAAAGACCGACGAGAACATCCGATTCCTGTCATTCTTGTCGATCGTGGGATTAATCCACGAGATAGCGGACGACTAATCGTTAAAGAGTACGAAGGTGCTTATCAAGCGGTCCATCATTTGATCCAACAAGGTCATCAGCATATTGGCATGTTGCGTGAAAGTGCCGGCTATTATCGTTTAACGGAACGAGTGACGGCGTATCAGCATGCGTTACAGGACAACAATTTACCTTTTCGTCCGCATTATGTTTGTGCTGGGGAATTGAACTTGCATGGCGGCTATGCTGCGGCAAAAGAAGTTTTGAAAAATGAAGAAATCACAGCAATTTTTTGTGGCAATGATGAAATGGCGATGGGAGCTTATCAAGCCATTGAAGAAGCGGGCAAGAAAATTCCTGACGATATTTCGGTGGTTGGTTTTGATGGCTTGGAAATTTCCGAATATTTGGTGCCGAGTTTAACAACCGTCTATCAGCCGAGTTTTGATATTGGCTATTATGCAGCAAAATTTTTGGTGGAAGCTATTGCAGATCCAACAGGGAAAGTTCCAAATAAAGTTTTTGATGCAACGTTTATTGCTAGAAAAAGCACAAAACCGATTTAAAAAACAGCTTAGAAATAGAATGTTCGTGTTGTTTGCGTTTTCACAAGAAAAAAATAATAGTAAACTGGTTTACTAAATGGTTTAAAGCTGAACGATTTTGTTGTATAATACATTATCGGGAAATCGGAGGGAACGAATTCATGAGAATGGTAGACATTATTGAAAAGAAACGTGACGGGCATCAACTAACAAGCGAAGAAATTCAATTTATTATCAACGGATACACAGATGGTTCAATTCCAGATTATCAGGTAAGTGCCTTTTTAATGGCTGTTTTTTACCAAGATATGACAGACGAAGAAATTACACAAATGACGTTAGCAATGGTCCATTCAGGCGAAATTGTGGATCTTTCTTCTATAGAAGGAATCAAAGTCGACAAGCATTCTACAGGTGGCGTAGGCGACACTACGACGCTTATTTTAGCGCCATTAGTTGCTAGTGTCGGGGTCAATGTAGCAAAAATGTCTGGTCGTGGCTTAGGCTACACGGGCGGTACGTTGGATAAATTAGAAGCGATTCCTGGTTTTAAAGTTGAATTGACAGAAGAACGTTTTATTCAATTGGTGAACGATACAAAAGTGGCAGTAATTGGTCAGTCAGGTGATCTAGCACCAGCAGACAAAAAACTTTATGCGTTACGTGATGTGACCGCCACTGTTGACTCAATTCCATTAATTGCAAGTTCCATTATGAGTAAAAAAATTGCCGCAGGGGCAGATGCGATTGTCTTAGACGTGACTACTGGTGAAGGGGCCTTTATGAAAGACCTAGCAAGTGCTCGTCGATTAGCGGAAACAATGGTTCGCATTGGGAAACTGGCAAATCGCCAAACGATGGCAGTGATTTCAGACATGTCACAACCTTTAGGGGAGGCCATCGGAAACAGTTTAGAAATCGTTGAAGCAATCGAGACCTTGCAAGGAAATGGACCAGAAGATTTAGTGGAGATGTGCTATGTCTTAGGAAGTCAGATGGTCGTTTTAGCTAAAAAAGCCGAGACGTTAGACGAAGCAAGGGCTTTATTAGAAGAAGCATTAACAAGCGGTCGAGCACTCGCAAAATTTAAAGAAATGATTGAAAATCAAGGCGGCGACAGTTCCGTTGTTGACCAGCCAGAAAAATTATTAACCGCAACTTATCAATTTGATTTACCTGCCAAAGAAACAGGCGTGGTACAAAAAATCGTTGCCAATGAAATTGGTGTTGCCGCAATGTTGCTGGGCGCTGGTCGTGCTACGAAAGAAGATACGATTGATTTTGCAGTTGGCTTGAAACTTCACAAAAAAGTAGGGAGCCCAGTTGAAAAAGGCGAATCATTACTAACTATTTATGCCAATCGTGAAGACGTGACAGAAGTCGAACAATTGCTTTATAAAAACATTGAAATTGGACCAACCGGCGAAGAGCCTATTTTGATTCACGATATTATTACGGAATAAAACAAAAAGAAAAGAGGAATTCTCATCATGGAATTAAACCGCATGATTGACCACACTATTTTGAAACCAGAAGCGACAGAAGCCGCTGTCCAAAAAATTATTGATGAAGCTAAGGAGTACAACTTCTTCTCTGTATGTATCAATCCTTGTTGGGTCGCTTTTGCTAGCGAGCAATTAGCAGATACCGACGTCGCTGTGTGTACCGTTATTGGCTTTCCTTTGGGGGCAAATACACCAGAAGTTAAAGCATACGAAGCAGCTGATGCGATTAAAAATGGTGCGAATGAAGTGGATATGGTGATTAATATTGGTGCATTAAAATCACAACAATACGATCACGTACGTCAAGACATTCAAGGCGTAGTAGATGCAGCCAAAGGAAAAGCGTTAGTCAAAGTGATTATTGAAACAGCATTATTAACAGACGAAGAAAAAGTTAAAGCTTGTGAATTAGCCAAAGAAGCAGGTGCCGATTTCGTTAAAACATCTACTGGCTTCTCAACAGGCGGCGCTAAAGTAGCAGATATTCGTTTAATGCGTGAGACAGTTGGTCCTGACATGGGCGTTAAGGCTTCTGGTGGCGTGCATAATGCAGAAGAAGCGCTAGCAATGATTGAAGCGGGGGCAACACGTATCGGTGCAAGTACGGGTGTAGCAATTGTTTCTGGCGCAACTGGCGAAGGGTATTAATTCGTATTTCAAATTAAACGAAGGTGTGGCGAAAAAGATGACAGTAAAACAAGAATGGCTTGATTGTGCCGTAGAAGCATTGGCACACGCCTATGTACCGTATTCTAACTTTCCTGTGGGCGCTTGCTTAGTGACTGCAGACGGGAAAATGTATCAAGGAGTCAACATTGAAAATGCCTCCTTTGGTTTAACAAATTGTGCAGAAAGAACGGCGATTTTTAAAGCCATTTCAGAAGATGAACGGACCTTCCAACATTTAGTTGTAGCAGGTAATACAGAGGCACCCATTTCTCCATGTGGCGCTTGTCGTCAAGTAATGGCTGAATTCTTTGATCCACAAATGCCAGTCACGCTAGTTGGTAAAGATGGCGCGACTAAAACAATGACAGTTGAGGCATTATTGCCCTATTCATTTACAGATAAAGATTTTTAAAAAAAGGACATAAGGTTTCGTTGGGCTCAAAGTAGATTTCAATAGCATAAATGCGAATGAAATAATAGATAAAATAGTAGGGGGCTTTTCGGAAAGTGAAACAAGCAAAATTTTTAGGTCTAGGATTGGCGGCAGTTGCCTTAACCATTGGGTTAGCTGCATGTGGTGGCAATAGCAAAAAGAACGCCAACACAAAAGGTGATCCACAACATAGTGTCGTAATGGTCACAGATACAGCCGGCATTGATGACAAATCTTTTAACCAATCTGCGTGGGAAGGAATGCAAGAGTGGGGCAAAGAGCACAAACTTCCAGAAGGACCTCAAGGGTATGCGTATATTCAATCAAATGAAGCATCTGATTATACATCAAACATTGACCAAGCCATTTCAAGTCAATTTAAAACGATTTTTGGCATTGGCTATTTACTAAAAAATGCAGTAGTAGATGCAGCGGACGCCAACCCAGAAACGAATTTCGTTCTAATCGACGATACAGTTAATGGGAAAAACAACGTCGCTTCTGCAACATTTAGAGATAATGAATCTGCGTATTTAGCAGGTGTGGCAGCAGCTAACACTACGAAAACCAACAAAGTAGGATTTATCGGCGGGGTTGAAGGACCTGTTATTGGCCGTTTCCAAGCTGGTTTTGAAAAAGGTGTAGCAGACGCTGGCAAAAAATTAGGCAAAGATATTCAAATTACGTCTACTTATGCAGGGACATTTGCAGACGCTTCAAAAGGACGGGCCTTAGCTTCTTCTATGTATCAAGCAGGTGCCGACATTATTTATCACGCAGCGGCGACTACAGGACAAGGAATCTTCCAAGAAGCCAAAGCGCTAAATGAAACAGGTTCAAAAGATAAAGTTTGGGTGATTGGTGTTGACCGTGACCAAAACGAAGACGGTAAATATACAACCAAAGATGGCAAGGATGATAACTTAACGTTAGCTTCAACCATTAAAGGTGTAAATATTGCTGTGAAAAAAATCTCTGATCTTGCATTAGAAGATAAATTCCCTGGCGGCGAACATTTAACTTATGGATTGAAAGATGGCGGTGTTGATTTAACAACAGAAGCCCTAAGCGATCAAGCCAAAACGGCAGTTAAAGAAGCCAAAGAACAAATCATCTCTGGTGACGTAAAAGTCCCAGACCAACCTTAGAAACAACTTAGTTGTTTAAATACATTAAACTATTTTTAGGAGGCTTTACAGAAATGAAAAAAGCAAAATTATTCGGTTTTAGTTTGATTGCATTAGGTTTATCAGTTTCACTTGCAGCATGTGGTGGTGGCAAAGGGAAAACCGCTGAAAGCGGCGGTGGCAAAGGGGATGCAGCGCATAGTGCTGTAATCATTACAGATACAGGCGGCGTGGATGACAAGTCGTTCAACCAATCTTCTTGGGAAGGATTGCAAGCTTGGGGTAAAGAACATGATTTACCAGAAGGTTCAAAAGGGTATGCATATATTCAATCGAATGATGCAGCTGACTATACAACAAATATTGACCAAGCGGTATCAAGTAAATTCAACACAATCTTTGGTATTGGCTACTTGCTAAAAGATGCAATTTCTTCTGCAGCAGATGCCAACCCTGATACAAACTTTGTTTTAATCGATGATCAAATCGATGGCAAAAAGAATGTCGTTTCTGCAACATTTAGAGATAATGAAGCAGCTTACTTAGCCGGTGTTGCTGCTGCAAACGAAACAAAAACGAACAAAGTCGGTTTTGTTGGTGGTGAAGAAGGGGTCGTAATTGACCGTTTCCAAGCTGGTTTTGAAAAAGGTGTGGCTGATGCTGCGAAAGAATTAGGTAAAGAAATTACTGTTGATACAAAATATGCGGCTTCATTTGCTGATCCTGCCAAAGGGAAAGCTTTAGCTGCTGCAATGTACCAAAACGGCGTTGATATCATCTTCCATGCTTCTGGTGCGACTGGACAAGGAGTCTTCCAAGAAGCAAAAGACTTGAATGAATCAGGTTCTGGCGACAAAGTTTGGGTAATCGGCGTTGACCGCGATCAAGATGCTGATGGCAAGTACAAAACAAAAGACGGCAAAGAAGACAACTTCACGTTAACTTCAACGCTTAAAGGTGTCGGCACAGCGGTTCAAGATATTGCCAACCGTGCGTTAGAAGACAAATTCCCTGGTGGCGAACATTTAGTTTATGGATTAAAAGATGGTGGCGTTGACTTAACAGACGGCTATTTAAACGACAAAACAAAAGAAGCTGTTAAAACAGCAAAAGATAAAGTAATCTCAGGTGACGTAAAAGTCCCAGAAAAACCAGAATAATTTAAGCTCCTAAATGAAAAAAGAAGGGCTCATTATTGTTCCTTCTAAAAATAAAGTGGTCCTTGGCAGCGACGGCTGCCAAGGAAACCCTTTATGATGTTTGGATTTTTAACTAAATAGTTGAGGTTCTTCAACTACTTAGTTAAGGGTCAAAATTACCCTCTAAAGTATTGCCAATATAATTTTGTTAGGAAGTGAATAGACCTTGTCTCAAGAAGAAAACGTAATTGAGATGCGTAAAATCACCAAAGAATTTGGGACGTTCAAAGCCAACGACCAAATTGATTTACAAGTAAAACCTGGTGAAATCCACGCACTGCTAGGTGAAAATGGTGCAGGCAAGTCGACCTTGATGAATATCTTATCAGGGCTATTGGAACCGACCTCAGGTGAGATTTATATGAATGGCGAAAAAGTCAACATTACAAGTCCTACTGCAGCCAATCGTTTAGGAATCGGAATGGTCCATCAGCATTTTATGTTAGTTGAAGCCTTTACTGTGACTGAAAATATTATCTTAGGTAGTGAACCTACCCATGGCGGTATTTTAGACCGGAAAAAAGCGAAAAAAGAGATTGAAGAAGTGTCTAAGCAATACGGGTTGGATGTAAATCCCAATGCCTATATTCGCGACATTTCTGTGGGTATGCAACAACGGGTTGAAATTTTAAAGACCTTATATCGCGGGGCGAACGTTTTAATTTTTGACGAACCAACCGCAGTATTAACGCCACAAGAAATTGATGAATTAATGATTATTTTGAAAGAACTAACCGATGAAGGCAAATCGATCATTTTAATTACACATAAGTTAGATGAAATTAAAAAAGTGGCGGACCGTTGTACGGTCATTCGCCGGGGGCAAAGTATTGGCACCGTCAATGTGAAAGACGTTTCTTCGCAACAGTTAGCCGATATGATGGTGGGCCGTTCTGTTTCTTTCAAAACAGAGAAAAAACCAGCGCAACCGAAAGAAACAATTTTATCAATTAAAGATTTAGTAGTGAAAGAAAGCCGCGGCTTAGATGCGGTGAAAAATCTTAGCTTAGATGTCCGAGCAGGGGAAGTTGTTGGAATTGCGGGGATTGATGGCAATGGACAAACAGAATTAATCCAAGCCTTAGCAGGATTAACGAAAGTCGAAAAAGGCTCCATTCATTTGAATGAAAAAGAGATTACTAATCGCAAACCTAGGGAAATTACGGAAATGGGTGTCGCCCACGTTCCTGAAGACCGACATAAATATGGTTTGGTATTAGAGATGACATTGGCTGAAAATATTGGCCTACAAACGTATTACCAAAAACCATACAGTTCAACAGGTATTTTAAACTATCGAATGATTAACAAACATGCCCGTGAATTAATTGAAGAATATGATGTACGGACTCCTAATGAATTAGTACCAGCTCGGGCGCTTTCAGGTGGGAATCAGCAAAAAGCGATTATTGCCCGAGAAGTTGACCGCGATCCAGATTTGTTGATTGTTTCTCAACCAACACGCGGTTTAGATGTCGGAGCTATTGAATACATTCATCGTCGACTAATTGAACAAAGAGATAAAAATAAAGCTGTTTTATTAGTAAGTTTTGAATTAGACGAAATTTTAAACGTTTCTGATCGTATCGCTGTTATTCATGCGGGGGAAATCGTCGGAATTGTTGATCCGAAAGAAACGACAGAAAATGAATTGGGCTTGTTAATGGCTGGCTACTCATTGGAAGAAGCCCGTGCTGAGTTATCAAAAGTAGAGGCAGGTGAAACTGTTGAATAATCGTTCTGAAAAAATAAGAAATATTTTAGTCCCTGTGTTATCTGTTATTATGGGTTTCCTCTTAGGGGCAATTATTATGGTTATCTTTGGCTATGACCCAGTGGCTGGGTATCAAGCGATGTTTGAAACAGCTTTCCAAGGAAAGAAAAGTATTGGTGAGATTTTTGTCACCGCAGCACCGTTGATTTTTACCGCTTTAGGATTCTCGGTGGCAAATTCGGCTGGATTCTTTAATATCGGGCTTTCTGGACAAGCCTTATGTGGTTGGGTGGCTAGTATTTGGGTCGCTTTATCCATGCCTGATGCCCCCCGGATGATTGCGTTGCCGGTGGCGATTATTGTTGGGGCAGTTGCAGGAGCTTTAGCAGCAGCCATTCCAGGTTTCTTGCGTGCCTATTTTGGGACGAGTGAAGTTATTGTTACGATTATGTTGAATTATATTTTATTATACACAGGAAATCATATTGCTAATAATGTCATGAAACCAAGTATTATGGCGAATAAAGGGATTACCAAAATGATTGGTGCGAATGCATCATTACGCTCACCGTTTTTAACAAGTATCAGTGATGGCTCTCGTTTGAACATCGGCATTTTCTTGGCCTTCATTTTCCTTATTCTTGTGTGGTTCTTGATGAAAAAAACAACGCTTGGTTTTGAAATTCGGTCGGTGGGGTTAAACCCATTTGCTTCTGAATATGCTGGAATGAGCAGCAAGCGAACGATTATTTTATCCATGATGATTTCAGGAACGCTGGCTGGTTTAGGTGGTGCGGTCCAAGGATTGGGGACTTTCCAAAACTTCTTTATTCAAAACACATCGTTGAGCATTGGGTTCGATGGTATGGCCGTGTCTCTATTAGGAGCAGGTAGCTCAATCGGGATTTTACTTTCCGCATTACTGTTTGGAATGTTAAAACTTGGTGGACAAGGAATGCCGTTGATAGCTGGTGTACCAACCGAATTAGTTGATGTTGTTATTGCAGCAATTATTTTCTTTGTGGGAATTAGTTATTTAATTCGTTTCTTGTTAGCGAAAGCGTCTGGTAGTAAAAAAGAAGTAGCGATTGTAGAAACAATTGAAGCGGCGCCAGACAAAAACAATCAAGAGGGGGGAGACATCTAATGGATTTAGCAACAATTTCCTCAATCATCACGCAAACATTAGTGTATGCAACTCCGCTCATCTTGACAGCATTAGGCGGAACGTTCTCAGAACGAAGTGGTGTGGTTAACGTTGGTTTGGAAGGTATTATGGTAATGGGCGCTTTCAGTTCGGTCGTTTTTAACTTGACGTTTGCTGATACATTTGGCGCGGCGACACCATGGATTGCTTGTTTAGTAGGAGGCGTTGTCGGGATTGTCTTTTCTCTCTTACATGCCGTTGCAACTATTAACTTACGAGCAGATCATATTATCAGTGGTACTGTCATTAACTTGATGGCACCGGCGCTAGGGGTTTTCCTAGTAAAAGTTATTTATCAAAAAGGACAAACAGATATGATTACACAATCATTTGGTTATTTTTCTTTCCCAGGATTGTCAAAAATTCCAGTGATTGGTGAACTATTCTTTGCAAAAACCTCTTTGCCAGCTTTCGTAGCAATTTTGATTGCGATTTTAGCTTGGTTTGTCATTTATAAAACACGTTTTGGCTTACGGTTACGTTCTGTGGGAGAACATCCACAAGCGGCAGATACATTGGGAATTAATGTCTACTTAATGCGTTATTCTGGCGTCTTGCTATCCGGCTTCTTAGGTGGTATGGGCGGAGCTGTCTTTGCTCAAAGTATTGCGGGTCGTTTTGGGATTACCACAATTGCAGGACAAGGGTTTATTTCAATGGCCGCAATGATCTTTGGTAAATGGAATCCACTTGGGGCAATGGGCGCAGCCTTATTCTTTGGTTTTGCACAAAACTTAAGTATTGCTGGGGAAAACTTACCAATTATTTCAGAAATTCCAAAAGTTTATCTACAAGCAGCACCATACGTATTGACCATTTTAGTCCTAGTTGTGTTCTTCGGAAAATCATCGGGACCAAAAGCGAACGGGAAAAATTACGTCAAAACGAAATAAGAAAAGAAATAGGCCCTCCGTCAAAGCGACGGGGGGCCATTTCTTTTCTTAGGATAATCAGTTGAACACAAGCGACATTAGGTACTGCTTCACTGCAAAAAAGCGAGTTGATAAAGGTAACTTTTCTTTTTTCTTTTGGCTGTTTTTTACAATTCGAAGGAAGTGTCGAAATTTTGAAAAAAACCAACAAGTCTAGCAGCTTTTTTTTCAAAAATCGTTGGTTTTTCTGCTATACTTTTGTTTGTAGTAAGAATAGGAAAAGTGGAGGACGTTCAATGAATAAAACACGTGTAGAAGCATTTAGTGATGCAGTCATTGCCATCATCATGACCATCATGATTTTAGAAATTAAGACTCCTCAAGTGGGTGTTTTGGCAGGTTTGATAGAAAATATCCCATATTTTTTATCGTTTATTGTCAGTTTTATTTTTATCTGTATCGCTTGGTACAATCATCATTACATAATGTCCGTAACTCATTGGTTTTCTAAAAAAGCGTTTTGGGCAAATAATTTTTGGTTATTCTCCATGGCCTTCATTCCGGTAGCAACTGCTTGGGTGAGTGAATTTTGGTGGATGCGGGCACCTGTTTATTTTTATCTTGTTGTGTATACGGTTTGGGATTTTGCCTACTTCTTGCTAACAAGGATCATTTATGAAGACAATGTAGTGAAAGATCCACAAGGTGCAGCTAAGTTAAGAAAATCGAAATCTTATAGTAAGGCAACAAAAATCATTCATCTTTGTCTTTTCGCAATCGGATATATCGGTATTTATTTTTATCCGCCCATTGGCATTGGTGTGATTTTATCAGAAGCGGTTATCTGGTATTTAAATGTGCCAAAAGAGGGAGACCGCTTGGAGTGTTAAAAGTTTCGATTGTATAAAGAGTCGTGTTCTTTTTAAAGAGCAGGCTATTCGAAAAAAACAATAAAAAAGTTTCCTAATTACGGTGGGAGACTTTTTTTCTTTCAATTTTTAAGCCCTGCTAAAATCGAAGGAATCAGTGAAAATTTTAATGCTCTTTCAGGCAATAATAGCGGATTCATGGTATAATTGAAGAGCTGAGAATAAATAGATTATTCTGTTTGATTCTCGAGACTATTTAAAAGGCTAGCGTAAAATAATTGTCATTCTTGACGTATTTACGACCTTAGAGGAGGAAGCAAGTGTGTTTAAACGTGTTCATTTAATCGTACTAGATTCAGTCGGTATTGGTGAAGCACCAGATGCTGAAAAATTTGGAGATGTCGGCAGTGATACACTGGGTCATATTGCCAAAGAAGCGGGACTAACCATTCCTCATTTAGAAAAACTTGGATTGGGAACTATTGCTCCTTTAACAGGTGTCAAAGCAGTGGCAGACCACGATGGCTATGCCACCAAATTAGAAGAAATTTCTGTTGGAAAAGATACTATGACCGGTCACTGGGAAATTATGGGCTTGAACATCAAAAAACCTTTTCGAGTATTCCCAAACGGCTTTCCTGAAGAATTACTGAAACAAATTGAAGATTTTTCTGGGCGAAAAGTTGTTTGTAACAAACCATATAGCGGGACAGCAGTCATTGATGATTACGGCGAACATCAAATGAAAACAGGGGATTTAATCGTTTATACTTCAGCGGACCCTGTTTTACAAATTGCGGCGCATGAAGACATTATTCCATTAGAAGAATTGTATAAAATTTGTCAATATGTTCGTGACATTACGAAAGACGAACCTTATATGATTGGTCGGATTATCGCTCGCCCGTATGTTGGTGAACCAGGTAATTTCACTCGAACCAGTAACCGTCATGACTATGCTTTAGATCCTTTTGGCCATACTGTTTTAGATTCGTTGAAAGAAAACGGCAATGATGTGATCGCTGTTGGGAAAATTAACGACATCTTTAATGGACAAGGAATTACTGAAGCTATCCGCACGAAGAGCAATATGGATGGGGTGGATCAATTATTAACGGTCATGAACAAAGATTTCACAGGTTTAAGTTTTACTAACTTAGTGGATTTCGATGCGCTGTATGGCCACCGTCGTGATGTAAAGGGCTATGCAAAAGCCATCGAAGATTTTGATGGTCGTTTGCCAGAGATTATGGCAGCTATGGCCGAAGATGATTTGCTTTTAATTACAGCAGATCACGGGAATGACCCAACTTTCCCAGGAACAGACCACACACGTGAATATGTACCTTTATTGGCTTATAGTAAAAAAATGACAAAACAAGGCAGCTTGCCACAAGGATTTTATTCAGATATTTCAGCAACGATTGCTGAAAACTTTGAAGTTCCTGCAACGGAAAACGGTCAAAGCTTTTTAAATCAATTACAATAATTCGAGGAGGCAACACATGACAACGTTAACGAACCATTTAAACGAAACAACTGAGTTTTTGAAAGAAAAAGGGGTGCAACAAGCAGACTTCGGTCTAATCTTAGGTTCTGGGTTAGGTGAATTAGCTAATGAAATAACCGATGCGATTGCTATTCCTTTCTCTGAAATTCCCCATTTTTCTGTTTCAACAGTCGTTGGACATGCTGGACAATTAGTTTACGGAACGCTTTCTGGAAAAAAAGTTTTGGCGATGCAAGGACGTTTTCATTATTATGAAGGACATTCGATGCAAACGGTCACTTATCCCGTTCGTGTGATGGCTGCTTTAGGCATTCATTCAATGATTGTAACCAACGCAGCTGGTGGCGTAAATGAAACATATACACCGGGGAATTTGATGTTAATCAATGACCACATTAATTTTACAGGCGATAATCCGTTAATTGGTGAAAATGATGAAGAAATCGGGCCGCGTTTTCCAGATATGAGTCATGCTTACACGCAAGAATATCGGGAAGTGGCAAAAAAAGTGGCTGCGGAACAAAATATTGATTTAAAAGAAGGCGTGTATATGGGCTTTTCTGGCCCGACATATGAAACGCCTGCAGAAATTCGGATGTCACGGACGATGGGTGCGGATGCAGTTGGCATGTCAACTGTTTCGGAGGTCATTGTAGCTGTGCATAGTGGCATGAAAGTACTAGGCATCTCTTGTATTACGAATTTAGCAGCTGGTATGCAAAGTAGTTTAAATCATGCAGAAGTAGTTGAAACAACTGAACGCGTTAAAGGACAATTCAAAGAGTTAGTGAAAGCAACACTAGCAGCTTTATAAAAAAAGGAGTAAACCAGAATGAGTGTGCATATCGAAGCAAAACCAGGTGAAATTGCCGATAAAATTTTACTACCAGGGGATCCCCTCCGAGCAAAATATATTGCGGAAACTTTTTTAGAGAATCCTGTCTGCTATAATCAAGTTCGTGGGATGTTAGGTTACACAGGAACGTATAAGGGACAGCGTGTTTCGGTCCAAGGAACAGGGATGGGGATGCCTTCAGCAGGTATTTATGCCCATGAGTTAATTAACTCTTACGATGTGAAGAAGTTAATTCGTGTTGGTACGTGTGGTTCTATTTCAGAAAAAGTCAATGTTCGTGAATTAGTTATCGCACAAGCAGCAGCGACACCTTCTTCCGCGATTCGCAATGATTTTCCTAAATATGATTTTCCACAAATTGCGAGCTTTGATCTTTTACTCAAATCTTACGAAATTGCTAAAGCAAAAGGCTTTACTACCCATGTTGGTAACGTATTGTCAGATGATGTTTTTTACAAAGATAGCTTAGATGATGTCTTTCGTTTAGGTCGATACGGGGTATTAGCGATTGAAATGGAAGCGGCAATGTTATATTATTTAGCAGCAAAATTTGATGTAGAAGCATTGGCGATTATGACGGTGAGTGATAGCTTGGTGACAGGCGAAGAAACAACGGCAGAAGAACGCCAAACGACGTTTAATGAAATGATTGAAGTTGGCTTAGAAACGGCAATTGCTAATTAAAAAAATGCTTGGATGAAAACAATCATCCAAGCATTTTTTTTAATTTAAGAGCGCTTTTTTTACATCTTCAACAATTTGAGTATTCGCAATAGGTCCGTTGTATAACCAACTACTTTTTTTATCATAGGTATGAACTTGGTTATTTTTCACAGCAGGTAAGTTCTTCCAAATTGCTTCTTGGAAAAGAGGTGCTGATTCATCGCTGTTTACAAGGAAAATGTGGTCTGCGTCAAGCTCAGCTAATTTTTCTAAAGAAACTTGATTCCAATCCGCAGTAGCGTTTTTAGAAATTTCTTCCACTAATTTTGGAACTTGGAGGCCTAAGTCCTGATAGAGCACGGTTCCGCTTGAGCGATTATCGCTAACCATAAAGACTTGGTTGTTGGTTACCCATAAGACTGCCGCAGATTTGCCAGCATCTTTTTTGCCAAGGTCTTCTTGGACGCCTTTGGTTAAGGTATCATAATCTTCTAACACTTTTTTCGCTTGTTCTTTTTTATCTAAAACAGTGGCAATATCTTCCAATTGATCACGCCAGGTGACATTTTCGCCGTTTTTGACTACATAAGTTGGCGCAATTTTACTGTATTCTTTGTATTTACCGCCTTCAACTAGAGCAGATGAACTGATTAATAATAAGTCAGGTTCAAATTTTAGAACCGCTTCATATGGCAAGTCATAGGAAATAGTGGGGACATCTTTCAATTCTTTCGCTAAATAATCTTGAATACTGCCTTGTCCAACTGTCCATTGTGCCACTGGTTTTTCTCCTAATGCAACTAGATAATCTTCTAAATAACTCGCAATAATCCGTTTGGGTTTCGCGGGGACGGTTACTTTATTGCCTAAGGTATCTGTTACTTCATGTGTTTTGTCAGCGTTGTTGGCTTCTTTATTCGTATTACCACAAGCTGCGAGTAAGAATGAACCAAGAAGAAGGGTTGTACCAATTAGGACCGTCTTTTTTAAAAGTTTCATTGTGTAACTCCTTTATTTTTAGTTGATAACGATTCTCATTATCAGTTAAAAACGACCGTTTGTCAATCATCGCTTGCTTTTTTGAGCAAATAAGTTGCATTTTTTAGATAATTCGTTTTTTTGATTGGAAGAAACATTGCTTTTTAAGGAAGGGTCTTTTATAATCAAGGAACAATGAGTGAGAACGATTCTCAATAAATGTAAAATAACGACAGAAAAATTAAAGAGGAATGGTTATGAATTATTTAGAGGCAGAGGACTTAACTACAGGATATGGTCGTCAAGTGATTAGTGAAGCGCTGAACTGTTCATTTGAAGCGGGAACTATTACAAGTATTATTGGACCAAATGGTTGTGGCAAATCGACCTTGTTAAAAACACTTGCGCGTATTTTGCCAGCTGAGAAAGGCAAGGTGTTCATTAAGAACCAAGAACTTCAACATTTTTCTTCAAAAGAAGTGGCGCAAGAACTAGCGATCTTATCACAAACGCCAGAAAATACAATCGATTTATCTGTTTTTGACCTCGTCTCTTTTGGGCGGTATCCATATCAATCGGGCTGGAAAAGTGTCACCACAGAAGATCAAGAGTACATACAATGGGCATTAGAATTAACAGGCTTAACTGAGTTAGCTAGAGAGTCTGTGGCAATTTTATCAGGTGGACAACGTCAACGGGTTTGGATTGCTATGGCGCTAGTGCAGGATACAGATATTTTAATTTTAGATGAACCGACCACCTATTTGGATCCAGCGCATCAGCTAGAAATTTTAAATGTGTTAAAACGAATTAATCAAGAACATCAAAAAACTATCGTGATGACGATTCATGATATTAATTTAGCTTCTCGTTTTTCTGATCGCGTGATTGCGATGAAAGAGGGAAAGATTATCAATGAAGGAACACCGCAAGAAGTGATTACTGTTACTGGCTTAGCAGATGTTTTCGCTATTCAAGCAGAAATTAGTTAC
Source organism: Enterococcus sp. DIV0774 (assembly GCF_050539095.1). Taxonomy (NCBI): domain Bacteria; kingdom Bacillati; phylum Bacillota; class Bacilli; order Lactobacillales; family Enterococcaceae; genus Enterococcus; species Enterococcus sp. DIV0774. The sequence goes on from NZ_CP172923.1 coordinate 146,749, forward strand.
CATAGTCAGACACAGCGGCCACTAGTGCTTTCTTATGAGTTGATGGAAATGGAGCTGGATGGATGAAAGGCATAAGCGGATTTTATAGACACCAATGGCAAGTGTTACTTGTCTGTCTTTTTTTGCTACTGGGGACAATGCTTCTGTCGCTGATGTTTGGTGCGACGTCGGTTTCGATTCAAACGATTATTGAATCATTTACGCACTTCGATGCGACCAATCAAGCGCATCAAGTCATCCAAACGGTTCGGTTGCCGCGGATTTTAGGGGCCGCTTTTGTGGGGGCAAGTTTAGCGGTGAGTGGGGCGTTAGCGCAAGGGATTACGCAAAACCCATTGGCAGATTCTGGCTTGCTGGGTATCAATGCTGGGGCTGGCTTGGGCTTAGCGCTTGTTTTTGCTTTCCTCCCTCAGGCAAGTTATTGGTGGCTTTTAGTTGTTTCTTTTCTTGGTGCTGGCGTGAGTGTGGCACTGATTTATTATCTTTCTAATCATTCAATTCGAGGAGCAAGCCCCATGCGTCTGACCTTGGTGGGAGCTGGTATTAGTGCCCTTTTTTTATCATTTAGTCAATTCTTAGCCATTCAGTTCAATTTGAGTCAAGAGTTAACGTTTTGGTTTCTTGGCGGTGTCAGCGTTATTTCTTGGGCACAATTAAAAATAGTCGTTCCTATCTTTCTGGGCGCATTTGCATTAGCAGTTCTGATTAGTCCGTCGGTGACTATTTTACGGTTTGGCGATGATGCAACAATTGGTTTGGGGCGAAATCCGCAGCGTATTCGGTTGTTTGCCAGTATAACGATTTTGCTTTTATCAGGATTGTCTGTGGCGCTGGTTGGCTCGGTCAGTTTTGTTGGTTTGGTGGTGCCTCATGTGATGCGAACAGTTTCTGGAGAAAATTACCGTCGCTTGATTCCGTTCTCAGCGTTAGGCGGTGCACTCCTTGTTTTGGTGGCAGATTTAATCGCTCGAATGGTGAATCCGCCTTTTGAAACACCATTTGGGATTATCACGGCCTTAATTGGCATCCCATTCTTTCTTTATTTATTTCGTAAAGGAGGGCAACTAGGATGACACAGAAAAAAGTGTCCCGTTGGGTGGCTATCTTAATAGTTGGGATTATCCTAACTGCTTGTATCAGTTTAACGCAAGGGGAATTATCTGTTTCCGTCATGGATTTAAAAGCCCTTCTTTTGGGACAGGGAAGTCAGGCCAAACAACTGTTAGTTTGGGATTTTCGGTTACCACGGATTGTGCTTGCGGTCCTAGCGGGCGCAGCTTTAGGCTTAAGCGGCGCTATTCTTCAAGGGATTACTCGGAATCCGTTAGCAGATACTGGGATTTTAGGCATTAATGCGGGTGCGGGTTTGGCAGTGATTTTGTTTATTAGTTTTATTGAGACGACAAGTATCACGACGTTTGCACTTCCGCTCGTGGCCTTAGTTGGCGGCTTGCTAGCGGCTGTTGGGATTTTGGTAATCGCGTATCATCATCGTTTAGGATTGACGCCAGTTCGAATGGTCTTAGCGGGTGTCATTTTGAGTACGGGTATTTCAGCACTCACCTTATTAATTACATCAAAAATTGACACTGAAAAGTACCGTTTTGTTACAATGTGGCAAGCAGGCAGTATCTGGGGCAGTAATTGGTTCTTTGTGGGCGCTTTGTTGCCTTGGCTAGTCATCGGGTTCTTTTTTGCGATGAAGCGTCATCGTCTGTTGGATATTTTACAATTGGGGGACGAAACAGCTATTTCTGTAGGTATTGCTGTGAAAAAAGAACGAATCGTTTCGTTGCTGTTAGCGGTGATGCTGGCGGCATCAGCGATTTCCGTTACAGGGGGAATTAATTTTTTAGGTTTACTTGCGCCACATATTGCTCGCAAATGTGGTTTTACGCAACAAAAACAGGTATTGCCATTGGCGGCGTTGTTTGGGAGTTTGCTTTTATTGGTTAGTGATACGATTGGTCGGCTATTGCCTGGCAATGGAGAAATGCCTGCAGGGATTATTGTTGCGATCATCGGTGCACCTTATTTTCTTTATTTGTTAATCAAAACAAGCGATTCGTTATAAAAAAGAATCAAAAGCTGGGTCAAGCGATCGTTGTGAAAGCAACTGTCATTTGCTCGGCTTTTTGATTGGCGGATTTTTGAAAAAATAGTATGATAAATGCGTAAGAGCATTGAATGGAGGATGAAAGAATGGAAAACTTTAATTTTTATGTACCAACAGACATCCGTTTTGGGAAAGATCGTTTAGACGAATTACCTGCTGTGTTAGATCAATTTGGCAAAAATGTCTTACTTGTTTATGGTGGCGGTAGTATCAAACGTAATGGCTTGTACCAACAAATTACTGATTTGGCCCAAAAAAACGGGCATACATTGATTGAGTTGAGCGGTGTCGAACCAAACCCGCGCATTGAAACCGTTAGAAAAGGAATTGAGTTGTGTAAAGAAAACCAAGTCGATGTTATTTTAGCAGTTGGCGGTGGTTCAACCATTGACTGTTCCAAAGCAATAGCTGCGGGCTTTTATTCGGAAGAAGATATCTGGACAGTCATTGCAGCCAGAAAAGGGTATACAGGTCCTGCTTTACCAATCGTGACCATCTTGACTTTAGCAGCGACAGGTAGTGAAATGAACGCAGGTGCTGTCATTTCTAACTTAGAAACCAATCAAAAATTAGGCTTTGGTGGTCCGAATATGATTCCAAAAGTTTCGTTCTTGGATCCAACGAATACTTTTACGGTTCCTCAAAATCAAACAGCAGCTGGCTCAGCGGATATTTTCAGTCATTTGATTGAAAACTATTTTAGTATTTCGACAGGCACGGACGTCCAAGATTTTGTGTCAGAAGGCTTAATGCGAACGGTTATCAAAAATTGTCCTATTGCTTTAGAAAATCCAGAAGATTATGATGCACGTGCTAATTTAATGTGGGCAAGTAGTTTAGCCTTAAATGGTTTAACAGGGCGCGGCAAACAAGGTGTTTGGTCTTGTCACCCAATGGAACATGAATTAAGTGCGTTTTATGACATTACGCATGGGATTGGCTTAGCAATTTTAACGCCTCGTTGGATGAATTACGTTTTGTCTGAACAAACCGTAGGCAAGTTTGCGCAATTTGCTCGAAATGTTTGGGGAATAGTCGAACAAGAAGAGGAAGTAGCAGCGAAAAAAGGTATTCAAGCATTATATGATTACTTTGTGGCTTGTGGCATTCCAATGACATTACCAGAAGTTGGCATCGAAGCAGATAAATTTGAAGAAATGGCACAACAAGCTGTGGCCCATAGTGCAATTGCCGAAAAGGCTTATGTACCATTGGATGCAGCGGATATAGTAGCGATTTATAAAGATTGTTTAACCGAAAGTCAATTTATTTAATCCATAAAAAAGCGGTTTGCCAAGGCAAACCGCTTTTGTTAATAAGAAACAAGTTCTTATAAGTAGTATTTTTCTTTCACAGTTAAATCATCGTTTAATTCATAAACTAATGGTTTACCTGTTGGGATTTCAAGATCCATAATATCTTCATCAGAAATGCCTTCGATGTGTTTAGCTAAAGCACGTAATGAATTACCATGAGCCGCTACTAAGACAGTTTTGTTGTCTTTTAAAGCTGGCGCAATTTCATCTTGCCAGAATGGTAATGCACGTTCCAAAGTAACTTTCAAGTTTTCGCCACCAGGAATATCGCGTTGGTCTAACATTGCATAACGACGGTCGTTTGCTGCAGAACCTTCATCTGTTGCTTCCATTAATGGAGGAAGAGTATCGTAAGAACGACGCCAGATGTGGACTTGTTCGTCTCCGTATTTTTCAGCAGTTTCTTTTTTGTTTAGTCCTTGTAATTTACCATAGTGACGTTCGTTTAAGCGCCAAGATTTGATTTGAGGTACCCATAATTGATCTGAGTATTCTAGTAAATAGTTACAAGTTTTGATGGCACGAGTTAAAACAGAAGTATAAGCAACGTCGAATTCGATGCCTGCTTCTTTAATTTTACGGCCGCCTTCTTTTGCTTCTTCAACACCTTCAGGTGCTAAATCTACGTCAGCCCATCCAGTAAATTGGTTTAAGGCATTCCATTCGCTAAGTCCATGACGAGAAAAAACTAATTTTGGCATGTATAAGCTCTCCTTTGAGTTTAGTTTTCTGAAAATAAGATTTCCACGTTTATTGTACACCGTTTTGCGCAAGATTTCCAATGGAAAATAGTAAAAAAACGTGAAAGTTGCTGAAAAATTAGAGTGAAATCGAATCAAAAAAGAAGCCCCATCTGAAGGACTTCTTTTTTATTCTTAGGAATACAGCCGCTCGACATCTGTCTCAGGTAAATTGATGTACTTATAACAAGTGCCCACCGAAACGCCGCACTTATTAGAAATAAATTGGATTGTTTCTTTGTTTTCATAATATAATGCACGGATTTTGCGGACGGTGCGTCCATCAATTTTTGGACGTCCACCTACTTTTCCGTTTTCACGAGCTTTGTGGAGCCCGACGAGTGTTCGTTCTTTAATTAGTGCACATTCCATCGCAGATAAGCTCTCCATTAATTGGAAATAGGCTTCACCTGTTGGAAGGTGAGTATCAATTCCTTCTGAAATGCTGACAAAATCAACTTGTTTTTCCTTTAACATTTTCATAAAGTCTGTTAATTGGCGGGTTGTTTTACCTAAATGGTGCAATTTACAAACAATAAGTGTATCCCCAGCAGAAAGAAGTTTTTCGACTTCGTCTAAGACACTGATCTCCGCTTGAGGATCAAATGTCTCTTGGAAAATATCATCACAACCAAACGATTGGAGAGTGGTTAGTTGATTTTTTAAATCTTCTTCAATAATAGTTGTGCGTGCATAACCAATTCGTTTCATATATTATCCTTCCTATATAAATAATCTTTTTTCACACATTCTTAACGTGCGGGAACATGTAAGGTTTTCGGTCCAGCTTCATAACCGACGATTACCATAGAAACCATATTTAAAAATAAGCCGTGTTCAACGACGCCAACCAAGTTGTCTAAATAAGAACCTAAAGCTTCTGGATCTGTAATTTTTTCTAAATGCAAATCGATGATATGGTGGCCTCCATCTGTTATTAATGTTTCGCCAGCAGCGTTTAAACGAAGTGTTGGGTGATAGCCTTTTTCTTCAAATAAATGCACTAGTTGGCGGCTGCCATAAGGAACAACCTCAACTGGAAGTGGGAAAGCTCCTAAATCGTCCACCATTTTTGATTTATCCACAATCCAAATACATTTCTTTGAATAAGTGGCCACAATTTTTTCAAAAAGTAAGGCAGCGCCACCGCCTTTGATTCCTTGAAAATCAGCGCTGATTTCATCGGCGCCATCAATCGTAAGATCCACATACGGAACCTCATCAATACTTTTTAAAGGAATGCCCAAGGCCAAGGCTTGTTTCTCTGTTTCTTTTGAAGTAGTAACCCCTACGATTGACAATCCTTCTTCTTTTACGCGACGACCAATTTCGTCTACCATAAATTTTGCTGTTGAGCCAGTACCCAAACCGACAATCATGCCGTCTTCTACATATTTTGCAGCTTCGATTCCTACCATTTGTTTCAGATTCATCGCTGTTTTCCGCCCCCTTCAATAGTCAAAGATATTGTACCGTTAATTAACTAAAAAAGATAGAAAGTTTTTGAAAAAGTCATAAAAATTTTTAAAGGAAAAGTGCGTTTAAATAGAAGGAAAAGCTTTTTTTCGAAAGGCGAAAGAAGAGGGTTGACAGCTGATACTTATCGTGGTATCCTAACAAAGGTGCTTTATCTACAGGTTCCTTATAGGGACGTGCTGACTGTCTATCAAAGCATATTTGATAAAGAGTGCAGAGATTGCATTATTTTTTATCGCGAAAAAAGAACCACCTGGATGTGTGGAACTAGAAGCGAAGTAAGGAAGGAGGAGAACAAGGAATGCCTACAATTAACCAATTAGTACGTAAACCTCGTAAATCTAAAGTAGAAAAATCTGATTCACCAGCCTTAAACAAAGGATATAACAGTTTTAAGAAAACTCAAACAAACGTTAACTCTCCGCAAAAACGTGGAGTTTGTACACGTGTGGGTACGATGACACCTAAAAAACCGAACTCAGCTTTACGTAAATATGCCCGTGTTCGTTTGTCAAACTTAATCGAAGTTACAGCTTATATCCCAGGTATCGGTCACAACTTACAAGAACACAGCGTGGTATTATTACGTGGTGGACGTGTAAAAGACTTACCAGGGGTACGTTACCATATCGTTCGTGGTGCGCTTGATACTGCCGGTGTTAACGACCGTAAACAAAGCCGCTCTAAATACGGTACAAAACGTCCTAAAGCTTAATTATAATAAGACAATAACAACTTGAAAAATCATATTTCGGAAGGAGGAGTTACGGATGCCTCGTAAAGGTCCTGTTGCAAAACGTGATGTTTTACCAGATCCAATTTATAACTCAAAATTAGTAACTCGCTTAATCAACCGTGTAATGGTTGACGGTAAACGCGGGATTGCTGCTAACATTATCTATAATTCATTTGATATCATCAAAGAATCTACAGGTAACGATCCATTGGAAGTTTTTGAACAAGCAATGAAAAACGTTATGCCTGTTCTTGAAGTTAAAGCACGTCGTGTTGGGGGTTCTAACTACCAAGTACCAGTTGAAGTTCGTCCAGAACGTCGTACAACTTTAGGTTTACGTTGGGTAGTTAACTACGCACGTCTACGTGGTGAACACACAATGGAAGAACGTCTAGCGAAAGAAATCATGGATGCTGCTAACAACACTGGCGCTTCTGTTAAAAAACGCGAAGACACACACAAAATGGCAGACGCAAACCGCGCATTTGCTCATTATCGTTGGTAAGATCCTCTCTGTCTGTCGCGTAAAGTGGCAGCAGAAAGTCAATTTACAATCGATTTAAATAAAGAGAGGAGTAAACATACAAAATGGCAAGAGAATTTTCACTTGAAAAAACTCGTAACATTGGTATCATGGCCCACGTTGATGCTGGTAAAACAACAACAACTGAGCGTATCTTGTACTACACTGGTAAAATCCATAAAATCGGTGAAACCCATGAAGGTGCTTCACAAATGGACTGGATGGAACAAGAACAAGAACGTGGTATCACGATTACATCCGCTGCGACAACTGCACAGTGGAAAGGCTACCGTGTAAATATCATCGATACTCCAGGACACGTGGACTTCACAATTGAAGTACAACGTTCTCTACGCGTATTAGATGGTGCGGTAACAGTTCTTGACTCTCAATCAGGTGTAGAACCTCAAACAGAAACTGTTTGGCGTCAAGCGACTGAATATAAAGTTCCTCGTATTGTATTCTGTAACAAAATGGATAAAATCGGTGCGGACTTCTTCTATTCAGTAGAATCATTACATGATCGTTTACAAGCAAACGCTCATCCAATTCAAATTCCAATCGGAGCTGAAGAAGACTTCACTGGAATCATTGACTTGATTAAAATGAAAGCTGAAATCTACACAAATGATTTGGGAACAGATATTCAAGAAACTGATATTCCTGAAGATTATTTAGAAAAAGCGCAAGAATGGCGCGAAAAATTAGTTGAAGCTGTTGCTGAAACTGACGAAGACTTAATGATGAAATATCTTGAAGGTGAAGAAATCACTGAAGAAGAATTAGTCGCTGGTATCCGTCAAGCAACAATCAACGTTGAGTTCTTCCCTGTATTAGCTGGTTCAGCATTCAAGAATAAAGGGGTTCAATTAATGTTGGACGCTGTTCTTGATTACTTACCATCTCCATTAGATATCGATGCTATCAAAGGGATCGATACTAAAACAGACGAAGAAACAACTCGTCCAGCTGATGACGAAGCACCTTTCGCTTCATTAGCATTTAAAGTTATGACTGACCCATTCGTAGGTCGTTTAACTTTCTTCCGTGTTTATTCTGGTGTCCTTGAAAGTGGTTCATACGTATTGAACGCTTCAAAAGGCAAAAAAGAACGTATCGGTCGTATCCTACAAATGCACGCCAACACTCGTCAAGAAATTGACAAAGTGTACTCTGGTGATATCGCTGCTGCTGTTGGTCTAAAAGACACAACAACTGGTGATACATTATGTGCATTAGATGCACCAGTTATTCTTGAATCTATTGAATTCCCTGATCCAGTTATCCAAGTCGCTGTTGAACCTAAATCAAAAGCTGACCAAGATAAAATGGGCGTGGCTCTACAAAAACTTGCTGAAGAAGATCCATCATTCCGCGTTGAAACAAACGTTGAAACTGGTGAAACAGTTATCTCTGGTATGGGTGAATTGCACTTAGACGTTTTAGTAGACCGTATGAAACGTGAATTCAAAGTTGAAGCTAACGTAGGTGCTCCTCAAGTATCTTACCGCGAAACATTCCGTGCTGCGACTAAAGCAGAAGGTAAATTCGTTCGTCAGTCTGGTGGTAAAGGACAATACGGTCACGTATGGGTTGAATTTACACCAAATGAAGAAGGTAAAGGCTTCGAGTTTGAAAACGCAATTGTCGGTGGTGTGGTTCCTCGTGAATACATCCCAGCAGTTGAAAAAGGGTTAGAAGACTCTATGAACAACGGTGTTCTTGCTGGTTATCCATTAGTTGATATCAAAGCAAAACTTTACGATGGTTCATACCACGATGTCGATTCAAATGAAACGGCCTTCCGTGTAGCTGCTTCTATGGCATTGAAAGCTGCGGCTAAAAATGCAAACCCAGTTATTTTAGAACCAATGATGAAAGTTACAATTACTGTTCCTGAAGATTACTTAGGTGATATCATGGGACACGTAACAAGTCGTCGTGGACGTGTTGAAGGTATGGAAGCACACGGTAACTCTCAAATCGTTAATGCGATGGTACCTTTAGCTGAAATGTTTGGTTATGCTACAACATTACGTTCAGCAACACAAGGACGCGGTACATTTATGATGGTATTTGACCACTATGAAGACGTACCTAAGTCTGTTCAAGAAGAAATCATCAAGAAAAACGGCGGCAACGCATAATTTTCCTTGAGAATAAAAGGTTTGTTTTTAGAACTATCCTTTTTTCAAGATTTCGTGTAAAATAGCTTATGATGATCAGACGATTTTTAGTAACGTCTATCACATATAAAACAAACAATAAAATTTATATTTTTAGGAGGAACATTCAAAATGGCAAAAGAAAAATTTGACCGTTCTAAATCCCATGTTAACATTGGTACTATCGGACACGTTGACCATGGTAAAACTACATTAACAGCTGCAATTGCTACTGTATTATCAAAACACGGTGGCGGGGAAGCACAAAGCTACGATTCTATCGATAACGCTCCAGAAGAAAAAGAACGTGGAATCACAATCAACACTTCTCATATCGAATATGAAACTGAAACTCGTCACTATGCACACGTTGACTGCCCAGGACACGCGGACTACGTTAAAAACATGATCACTGGTGCTGCTCAAATGGACGGAGCTATCTTAGTAGTTTCTGCTGCTGATGGTCCTATGCCTCAAACACGTGAACATATCTTATTATCACGTAACGTTGGTGTACCATACATCGTTGTATTCTTAAACAAAATGGATATGGTTGATGACGAAGAATTATTAGAATTAGTAGAAATGGAAGTTCGTGACTTATTATCAGAATACGATTTCCCAGGCGATGATGTTCCAGTTATCGCAGGTTCTGCTTTGAAAGCTTTAGAAGGCGACGAGTCTTATGAAGAAAAAATCTTAGAATTAATGGCTGCAGTTGACGAATATATCCCAACTCCAGAACGTGATACTGACAAACCATTCATGATGCCAGTCGAAGACGTATTCTCAATCACTGGACGTGGTACTGTTGCTACAGGCCGTGTTGAACGTGGTGAAGTTCGCGTTGGTGACGAAGTTGAAATCGTTGGTATTAAAGACGAAACATCTAAAACAACTGTTACAGGTGTTGAAATGTTCCGTAAATTATTAGACTACGCTGAAGCAGGCGACAACATCGGTGCTTTATTACGTGGTGTAGCACGTGAAGATATCGAACGTGGACAAGTATTAGCTAAACCAGCTACAATCACTCCACACACAAAATTCAAAGCTGAAGTATACGTATTATCAAAAGAAGAAGGCGGACGTCACACTCCATTCTTCACTAACTACCGTCCTCAATTCTACTTCCGTACAACAGACGTTACTGGTGTTGTAGAATTGCCAGAAGGTACTGAAATGGTAATGCCTGGTGATAACGTTGCTATGGACGTTGAATTAATTCACCCAATCGCTATCGAAGACGGAACTCGTTTCTCTATTCGTGAAGGCGGACGTACTGTAGGTTCAGGCGTTGTTACTGAAATCGTTAAATAATTAACTTTTTAACTATAGTTTTAACCAGCGTGAAAAACTGGGGTATTCGGACGTAAGACCAGAGAATTTATTCTCTGGTCTTTTTTTTGTTTAGGAATTGGCTGGCTAAAAAATAAGCCAATTGGCTGTTTTAGCAGACTTGTTTCTTCCGTATACTTGGAGAAAAAGGTTAGGTGATTTAATGGAAAAAGTATTGACGATTGCAGGCTCCGATTCAACTGGAGGGGCAGGGATTCAAGCAGATTTAAAAACATTTGAAGAGTATGGAGTTTTTGGATTTTCAAGTTTAACCTCGATTGTGACGATGGATCCTACGACAGGCTGGTCACATGAAGTAACTGAATTGCCAGAAACGCTCTTAGAAAAACAATTGATTTCGGTTTTTGCAGGCGGTCCAGTAGCGGCCTTGAAAACAGGGATGATGGGCAATGAACAAAATATTAAAATGGCTAGCAAATACATTAAACAAGAAAAAATTCAAAAAGTCGTGATTGACCCAGTCATTGCTTGTAAGGGAACGGCACAAATTCTGCAACCCAAAAGTGTGGAAGGCCTAAAAAACGATTTACTGCCATTAGCATTAGTTGCTACGCCTAATTTAATTGAAGCGGGCATCTTATCTGGTTTAGGCGAAATTTCTTCCGTGGCGGAGATGGAAGAAGCGGCAAAACGAATTGTACAAATGGGAGCCAAACATGTCGTGGTTAAAGGGGGACATCGCTTAGCTGGTGAAAAAGCACTGGACTTGTTTTACGATGGTCACACCGCGCATCTTTTGGAAAATGAATTATATCCTACTGATTATAATCATGGTGCAGGTTGTACTTTTTCAGCGGCAATCACAGCTGGCTTGGCGAAAGGTTATTCGGTGTTAGAAGCAGTAACTTTAGCAAAAAAATTTGTAGCAGCGGCGATTAAACACGGTATTCAAGTTAATCCTTATGTGGGGCACGTGTGGCATGGTGCATACACCCATGCGGAACAACGGATGCGTAAGAAAGCATAATGTTTAGAACTAGAGGAGTCTGTCAAGGACTGGCTCTAGTTTTTTTGTGATAAAGAATAACAGTGGAAGGCCTAAAAAACGATTTACTGCCATTAGCATTAGTTGCTACGCCTAATTTAATTGAAGCGGGCATCTTATCTGGTTTAGGCGAAATTTCTTCCGTGGCGGAGATGGAAGAAGCGGCAAAACGAATTGTACAAATGGGAGCCAAACATGTCGTGGTTAAAGGGGGACATCGCTTAGCTGGTGAAAAAGCACTGGACTTGTTTTACGATGGTCACACCGCGCATCTTTTGGAAAATGAATTATATCCTACTGATTATAATCATGGTGCAGGTTGTACTTTTTCAGCGGCAATCACAGCTGGCTTGGCGAAAGGTTATTCGGTGTTAGAAGCAGTAACTTTAGCAAAAAAATTTGTAGCAGCGGCGATTAAACACGGTATTCAAGTTAATCCTTATGTGGGGCACGTGTGGCATGGTGCATACACCCATGCGGAACAACGGATGCGTAAGAAAGCATAATGTTTAGAACTAGAGGAGTCTGTCAAGGACTGGCTCTAGTTTTTTTGTGATAAAGAATAACAATAGTAGGTATTACGTTAAAAGAATGTTCAAATTTTTAAAAGAGGAGTAGAATAGAACTGTAATTGCAAAAAAAGAAGCGGAACATAGAAGGGGTGTTAACTTTTCTGTGCTTCAGTTTAGAACGGACTGTGGTGTTTGTTTTGACGAACTACCGAAAGCTACTCCTTTTTGTTTTGGCTTCAAATGGTATTTAATGGAGGGAATGCAATGTTAGAAAAAGAAACGTACAGTCAACTGTTTAAATGGTCTTTTTCAAAAAAGACACAAGTCACATACTGGGATGGTACTGTCAAAGAGTATGGGCAAGGGTCGGGGGATCCGGTTTTTAAAATTGTATTCAATGAAAAAATTCCTGTGAAGGATTTACTGAATAACGCTTCGTTAACTTTAGGGGAAGCCTACATGGATCGCAAAATTGAAATCGAAGGCGATATCCAAGCGCTGATTTATGATGTGTATAACCAAAAGGATAGCTTTTTACACAATGCTAAATTTATTAAATGGCTTCCTAAAGAAAGTCATTCAAAAAAACGTTCGCAAGAGGATATTCACAGCCATTACGATCTAGGAAATGATTTTTACAAAAAATGGCTTGACCAAACAATGACGTATTCATGTGCTTATTTTAAAACGCCTGAAGATACATTAGAACAAGCGCAAGTGAATAAAGTGCATCATATTTTAGATAAATTGTTTATCAAAGAGGGCGACACTTTACTGGATATTGGCTGCGGCTGGGGCACGTTAATTTTAACTGCGGTGAAAGAATATGGAGCCAAAGCAACTGGGATTACATTAAGTGAAGAGCAATTTCATCATATTCGCCATATTATAGAAAAAGAAGGCCTGCAAGATCGAATGACTGTCAAATTGATGGATTATCGTGATTTAAAAGGAGAGTCTTTTGACCATATTACGAGTGTTGGGATGTTTGAACATGTCGGTGCAGAAAATCTACATGAATATTTTGACGTCGTTCAACGAAATTTAGCGCCTAAAGGTACGGCGTTGATTCATGGGATCAGTCGCCAACAAGGTGGGGCTAAAAATGCTTGGATTAATCGTTATATTTTCCCAGGTGGCTATATTCCTGGTGTCACTGAGCTAGTCGGCCATATGACAGAAAACGACTTGCAAGTGATTGACTTGGAAAGTTTGCGCAGAGATTATCAATTGACGTTGGAACATTGGACAAAAAACTTCCATAATATAGAAGCAGAAATTGTTGACGAAAAAGGCGAGCGCTTCTATCGAATGTGGGACTTATATTTGCAAGCATGTGCAGCCTCATTCCAAGCAAGCAATATTGATGTTATTCAATATTTATTGGTTCATCCAGATAACAATGATATTCCAATGCGCCGGATTGGTTAATAGAATAAAAAAGAAAGAATTTGAGATTCTGGTAAAAAAGGAATCTCAAATTCTTTTTTTATAAAAATAGAATGAAAAGAATTGAAAAACAAAACAAATGCTTTTCAAAACAAGAAAAAATTCTTTCAAAAAAACGCAGAAAATCCTTGCTAACACTATCCTTTCATAGTATAATCAAAAAGGTGCTGTTTACAGGAGTGTAAAAAGCATTGGTAGATCAACGATTTGATTTGCCGGCTGTGAAGCGAGAGGTTGCGACACGCTCGGACGCTTTGCCATGAACGAGCATGCCGGATAAATTTTCGTGGAGCTATGTCTACTTTTAAAATAGGCGAAGGAGGGAACAAGATGGCAAAACAAAAAATTCGTATCCGTTTAAAAGCGTATGAACACCGTATTTTAGATCAATCAGCGGATAAAATTGTGGAAACAGCAAAAAGAACTGGAGCTGACGTATCAGGTCCGATTCCATTACCAACAGAACGCTCACTTTACACAGTTATTCGTGCGACTCATAAATACAAAGATTCTCGCGAACAATTCGAAATGCGTACTCACAAACGTCTAATTGACATTGTGAACCCAACACCAAAAACAGTTGACGCTCTAATGAAGCTTGACTTACCGTCTGGTGTTAATATTGAAATCAAACTATAAAATTAAGATGGAGGTGTACTCATGACCAAAGGAATCTTAGGGAAAAAAGTGGGAATGACACAAATCTTTACTGAGTCTGGTGAATTAATTCCAGTAACAGTAGTTGAAGCTACGCCAAACGTAGTTTTACAAGTAAAAACTGTTGAAACTGACGGATACGAAGCTATCCAAGTTGGTTACCAAGACAAACGTGAAGTTTTATCAAACAAACCTGCGAAAGGTCATGTTGCAAAAGCAAACACGGCTCCTAAGCGCTTCATTAAAGAATTCAAGAATGTTGAGCTAGGAGAATATGAAGTAGGTAAAGAAATCAAAGTAGATGTTTTCCAAGCAGGAGACGTTGTTGATGTTACAGGTACTACGAAAGGTAAAGGATTCCAAGGGGCAATCAAACGTCACGGCCAAAGCCGCGGACCTATGTCTCATGGTTCTCGTTATCACCGTCGTCCTGGGTCAATGGGTCCAGTAGCGCCTAACCGTGTATTTAAAAATAAACGACTAGCCGGCCGTATGGGTGGCGACCGCGTAACAATTCAAAACCTTGAAGTTGTTAAAGTGGACGTAGAAAGAAATGTTATCTTAATCAAAGGAAACATTCCTGGAGCGAAAAAATCTTTAATCACAATCAAATCAGCTGTGAAAGCTAAATAAGTGTAGGGAAAGGAGGAACTAAGGAATGCCGAATGTAGCATTATTCAAACAAGATGGAACTCAAAACGGTGAAATCACTTTAAATGAAGAAATCTTCGGAATCGAACCTAATGAAAGTGTTGTCTATGATGCAATCATCATGCAACGTGCTTCATTAAGACAAGGAACACACGCAGTTAAAAACCGTAGCGCTGTTCGTGGCGGTGGCCGCAAACCATGGCGTCAAAAAGGAACTGGTCGTGCTCGTCAAGGTTCAATCCGTTCACCACAATGGCGTGGAGGTGGCGTAGTCTTTGGACCAACACCGCGTTCATACAGCTACAAACTTCCTAAAAAAGTTCGTCGCTTAGCAATGAAATCTGTATTATCAGACAAAGTTGCTGAAAATAACTTGGTAGCAGTAGAAGGTTTAAGCTTCGATGCACCAAAAACAAAAGAATTCAAACAAGTTCTTGCTAACTTGTCTATCGATACTAAAGTATTAGTTGTTTTAGAAAATGGTAACGACTTTGCAGCTTTATCAGCTCGTAACTTACCAAACGTTTCTGTAGTAACTTCTGATAACGTTAGTGTGTTAGATGTTGTGTCAGCTAACAAAGTCTTGGCAACACAAACAGCTCTTACTCAAATTGAGGAGGTGCTTGCATAATGGAATTACTAGACGTAATCAAACGCCCAGTGATCACTGAAAAATCCATGTTAGCTATGGACGAAAAGAAATATACTTTCGAAGTGGACACTCGCGCAAACAAAACTTTAGTAAAACAAGCTGTTGAATCAGCATTCGATGTTAAAGTAGCAAACGTAAACATCTTAAACGTGCGTCCAAAATTCAAACGCATGGGTAAATATGCAGGTTATACAAAAAAACGTCGCAAAGCGATCGTTACATTAACTGAAGATTCAAAAGAAATTCAATTATTCGAAGCTGCTGAATAAGCAGTCCTGAACAATATCAACGTAGGAGGGAAATAAGACGTGGCGATTAAAAAGTACAAACCTACCACAAATGGCCGTCGTAACATGACAAGTTCTGATTTCGCTGAAATCACAACTTCAACACCAGAAAAATCATTGTTACAGCCATTAAAAAACAATGCCGGTCGTAACAACAACGGTCGCATTACGGTTCGTCACCAAGGTGGCGGTCACAAACGTCAATACCGTGTGATTGACTTCAAACGTAATAAAGATAACGTCGCAGCGGTTGTTAAAACGATCGAGTACGATCCAAACCGTTCTGCTAACATCGCGTTAGTTCATTACGAAGACGGGGTTAAGGCATACATCTTAGCACCAAAAGGATTAGAAGTAGGCATGCGCCTAGTATCTGGTCCAGAAGCAGATATTAAAGTAGGTAACGCATTACCATTGGAAAACATTCCAGTTGGTACAGTTATCCACAACATTGAAATGAAACCTGGTAAAGGTGGACAATTAATTCGTTCAGCTGGAACAAGCGCGCAAGTACTTGGTAAAGAAGGCAAATACGTATTAATCCGCTTAAACTCTGGCGAAGTTCGTATGATCTTAGCAACTTGCCGTGCAACAATCGGTTCAGTTGGTAACGAACAACACGAATTAATCAACATTGGTAAAGCTGGCCGCTCTCGTTGGATGCGTAAACGCCCAACTGTTCGTGGTAGCGTAATGAACCCTAACGATCACCCACACGGTGGTGGTGAAGGTAAAACACCAATTGGACGTAAAGCGCCAGTATCTCCATGGGGTCAACCAGCAATTGGATACAAAACACGTAATAAAAAAGCTAAATCAGACAAACTTATCGTTCGTCGTCGTACTAAATAATTTTTTTGACCATGTGTCGTACATTTTGAGAGGAGGTTCACCATGGGTCGTAGTTTAAAAAAAGGACCTTTCGTCGATGATCATTTGATGAAAAAGGTCGAAGCACAACAAGGTGCCGAAAAGAAAAAAGTAATTAAAACTTGGTCTCGCCGCTCTACAATTTTTCCATCATTCGTAGGTTTCACAATCGCTGTATATGATGGACGGAAACATGTCCCTGTTTACATTCAAGAAGACATGGTAGGACATAAATTAGGTGAATTTGCACCAACTAGAACTTATCGTGGCCACGTTGCTGACGATAAAAAAACTAAACGCTAATTTTGAGGGGAGGATATGCAAATGTCAGAACAAATTACATCAGCTAAAGCAACTGCAAAAACAGTTCGCACTTCACCTCGTAAAGCACGTTTAGTAATCGATCTTATCAGAGGGAAAAGCGTTGCGGATGCAATTTCAATCTTGAAATTCACACCGAACAAGTCTGCTGGAATCATTGAAAAAGTTTTAATGTCAGCAGTTGCTAACGCAGAAAACAACTTTGACTTAGACGTTGAAAGCTTAGTCGTATCTGAAGCATTTGTTAACGAAGGACCAACAATGAAACGTTTCCGTCCTCGTGCAAAAGGTTCAGCTTCACCAATCAACAAACGTACTAGTCACATCACAGTAGTTGTAACAGAGAAATAAGTCTCATGAAATAGGCTGTTTTCTTTATGAAAACAGAGCTTAAACATTTAAGAGGAGGGACAATCAGTGGGTCAAAAAGTACATCCAATTGGAATGCGTGTAGGCATCATCCGCGACTGGGATGCGAAATGGTATGCTGAAAAAGAGTATGCTGAATTCTTACACGAAGATTTAAGAATCCGTAAATTTATCGCAACAAAACTTGCTGATGCTGCTGTATCTACAATTGAAATCGAACGCGCTGCAAACCGTGTTAACATTTCAATTCACACAGCTAAACCAGGTATGGTTATCGGTAAAGGCGGATCTGAAGTCGAAAACCTAAGAAAAGAATTAAACAAATTAACTGGCAAACGAGTTCACATCAACATCGTTGAAATCAAAAAACCAGATTTAGATGCAAAATTAGTAGGCGAAGGAATTGCACGTCAATTAGAAAACCGTGTTGCTTTCCGTCGTGCTCAAAAACAAGCTATCCAACGCGCAATGCGTGCTGGCGCTAAAGGAATCAAAACTCAAGTATCAGGTCGTCTAAACGGTGCGGATATCGCTCGTTCAGAAGGATACTCTGAAGGAACTGTACCACTTCACACATTACGTGCGGACATTGATTACGCATGGGAAGAAGCGGACACTACTTACGGAAAACTAGGAGTTAAAGTGTGGATCTATCGTGGAGAAATTCTTCCAACGAAAAAAAACACTGAGAAAGGAGGGAAATAATCATGTTAGTACCTAAACGTGTAAAACACCGTCGTGAATTCCGCGGAAAAATGCGCGGTGAAGCTAAAGGCGGAAAAGAAGTAGCATTTGGTGAATGGGGTTTACAAGCAACTGAATCTCACTGGATTACTAACCGTCAAATCGAAGCAGCCCGTATTGCAATGACTCGTTACATGAAACGTGGCGGGAAAGTATGGATTAAAATTTTCCCTCACAAGTCTTACACAAGTAAAGCTATCGGCGTACGTATGGGTAAAGGTAAAGGGGCACCAGAAGGCTGGGTATCACCAGTTAAACGTGGTAAAATCATGTTTGAAATCGCAGGCGTTCCTGAAGAAGTAGCTCGTGAAGCTCTTCGTCTTGCATCTCACAAATTGCCGGTAAAAACTAAGATCGTAAAACGTGAGGAAATGGGTGGTGAATCGAATGAAGGTTAAAGAAATCAGAGAATTAACCACTGCCGAAATGCTAGATAAAGAAAAACAATTAAAAGAAGAATTGTTCAACTTAAGATTCCAATTAGCAACAGGTCAATTAGAAAACACTGCACGTATTAAAGAAGTACGTCAATCGATTGCACGCATCAAAACAGTATTGCGTGAACAAGCTAACTAATAGTGGAAGGAGGCCAAACGCGTATGACTGAAGAAAGAAATCAACGTAAAGTTTACCAAGGTCGCGTGGTATCAGACAAAATGGATAAAACAATCACAGTTGTCGTTGAAACAAAGAAAAACCACCCTATCTATGGCAAACGTATGAAATATTCTAAAAAATATAAAGCGCATGATGAAAACAACACAGCGAAAGTTGGAGACATCGTAAAAATCATGGAAACTCGTCCATTATCAGCTACAAAACGTTTCCGTTTACTAGAGGTAGTCGAAGAAGCAGTTATTATCTAATAAAACGAGAATTTCCTAATAGATTGAAGCACAAAATCTGAAAGGGGGATACACATCGTGATCCAACAAGAAAGTCGTTTAAGAGTCGCTGACAATTCTGGCGCACGTGAAATTTTAACGATCAAAGTCCTAGGCGGATCTGGTCGTAAAACTGCTAACATCGGTGACGTTATTGTTGCTACTGTCAAACAAGCAACGCCAGGTGGGGTTGTTAAAAAAGGTGAAGTAGTTAAAGCCGTTATCGTTCGTACAAAATCTGGCGCTCGTCGTGCTGACGGTTCTTACATCAAATTTGATGAAAATGCTGCGGTAATTATCCGTGACGATAAAAGCCCACGCGGAACACGTATCTTCGGACCAGTTGCACGTGAATTACGTGAAAACAACTTCATGAAGATCGTTTCTCTAGCACCAGAAGTATTATAATCTCGAGCCCACGTTAAAGGAGGTGCGAAACAGTAATGTTTGTTAAAAAAGGCGATAAAGTAAAAGTTATCACTGGTAAAGATAAAAACAAAGAAGGCGTTGTCTTAGCAGCGTTTCCTAAACAAGATAAAGTTATCGTTGAAGGTGTCAACGTCGTTAAAAAACACCAAAAACCAAACCAAGCAGCCCCACAAGGTGGAATCCTTGAAGTGGAAGCGCCAATTCATGTTTCTAATGTAATGGTGATTGATCCTTCAAACGGAGAAGCTACTAAAGTTGCGTTTAAAGAAGTCGACGGCAAAAAAGTCCGCGTTTCTAAAAAAACAGGTGAAGTTTTAGATAAATAAAAATTGCGGAAGGAGGGCTTACTGAATGAACCGCCTGAAAGAAAAATATATTAAAGAAGTAACACCATCATTGGTGGAAAAATTTAATTACAGCTCAGTTATGCAAACACCTAAAGTTGATAAAATCGTTATCAACATGGGTGTGGGTGATGCAGTATCAAATGCTAAAAACTTAGACAAAGCTGTTGAAGAATTAGCATTAATCACTGGTCAAAAACCACTTATCACAAAAGCTAAAAAATCTATCGCTGGATTCCGTTTACGTGAAGGAATGCCAATCGGTGCGAAAGTAACGCTACGCGGCGAAAGAATGTACGAATTTTTAGATAAATTAGTAACAGTTTCTTTACCTCGTGTACGTGACTTCCACGGTGTCAGCAAAAAAGCTTTCGATGGTCGTGGTAACTATACTTTAGGTATTAAAGAACAATTAATCTTCCCAGAAGTTGATTATGATTTAGTAGATAAAGTACGCGGTATGGACATCGTAATTGTTACAACAGCGAACACTGACGAAGAGTCTCGCGAATTGTTGGCACAATTAGGTATGCCATTCCAAAAATAATATAAGGAGGCGAACTACGTGGCTAAAAAATCAATGATTGCTAAAAACAAACGTCCTGCTAAACATTCAACACAAGCTTATACTCGTTGTGAACGTTGTGGACGTCCACATTCAGTTTATCGTAAATTTCATCTTTGCCGTATTTGCTTCCGCGAACTTGCCTATAAAGGTCAAATTCCCGGCGTGAAGAAAGCTAGCTGGTAAACAAGTAAACTCGCATAAAGGAGGTAAATAGTTCAATGGTCATGACAGATCCAATTGCAGATTTTCTAACTCGCATTCGTAATGCGAACATGGTTAAACATGAAACTTTAGAAGTACCTGCTTCAAAAATCAAACGTGATATCGCAGAAATCCTGAAACGTGAAGGATTTATCCGCGACGTAGAATACATCGAAGATGACAAACAAGGCGTAATCCGTGTTTTCCTAAAATATGGTAAAAACGAAGAACGTGTTATCACAAACTTAAAACGTATTTCTAAACCAGGTTTACGTGCATACGTAAAAGCTGACGAAGTACCAAAAGTATTAAACGGTCTAGGAATTGCAATCATCTCTACATCAGAGGGTGTAATTACTGACAAAGAAGCTAGAGCGAAAAATATCGGCGGCGAAGTAATCGCCTACGTATGGTAATTCTAAAAAATACACAAGGAGGTGTCTCTAAGTGAGCCGTATTGGTAATAAAGTTGTTGTTCTTCCTGCTGGTGTTGAAATCAAGCAAGACGGAAACAACATTACAGTTAAAGGACCTAAAGGTGAATTAACACGCGAATTTTCTTCTGATATCAAAATGAACATCGAAGGAAACGAAGTGACATTCACTCGTCCAAACGATTCAAAAGAAATGAAAACAATCCACGGAACAACTCGTGCAAACTTCAACAACATGGTTGTTGGTGTTTCTGAAGGTTTCCAAAAAGCACTTGAACTTATCGGGGTCGGATACCGTGCCCAAGTACAAGGCAACAAATTAACTTTAAACGTTGGTTATTCTCATCCTGTCGAAATGACAGCACCAGAAGGCGTAACATTTGAAGTACCTGCGAACACACAAGTTATCGTTAAAGGCATCAACAAAGAAGTTGTTGGTGAATTAGCTGCTAACATCCGTGGCGTTCGTCCTCCAGAACCTTATAAAGGCAAAGGGATTCGCTATGTTGGTGAATTTGTACGCCGTAAAGAAGGTAAAACTGGTAAATAATAACAGCTGTGTAGAAAACAGAAGTCAACAACAAGCAACTGTCATTTTATGGGATTTTTCCAATAAAATGCTTTTGTCTTGTCTGCCAGCTTCTCTTTTCCGTAATCTGCTGACTGCTTGAAATATTAGTAGTAAACATTAAATCAAAGAGGTGAAAATTGTGATTACAAAACCAGATAAAAACAAAACACGTCAAAAGAGACATCGTCGTGTACGTAACAAAATCTCTGGTACTGCTGAGTGCCCACGCTTGAACATTTTCCGTTCTAACAAAAACATCTACGCGCAAGTCATTGATGACGTAGCGGGTGTGACGCTAGCAAGTGCCTCTGCCTTGGATAAAGAAATTTCAGGTGGAACAAAAACAGAAACAGCTGCAGCTGTTGGTAAACTAGTTGCTGAACGTGCCGCTGAAAAAGGCATCAAAAAAGTAGTCTTCGACCGTGGTGGATACCTTTACCATGGCCGCGTGCAAGCTTTAGCTGAAGCTGCTCGTGAAAATGGACTAGAATTTTAGGAGAAGGAGGAACACCATTCATGGTTTATATTGATCCAAAACATTTGGAATTAGAAGACCGCGTTGTAGCGATCAACCGTGTAACAAAAGTTGTTAAAGGTGGACGTCGTTTACGTTTCGCAGCTTTAGTTGTTGTCGGTGACAAAAACGGACACGTTGGTTTCGGTACTGGTAAAGCACAAGAAGTACCTGAAGCTATCCGTAAAGCAATCGAAGACGCGAAGAAAAACTTAGTTGAAGTGCCTATGGTTGGTTCTACTATCCCGCACGAAGTAATTGGCGTATTCGGTGGCGGCCGTATCCTTATGAAACCTGCAGTAGAAGGTTCTGGGGTAGCTGCTGGTGGACCAGTTCGTGCCGTATTGGAATTAGCTGGTGTAGCAGATATTACATCTAAATCACTAGGTTCAAACACACCTATTAACGTTGTTCGCGCAACTGTTGAAGGTCTAAAACAATTAAAACGTGCCGAAGAAGTGGCAGCACTTCGCGGTAAATCTGTAGAAGAAATTATCGGTTAAGGAGGACAAAAATAATGGCTGAATTAAAAATTACTTTAAAACGCAGTGTTATCGGACGTCCTCAAAACCAACGTGCTACAGTTAAAGCGTTAGGTTTAGGTAAAGTGAATAGTACTGTTACAAAACCTGCCAATGAAGCAATCAAAGGTATGGTTAACACTATTTCACATTTAGTGGACGTAGAAGAAGTTTAAGATTTATAGATTTGTAATAGAAGATTGCTTAAGGAGGTGCCAAACCTATGAAACTTCATGAATTAAAACCTGCTGAGGGCTCACGCCAAGTACGTAACCGTGTTGGACGTGGTACTTCATCTGGTAATGGTAAAACAGCTGGCCGTGGACAAAAAGGGCAAAAAGCCCGTTCAGGCGGTGGTGTTCGTTTAGGATTTGAAGGGGGTCAAACTCCATTATTCCGTCGTTTACCAAAACGTGGGTTTACAAACATTAATCGTAAAGATTACGCTGTTGTGAACTTAGATACTTTAAACCGTTTTGAAGATGGAACAGAAGTAACTCCTGTTGTCCTAAAAGAAGCAGGAATCGTTAAAAACGAAAAAGCGGGAATCAAAGTTCTTGCAGATGGTGAGTTAACGAAAAAATTAACTGTGAAAGCAGCTAAATTCTCGAAATCAGCACAAGAAGCTATCGAAGCTGCTGGTGGTTCAATCGAGGTGATCTAATTGTTCAAGCTATTAAAGAACGCCTTTAAAGTCAAAGACATTAGATCAAAAATCTTATTTACAGTTTTAATCTTGTTTGTATTTCGCCTAGGTGCGCACATTACTGTGCCCGGGGTGAATGCAAAGGGATTGTCTGATTTAAGTAGCTTACCCTTTTTGAATATGTTGAATATGGTGAGTGGTAGTGCCATGCAAAACTTCTCTATCTTCTCGATGGGGGTTTCGCCATACATTACAGCCTCTATTATTATTCAACTATTGCAAATGGATATTGTACCTAGATTTGTAGAATGGTCAAAACAAGGGGAAGTTGGGCGTAAGAAATTAAATCAAGCTACAAGATATCTAACGATTGTCTTGGGTGTGGCTCAGTCGATGGGGATCACTGCTGGTTTTAATAGCTTAAGTCAAACTGGGATTGTCAACAATCCAACCTTAGGTACCTTTGTGATGATTGCAGTTATTTTAACTGCTGGGACGATGTTTGTGACTTGGATGGGTGAACAAATTACAGAAAAAGGAATCGGAAATGGTGTTTCAATGATTATCTTTGCCGGGATTATTTCTCGTTTGCCAGGAGCAGTCAAAGAAATCTATGAAGATTACTTCGTCAATATCGAGTCTTCTCGCATTTGGCAATCTGTTATTTTCATTGCAATCTTAGTTATTGCTATTTTGGTGATTGTTACAGTCGTAACGTTCTTCCAACAAGCAGAACGTAAGATTCCAATCCAATATACAAAACGTGTTTCTGGTGCACCAACAAGTAGTTATTTACCGTTAAAAGTAAATGCTGCTGGGGTTATTCCAGTTATCTTTGCCAGCTCGTTAATTGCAACACCAAATGCCATTTTACAAGCTTTCTCATCAAAATTCGCTGGTGAAAATTGGTATGACATTATGACAAAAATCTTCAGTTATAACACAGTTCCAGGGGCAATCATCTATACTGTCCTAATCGTTGCGTTTACGTTCTTCTATGCATTTGTTCAAGTAAACCCTGAGAAATTAGCGGAAAACTTACAAAAACAAGGAAGCTACATTCCAAGCGTGCGACCAGGTAAAGGTACAGAAGAATATGTATCTGGCGTGTTAATGAGATTAAGTGTTGTCGGCTCAATTTTCCTAGGACTTGTTGCTTTACTTCCAATCATTGCGCAAATGGTTTGGAACTTACCTCAATCAATCGGTTTAGGTGGAACAAGTTTACTAATCGTTATCGGGGTTGCATTAGAAACAACGAAACAATTAGAAGGATTAATGATGAAACGTCAATATGTCGGCTTTATCAATAAGTAAGAATCGAGTGTTGAGGTTTTACCTCAGCACCATTCTCACATATGGCTAGCTTCATAAGCCGGTCTTTAAAATTAGGAGGAGAATATATGAACCTCATTTTAATGGGATTACCTGGAGCAGGTAAAGGCACCCAAGCAGAAAAAATCATTGATACGTATGGCATTCCACATATTTCTACTGGAGATATGTTCCGTGCAGCAATGAAAAATGAAACTGCCTTGGGCCTAGAAGCGAAATCTTATATCGATAAAGGTGAACTGGTTCCTGACGAAGTAACAAACGGAATTGTTAAAGAACGCCTTGCTGAACCAGATACAGACAAAGGATTCCTATTAGATGGTTTCCCACGTACACTGGATCAAGCAAAAGCATTAGATACAATGCTTAAAGAATTAAACAAAAAAATTGATGCTGTCATTGACATCCATGTAGAAGAAGATGTATTAATCGAGCGTTTAGCTGGACGATTCATCTGTCGCACATGTGGCGCAACGTATCATAAATTATTCAACCCGCCAAAAGTTGAAGGCACTTGTGATCGCTGTGGCGGACATGAATTCTACCAAAGAGAAGATGATAAGCCCGAAACGGTTAAAAATCGTTTGGCAGTCAACATTGAAAGTAGCGCACCAATCTTGGCTTTCTATAAAGAACAAGGCTTGATGCATACAATCGATGGCAATCGCGAAATCGATACTGTTTTTTCTGATGTGAAAAAAATCATTGACGAAAACTAATTTCCAATTGCCCGCAGTTTAACCCTGTTGTTGTATTCAGTTTCTCTTGCCAAAACATAACTAAATATGGTAGAATATATCAGTCCGACTTCTACAGTTTTGTGACATCAAAATGAATAACGAAGTTAGTTGAGAATTTCTAGGTGGGAGCTGGAGTTTCCGCCGTTTTATCGTGTGAAAACGCGAAACAAGTACAAGGAGGTACTGTGCGTGGCAAAAGAAGATATGATTGAAGTCGAAGGTACAGTCGTCGAAACTTTGCCGAATGCAATGTTTAAAGTCGAACTAGAAAATGGACACCAAGTTCTTGCTACTGTTTCAGGTAAAATCCGTATGCACTACATCCGTATCTTACCTGGTGACAAAGTAACAGTTGAATTATCACCGTATGATTTAACGCGTGGCCGTATTACTTATCGCTTTAAATAATTGTACTCCGTAAAACCACAGGAGGTATTATCATGAAAGTAAGACCATCAGTAAAACCAATGTGTGAACATTGTAAAGTAATTCGCCGTAAAGGACGTGTTATGGTTATTTGCCCAGCAAATCCAAAACATAAACAACGTCAAGGATAATTAGGAGGTGTAACGAATAATGGCTCGTATTGCAGGAGTAGACATCCCTCGTGACAAACGTGTAGTAGTTTCTCTTACTTACATTTATGGTATTGGTAACACTACAGCTAAAAAAGTTTTAGCAAACGTTGGCGTATCTGAAGATGTTCGTGTACGTGATTTAACAAACGAACAAACAGATGCGATTCGTGCGGAAATTGATAAGTTAAAAGTTGAAGGGGATCTTCGTCGTGAAGTGAACTTAAACATCAAACGCTTGATGGAAATCGGTTCATACCGTGGAATCCGTCACCGTCGTGGATTACCAACTCGTGGACAAAACACGAAAAATAATGCACGTACTCGTAAAGGCCCTACTAAAACAGTAGCAGGCAAGAAAAAATAATTCCTAAGTGAAGGAGGTTAGAACTTCATGGCAGCAAAAAAAGTTAGTCGTAAACGCCGTGTCAAAAAGAATATAGAATCAGGTGTAGCACATATCCATTCTACATTCAACAATACAATCGTAATGATTACTGATACACATGGTAATGCATTAGCATGGTCATCAGCAGGATCATTAGGCTTTAAAGGAAGCAAAAAATCAACTCCTTTTGCCGCTCAAATGGCTGCAGAAGCCGCAACTAAAGTGGCAATGGAACATGGACTTAAAACTGTAGACGTAACAGTTAAAGGACCTGGTTCTGGACGTGAAGCAGCAATTCGTTCATTACAAGCAACAGGTTTAGAAGTGACTGCAATTCGTGACGTGACTCCAGTTCCTCATAATGGATGCCGCCCTCCAAAACGCCGTCGTGTTTAATGAGCGCCACTCATTCTGAGTTTGAATTAGGAACGTCATTGAACAAGACACTTTTCGTTTTGAAAGGGGTATAGATAAGAATGATTGAATTTGAAAAACCAAGAATCGAAAAAATTGATGAAAATAGAGATTATGGTAAGTTCGTCGTTGAACCATTAGAACGCGGTTACGGAACTACTTTAGGTAACTCTCTACGTCGTATTTTATTGTCTTCTTTACCAGGAGCTGCAATTACGAATATTCAAATCGATGGTGTTTTACACGAATTCTCAACCATTCCAGGTGTACGAGAAGACGTAACACAAATTATTTTGAATATTAAAGGCTTAGCATTGAAATTATATGCTGAAGAAGAGAAAACCCTTGAGATCGATATTACAGGACCCGCTACCGTGACTGCCGGCGATATTATCGTGGACAGTGATGTTGAGATCCTAAATAAAGATTTAGTTATCTGTAGTGTTGCTGAAGGAGCTACTTTCCATGCTCGCTTAACAGTGAAACCTGGTCGTGGCTATGTTCAAGCAGACGAAAACAAAAAAGAAGATATGCCAATCGGTGTACTTCCAGTTGATTCCATCTACACACCCGTTCGTCGTGTTAACTACCAAGTAGAAAATACACGTGTTGGTCGTCGTGATGATTTCGACAAATTAACAATGGAAATATGGACAGATGGTTCAATCATTCCTCAAGAAGCACTAAGTTTAGCTGCGAAAATCATGACTGAGCATTTAGATATCTTTGTAAACCTTACTGACGAAGCGAAAAACGCTGAAATCATGGTGGAAAAAGAAGAAACTCAAAAAGAGAAAATGCTAGAAATGACGATTGAAGAACTTGATTTATCAGTTCGTTCATATAACTGTTTAAAACGTGCAGGCATTAATACTGTACAAGAACTTACAAACAAATCTGAACCAGAAATGATCAAAGTACGTAATTTAGGTCGTAAATCTCTTGAAGAAGTAAAACTTAAATTGCATGATCTAGGATTAGGATTACGTAAGGACGATTAAGACTTTTACGAAGTTTCCAGTCCTGCTTAACAGCAGTGGCTCGTGAGAACAGAAACGAAGGAGGGAACCCAACGTGAGTTACCGTAAATTAGGACGCACATCAAGCCAACGTAAAGCTATGCTACGTGATATTACAACTGATTTAATCATCAACGAACGCATCGTAACTACTGAAGCTCGTGCGAAAGAAGTACGTTCAACTGTAGAAAAAATGATTACTTTAGGTAAACGTGGAGATCTTCATGCACGTCGTCAAGCAGCTACTTTCGTTCGTAATGAAGTTGCTAGTGTTCGTGAAGAAGATGAGTCTATCGTTGTTGAATCAGCTTTACAAAAGCTATTTAACGATTTAGGACCTCGTTTCGCGGAACGCCAAGGTGGTTACACTCGTATCTTGAAGACAGAACCAAGACGCGGCGATGCAGCACCAATGGTAGTTATCGAATTTGTTAAATAATTAATAAACCGATCACTTTATAGATGTTTCTTTTAGAGTGTTATGATGTTGGAGGCGACTCCGAGTCTAGCTCTGCTTTCCCTGCTAAAGATGGCTTTAGCAGGGGAGCACTCATCATATAAAGGTGATTTTTTTTTGCTTTGGGAAAACGCTGTTTTCTCAAAGCTTTTTTGTTTCTTAAAAGCATTGCAGAAGCTTTTCCGGTTTGTTATACTGGTTATTAATTGGAATTTTCAGATAATTAAACATCTGAGTTAGTAGAAGGGGGAATTATATGTCACAAATGTTTGCTTTTTCGTTGCTGATGGTTATTTTATACATTGGTGATGTAGTTTCTATCAAAACAAAAGCTTGGATTCCATCTGTTTTTGTTTGTGGTGTTTTATTTATTCTTGGTTATTGGACTATTTTTCCACAAAATATTGTGGAAGTGGCAGGGATTCCTACAGTGGTTGCCACTTTATTAATGTATCTGTTGATTACTAATATGGGCACTCTGCTCTCTGTTAAAGAATTGGTTAATCAATGGAAAACGATTGTGATTGCTTTGTCAGGTATTCTGGGCATTATTGCCTTGTTATTAGCTGTAGGGACTTTTGTTTTTGACTTAAAAACAGTTTTAGTTGCAATCCCGCCGTTAGTAGGAGGTTTAGTTTCTTCATTAGTAATGTCAGAAGCGGCTCAATCAGCTGGTTTAGCCTCACTTTCGGTTTTGGCAATTTTAATTTATGTCATTCAAGGGTTTGCAGGTTATCCCTTAACTTCAATTGTTCTAAAAAAAGAAGGAAAGCGGAAGCTTCAAGAATATCGAGCAGGGACATGGCAGCCGGTTCATGAACAAGAGGGGCAAGAAACAGGAGCAGAACCAGATGTGCCTAAACTATTTGAAAAAGTACCCAAACGATATCATACAGATTATTCACGAATTTTACGTTTAGCCTTAGTTGCCACACTTGCTTATTATGTTTCTGTGTGGACGGCACCGTTTGTGACGATTAGTCCTTTTGTGCTGTGTTTATGTTTTGGCGTGGTTGCAACGTCTTTAGGCTTTTTAGAAAAGCAACCATTGCAGAAAGCAAATAGCTTTGGTTTTGCGATTTTAGGGTTAATGCTTTTTGTCTTTGATGGCTTAAAACAAGCCACACCTGAAATGTTGATGGATTTATTTTTACCAATGATTGGGATTATTGTGATTGGTGTTATCGGGATGTACATCTTTTCAGCAATTGTTGGTCGTGTATTAGGTGTGAGTAAAGAGATGGCATTCGCTGTTTCGTTGACAGCTTTATATGGCTTTCCAGCCGATTATATTATTACGAATGAAGTGATTCAATCATTGACAGAAGATGAACAAGAACAGGCGGCTTTAACGAGCCATTTAATGCCACCGATGTTAGTGGCAGGTTTCGTAACAGTCACCATTGTTTCGGTTATTTTAGCGGGTATTTTTTCAAGTATTTTATTAAGTTTGTAGAAACGGGGCGTAAGTATGAAAAAAATCAAAGCACTAGTCAAGCAGCATGCACAAGAAATGATTGCTTTTCGACGGGATTTACACCAACATCCAGAATTACAATTTGAAGAATTTCGAACGACAGAAAAAGTCGCGGCAGTTCTTGATCAATTAGGAATTACTTATCGCAAAACAGAACCGACGGGTTTAATTGCTGAAATTGTGGGCGGCAAACCAGGCCGAGTGGTTGCGCTGCGGGCGGATATGGATGCCTTACCTGTACAGGAATTAAATGAAGATTTAGCTTATAAATCTTTAGAAGCTGGCAAGATGCATGCATGTGGGCATGATTCCCATACCGCGATGTTAGTAACAGCGGCTAAAGTATTAAAAGAAATCCAGGAAGAACTTCAGGGAACAGTAAGGTTAATTTTTCAACCATCTGAAGAAAATGCGCAAGGTGCTAAAGCAATGGTTGCGCAAGGCGCAATGACCGGTGTTGATGATGTATTTGGCTTGCATATCTGGTCACAAATGCCTGTAGGAACCGCTTCGTGTCGAGTGGGCTCAAGTTTCGCATCCGCAGATATTTTTTCTGTTGATTTTAAAGGACGTGGTGGCCATGGTGCCATGCCAAACGCTTGTATTGATGCGGCAGTCATAGCTTCTTCTTTTGTGATGAATCTGCAAACGATTGTTTCTCGGGAGACAGATCCTTTAGATCCAGTAGTTGTCACGATTGGACGGATGGATGTGGGGACCCGTTTTAATGTGATTGCTGAGAATGCACGTTTAGAAGGAACGGTTCGTTGCTTTAGTGTAGCAACGCGTAAGCGAGTAGAACAGGCGCTACAACGCTATGCGGAACAAACAGCCGCTATTTACGGTGGGACGGCTTCGTTAGATTATCAATATGGAACGTTGCCAGTGATTAATGATGAGCAAGATGCCTTGTTTGCTCAAACACTAATTAAGGAAAATTTTGGTGAAGCGGCCTTAAGACAAGAAGAGCCGACAACCGGTGGCGAAGACTTCAGTTATTATACTGAACATGCTTCTGGTTGTTTTGCCTTAGTGGGAAGTGGTAATCCGGAGAAAGATACGGAATGGGCACATCACCATGGTCGTTTCAATATTGATGAAGATGCGATGGCAATGGGTGCTGAGTTATATGCCCAATATGCGTTTGAATATTTGAAGACGCATTTTTAAAAGAAAATCAGTAACTTCTTGTTTTATGAGAACAAGAAGTTATTTTTATGAAAAATAGACCTGTCAAGACAGATAAGAGCTCCCATAATGACCGTTCTTTTGGTATAATAAAAAATAGTGTGAAGAATCAGAACAGATGATTGAAAAAACGCTACTTTTTTGGTAGTGTTAGAAAGAATAAATAGATTGAGGGAGTACGCGATGCAACCAATCATTGAACTAAATAATATCCAATTTAATTATCAACCAGAAGATGCTTCTCCCGCTTTAAAAGATGTGTCTTTTTCCATTCAACAAGGCGAATGGGTCGCTATTATTGGCCATAATGGTTCTGGTAAATCAACGTTAGCCAAAACGATCAATGGGCTGTTACTGCCAGCTGCTGGGACTATCAAAGTTGGCGGCAAAGAATTAAATGAAGCAAACGTCTGGGATATCCGGCGTATGGTAGGAATGGTCTTTCAGAATCCAGATAACCAATTTGTCGGTTCAACAGTCGAAGACGATGTGGCTTTTGGTTTAGAAAATCAAGGTATTCCGCGTGATGAAATGGTCGAACGTGTTCACGATGCATTAGAACGGGTTCGTATGTTAGATTTTGCCAAGCGAGAACCTGCTCGCCTATCTGGCGGCCAAAAACAACGAGTAGCTATCGCTGGTGTGGTTGCTTTGCGACCAGATATTATTATTTTAGACGAAGCGACAAGTATGTTAGATCCAGAAGGTCGTGCAGAAGTAATTGCTACCATTCAAAAGATTAAAGAAGAAAGCAATTTAACAGTTATTTCTATTACCCACGATATTGATGAAGCGGCTAATGCGAATCGTATTTTAGTGATGCGCCAAGGACAATTGACAAACGAAGGAACACCAGAAAAGATTTTTTCTGCAGGAGAAGCGCTTGTTGAAATGGGCTTAGATTTACCGTTTCCTGAAAAATTAAAAGTAGCTTTGAAAGAGCGCGGCGTTGTTGTGCCAACGAATTATTTAACAGAAGAAGGGATGGTGGATTGGTTATGGACGTCCGTTTTAAACAAGTAGATTTTACTTACCAACCCAATACTCCTTTTGAGCAACGGGCATTATTCGATATTAATTTAACGATTCAAGACGGCTCTTATACAGCGATTGTCGGTCATACTGGCAGTGGCAAATCAACGCTATTGCAACATTTAAATGCTTTGGTGAAACCAACTAAAGGCCAAGTGACAATTGGAGAGCGTGTAATTACGCCAGAAACTGATAATAAGAATTTAAAACCAATTCGTAAAAAAGTTGGGATCGTTTTTCAATTTCCAGAAGCACAATTGTTTGAAGAAACAGTGGAGCGAGACATCGCTTTCGGACCGAAAAACTTTGGTGTTTCAGACGAAGAAGCGAAAAAATTAGCTAAGAAAATGCTTGATTTAGTCGGCTTAGATGAAAAATACTTACAACATTCTCCGTTTGAGTTATCAGGTGGTCAAATGCGCCGTGTCGCAATTGCTGGTGTGCTAGCGATGGAACCAGAAGTCTTAGTATTAGATGAACCGACTGCTGGTTTGGATCCTAAGGGTCGTAAAGAAATGATGGAGATGTTTAGCCGTCTGCATAAGGAACATAATATGACCATCGTTTTAGTGACACATTTGATGGATGACGTGGCTAATTACGCAGATCATGTGATTGTTTTAGAAAAAGGACAAATCGTCCGAGCGGGAGCACCACAAGAAGTGTTTCAAGAGACACAATGGCTGAAAGAAAAACAATTAGGCGTGCCAACTGCAGCCGAATTTGCTGAAAAATTAGTGGCAAAAGGCTTTTCTTTTGAGCAATTACCATTAACGGCCGATCAATTAGCCGATCAGCTTCTGAAAAAAATGCAGGAAGCAGGTGAGGCAAAATGATGAATAAATTGATTTTTGGGCGTTATATTCCAGGCGATTCTTTTATCCATCGTTTAGATCCGCGTGCAAAATTATTAGCTAGTTTTTATTTTATTGGAATTATCTTTTTAGCAAATAATTGGCAGAGTTATGTTTTAATAGCAGCCTTTACTGCTTTTGCTATTTCATTATCAAAAATCAGCGCCCGCTTCTTTATCCGCGGTGTTCGGCCATTATTATGGCTAATTCTGTTTACTGTGGCTCTTCAAACCTTGTTTACACAAGGGGGAGAGGTGTACTTTCAGTGGGGAATTATTTCCATTACCCAGTTTGGTGTGACGAATGGGCTATTTATTTTCTGTCGTTTTGTTTTAATTATTTTCATGTCAACGTTATTAACTTTAACGACGGCACCATTAGAGTTATCAGATGCGATTGAATATTTGTTACGCCCACTTCGTGTGGTGAAATTTCCAGTTCATGAAGTTTCATTGATGTTATCAATTGCCTTACGTTTTGTCCCAACATTAATGGATGAAACGGAAAAGATTATGAATGCCCAACGTGCCCGTGGTGTTGATTTTGGTGAAGGAAACTTACTTCAAAAAATGAAAGCTATTGTTCCACTTTTGATTCCGCTTTTCGTAAGTAGTTTTAATCGTGCGGAAGACTTAGCGACTGCCATGGAAGCAAGAGGTTATCAAGGCGGTGAAGGACGGACGAAATACCGCATTCTTCATTGGCACCTACGAGATACAATAGTAATGTTTGGCTTTGTCTTGTTAACCATTGGCTTATTTGTATTAAGAACTTAGAAAAGGTGAAGAAAAATTATGCCCCGCTATAAAGCAATCATTGCCTATGATGGCACTCATTTTCATGGCTTTCAAAAGCAGCCTAATGAGCGTACCGTTCAAGAAGAAGTAGAAAAAACGTTAGCACGCATGAATAACGGACACTCCGTGACGGTTTTTGGTTCAGGACGAACAGATGCAGGGGTTCATGCAATGGGCCAAGTGATTCACTTTGATTATCCGCAGGAACGTCCGTTGGAAAAAATGCGCTTTGCGTTAGACACACAAACACCAGAAGACATTGCTGTGCGCAGCGTGGAACGTGTTTCAGAAGACTTTCATGCACGTTATCACGTGATCGAAAAAACCTATCAATTTAAAGTGGATATTGGCAAACCGCGAAGTCCATTTCGACGTTTTTATGCTAGTTATTTTCCGTATCCCATTGATCTCGAAAAAATCCAACAAGCTTTACCTGATTTATTAGGTACCCATGATTTTACCTCTTTCTGTGCCTCAGGAAGTTCGGTAGAAGATAAAGTCCGAACCATTCATGAAGCCAGTGTTCATGTCAATGAAACGGGGGATGAATTAACATTCACTTTTCGGGGCGATGGTTTCTTGTACAAAATGATTCGGATTTTAGTTGGTACGCTATTGAAAATCGGCAATGGGCGGCTGGAACCAACCGCGATTCCAGCAATTATCGCAGCCAAAGATCGAAATTTAGCGGGTCCGACTGCTCATCCAGAAGGATTGTATTTAGCAGAAGTGAAATATGAAAAATAAAAAGACGTAGACCTTACAAGAAAAGGTCTGCGTCTTTTTAGTTGCAAAATTTAGATGTATTTAACAGCTGTTCCGTAAGCCACGACAGATTGCATGTCTGTGCCAATTGTGCCAGAATCAAAACGCATCATCACAACGGCATCTGCACCTAATTTAGAGGCTTCTGCTTTTAAACGTTCGATTGCTTGGTCGCGTGCTTCTCGTTGCATATCAGTGTAACCTTTGATTTCACCGCCAACTACGCTTTTTAGTCCAGCACCTAAATCTTTAAACATATTTTTAGAACGTGTGGTTAACCCGAAAACTTCTCCAATAATTTCATATTCTTGACCGCTAATTCTCTCGGTTGTTGTAACTAACATGGGCAATTTCCTCCAGTACTTGTTGGTAACTTCAATTTACCATAGTCAAGAGTTTGGTACAACGAATATACATAAAAACGACACTAGAAAAGATGCGCTTCCGCATTTTTTCTAGTGTCGTTTTGGTAAGAATTAATCAAGAATAGGATCTTTTTTAGAAATCATGCCCCAAACCCAACTAATTAGAAAAGCAACCGTTGCTGGAACGACCCAGCCCATGCCAATAGTGAACAATGGTAAGTATTGGCCGGCTTTTTCTAAAAGCGTTGTTACAAACGCCGTATCTTTGATAAAGGCAGGCGCGCTATTTAATGCATCTAAAACAGCAGCAATCAATGTGATATAGGTCGTTGCTTGATAGACTTCCCGTCGATGTTTGAAAATAGGACTGATGATTACCAAAAGCATTAAAGTAATCGCCAATGGATAAAGGAACATCAAGACTGGAACGGCAAATTGAATGATGTTGGTTAAGCCGACATTTGCAAAAATAGCTGGTAAAATAACAACAATTGCCAAGAATTTTTGATAGGAAACTTTCGGAAACATTTCTTCAAAAGTCTCAGAAAAGGCTGTGCTTAAGCCGATACCGGTTTTTAAACAAGCAAGAACTACGATAAAAGCCAGTAAAATACTCCCTGGTAGGCCTAAATAGTAATTGGCAATTTGGGCTAAGGCAATCCCGCCGTTTTCACTGATTGGAAAAGCCCCGATACTCATTGTTCCCATATAAGCAAGTAAGGTATAGATAACCCCCATCAATACAACACTGAAAGCACCTGATTTAATCATTCCTTTAGCGATATCTCCTGGTTTTTCGACGCCCATATTTCGTAAAGTGGAAACGACAACAATCCCAAAAGCTAATGAAGCTAAAGCATCCAGCGTATTATAACCTTCTGTAAATCCTTTAAAGAAAGGACTTGAAATATAATTTTCACCAACAGCGGCACTGGCCACATGACCTAATGGTTTTACAAAGGCTAAAACAATCAAAATTCCTAGCAATGCTAAAAATAACGGATTTAAAAATTTACCCACATAATCTAAGATTTTACTTGGCTTTCTAGAGAAGAGCCAAACAGCTAAGAAAAATAATGCGGAAAAACCAGCAAGAACCAGCCATTGCAAGTCTTTAGGAACAAATGGTGCAAGACCAATCTCAAAAGAAGTAGTTGCTAACCTTGGTAAAGCAAAGAAAGGACCAATCGTTAAATATAATAGTAAGGTAAAAATAAGAGCATAACGACGATTAATCCGAGAAGCTAAGTCAAAAACACCTGAACTTTTAGAAACACCCATAGCAATGACACCAAGAAAAGGTAAGCCAATTCCAGTGGCTAAGAAGCCCAAGTTTGCTAAAAAGACGGAAGCCCCAGCTTCTTGTCCCATATGTACAGGGAAAATTAAATTTCCAGCACCGAAAAACAAACCGAATAACATTGAACCAACGTATAGATAATCACGCCAAACTAACTTTTTTTGCATAGATTCACACTCCTTAATATTGTCTTATTATTTAAAATAACAGAAGAAGAAACAGAGAGCAACCAGTTTTTATAGAAAACATTGGTTTTCTTATTTTTCTATGAAATAAGCATACTGATAATCATCACAATAGTGTCCATTTATATAAAATTCTTCTTTAAAATGTGCTTCCTGCACAAAACCATGTTTTTTATAGAATCGAATGGCTTCTTGATTGGTAGCCATTACTCGCAAACTCAGCTTATGAATCCCGCTTATCTGAGCCATATCTTTGACATACGACAGCAAAGAACCGCCAATCCCTTGGCCCTGGAAATCTGGCGAAACGCCAATACTTAGTAGCCATTGCTTTTGATGAGCTGCTAACGAAGTGGGCGGATGGACTTCAATAAATCCAGCAAGTTGTTGTCCGCTGATGGCAACGAAAATCGTTTCATCTTTCATTTTTTCTTGATATGCCGCAAGCGAGAGTGGTTGTATCTCGGCAGGGGTATTCTTTTTTGTCCAAATGATTTGGTCCAAGGCATGTAATGCGGGCCAATCTGCTTCGGCAACTAAGCGAATAGTGAGTGAGGTAGACAAGATAATAGGGCTCCTTTTTCTGAAATTTTAAAATATAAAAAGACTATAGCATTTATTGTCTGAAAATTCAAATACTTTTAAAACGAAAAAAAAGTGGCTGCACCTTTTCGAGAAAATCAAAATATGCTACCATAGCTACCAGAGGATAGATGGTAAAAAAGAATCTATCTAAATGGAGGGTATGTTTGTGAAAAAAATGGCAGTATATTGTGGCGCCAGTCTGGGGAATGAGCCAATCTATCAGCAAGCTGCAGTAGCGTTAGCCGCTTGGATGAAAGAAAATCACTATGATCTAGTTTATGGCGGTGGCAATGTTGGTCTAATGGGTACAGTGGCTGATACGCTTTTGGCAGAAGGTGGAGAGGTAATTGGTGTCATGCCCACTTTTTTAATGGAACGAGAGATTGCACATAATGGCATTACAAAGATGCATACAGTCAGTGATATGCATGCGCGTAAGAAAAAGATGATTGAATTGGCAGATGTGTATTTAGCTTTACCCGGTGGTCCCGGCACACTCGAAGAAATTAGCGAGGTGATCTCTTGGGGCCGAGTCGGTGAACATATGAATCCTTGTATTTTATACAATGTGAATAGTTACTATGACTTATTAGCTGCCTTTTTTGATAAAATGGTAGAAACTAATTTCTTAACAGAAGCGGATCGAGCTAAAATTTTCATTTCAGATTCCTTAGAAGAAATTGGTGCATTTATTGATTCTTATGAACCGCCAATGATTCGTCAATACAAAAAATAACAAAAGAGGCAGTCACTCTAACCAGAATGACTGCCTCTTTTTTACTAGTTTTTCGTTAGAATCCGATGTAAGAACTCTTTTGTCCGAGCTTCTTTTGGATGGACAAAAATATCTTCAGCGGTCCCTTCTTCGGCAATGACACCTTTATCCATGAAAATAACACGATCGGATACGTCCCGCGCAAATTCCATTTCATGTGTTACAATCACCATTGTTAGCCCTGTATGGGCAAGATTTTTCATCGTTTTTAGCACTTCGCCAACCATTTCAGGATCCAATGCAGAAGTTGGTTCATCGAAAAGTAAAACATCTGGATCCATTGATAATGCTCGAGCAATGGCTACCCGTTGCTTTTGTCCACCAGATAATTGAGCAGGTTTGGCATCAATAAAACGAGCCATGCCAACTTTTTCTAAATTTTCTAAGGCAATTTTTTTGGCTTCTTCTTTGTTTCTTTTTAGGACAGTCATCTGACCAGAAGTACAGTTTTCTAAGACATTCATGTTATTAAATAAATTGAATGATTGGAAAACCATACCTAAATGGGTCCGATATTTGGGCAAACTATAACCACGTTCTAAAACATTTTTACCATTATAGATGATTTTGCCATCTGTTGGTTTTTCTAATAAATTAATACAACGTAGTAACGTTGATTTACCAGAACCAGAAGAACCGATAATGGTGACAACTTCTCCTTTGTTGACGTTCATATTGATATCTTTTAATACTTCGTTTTCGCCAAAGCTTTTTCGTAAATGTTCAATTTCAATAATTGCACTCATTTGTTTGCCTCCTAGCTTTCTTTTCCTTCTTCAGTTAATTCTTCTACTTTAACGTAAGCAGAAGGGCCATCCATTTTACGTTCCACAACACGTAAGATTCGTGTAATCACAAAAGTCATTACCAAGTACATGATGCCGACAATTGTAAAGGTTTGGAAGAACTGGAAGTTTGCGCCAGAAGCAGCATTCCCTTGGAAGAATAAATCTGCGACACCGATAACACTTAACACGGCTGTATCTTTGATATTAATGACAAATTCATTCCCTGTTGCAGGTAAAATATTACGTAATACTTGGGGAATAACGACTTTACGCATTGTTTGTCCATGGGTCATCCCAATCGCTTGTGCTGCCTCGAATTGTCCTTTATCCACTGCGAAAATACCTCCGCGAACAATTTCAGACATATAAGCACCAGTATTCACAGAAACGATAAATAGTGCGGCCACTGTTCGGTCTAAAGAGATGCCAAAAGCTAGAGCTAAACCATAAAAAATAACCATTGCTTGAACCATCATTGGTGTACCACGGAAAACTTCAATATAAATAGAAAGAATTAAATTTCCTAATTTTTGGAAGAAACGAGCGACTGGGTTTTCAGAATCTGGAATTGTACGGAAGACACCAATTAGTAAACCAAGGGTTGTTCCGACAACTGTCCCAATTAACGCGATAAATAGCGTTAAACCAGCACCACGTAAAAACATGTCGCCATATTGATTCCAAATATTTTTGAAATCGTTAATAAGTCCTGTTTTTTGTTCATCACTATCTGTTGCTGCAGGTTGATCCTTGATTGCTTGGTCCATAATTTTTGTCCGTTCATCTTGAGAAATACCTGCTAAAATTTTGTTTACTTTTTCAATGTCAGGATCGCCTTTACGCATGCCGACTGCTACTTGTGAGTCTTCAGCGCTAGCATCAAAGCCATTTTCTTTTGGAAATTCTAACATTTTTAATTCTTTATTGACACTAGTTGCTGTTATGCCTTCAGGGCGTTCACTAACATACCCATCAATCATGCCAGAAGCAAGTGCTGTTCGCATAGCTGAAAAGTTATCCATTGCTTGCTGTTTATTGACATTTGGAATTTGATCAATTAATCCGTAGTGGAATGTATTTAGTTGAGCTGTAATTTTAGCATCAGCTAAATCTTTCAAGCTTTTTGCATTAGCGTATTTGCCATCTTTTTTTACAATTACGACAAATTGTGATTCATAATAAGGGTTTGTAAAAGCAATTTCTTTTTTTCGTTCAGCGGTTGGGCTCATTCCGGCGATAATGGCATCAATTTTTCCAGATTGTAAGGCGGGTGCCAAGCCATCCCATTTGGTTTGGACGATTACTAATTTACGACCTAAACCATCGGCAATTTTTTTAGAAATTTGAACATCATAGCCGCCTGCATAAGAGTTGCCTTGAATAGGCACTGCGCCATGTGCGTCATTTTTCTGTGACCAGTTAAAAGGGGCGTAGCCAGCTTCCATGCCGACACGAAATTCACCATTTTCCTCCGCCGAAGCGTTGGTTGTCATGCCAAGTAACGAAAATAGCGTGACAAGTAGTAGACTGAATGAAAAAACTTTTTTGTTCATCTTTTTCTCTCCTTTAAATTTCTTGTCTGATTGATCGTTTTGTCTTTTTTCAATCAACAAGCTTTGATAATCAGCTGAGCAAAAGCGATTCTGTCTTTTTAAAGGAGAATACTTCTGTCACAACCTATTTTTGAATACAAAAAAACAACCAAACAGATGTAAGGTTGCTAGGTAATGTCGAAAAAAATTCCTCAACGAAACATAGCACAACTTAGCATCACTACTAAGACAGTCCGCAAGCTCTTAACTTACGTCCCAACACACAACAGAAGAGGCTCCGTTATGCATTTCGGCGATTGATCCTAAACTTGCTTCCCAGTGTCCTCTCACTCCACAAGCGTAATAAAAACCGCGACCTCTACCTCTTTTTTGAGGCACTATTCAGTTATTAAATTCAGTTATTAATTTTAGGATAAATCCAGAAGAAAGTCAATATGTTCCAGCAAAGGAATTTATCAAGAGGACACAAACACCATGAAATTAGCGTAACATTTTCCCTACGAAATAGAAACTAATACGAAAAAAGCAACCATTCCTAAAGGAACAGTTGCTTTTTACTTAAGCTTTGACAGCTTTTGGTTCACGACCTAAAATAGCTTGAAGAACAGTCAATACACCTAAAGAAGCTAAAATTGTATAAATTAGACTTGAGTAAGTTAAGATACCGAAATCCCAAGTTTTGTAAACTAATAAAACAATTGCTAAGGCGATAATAGCGATAACGTTGAAGAACGCAAAAGCCCAAAGATTTCCGTTTTCTTTACGAGAAAGATAAAAAACAGAGAACCAAATGCTTAAAACGCCCCAAGCGATGCAGGCAATAATTGCAGCCCAATAAATAATAAATGCGACCATTGTTGTTTCACCTCACTTTTACTCATGCATATTTTACCACGAGTTGAGAAATTTGTCACAAACTCTTTCAAGATAAATCAATATATAGGTAAGAAGTTTTCAAAAAGTGGAAAAACTTTTGGTGCTAATGTTAAAATACGTTATAATATAGAAGATTAGGAGCTGAATCGATATGCAAGATATCACGCAAGCCGAGGCAATTCATTGGTTGGCAACCCAACAAAAAATCACATTTTTAACAGGTGCGGGTATCTCGACAGCCTCAGGTGTGCCAGATTATCGTTCCTTAAAAGGTGTCTATCAAGGAATCCAGCAACCGGAATACTTATTGAGCCGGACTTGCTTAAAAACAGAGCCAGAAAAGTTTTATCAATTCGTTAAAACGCTCTATCATCCAGACGCACAACCTAATATCATTCACCAGAAAATGGCCCAATTAGAGCAAATGAAACGGGGAAAAATTGTTTCACAAAATATTGATGGGCTTCATCGAAAAGCAGGTAGCCAAGAAGTGGTGGACTTTCATGGTAATTTATATGAATGTTATTGCCAAACTTGTGGTGCAACGGTTCCTTGGCAAGACTATTTGCTTAGTGATCGGCACGCTGATTGTCATGGACAAATCCGTCCAGCTATTACTTTGTATGAAGAAGGACTATCCGAAGAGGCAATCGAAAAAGCCATTCAGGCCGTTGCTTCTGCCGACTTAATCGTGATTGTCGGCACGAGTTTTCAAGTGCATCCATTTTGTGATTTGATTCATTATAAACAACCAACGGCAGCTATTTTAGCCATTAATCAAACGCCGCTATTTTTACAACAACCTTATTATTTTTTAGAAGCGAAAGCCGAAACGATATTTGCAGAATTAACGATAAAGGAGTAACGGAATGGAAGAATTTAAATCAGAAAAAGAAAAAATGATCGCAGGTGCACTATATTTTGCCTCAGATCCTGAATTAGTGGCTGATCGCAAAAAAGCCCGTGAACAAATGGCGTTAATTAACCAACAACCAGACACATATATTCGTCGTCAATTAATAGAAGAAACGTTTGGAAAAGTGGGTGTCGGGACGTACATCGAACCGATGATTCAATTTGATTATGGCTACAACATTTCTGTGGGAAAAAATTTCTATGCCAATTTTAATAACGTTTTTTTAGATGTTTGTCCAATTGAAATTGGCGATAACTGTATGTTTGGCCCCAATGTGCAACTTTATACAGCCGAG
Source organism: Enterococcus sp. DIV0774 (assembly GCF_050539095.1). Lineage (NCBI taxonomy): Bacteria > Bacillati > Bacillota > Bacilli > Lactobacillales > Enterococcaceae > Enterococcus > Enterococcus sp. DIV0774. Next base: position 188,468 of record NZ_CP172923.1, read on the forward strand.
CATCCATTACAAGCGGCTAAGCGTAATAGCGGAATGGAATCAGGGAAACGAATTATCATTGGCAACAATGTTTGGATTGGCGGTGGAGCGATTGTCCTTCCTGGCGTAACATTAGGCGATAATGTAGTGGTGGCAGCAGGTGCTGTTGTGACTAAATCGTTCCCAGAAAACTGTGTGATCGCAGGTAATCCAGCACGGATAATTAAAGAATTGACTGAAGATGACGCCCCAACAACTTCTTTAGAACAACAACGAGCAAAGATTAACCAAATCGATAAGGAACTGGTCCGTTTATTAGAACAGCGGATGGACGTCGTCGCAGAGATTGCTGCAGTGAAAAAGAAAGCAGGTCATGCGGTTTTTGATTCTGAAAGAGAACAACAAGTATTAGAAACTATTCTGAATCATGTTGAAAATGCCGATTATGAAGAGACATTATCTGAGACTTTCCAGGGAATTATGGACGCCTCTAAACGTTTCCAAGAAAAACATTTAGGAGAGTGAGGCGAAGGTCGTGGATGGAGAAATCAGAAGAAGAGAGATTGTTAAAAGATTAAGAGAGACCGAAAAGCCAATTAGTGCCACTCGTTTTGCAAAAGCTTTTGATGTCAGCAGACAAATTATTGTAGGAGATGTCGCTCTATTACGGGCGACAGGGGTCGAAATTGTCGCAACAGCTCGAGGGTATATGTTGGAACAACCTTTAGAAGGAATTGAACGGAAAATTGCTTGTCAACATACACCTGAACAAACGAGAGAAGAATTGTCAGTCATTGTTGCCAAAGGTGGAGAAGTGGTAGATGTGAGTATTGCACATCCGCTTTATGGGGAATTAATTGGCAGTTTGCGCATTCAATCAGAGAAAGATATTGATAAATTTATGGACAAGTATCAAAAAGAGCATGCTACATTACTATCAGTTTTAACAGGAGGCATCCATCTGCATACTATTCGCTGTGCAGACGAAGAAACTTTCCAAGAAATCAAAGAGGCACTTCGAAAAAAAAGTATTTTGTTTGAAGGATAACGAGAAAAAGAGAGGACATTGATGTTTGTTCAAGCCCTTTCTTTTTTTTCTTAGAAAATTACCAAAAAAAGATAGAAGAATTTGTGAATTTTCTTCTATTTTTTTAACTTTTTGCTAGAAATTTTTTATGAAACAGTATACTATTAAAAAAGGAGCCATTTAAACAATAACTATGTCAATTATATATGTTGGTACATAAAAATAAATGGAGAAAAATAAAAAAGGAGAATGAGTATGAAAAAACAATTTGCCCTGTTCTCTACCTTATTACTTTTAGGTTCATCAATGCCAGTAGGTGCATTTGCAGAAGGTAATAACTTGGTAGCTGAAAATAGTTCTGTTGCAGAAACAACCGCAGAAGCAACAACTGCTGAAGCCACTGAAACGACAGCGACTAGTGAAACAACAGAAGCGACAGAAGAATCAACAACTGAAACAGAAAGTTCAACCGAATCAAGTGAATCTGCAACCACGGAGTCCACGGAAACGTCAGGAACCGAAACGACAGATTCCACAACGGATTCAACATCCACAAGTACGACAGAATCGACTACTGACTCCACCTCAACGAGTGCAACAGAGTCAACCACAGATTCTACGTCAACAAGTACAACTGAATCAAGTACCACGCCGACGACTACACCAAGTTCTTCTAAAGAACAGCCAAAACCTGGCACGAGTACTTCTGAATCAAAACAGCCGGCGAAACCAGTGACACCAACAGCGCCAGCTGAAAAGCCAGTAGAACAACCAGCAGCGTCAACACCGCAGCCCGAAATAGTCCCACCGGTTACAAATGAAACGGTTGGGTTAGTGGAAGACGATGAGACGTTTACGGTCAGCAAAACGAAGAAGACAGAAGAGTTTATTCAAGAAATCGGTGAATCTGCTCGGAAAGTGGCCAAGGACAAAAACTTATATGCTAGTGTGATGATTGCTCAAGCAATTTTAGAAAGTGGCAGCGGCAATAGTAAATTAAGCCAGAAACCAAACTACAATTTGTTTGGTATTAAAGGCGATTACAAAGGTCAATCTGTTTCTTTTATTACCTATGAAGACAATGGTTTCGGTAACCTATACACAGTAGAAGCAAAATTCCGTCAATATCCAACGTATAAAGAATCAATGGAAGATTATGCGAAATTATTGAAAAATGGTTTAGATTCCAATAAAGATTTCTATCATGGTGTCTGGAAAACGGAAGCCAAATCATACAAAGAAGCGACACGTTTCCTAACAGGAAAATACGCAACGGACAAAGATTACCATAAGAAATTAAATGCGTTAATTAAAACATACGATTTAACTTATTATGATAAAGAAAAAGCAACCGTTGAACCAATGGAATCAAATTTCCCAGCCTATAATGGCAAAAACTATGACACCTTTAATAGTTATGCTTGGGGCAACTGTACACAATATGTCTACAACCGTATTACGCAATTAGGTAAACGTGTGGACTTAACAATGGGGAATGGTCAAGATTGGGGCGAAACAGGTCGTGCACGCGGGTACAAAGTAAGTCGTACACCAAAAGCAGGCGCAGCGGTTTCCTTCCCAGCTGGCGTTTTAGGCGCAGACAATACTTATGGTCATGTCGCGTTTGTGGAAAAAGTCTTTAAAGATGGTAGCATCTTAATTTCTGAAATGAACGTGAAGGGATTAAACGTTGTTTCGACACGTACAATCTCAGCCGATCAAACACATTTAATGAACTATATCGTTCCAAAAGATAAATAAAAAAATCAGCTCTTTGTCAATAAGAACGAATGAGTTGGAAAAATCAAAGCTAGCACTGAAGAAGCAATTTTAATTCTTCAGTGCTAGCTTTTTTTGTGGCAAAAGTTCTCTCCAATAAAGTTTAATACATTCAGTTATTGCCAGGAGACTTCAGGTCGGGATGAGTTAGCAACAGTCGCTGAGAGCTATATTTTTTTTAGGTAGAATCATTTACTTTTAGGTGAAAGATGTCTTATAATTGTAAGCGGATACAAAAATAAAAAAAGAGGTGGGTAAATGAGTAAAAAAGAAATAAATCAAGTAGTTGCCAGTAGCTATCAATTGTATATTAATGGAGAGTGGACAACAGGTAGTGGTAACAAAATGATTGCTAGTTACAATCCTAGTAATGGCGAAAAATTAGCAGAATTTGTTGATGCCACAAATGAAGATGTGGATCGAGCTGTAGAAGCAGCTCAAGAAGCGTTTCAGACATGGAAAGATGTTGATGTTGTAACAAGAAGCAATCTTTTATTGAAAATTGCTGATTTGATTGAAGAAAATCAAGAACATTTGGCTATGGTGGAGACTTTAGATAATGGAAAACCGCTTCGGGAAACGCAATCGATTGATGTTCCTGCCAGTGCAGACCATTTTCGGTATTTTGCTAGTGTGATTCGTGGAGAAGAAGGGTCTGTCAAAGAATTTGATAAGGATACGTTATCCATTGTTGTGAAAGAACCTATCGGTGTTGTGGGTCAAATTATTCCGTGGAATTTCCCCTTATTAATGGGCGCTTGGAAATTAGCGCCAGCGTTGGCAGCAGGTAATACGGTTGTGATTCATCCGTCCTCGAGCACATCATTAAGTCTGTTGGAATTGTTTAAAATTTTTGATCAAGTCTTGCCGAAAGGAGTAGTGAATTTAATCACCGGTCGTGGTTCTGATTCAGGAAATTATATGTTGGCACATCCAGGTTTTGATAAGCTAGCTTTTACAGGCTCAACAGAGGTGGGGTACACTGTCGCTAAAGCCGCGGCCGACCGCCTAATTCCAGCCACTTTAGAACTTGGTGGAAAATCAGCCAACATTATTTTTGAAGATGCCAATTGGGAACGAGCATTAGAAGGTGTGCAGTTAGGAATTTTATTCAACCAAGGGCAAGTTTGTTGTGCTGGGTCTCGTGTGTTCGTTCAGTCAGGTATTTATGATCAATTTGTAGAAGCTTTAAAGGAAAAATTTGAACAAGTGAACGTTGGTTTCCCGTGGGAAAAAGATGTTGAAATGGGCGCTCAGATCAATGAGCATCAATTGGAAGAAATTTTAAAATATGTCGAAATTGGTGTGAAGGAAGGAGCTACACTGATTACTGGTGGGCAACGTTTAACAGAAAATGGGCTAGACAAGGGGGCATTTTTAGCACCTACGTTATTAGCGAATGGCACGAATACAATGTGCGTGGCCCAAGAAGAAATCTTTGGTCCTGTTGCAACAGTGATTAAATTTGAAACGGAAGAAGAAGTCATTCGTTTAGCTAATGATTCTGAATATGGTCTAGGTGGTGCCGTCTTTTCTCAAGATATCAATGTGGCATTACGGGTTGCTCGTGGTGTACGGACAGGTCGGATGTGGGTCAACACATACAATCAATTGCCTGCGGGCGCGCCATTTGGCGGTTATAAAAAATCAGGAATTGGTCGAGAAACGCATAAATCAATGCTAGATGCTTATACGCAAATGAAAAATATTTACATTGTGACAAAAGAAGAAGCAGATGGGCTGTATTAAGTAGTGTAGTGAATTTTAGATAACAAACTTATTTTTGGTTATTGTTATTTTTCGAGCTAAACAAAACAATAATTTTTTTAAAAAGTTGAGTGATGAGTAAAGTAAAACAGATTAAAAGTAAAGCCTGGTGCAAAAATCACTTTGGATTTTTGTACCAGGCTTTAAAGCGGAGTAACAATAGTGGTCACTCTTGGTTATTTTCAATTTTCGACTATTATAGAAGTAGTTATTTTGCTTCTTCTGCTTCAAATTTAGCAAAAGCTGTTTCAATAACTTCTTTTAATGCAGAAGCAGAAGCTTCCATTTTTTCTTGTTCAGCATCTGTTAATGGAATTTCAATGACTTGTTTAACTCCTTGGCGGTTGATGATCGCTGGTGCACCGATATAAATATCGTTTTGACCATATTCACCTTCTAAATAAACAGATAATGGTAACACAGAGTTTTCATCGTTTAGGATAGCTTTAGTGATACGCGCTAGTGCAACCGCGATTCCATAGAAAGTAGCTCCTTTTTTCTCGATGATTGTGTAAGCAGCGTCGCGTACGTTGAAGAATAAATTAACCATTGCTTCTTCATCGACGTCAGGATTATTTTTCACCCATTCGTAAATTTGTAAGCCAGCGACATTCGCATGTGACCAAACTGGGAATTCTGTATCTCCGTGTTCCCCTAAGATGTAGGCATGGACATTTCGTGCATCAACATCAACTAATTCGGCAATTGCTTGACGGAAACGAGCAGAATCTAGTGAAGTTCCTGAACCGATTACTCGTTCTTTCGGGAAGCCAGAGAATTTCCAAGTTGAATAAGTCAAAATGTCGACTGGGTTTGCGGCAACTAAGAAGATACCGTTGAAACCAGAATCAACAATTGTTGTAACGATTTCTTTATTAATTTTCAAGTTTTTATGAACTAAGTCTAAACGAGTTTCGCCTGGTTTTTGAGGCGCACCAGCTGTTAAGACAACTAAGTCTGCATCATGGCAATCGTCATAAGTAGCAGCATAGATTTTTTTAGGAGAAGTAAATGCTAATGCGTGAGATAAGTCCAACGCGTCTCCTTCAGTTTTTGGTACATTAATATCAATAATCCCAACTTCTTGAGCAATATTCTGAGTTACTAAAGCAAAGGCATAGCTAGAACCTACGGCACCGTCCCCGACTAAAATTACTTTTTGGTGATCTTTATTCCCTGCGGCTGCAGTCATGTGTACCATTCCTTCCTCTACATTCTTTTTCGTGAGCAACGAGTTTTTATTTCCTGTTGCTAAAGTGATAGTAACATGGTTTGTAAAAAATGTCACGAACTTTGATTGTAAAAATGATACAGTTTTCAGACCTGTTTCAAAATGGTAGCTCTTACATGTGCGTAATTTCACTATCTTACGCATATTTAAATTTCTAAAAAAATTTTTTTACATCTTTCTTAATCTTCAAAGACTGCGAGTTTTTTTATTTCTATGGTATAATGAATAAAACTGGGTAGCGCATACGCTTCCCAGCCATTTTGTGTTGGCAAGCTTATAATCCAAGGAGAATGAAAGATGAAAGTAATCGTAGGACTGGGAAATCCCGGTAGTAAATACAAAGAAACAAAACACAACATTGGCTTTATTACGCTAGATGAAATTGCGTATCGGCAAAATGTTTCGTTTAATAATAGTAATTTTGAAGCAGATATTGCAGAGTTTTTTATAGGGACTGAGAAAGTATTGTTAGTGAAACCATTAACATTTATGAATGAATCAGGTCGCTCTGTTGGTCCGTTGTTGACCTACTTTGGGGTAGATGAGGAAGACTTGATTGTTATTTATGATGACTTAGACTTAGAGGTCGGTAAAATTCGTTTACGGCAAAAAGGTAGTGCTGGCGGCCACAATGGGATAAAAAGTCTGATTGCCCATTTAGGAACAAATGTCTTTCCTAGAATTAAAATTGGCATTGGTCGGCCCTCAAAAAATGATACAGTTATCCACCATGTACTAAGCACTTTTCCCAAAGAAACACACGAAGAGATGTTACTTGCTGTAAAGAAAGCAGCCGATGCCGCTTTATATGCATGTGAAGGACATACGTTTGTTGAAACAATGAATCAATTTAATGGAAAATAGCAGAAAGGAGGGCCCTTGTTTGAATATTATCGAACGAATTAGCCAAACAGAAATTGCTAAATCATGGCGCAGTCAACTAATGACAACAGGAACGCGCCAACTAATTACTGGGTTATCAGGCTCTGCTAAAACATTACTGATGGCAGGCGCTTTACAAAAGACGCATCAAAAAATTGTTATTGCGGTCCCAAACCTATACTATGCCAATCAATTAGTAGATGATTTTTTAAATATTTTACCTTCAGAACAAGTTCATCTATTTCCAGTAGATGAAGTGTTATCCGCCGAAATGGCCTTTTCTTCACCAGAAGCGCGCGCAGATCGAGTGAGTGCGTTAAATTTCCTGATGACAGCGAATGCAGGAATCGTGGTCGTGCCAGTAGCTGGACTACGAAAATATTTGCCAACGAAAGAAACGTGGCAAAATGCGCAACTTCATTGGGAAATCGGGACAGAAGTAGAACCTGAAATCCTCGCGCAACGCTTAGTGTTAATGGGCTATGAACGCCAATCGATGGTCGGAAAGCCCGGCGAATTTAGTATTCGCGGAAGCATTGTTGATGTCTATCCGCTAAATGCCGAATACCCTGTTCGGGTGGAACTGTTTGATGTTGAAATTGACTCAATCCGTTATTTTGAAGCAGATACCCAACGTTCATTAGAAAATCTTGAAGAAGTAACGATTTCACCAATGACTGATTTAGTATTCTCAAAGGCAGATATGAATCATGGCATGACGAGGTTACAAGATGCTCTAGAAAAACGTTTAGCGACAGCTAAAGATCAAACGGAGACCGATTTTTTAGAAGAATATTTTGGTCAGTTGCTGTCTTCTTGGGAACAAGGGATTCCTACAGAAAATGCTCACTATTATACAGATTTTCTGTACCAACAAAAAACTACGCTGTTAGATTATTTACCAGAAAATAGTTTGCTTTTTGTGGATGATTATTCTCGTATGATGGAAACGGAGCGAGAAATCGCTAGAGAGGAAGCGGAATGGCAAACCCTGAAAATTGAAGAAATGCGCGTGTTTTCTGAACAAACTTTTGGCGTAGACTTTCATGATCAATTGCGAAAAACTGCACGAAATACGACCTTCTTTTCACTTTTTCAAAAAGGAATGGGGAATCTTCGTTTCCAAGAAGTCCATAATTTCCAATATCGTTCAATGCAACAATTCTTCGGTCAAATGCCGTTGCTAAAAGCGGAAGTGGACCGTTGGCAAAAGCAAAACCAAACGGTCGTTGTTTTTGTTCCTACGAAAGAACGGATTCAAAAAGTCGAAGAGCTATTTCAGGACTTTGACATACCTAGCGTAGTAAGCAATTGGGATCAGTTGTTAGATGGGCATGTCCAAATTGTCCAAGGGGCATTACAAACAGGGTTTGAATTACCTAAAAACAAGCTCGTGGCGATTACGGAAAAAGAAATTTTTCATACAACGACCAAAAAACGGGCACGTCGTCAAACAATCTCTAATGCGGAACGTTTGAAAAGTTATAGCGACTTAAAAACGGGCGATTATGTTGTTCATGCGAATCACGGGATTGGTAAATATATTGGTATGGAAACCTTAGAAGTTGATGGGGTTCATCAAGATTACATGACTATCTTGTACCAAAATGATGACAAGTTATTTATTCCAGTAACACAATTGAACTTGATTCAAAAGTTCGTTGCTTCCGAGTCTAAAACGCCGAAAATCAACAAGCTGGGCGGCAGTGAATGGACGAAAACCAAACGAAAAGTTGCTTCGAAAATTGAAGATATCGCGGATGATTTAATCTTACTTTATGCGACAAGAGAGTCGGAAAAAGGTTATGCTTTTCCGCCAGATGATGCGTATCAAAAAGAATTTGAAGAGGCTTTTCCGTATTCTGAAACAGATGATCAATTACGTAGTGCTGCCGAAATTAAACACGACATGGAAAAATCTCGACCAATGGATCGTTTGTTAGTTGGCGATGTAGGGTTTGGTAAAACAGAAGTGGCTTTACGAGCGGCCTTCAAAGCTGTTAGCAACAATAAACAGGTCGCCTTTTTAGTGCCAACAACTATTTTAGCGCAACAACATTACGAAACGATTCAAGAGCGGTTTGAGGGCTTTCCTGTAGAAATTGGTTTATTAAGTCGTTTCCGCACGAAAAAACAGCAAAATGAAACAATTGAAAAAATTAAACATGGCCAAGTAGATATTGTGGTTGGTACCCATCGTTTATTGTCGCAAGATATTAATTTTAGTGATTTAGGCTTGTTGATTATTGATGAGGAACAACGGTTTGGAGTGAAACATAAAGAACGACTAAAACAATTGCGTTCACAAGTGGATGTCTTGACGTTAACAGCAACGCCAATCCCAAGGACCCTTCATATGTCGATGCTAGGTGTCCGTGATTTATCCGTCATCGAAACCCCACCAGAGAATCGTTATCCGATCCAAACGTATGTCATGGAAAATAATCCTGGGGCGATTCGGGAAGCGATTGAGCGAGAAATGGCCCGAGATGGCCAAGTCTTTTATTTATACAATCGAGTAGATACGATTGAACGAAAAGTTGAAGAGTTACAAGCACTAGTTCCAGACGCACGAATTGCGTATGCACATGGTCAAATGACAGAAGTACAGCTGGAGAATACTTTGTTTGATTTTATTGAAGGACAATATGATATATTAGTCACTACAACGATTATTGAAACAGGAGTAGATATTCCTAATGCTAATACCTTGTTTGTAGAAAATGCGGACTACATGGGCTTATCTACGTTGTATCAATTACGTGGTCGTGTGGGGCGTAGCAATCGAGTGGCCTATGCTTATTTTATGTACGAACAGCAAAAAATCCTAAACGAAGTTAGTGAGAAACGTTTAGAAGCAATTAAAGATTTTACGGAATTAGGTTCTGGGTTCAAAATTGCGATGCGTGACCTTTCCATTCGAGGGGCCGGAAACCTTCTTGGTGCCCAACAACATGGCTTCATTGATTCGGTTGGGTTTGATATGTACTCACAGATGTTATCTGAGGCAGTTGCTCGTAAACAAGGAAAAAATATCCAAGACCAAAAAACGTCTGTTGAGATTGATTTGGGCATTGATGCTTATATTCCAGGAACGTATATTACAGACGAACGACAAAAAATTGAAATTTATAAACGGATTCGTCAATTAGAAAATATGGATATGTACGAAGAATTAGAAGCGGACTTGTTAGACCGCTTTGGAGAGTATCCTGACGAAGTGGCGCATTTATTAACCACTGGCCGTATCAAAATGGATGGCGACCGTGCCTTGTTAGAAAGTATTCGTAAACGCGACCAAAAAGTCAAGTTTGTGTTAAGTAAAATTGGCACAAAAACATACTCTGTGGAGCAGTTGTTTGAAGCGTTATCGGCAACCAGCTTAAAAGCGGATCTAGCAGTTGAGAAAGAACAAATGACTATTTCCTTGAAGTTGCCGAAAGATTGTAAAGAAGCTGTTTGGATTCAAGAAATTGCTACTTTTACAACCGCATTGCGACAAGAAAAATACAAACATTCGCAAGAAACGGATTCCCTTTAAAAGGAGGCCTAGAAGATGGCACAAAAAGAAATGCAGCGAATGATGCAAGGTGCCGTTGTGTTAACCATTGCTTCCTTCATTGCAAAAGTGTTGAGTGCGTTTTATCGCGTTCCTTTTCAGAACTTTGTAGGGGATGAAGGATTTTACGTGTATCAGCAAGTTTATCCAATCTATGGGATTGCGATGACATTAGCATTGTCAGGCTTACCGCAATTTATTTCCAAAATTGTTGCTGAACAACCAGATATTCGGAGTCAAAAACAAGTGTTGCGCCAACTATATCCCTATGTGTTATGGTTAGCGATTGCTTGTTGGGCCTTCTTTTTCTTTGGTAGTCAAGAAATTGCTATTAGTATGGGGGATGCTGCACTCCAACCATTAATGGAAGTTGTTTCCTTTACCTTTTTACTCGTTCCAATTCTTTCCTTCTATCGTGGAAATTTTCAAGGTCATTTGTTGATGGTGCCTAGTGGTATTTCACAGGTGATGGAACAGTTTGTGCGTGTTGGGGTTATTCTAGTAGCTGCGTTGTCCTATCATTACTTTGGTGGCTCCATTTACCAAACGGGGACGGTGGCCATGAGTGGTGCGTTGGCTGGCGGTGTCTTAGCGGTACTTGTCTTATGGTACTACAATCGAAAAATTCTTAGTGGAAGTACGGAATACTTGCATCAATGGAAGATTATGCCTCAAACCACAGGACTATTTAAACGTTTAATGATTGAGGGTGGTTTGGTCTCTTTATATAGTGCTTTTCTGATTCTATTTCAATTAATTGATTCCTTTAAAGTAAAAAATGCTCTCATGCTTTTCGGGCTCTCTGATTTAGCTGCGAAAGTGGACAAAGGGGTCTTTGATAGAGGACAACCACTAGTTCAATTAGGATTGGTAATTGCTTTAGCTTTAAGCTCGACCTTTTTACCAGGTTTGACAAAATATTTTATGAAAAAAGACCGTCAACAATTTTTACAAGTTGCAAAAATCTTTTTGCGTCTTACCACAACCTTGGCATCGGCGGCTTCGATTGGTCTGATGATGTTATTGCCGTACATGAACTTTACGCTTTTTAAAGATTATAAAGGCAACGATGTTTTAGGGGTGTATGTTTTATCCATCGCTTTTATGGCCATTATTCAGGCCTACCAAAGTATTGAACAAAGTCGCAATCGTTTTAAAGGTCCTTTAGTGGCAGCTGGTGTGGGCTTATTAGTGAAGTTACTGACAACGGGCTTTTTCACCATTCGTTGGGGAACATTAGGTGCTAGTTGGTCTACTATTCTTGGGTTACTAGCGACGTTATTCGTTTTAGTCCGACAATCGGATGCAGCGATTAATTGTTTTGTTCGAGAACGAAACTTTTTGAAAAAACTGTTGCTTAGTTTAGCAATCATGATGCTGTCATTACTGGTCTATCAAGGAATTATCTCCATCTTGTTCCAAGGTGTGCATCACCGAAGTCAAGCGTTTTTCGTTACAGTTATAGGTGTTGCAGTGGGTGGTACAGTTTTTATTAGCACCATCATTAAGTTAGAATTATTTACGATACGTGAATGGTTAAGTTTACCGTATGGCGCAAAAATTTTACGGATGAGACAAAAAAAATAAAAGAGGTGAATGTGATGCGGTTAGATAAATTTTTAAAAGTTTCTCGCATTATTAAAAGAAGAACAGTTGCCAAAGAAGTCGCTGATAAAGGTCGGATTCAAATCAACGGAGTCTTAGCCAAATCTTCTAGTACTGTGAAGATTGGTGACCTTGTCAAAATTCAATTTGGGAACAGAATTTTAGAAGTAGAAGTCCTGCAACTAAATGACTCTACGAAAAAAGAAGATGCCACAAAAATGTATGAAATAAAATCAGAAACACGTGTCTCTGAAGAATAAGCAGGTGAGGATGGAGCGCTTGGCAAGTTCATTGAAAAGATGAATATTCCAAGCGCTTCATCCTTTCAGCGTTTTAATGAAACAGACGCGCCGCTTTTGAAAAAAATTAATAAATCAACCACTGTTATTTCAAAAGCAAAGAATATTTTAGAAAAAAGCTTGATTTTCTTTAACTTCTCTGAAATTAACATTAGACAAGGTTCTTAGATGTTGGTATAATAAAACGGACAATCCAAAGCGAGTGGAGCGAGACGATGGGAAAGAATGAAAAAAACTCGAAGAAAGTTGCGGCATTGGAAAATGACTACACGAAAGAACAGTATGTCGAATTCCAAAAACAACAGAAACAATTGATTTTTAGACGCAGACGCTTGGCAGCGATTTTTCTCGTGGCCTTCATTATTTTTGCCTTTTCTGGCATCCAATTGATGAAAGATTATCATCGCTTAGGTGCTTTCAAACAAGAACGAGCAGATGCAATTGCTGAATCCGTAGCAGTTGATAAGAAGGTCAAGGATCTAAAAAAAGACGTTGCTTTGTTAAAAGATGATGATTATGTGGCAAAATTAGCACGTAGCCGTTTCCTTCTCTCAAAAGAAGGCGAACAGATTTATCCCACACCAGAACAAATGAAAAAAACACAGACTTCTGGAGCGGAAGAAAGCAAGAGCAGTTCAGAAAAAAATAGTCAATCACAGTCTTCAACTGAAACAACTAAGTCTTCAGCTGAATAAACTGCAATTATAATTAGGGAAAAAATAGGAGGAACAATTTTTTTATGTCAATCGAAGTAGGAGCTAAATTGCCAGGAAAAGTGTCAGGGATTACTAACTTTGGTGCATTTATTGATTTAGGAGAAGGAAAAACTGGGTTAGTACACATCAGTGAAGTGTCTAATGGATTCGTTAAAGATATTCATGATGTATTAACAGTAGGTGACGAAGTAACAGTGAAAGTAACCTCAGTTGGTGACGACGGCAAAATTGGCTTATCGATCCGTAAAGCACAAGAGCCAGCAGAAGGGCAACAACCAAAACGTGAATTTCAACGTCGTGAAAACAATTATGAGAATCGTGACCGTAATCCACGCGCAGGGGGCAAAAAGCCTTTCAATAAACCACAAGCAAATAACAATAACAATAAACAAGATTTTGACTCATTGATGAGCTCTTTCTTGAAAGATAGTGATGACCGTTTATCTTCATTAAAACGTAATACTGAAGGCAAACGTGGCGGACGTGGCGGACGTCGCGGCTAAGCACAAACAAATAGGGGGACTGGGGATAACGAATGGGTTATTTCTCGGTTCCTCTTTTATTCTAAGGAAGAAAGAAGGGCGAACAATGTTTTGGCAGTTTTATAAACGAGGAAAAGAACAAGGATTTTGGCAACCGCATCAAACAATCGTGGTCGCCGTTTCTGGTGGTGTAGACTCCATGGCCCTTTTGACGTTAATGGAACAGGTGGCAGAAAAAGAACAATTACAATTGGTTGTTGCACACGTCAATCATCAATTGCGAGAAGCGTCGGCACAGGAAGCGCAATATCTCGCTACCTATTGTCAGCAGCGAGAGCTGACGTATTATGAAACGCGTTGGGAAGACCCTGAAAAGCAACGGAATTTAGAAGCAAAAGCGCGCACATTTCGTTATGAATTTTTTAAAGAAGTCATGGAAATTGAAGGTGCGGCGGTCTTAATGACGGCACATCATCTAGACGATCAAGCGGAAACGATTTTAATGAAGCTGATTCGAGGAACTAATTTTTCCCATTCCGCAGGCATTAAAGAGAGACGTCCTTTTGCGACAGGGGAATTGATTCGTCCGTTACTTATTTATCCAAAAGAAGAATTGTATCAATTTGCACAGCGCCAAGCATTCGTTTATTTTGAGGACGAAACGAACCAAACCAATGAATATTTGAGAAATCGACTCCGTAATCAGGTTTTGCCGCTATTAAAGCAGGAAAATCCGCAATTCTTAGATCAGATTGCTTCTTTTAGTAATGAACAACGTTTTGCCCAAGAATTTATTCAAGAACAAATTGAGCCTCAATTATCTGAAGCCGTAGAACCAACCAAACAAGGCTGGCGCATTCCTTTGAAGAGATTATTAAAAGAAACGCCTGCGTACCAGCACTTCTTTTTAACCGCGTTTTTCCAAAAAACATTAGTGCCATTAGGGGTTTCGTTAAACCAACGCCAGATGACACAAATTTTAAAAGTTTTGAATGATGAACGGCAACCGCAAGGCTCGGTTATGTTAGAACAGCAATGGCAACTAGCTAAAAGTTATGATTGGCTATGCTTAGAACAAAAACAGGCAGCACTGCGAGAAGAAGTTACACATTTATTAGTACCTGGTGCGGGGATTTATTTATCGGAAACCGAGTGGCTAGGATTAATTGCGACAGACAAACCGTTTCCTCTTCCTGAAGAGATTAATCAATGGACGGGCCAGTTGTTGGCAATCCCGTTGACCACAGCCACACCTTTGACCGTTCGTCATCGCCAAAGTGGTGATCGGATTACATTAAAACCAGGGTTTACGAAAAAATTAAGCAGAGTTTTTATTGATCAAAAAGTGCCAAATGAAGCGAGAGAGAGTGCTTGGGTCATTACGGATGAGCAAGAGGAAATCATTTGGGTACCAAAATTTGCAAATTCCTATTTGAGTATTCCTTTAGAAACTGATAAAATACACTACAGACTCCTTTTTAAGACAAAGGAGTAATGCTGAAAGGAGCGCACTATGATAGAAAAAGATATTGAGAAAGTCCTAATCTCCAAAGAAGAAATTCTTGCGAAGTCTGCAGAGCTTGGCAAGCAACTGACAGAAGAATATCAAGGGAAAAATCCTTTAGTGGTCGGTATTTTAAAAGGTGCAGTACCATTTATGGCTGATTTGACTCGTGAAATCAATACTTATTTAGAATTGGACTTTATGGATGTATCTAGCTACGGCAACGCGACAGTTTCTTCAGGCGAAGTAAAAATTGTCAAAGACTTGGACACAAATGTCGAAGGTAGACATATTTTAATCGTAGAAGATATCATCGATAGTGGTCGTACATTAGCGTATTTAGTAGATTTGTTTAGATACCGTAAAGCTGCATCTGTGAAAATTGTTACCTTATTAGATAAACCAGAAGGCCGTGTAGTAGACATTAAAGCTGACTACGTAGGGTTTGATGTGCCCAATGAGTTTGTGGTCGGTTACGGATTAGACTATGCAGAAACGTACCGCAACTTGCCTTATATTGGCGTTTTAAAACCTGAAGTTTACGAATCAAATTAATATCTATCAAGGAATTAATTGTGTTACAATGTAAAGGTCAGGATTGATAAAAGAATAACATGAATTGTAATGATGAGCATAAGGAGGACAGGCATGAACAAAAAGAATAATGGCATGAAAAATGGTTTATACTACGTCTTAGTAGTACTTGCCATGGTCATGGTTGTCTATTTCATTTTTGGAAATAACAACCAACAATCGCCAGACATCGATTACTCAACCTTCCAACAACAATTGGAAGACGGAAAAGTCAAAGACATGACCATTCAACCAACCAATGGGGTTTACCGGATTGAAGGTCAGTATAAAGAAAAACAAGAAGTGAAAGACACAGGTGGTCTGTCATTGTGGGGCTCAACGCAAGCGTCGTCAAAAGGCTTCACAACAACCGTTTTACCTAGTGATACAACCTTAGCTGGCATTCAAGATGCGGCACAAAATAACAAGGTGAAGCTAGTTGTCAAAGAACAATCAACAAGTGGTGCTTGGTTGTCACTGTTGTTTAGTTTCTTACCATTAGTGATTATTTTCTTCTTCTTCTACATGATGATGAGCCAACAAGGCGGTGGCGGTGGCGGCGGTGGCCGTGTGATGAACTTCGGTAAATCAAAAGCCAAAGAAGCCGATAAAAAAGCTAACCGTGTCCGCTTCTCAGATGTAGCTGGTGCGGAAGAAGAAAAACAAGAATTAGTTGAAGTAGTGGAATTCTTAAAAGATCCACGTCGTTTCGCTGAATTAGGCGCACGGATTCCTGCGGGCGTACTATTAGAAGGACCTCCAGGGACTGGTAAAACGTTACTTGCTAAAGCCGTAGCAGGTGAAGCAGGTGTGCCATTTTACTCAATCTCAGGTTCAGATTTCGTTGAAATGTTTGTCGGGGTCGGTGCTAGCCGTGTCCGGGATTTATTTGAAACAGCGAAGAAAAACGCGCCTGCGATTATCTTTATCGATGAAATCGATGCAGTTGGTCGTCAACGTGGTGCTGGTATGGGTGGCGGACACGACGAACGTGAACAAACCCTTAACCAATTATTAGTTGAGATGGATGGTTTTGATGGCAATGAAGGAGTTATCGTAATTGCTGCAACGAACCGTTCAGACGTGTTAGACCCAGCGTTGTTACGTCCAGGTCGTTTTGACCGCCAAATCTTGGTAGGACGTCCAGATGTCAAAGGTCGTGAAGCGATTTTACGTGTTCATGCGAAAAACAAACCGTTAGCTGATGACGTTGATTTGAAAGTTGTTGCACAACAAACACCAGGTTTTGCTGGTGCTGATTTAGAAAATGTCTTAAACGAAGCAGCCTTAGTTGCCGCTCGTCGTAACAAGAAAAAAATTGATGCTTCTGATGTGGATGAAGCCGAAGACCGCGTAATTGCTGGTCCAGCTAAAAAAGATCGCGTGATTAATAAGAAAGAACGCGAAATGGTGGCTTACCATGAAGCAGGACACACAATTGTTGGTTTAGTCTTAAGCCGTGCTCGTGTTGTCCACAAAGTAACGATTATCCCTCGTGGTCGCGCAGGCGGTTATATGATTGCTTTACCAAAAGAAGATCAATTCTTAATGACTAAAGAAGATATGTTTGAACAAATCGTTGGCTTACTTGGTGGACGTACAGCAGAAGAAATTATCTTTGGCGTTCAATCAACAGGGGCTTCAAATGACTTTGAACAAGCAACAGGGATTGCCCGTAGCATGGTAACGGAATATGGAATGAGCGACAAATTAGGACCTGTTCAATATGAAGGAAACCATCAAGTCTTTGTCGGTCGTGATTATGGTCAAACAAAAGCTTACTCAGAACAAGTGGCGTTTGAAATCGATCAGGAAGTTCGTCGTATCTTAATGGATGCTCATACAAAAGCGCATGAAATTATCGAAGCGCACCGTGAACAACATAAACTAATCGCTGAAAAACTATTAGAATATGAAACATTAGATGCAAAAGCAATCAAATCATTATTTGAAACAGGTAAAATGCCTGAAGGTGCTGACAGCGACTACCCTAGTGAAAAAGAAGCGCAAACATTCGAAGAAGCAAAACGTGCTTTAGAAGAAAAAGAAGCGCAAAAACAAGTTGAAGAAAAACAAGACTTTGAAGAAGCGAAAAAAGAATTACATGATGAAGCAGAAGAAGTCAAAGTAGAAAGCGAACAAACAGAAAAAGAAGTCCAATCTGAAGAGAAAAAAGATTCAGATTCCAATTCTGAATATGATCGCAATAACTACGAAGATCGTTATAAATAACCAATTAGTAGAAGGTGTAGTATTTGTCGAGTTGACGAATACTGCACCTTCTATAATATTAAGATATTCTATAGAAGGAAGATTATTTGGTTGAAAAAACACCTGATTCCTAGTATTATCTGACTAATGGACAAAAAAGCACCAAGAGAAGAGGAAAAAGAATGGAAGATTATTTAGTAAAAGCCCTTTGTTATAAAGGTTCAATTCGAGCATATGCCATCAGTGCCACTGAAACTGTTAGCGAAGCGCAAAGAAGACATGATACATGGAGTTCTTCTACCGCAGCGTTAGGGCGCACATTGATTGGAGCCCTTTTACTAGGAGCGACTTTAAAAGGTGACGATAAATTAACTGTAAAAGTACAAGGAAATGGCCCAGCTGGCGCTATTATTGTCGATAGTAATGGCCGTGGAGAAACAAAAGGCTACATTAAAAATCCACATGTCAGCTTAAAGTTGAATGCAACAGGTAAAATTGATGTACGTGGCGCTGTCGGTAACGAAGGAATTTTCACAGTCATTAAAGATTTAGGATTAAAAGAAACCTTTTCTGGACAAACACCTATTGTTTCTGGTGAAATCGGTGAAGACTTTACATATTTTATGGCGGTCTCTGAACAAGTTCCTTCAGCTATCGGTTTAGGTGTATTGGTGGACACGGATGAATCTGTGAAAGCAGCCGGTGGTTTTATGATTCAAGTAATGCCAGGTGCCGATGAAAGTACCATTGATTTTATTGAACAGCGTCTAGCGGAAGTGCCACCAATTTCACAATTACTAGAAAATGGAGAAACACCTGAACAAGTCTTGTATCGCTTATTGGGAGAAGACGAAGTAGAAATTTTAGAAAAAATGCCTGTACAATTTAAATGTGACTGTTCCAAAGAAAAATTTGCGACCGCTTTGATTGCTGTTGGGATCGATGAATTAAATGCGATGATTGATGAAGATCATGGAGCAGAAGCAGTTTGTCAATTCTGTAACAATAAATATCACTATAGTGAAGAAGAATTAATTGAACTTCGCGATGAAGCGATTCGCAATACGAAACAAAAGTAGGAGGAAAGACTATGTGGAAAATTGGAGACGTTGAAATCCCCAACCGTGTTGTCGTAGCTCCGATGGCGGGTATTAGTAACGCCGCTTTTCGTGTGACTGTAAAAGAATTTGGCGCAGGATTAGTCGTTTGTGAAATGATTAGCGATAAAGGGATTAAATTAAGAAACAAAAAAACCTTAGAAATGCTATATATTGATGAGCGAGAATATCCTTTAAGTGTACAAATTTTTGGTGGAGATAAAGAAACATTAGTGGAAGCTGCTAAGTTTGTGGAAGAAAATACGCAAGCGGCGATTATTGATATTAACATGGGTTGCCCTGTCAATAAAATAATTAAAGCTGAAGCTGGTGCGAAATGGTTGCTGGATCCGAATAAAGTGCATGAGATGGTTCACGCAGTCTCTTCGGCAGTTTCTTTGCCTGTCACTGTAAAAATGCGAACAGGCTGGGATGAAGATCATCTATATGCTGTAGACAACGCTTTGGCTGCCGAACAAGCAGGCGCTTCGGCAATTGCTATGCATGGTCGGACACGTGTCCAAATGTACGAAGGGACAGCCAACTGGGACGTTTTAAAGGAAGTGAAAAAGCATTTAACCATTCCTTTTATGGGAAATGGCGATGTCAAAACGCCTGAAGATGCTAAACGCATGTTAGAATATGTTGGAGCGGATGGTGTGATGATTGGTCGAGCTGCTTTGGGCAATCCTTGGATGATTCAACGGACGAAAGAATACTTGGAAACGGGTGAATTGATGCCTGAGCCTTCACCAGCTGAAAAAATTAACATTGCAAAAGTTCATTTACAACGATTAGTGGATTTAAAAGGTGAAAAAATTGCGGTCCGTGAGTTTCGCCAACATGCTTCTTACTATCTAAAAGGAATCTCGCGAGCGGCCAAAGTCAAAGTTGCGATTAACCAAGTTGAAACACAACAAGCAGTTGTCGATTTACTTGATGCCTTTGTAGAGAAGATTTCCAAAGTTGCTGTAACTACTATAGAAGAATAAAAAATTCAAGCCGAAAGTAAAATTCGGCTTGCTTTTTTTCGAATTACTGTGGCATTATTAGGATAGGTTAAAATCAAGAATGGAGGAACAACAGTGGCAGAAGAACAACAAGCGCATTTAGAGGATTTAAATGATCAAATGCTCGTGCGCCGCGAAAAAATGGAAGCTTTACGTGAAGAAGGGATTGATCCTTTCGGTAAACGTTTCGATCGCACTCATAATTCAGCAGAACTTCATGAACAATATGATAATCATACAAAAGAAGAACTTAGTGAAATGAATACAGAAGTCAGCGTTGCTGGACGTATGATGACAAAACGTGGTAAAGGAAAAGCTGGTTTCGCCCATTTGCAAGACCGTGAAGGCCAAATTCAAATTTATGTTCGGAAGGACCAAGTTGGAGACGAAGCCTATGAACTATTTAAACATGCTGACTTAGGCGACTTCTTTGGTGTGACAGGTCAAGTAATGAAAACCAATACGGGGGAAGTTACTGTTAAAGCTCAAACAATTACGTTATTAACTAAAGCTTTGCGTCCGTTGCCAGATAAATACCATGGATTAACGAATGTGGAACAACGCTATCGTCAACGCTATTTGGATTTAATCAGTAACAAAGAAAGCTTTGATCGTTTCATGAAACGCAGTCAAATTATTAGCGAAATCCGTCGTTATCTAGATGGCAATGGCTATGTCGAAGTAGAAACGCCTGTCTTGCATAACGAAGCAGGAGGAGCTGCTGCTCGTCCATTTATCACACACCATAATGCATTAGATATGGACTTATACTTACGCATTGCACTAGAGTTACATTTAAAACGTTTAATTGTCGGTGGCATGGAAAAAGTATATGAAATTGGTCGTGTCTTCCGTAATGAAGGAATCGATACCACTCATAACCCAGAATTTACAATGCTAGAAGCTTATACCGCTTATACTGATTATCAAGATGTGATGGATTTAACAGAGGGAATTATCCGTAATGCTGCGGAAAAAGTCTTAGGAACTACTGATATCACGTACGATGGTCAAGCGGTTGATTTAGGTAGTCCTTTCAAACGTCTACACATGGTAGATGCGGTCAAAGAACAAACGGGCGTAGATTTTTGGCAAGAGATGACGATAGAAGAAGCCCGTACGTTGGCTAAAGAACATAATGTTGAAATTACAGATGCTATGACAGTCGGTCATATCATTAATGAATTTTTCGAAACATTTGTAGAAGATACATTGCAACAACCAACATTTATTTATGGTCACCCAGTCGCTGTTTCACCATTAGCGAAGAAAAATCCAGAAGATGGTCGTTTCACTGACCGCTTTGAACTATTTATTATCGGAAAAGAGTTTGCTAATGCATTTACAGAATTAAATGATCCGATTGACCAACGTGAACGTTTTGAAGAACAAGAAAAAGAACGGGAACAAGGAAATGATGAAGCACACGGAGTAGATGAAGATTTCATCGAAGCCTTAGAATATGGCTTGCCACCAACCGGAGGATTAGGTATTGGGATTGATCGACTAGTTATGTTATTAACCGATGCACAATCAATTCGTGATGTCTTGCTATTCCCAACAATGAGATAAAAAAAGATGCCCTTAAGGGCATCTTTTTTTTTTTATTCGCAAAAAATTAAATAAAAAAAGAATAGAAAAACAATTGAAACCAATTCTTTTTTTCTAAAAAAATCGAAGATGGGTAATAAAAAGAATGGGTAATCTGATAAAAAAACGAACTTTATCTAATCGAATAAGAAAGAATAATCGGTATTGAAAAAAAGTTTAAAAAAAGTGAAAATAATGATTGACCAATGCTTGAAATCTTGGTATATTATTACATGTCGCAAGGCGAGTCACACAGCTGAGCGATTCAGAAATCAATAATTAAATAACAATTCTTGATTTCAAATCTCTCGAAAAAAGTTTGAAAAAACAACAAAAAAGTTGTTGACAAATAACAAACGAGATGATAAGATATAGAAGTTGTCACAACAGACGACAACAACCGAGCAAAACAACTTAAAAAAACTTTTTCAAAAAAGTTCTTGACATTCAAACGGAAGTTTGTTATGATATAAAAGTTGCTGCGAGGTAACGTAGACCTTTGAAAACTGAACAAAGAATAGACGAACCAAATGTGTAGGGCGTCTTGATTCAATTCAAGACAACAAACATTTTTAACAAGCAAGCAATATGCTAGCAAACAAATTGAGCTTAACAATCGCAAGATTGTTCTAACTTTTATTATGAGAGTTTGATCCTGGCTCAGGACGAACGCTGGCGGCGTGCCTAATACATGCAAGTCGAACGCTTCTTTCCTCCCGAGTGCTTGCACTCAATTGGAAAGAGGAGTGGCGGACGGGTGAGTAACACGTGGGTAACCTACCCATCAGAGGGGGATAACACTTGGAAACAGGTGCTAATACCGCATAACAGTTTATGCCGCATGGCATAAGAGTGAAAGGCGCTTTCGGGTGTCGCTGATGGATGGACCCGCGGTGCATTAGCTAGTTGGTGAGGTAACGGCTCACCAAGGCCACGATGCATAGCCGACCTGAGAGGGTGATCGGCCACACTGGGACTGAGACACGGCCCAGACTCCTACGGGAGGCAGCAGTAGGGAATCTTCGGCAATGGACGAAAGTCTGACCGAGCAACGCCGCGTGAGTGAAGAAGGTTTTCGGATCGTAAAACTCTGTTGTTAGAGAAGAACAAGGACGTTAGTAACTGAACGTCCCCTGACGGTATCTAACCAGAAAGCCACGGCTAACTACGTGCCAGCAGCCGCGGTAATACGTAGGTGGCAAGCGTTGTCCGGATTTATTGGGCGTAAAGCGAGCGCAGGCGGTTTCTTAAGTCTGATGTGAAAGCCCCCGGCTCAACCGGGGAGGGTCATTGGAAACTGGGAGACTTGAGTGCAGAAGAGGAGAGTGGAATTCCATGTGTAGCGGTGAAATGCGTAGATATATGGAGGAACACCAGTGGCGAAGGCGGCTCTCTGGTCTGTAACTGACGCTGAGGCTCGAAAGCGTGGGGAGCAAACAGGATTAGATACCCTGGTAGTCCACGCCGTAAACGATGAGTGCTAAGTGTTGGAGGGTTTCCGCCCTTCAGTGCTGCAGCAAACGCATTAAGCACTCCGCCTGGGGAGTACGACCGCAAGGTTGAAACTCAAAGGAATTGACGGGGGCCCGCACAAGCGGTGGAGCATGTGGTTTAATTCGAAGCAACGCGAAGAACCTTACCAGGTCTTGACATCCTTTGACCACTCTAGAGATAGAGCTTTCCCTTCGGGGACAAAGTGACAGGTGGTGCATGGTTGTCGTCAGCTCGTGTCGTGAGATGTTGGGTTAAGTCCCGCAACGAGCGCAACCCTTATTGTTAGTTGCCATCATTTAGTTGGGCACTCTAGCGAGACTGCCGGTGACAAACCGGAGGAAGGTGGGGATGACGTCAAATCATCATGCCCCTTATGACCTGGGCTACACACGTGCTACAATGGGAAGTACAACGAGTCGCTAGACCGCGAGGTCATGCAAATCTCTTAAAGCTTCTCTCAGTTCGGATTGCAGGCTGCAACTCGCCTGCATGAAGCCGGAATCGCTAGTAATCGCGGATCAGCACGCCGCGGTGAATACGTTCCCGGGCCTTGTACACACCGCCCGTCACACCACGAGAGTTTGTAACACCCGAAGTCGGTGAGGTAACCTTTTTGGAGCCAGCCGCCTAAGGTGGGATAGATGATTGGGGTGAAGTCGTAACAAGGTAGCCGTATCGGAAGGTGCGGCTGGATCACCTCCTTTCTAAGGAATATTACGGAAATACACATTTCGTCTTTACTTTGTTCAGTTTTGAGAGGTCTACTCTCAAAACATTCGTTCATTGAAAACTGGATATTGAAGTAAAAAGAATCAAAACAAACCGAGAACACCGCGTTGAATGAGTTTTTTAATAAGTTCAATTGCTTATTTATTGATTAACCTTCTATCGCTAGAAGAAGTGATCAAGACCCAACCGTAAGGTTGATAAGGTTAAGTGAATAAGGGCGCACGGTGGATGCCTTGGCACTAGGAGCCGATGAAGGACGGGACTAACACCGATATGCTTTGGGGAGCTGTAAGTAAGCTATGATCCAGAGATTTCCGAATGGGGGAACCCAATATCTTTTATAGGATATTACTTTTCAGTGAATACATAGCTGATTAGAGGTAGACGCAGAGAACTGAAACATCTTAGTACCTGCAGGAAGAGAAAGAAAATTCGATTCCCTGAGTAGCGGCGAGCGAAACGGGAAGAGCCCAAACCAACAAGCTTGCTTGTTGGGGTT
>NZ_CP172923.1:215000-810000 GCF_050539095.1 Enterococcus sp. DIV0774
TCCCATTTCTTTAAGAAAGTAAGACCCCTGAGAGATGATCAGGTAGATAGGTTGGAAGTGGAAGGCTAGTGATAGTTGGAGCGGACCAATACTAATCGGTCGAGGACTTAACCAAAGAATGGATAAGTAAAAGCAACTTGGTTATTTTGATTCAAACTTCAATCCAGTTTTGAGTGAATGAAGATTCAACTCAATAAGAAACAACACCCAGTGTGGTGGCGATAGCGAGAAGGATACACCTGTTCCCATGCCGAACACAGAAGTTAAGCTTCTTAGCGCCGATTGTAGTGAAGGGTTTCCCTTTGTGAGAGTAGGACGTCGCCACGCGAATTGTTGTTTTTGGAGGTTTAGCTCAGCTGGGAGAGCACCTGCCTTACAAGCAGGGGGTCAGCGGTTCGATCCCGTTAACCTCCATTTTTTGAGCCGTTAGCTCAGTTGGTAGAGCATCTGACTTTTAATCAGAGGGTCACAGGTTCGAGCCCTGTACGGCTCATATTCATATTTCATTTGCGGGTGTGGCGGAATTGGCAGACGCACTAGATTTAGGATCTAGCGCCGCAAGGCGTGGGGGTTCAAGTCCCTTCACCCGCATATTTAGCCGGCTTAGCTCAGTTGGTAGAGCATCTGATTTGTAATCAGAGGGTCGAGGGTTCAAGTCCTTTAGCCGGCACCATTTTGCGGAAATAGCTCAGTGGTAGAGCACCACCTTGCCAAGGTGGGGGTCGCGGGTTCGAACCCCGTTTTCCGCTTAGCCAATTCATTACGCCGGGGTGGCGGAACTGGCAGACGCACAGGACTTAAAATCCTGCGGTGAGTGATCACCGTACCGGTTCGATTCCGGTCCTCGGCATTGCTTTATATTTAGCACCCATAGCTCAACTGGATAGAGTGTTTGACTACGAATCAAAAGGTTAGGGGTTCGACTCCCTTTGGGTGCATTAGTTATATACGGGAAGTAGCTCAGCTTGGTAGAGCACTTGGTTTGGGACCAAGGGGTCGCAGGTTCGAATCCTGTCTTCCCGATAATAATTTTCATGGGGCCTTAGCTCAGCTGGGAGAGCGCCTGCTTTGCACGCAGGAGGTCAGCGGTTCGATCCCGCTAGGCTCCATTCTTATTTTAATATAAGAGTTTCGCGGTGTAGCTCAGCTGGCTAGAGCGTCCGGTTCATACCCGGGAGGTCGGGGGTTCGATCCCCTCCGCCGCGATTATACATTTGGAAGAGCCTGGACCTTTAGCTCAGTTGGTTAGAGCAGACGGCTCATAACCGTCCGGTCGTAGGTTCGAGTCCTACAAGGTCCATTGTGACGTTGTTTATAGTTTTATTTTTATCATGGAGGATTACCCAAGTCCGGCTGAAGGGAACGGTCTTGAAAACCGTCAGGCGGGTAAAACCGTGCAAGGGTTCGAATCCCTTATCCTCCTTTCTTAGGAATTAAGTTTCCTTGGTCTAATTATCGCGGGGTGGAGCAGTCAGGTAGCTCGTCGGGCTCATAACCCGAAGGTCGTAGGTTCAAATCCTGCCCCCGCAATTGCTTTTGATTTCAAAAGCACATAAAAAGAAAAGTATGGTTTGGTAGTTCAGCTGGTTAGAATGCCTGCCTGTCACGCAGGAGGTCGCGGGTTCGAGTCCCGTCCAGACCGCCATGCGGGTGTAGTTTAGTGGTAAAACCACAGCCTTCCAAGCTGTTGTCGCGAGTTCGATTCTCGTCACCCGCTTTTCTTTTTGGGCCTATAGCTCAGCTGGTTAGAGCGCACGCCTGATAAGCGTGAGGTCGATGGTTCGAGTCCATTTAGGCCCATAATTTTATAAAATGGCCCGTTGGTCAAGCGGTTAAGACACCGCCCTTTCACGGCGGTAACACGGGTTCGAGTCCCGTACGGGTCATAGTTTTGTTACGGAGGATTACCCAAGTCCGGCTGAAGGGAACGGTCTTGAAAACCGTCAGGCGGGTAAAACCGTGCAAGGGTTCGAATCCCTTATCCTCCTTTCTTAGGAATTAAGTTTCCTTGGTCTAATTATCGCGGGGTGGAGCAGTCAGGTAGCTCGTCGGGCTCATAACCCGAAGGTCGTAGGTTCAAATCCTGCCCCCGCAATTGCTTTTATTTTTTAAAGCATACATTTGCATAAAGCAAAAACGAATTGGTTTGGTAGTTCAGTTGGTTAGAATGCCTGCCTGTCACGCAGGAGGTCGCGGGTTCGAGTCCCGTCCAGACCGTTTTTGGCTCGGTAGCTCAGTTGGTAGAGCAATGGATTGAAGCTCCATGTGTCGGCAGTTCGATTCTGTCCCGCGCCATCCAAGAAAAATTTGCGGGTGTAGTTTAGTGGTAAAACCACAGCCTTCCAAGCTGTTGTCGCGAGTTCGATTCTCGTCACCCGCTTTTTTCTTATTTGGGGCCTATAGCTCAGCTGGTTAGAGCGCACGCCTGATAAGCGTGAGGTCGATGGTTCGAGTCCATTTAGGCCCATTTATTTCTTGGGGAAGTACTCAAGTGGCTGAAGAGGCGCCCCTGCTAAGGGTGTAGGTCGGGAAACCGGCGCGAGGGTTCAAATCCCTCCTTCTCCGTTTTTTCTTTTTAATGGCCCGTTGGTCAAGCGGTTAAGACACCGCCCTTTCACGGCGGTAACACGGGTTCGAGTCCCGTACGGGTCATAGTGAAGCATACAAACATTGTTTGTATGCTTTTTTTATTTTTATTACAAAAAAATGTCGTTGAAAGCGTTGACATTTGTTGTAAATATGTTATTCTTTGAATGTAGGGATAAGTAAATAGATGGATAGTGATTGTTTAAAGACAAGCTAAACCTAATTTTTTCATGAAGCGACAGGTGTGTCGTTCTTTTTGAAGAAATTGGGTTTTTCTTTTTTCAACGAAACACAAAGGAGGTGGGGCATTGATTATTCACAAAATTTTAAAC
Source organism: Enterococcus sp. DIV0774 (assembly GCF_050539095.1). Classification (NCBI taxonomy): domain Bacteria; kingdom Bacillati; phylum Bacillota; class Bacilli; order Lactobacillales; family Enterococcaceae; genus Enterococcus; species Enterococcus sp. DIV0774. Next base: position 217,919 of record NZ_CP172923.1, read on the forward strand.
AATAATGTGGTTATTACATTAGATGATGATAAACGAGAGCAAATTGTTATGGGCAAAGGAATTGCTTTTAAGAAACGCATTGGGGATTGGGTTCCTGATGAAAGTATCGATCAAGTTTTTTATTTAGCCAATCAAGAAACATCACTTAAGTTTCAAGAATTGTTAGGAAATATTCCTTTAGAGATGATGAAACTCTCGGATGACATTATTGTTTATGCAAAATCAACGTTGAAAAAGAGTTTGAATGATACCATTTATATTTCTCTGACGGATCATTTGTACACAGCTTTAGAAAGAAAAAAACAAGGAATTGCAATTAAGAATTTATTATTATGGGATATTAAACGTTTTTTTCCTGAAGAGTACGAAGTAGGAGTAAATGCTTTAAAAATGGTACAAAAGCGCGTAGGAATGGAATTGTCAACGGATGAGGCAGGTTTTATCGCATTGCACTTGGTAAATGCGGAGATGGAGGAAGAAGTCGGTAATATTTACGAATTGACAAAGTTGATGCAAGAGATTACAAATATCGTCAAATACTATTTTAAGGTAAGTTTTGATGAAGACTCTGTCTACTTTTATCGATTTAGCACACATTTAAAATTTTTCTGTTATCGCTTATTACACCAACGTGAAGTTGTCGAAAATGATGATGAAGAACTGTATGCGGTAATTAAAAAGAAATATCTCAACGCCTATCGTTGCGTGGAAAAGATCAGCTTGTATTTAAATGAGAACTATGACTATCAAGTTTCAAATGAAGAACGCTTGTACCTAACGATTCACATTGCACGAATTGTACAAACAACGGAACAATAAACGCACCACTTTGGATAGTGACATTCAGTTGGCTAAACCTTCAAATGAAAATAAATTTTTGGAGGAAAAAAAGATGGGAAAATATCATGAACTAGCAGAAAAAATTGTAAAAAATGTCGGTGGGCAAGAGAATATTAATAGTTTGACACATTGTATCACACGTCTTCGCTTCAAATTAAAAGATGAGAGTCAAGCGAATGATGATGTCTTAAAAAATATGGACGGTGTGGTAACTGTTATGAAAAGCGGTGGACAATACCAAGTCGTTATTGGGAACCATGTTCCAGCCGTTTACGAAGAAGTAGTTAGTATTGCAGGCTTGTCAGGAGAACGTGAAGAAGAAGCTTCCAGTGGGAATTTATTTGATCGCTTAATAGATATTTTAAGTGGTTGTTTCCAACCCTTTTTAGGGGCGTTAGCAGCGGCTGGGATGGTCAAAGGGTTAAATGCCTTATTGGTTTTCTTAAAGCTCTATACGGCTACGTCAGGGACTTATACCATGTTAAATGGGATTGGCGATGCAATTTTCTACTTTATGCCAGTTATTTTAGGTTATACAGCAGCTAAAAAATTCCGGTTGCATCCAATGGTAGGGATCGTGATTGGCGCAGCTCTATGTTACCCAACGATTCAAGGAAGTGCATTACAAACGGCCTTTGAAACAACAGCGGGTGCGGGAGCCGCAGCGCCGTATAATTTATTCGGCTTACCTGCCTATGATACATTTATGGGGATTCCTTGGGTCGGTGCGAACTATACAAGTAGTGTCGTACCAATCATCTTCATTATTGCTTTTGCGGCACAAGTTCAAAAAGTGTTTAAACGTATTATTCCAGAAGTTGTTCAAACGTTCTTAGTACCGTTTTTCGTCTTGTTGATTGCCTTACCAATTGGTTTCTTAGTAATTGGGCCAATCGTTAGCATGCTAACAGATTTATTAAGCGCTGGCTTTACAGCATTAATGAGTTTCTCACCAGCTTTGTATGGTTTGATTCTTGGTTTCTTCTGGCAAGTCTTAGTTATTTTTGGTTTACATTGGAGCGTTGTGCCATTAGCTATTATGCAAGTGACACAAGAAGGTTCAAGCCAAGTATTAACGGGATCATTTGCAGCTAGTTTTGCGCAAACAGCGGTTGTTTTAGCGATGTTCTTCAAATTGAAAGATAAAAAGTTAAAAGCTTTGTGTCCGCCAGCAATTATCTCTGGTATTTTTGGTGTAACAGAGCCAGCAATTTATGGAATCACTTTACCAAAAAAATGGCCATTTATTTATTCAATGATTGGTGGCGCTGTCGGTGGTTTATATTTGATGATCAACAATGTGACAGCTTATACAATGGGTGGTTTAGGAATTTTCGGTGTGCTAAACTTTATCAATGGTGATGATGCAAGTGGGATGATTCAGTCCTTTATTGCAATTGCCATTGCAGCGGTCGTTGGTTTTGGTCTAACATTCTTCTTCTGGAAAGACGATACAGTTGAGGAAGAAGAAGTGATTATTGATAAAACAACGATTAAAAAAGAAAATATTACAAGTCCAGTCAAAGGACGAGTGTTATCTTTAAAAAATGCAGAGGATCCTGCTTTTGCAAATGGAGCATTAGGAAATGGGGTCGTGATTGAACCAACGGAAGGCAAAGTGGTTGCACCCTTTGATGGAACGATTGTCACACTATTCCCAACAAAACATGCATTAGGTTTGATTTCAGATAACGGCACAGAATTATTGATTCATATTGGGATTGATACAGTTCAATTAGAAGGCGAAGGCTTTGAAGCTTTTGTAAAACAAGGTGACCGCGTGAAAAAAGGTCAAACATTAGTAACCTTTGATTTAGAAGGAATTAAAAAAGCTGGGTTTAGTACACAAATTCCAATCGTTGTGACGAATACAGCGGATTATTTAGATATTTTGGAAGTCGGCAGTAATGAAGTTTCAACAAGTGATGATTTGCTGACCGCTTTAATATAAAAAGATGTGGAGGAAGAGAATTTATGGCATTTAGAAAAGACTTTTTATGGGGTGGCGCAACAGCAGCCAATCAATGTGAAGGTGGCTATAACGAAGGCGGACGCGGTTTGGCAAACGTCGATTTAGCGCCAACGGGTCCAGATCGTTTTCCAGTAATCACTGGTGAAAAGAAAATGTTTAACTTTGATGAAGAACATTTCTATCCTGCACAAGAGGCAATTGATATGTATCATCGCTATAAAGAAGATATCGCCTTATTTGGTGAAATGGGTTTTAAAACATACCGTTTATCCATTGCTTGGAGTCGAATTTTTCCAATGGGAGATGAAACAGAGCCGAATGAAGAAGGCTTGAAGTTCTATGAAGACTTATTCAAAGAATGTCATAAATATGGGATTGAGCCACTAGTAACGATTACACACTTTGACTGCCCAATGCACTTAGTGGAAGAATATGGCGCTTGGCGTAGTCGTAAGTTAGTAGGTTTCTATGAAAATCTTTGCCGTGTAATTTTCAACCGATATAAAGGATTAGTCAAATATTGGTTAACATTTAACGAAATTAATATGATTTTACATGCACCATTTATGGGAGCAGGTCTATACTTTGAAGAAGGCGAAAACAAAGAACAAGTGAAATACCAAGCGGCCCATCATGAACTACTAGCAAGTGCAATTGCGACAAAAATTGCTCATGAGGTAGATCCTGAAAACCAAGTAGGTTGTATGTTAGCGGCTGGTTCCAACTACGCTTATACTTGTAAACCAGAAGATGTTTTCGCTGCTCGACAAGCAGATCGTGAAAATTATTTCTTTATTGATGTCCAATCACGTGGGGAATACCCTGCGTATGCTTTAAAAGAAATGGCCCGTAAAGGTATTCAAATTGAAATGGAAGAAGGCGACGAAGAACTTTTAAAAGAACATACGGTGGACTTCATTTCGTTCTCTTATTATTCTTCTCGTGTCACATCAACAGATCCAGAAATTAATGAACAAACAGCTGGTAACATCTTTGCCTCTGTGAAAAATCCTTATCTAAAAGCCAGTGAATGGGGTTGGCAAATTGATCCACTTGGTTTGAGAATTACGATGAATGACTTATATGATCGTTATCAAAAACCACTATTCATTGTTGAAAATGGCTTAGGAGCGGTAGACACACCAGACGAAAATGGTTATGTAGTCGATGATTATCGTATCGATTATTTGGCGGCGCATATTCAAGCGATGAAAGATGCCGTTGAACAAGATGGTGTCGACTTGTTAGGCTATACGACTTGGGGCTGTATTGATTTAGTATCAGCTGGAACAGGTGAAATGAAAAAACGCTATGGCTTTATCTATGTGGATCGCGATAACGAAGGAAATGGTACGTTAAAACGAAGCAAGAAGAAATCGTTTGATTGGTACAAAAAAGTAATCGCAACAAATGGTGAAGATTTAAGTAATTAATAAAATTAGCAACTATTAAAGGGCGTTTGACGTTGGTAGAAAAAACAAGGACTCTTCTGCCAGCGTCAATTCCCTTGATGGTTTCTTTGTGATGCCTAAAAACAGAGGGAAAGAGGGATTTTATGGGATTTCCAGAAAATTTTTTATGGGGCGGTGCAACAGCTGCTAACCAATATGAAGGTGGCTACCTTTCAGGAGGCAAAGGTCTGAGTACATTAGATGCAATTACTGGTGGTAGTCAAACAGAACCGCGACGGATTACGTATTTAACTAAAGAGGGCCAAAAAGCTTCGTGTACGCGCGATCAAGCATTACCAGAAGGAGCGATTGGCTATATCGATGAAGAGTTATACTATCCTAGTCATGTAGCGACGGACTTTTACCATCATTACGAAGAAGATATCGCCTTATTTGCAGAAATGGGTTTCAAATGTTTTCGGCTGTCTATCGCCTGGAGCCGGATTTGCCCAAATGGAACAAAAGAGATTAATGAAGAAGGCTTAGCCTTTTATGATAAAGTTTTTGATGCTTTGCTGCGCCATGGAATTGAGCCCGTTGTGACGATTAACCATTTTGATATTCCGATGTATTTGGCCGATGAATATGATGGTTGGAAAAATCGTGAAGTGATTGATTTCTTTGTTTTCTTTTGCGAAACCATTTTTACGCGTTATCAGGATAAAGTGAAGTATTGGATGACTTTTAATGAAATTAATTTTTTAAGAAGTTGGACGCAAATTGGGATTCACAATAATGATAAACAAAGTAAATATCAAGCAGCGCATCATCTATTTGTAGCAAGTGCGAAAGCAGTTGAATTGGGACATTCCATCAATCCAGATTTCCAGATTGGTATGATGGTGGCTTATATACCGAGTTATCCTTTGTCCTGCAAACCTGAGGACGTGATGGCAGCTGTTCAATTTAACCGAGAGCAAGAATTTTATATGGATGTCCAGACTAAGGGCTATTATCCAGCGCATAAGCTCAAAGAATTTGAGCGTGAAGGAATGACAATTCAAATGGAGTCAGAGGATTTAGCGATTATTCAAAAAGGAACAGTTGATTATATCGGGTTTAGTTATTATATGTCGACTGTTTCGACTGCTTATCCCGAAGAAGTAAAATATGTCGGAGGCAACCAAATGCCTGCGGTTAAAAATCCTTATTTGCAAGAATCTGAATGGGGCTGGGCTGTCGATCCTTTAGGGTTAAGAATTTCATTGTGTCAGTTGTCAGATCGTTACAATATGCCATTGTTTGTGGTTGAAAACGGGTTTGGCGCGGTGGACACATTGCAAGAGGATGGCTCGATTGTCGACGATTACCGCATTGATTATTTTAAACAACATATTGAAGCCATGAGAACCGCAGTAGAAGAAGACGGGGTTAACTTAATTGGTTATACGCCATGGGGTTGTATTGACTTAGTTTCAGCAGGGACTGGCGAAATGAAAAAACGTTACGGCTTTATCTATGTAGACATGGATGACGAAGGTCAGGGAACCTTGAAACGAACTAAGAAAAAATCATTTAATTGGTACAAACAAGTTATCGCTAGTAATGGTGAAAACTTAACAACTGAGTAGAAAATGAGGGGAAATAAAAAATGAAAAAACGATTGACGATTGTGGGGATGCTTTTTCTGGCCATTTTAGTAATGGTTGGTTGTGGTAAAAATCAGCAAGCAACGACAAAAGAAAAAGAGACAAAACCTGAAGAACTAACTCTTTACATTGTGCGCCATGGAAAAACTATGTTAAATACGACGGACCGCGTACAAGGATGGTCAGATGCGGTCTTAACACCAGAAGGTGAAAAAGTTGTGACCGCAACTGGGATTGGCCTGAAAGATGTTGCCTTTCAAAATGCATATAGTAGTGATAGTGGCCGCGCCTTGCAAACTGCTCAACTTATTTTAGATCAAAATAAAGCAGGCAAAGACCTTGAAGTCGTGCGTGACCCAGATTTACGTGAATTTAATTTTGGTAGCTATGAAGGGGATTTAAACAAGACAATGTGGCAGGATATTGCTGATGATCAAGGTGTTTCCTTAGAAGAATTTATGAAAAACATGACCCCTGAATCCTTTGCCAACAGTGTAGCTAAACTGGATCAACAGCGCGAGGAAAGCAAGAATAACTGGCCTGCAGAAGACTATGCTACAATTACCAAACGTTTGAAAAAAGGCTTAGATAAAATTGTTGCCACAGAATCAGCCAATTCTGGGAATGGCAATGTTTTAGTGGTCTCTCATGGCTTGAGTATTTCAGCGTTGTTAGCAACTTTATTTGATGATTTTAAAGTCCCAGAAGGCGGTTTGAAGAATGCTAGTGTTACAACGATTCATTACAAAAATGGCGAGTATACTTTGGATAAAGTCAATGATGTCAGCTACTTAGAAGCAGGCGAAAAAGAATCAAAATAATCTAAGGCATCGAGAAACGGTCTAGTTAGGAGTTGGTGGAGCAAGAAAAGGGTTGCTTCACCAACTCCTATTGTTTTTTATTAAAGTGAAGGCTTACCTCATCACATTTTTAAATAGAAGTGGTTCGAGCTCAAAAATGATTTATCGCATAACTATGCTGACTAGATTTTGGACCGTTTTTTTTACTAACTGAATAAAAGCATGTTCTGATGGGGTATTTTTACATTTATATTAAGCGAAAATTAGAAATTATTTTTTTAATTAGTGAATCAACTATTAAATAAATAGCATGAAAACATTGTGACATGTATCTGTTAAAAACCAGTCCTTTTTATGACTATTGTTGTTTTAGTTAATGAAATAGGTTGTTATTTATTATCTAAATTGTATAAGGCTGTTACTATGCTTGCTTATATTAGTAATGTGTCCCTATAAAATAGAATAATAGCTATGTCTATTTAAAATAGTGTATGCTACTATTTTTTACAACAGACAAATTTATGAAAGTAAGACTGTTTGTTGAAAAATAATTTATATATTAATGAAAAAGTTTAAGAAAGTGTATTGATGGTTTCAAGTGAAGCGATATAATTAATTTCATTAGAGAGAAGTGGTAGAATGGCGAGGAAGCAATGGTTTATTGTTAAGTCAATGTTACTATCATTCCTTATTTTGGGAGTCCTTTCCTTCATTTTCAAAGAATATATTTTTGAAAATGTTGGTTTATTGAGGGCTTCGTTAGCTCTGATAGTATTTTTCATTGGCGAGTATATCTATTTAGACTATACTTTATCAAATAACAGGGCTTTATTGATCTGTTCGGTGTTGATATTTCTGCTTTCAGCTTCATTGTTATTTTAATAAGGGAAGTGTAGGAAAAATAAATGATGATTTGAGACGGTTATTATCAGCTACTTAGAAGCAGGCGAAAAAGAGACAAAATAATCCCTGGCGTCGAGAAACAGTCTATTTAGGAGTTGGTGGAGCAACAGAAGTATTGCTTCACCAACTCCTATTGTTGTGTTCTTTTTTTATTAAGGGTAGAATCAGAAAGAAGAATTTTTTCATTGGGAGGAAATGAGATGAAAAATAGAACAAAATCACGTTGGAAAAAAATTGTCCTAGGAATCGGGCTTTTTTTAGCGGTATTAGTCATCGGTTTGACTATTTTTATTAAAAATAGTACGTATCAAGCAACCGATTCGGCCTTAAAAATAAGTCAAAGTGCCACGCAAGAAAAAAATTATGATTATTACACAAACGGGCAAAAAAATGATACAGCACTGATTTTTTATCCAGGTGCATTGGTTGCGCCCGCTAGTTATAGTGAATGGGCGCAAGAAGTTGCTACGAAAGGTTATGATGTCTATATTGTTCATTTTCCTTTGAATTTAGCGGTGCTTGCACCAAATGCTGCAGAACAAATTATAAAGGATCATCCACAACAAAACTTCGTTTTGGCTGGGCATTCTCTGGGTGGTGTGATGGCTAGTCGTTTTGTAGCGGAAAATGAGCAACGAATCAAAGGCGTGATTTATTTAGCCAGCTATCCTGACGAAAAAGGTGCACTAAACAAGCAAGATCTGCCGGTTCTGTCAATAACAGCCACAAACGATGGTGTTTTAAATTGGACTAGCTACCAAAAAGCCAAACAGTTTTTGCCAAAAGATACGCAGTATGCATCTATCAAAGGTGGTAACCATGCAGGGTTTGGTAATTACGGTGTCCAAAAAGGAGACAACAAAGCGACAATTTCTAACGAGCAACAGCAAACAGAAATCAGTCAATTGATTGTAGCATGGCTACAATCACGCTCCAATAAATAATCCGATGAGCCGAAATGTTATTTTTTCGGCTCATTTTTACTGCGATAAACAGAGGGGGTTACGCCTGTTTCTTTTTTAAAAGTGGTGGCAAAATATGCTGCGGTTTGGAAGCCAACTTTTTTCGCGATTTGTTGAATCGTAAGGGGTGAATGGAGAAGCAATTCTTGGGCTTGCCTAATTCGGACGCTTGTTAAATAAGCTGACGGGGTTTGTTTTGTCTGTTCCTTAAAGGTTCGCTGCAAATGAAAGGGACTACCGTGGCAGGCTTGCGCTAAATAGTCTAAACTTAATGGTTCCGCTGAATGCCGATCAATAAATTGCTTAATTTGAGCAACCCATTCCTCGTTAGGAACGACTTGCCCGGTTGGTTGACATCTTTTACATGGACGAAAACCAAGTGTTAAAGCTTCCTGAGCCGTTTTGAAGATCAGAACGTGGTTCTTGTTGGGCACACGGGAAGGGCACGAAGGACGACAAAAAATTTTAGTTGTGGTCACACCATAAAAAAAATCACCATCAAATTGCGTATTATTATTTTGAATGGCTTCCCAACGTTTCTGAGTAAGTCGATACGTTGTTTTCATTGTAAACACACCTCCCGTTTTCTTCATTGTAAAAGAATCCCTAATAAAAACAAGTAAAAAGTGATAGGAGCGCAAGATTTTGAAAGCCAAAAGAATTATAATGAAGATAAGAAAAACACGAGAAAGAAGTGTAGAAATATGGTAAAAAAGATTTATTATGCGCAACAAGAATGGCAGAACGATCACTATTATCTTGGTGTGACAGACGCTGGACTAGCTTTTGTAGGTTCAGCCAATCAATCGATAGAAGAGCTGAAAAACTGGTATCCTCAAGCACAATTAGAAGCTTCTGAAAAGAAAACTGCGCCTTATAAAGAAGCATTAATAAGTTATCTTAACCAACATTTGACAACGTTTGCTTGCCCCATAGACATCGAAGGAACGCCCTTTCAAAAAGAAGTTTGGCAGGCGTTGCAAGAAATACCTTATGGTGAGACAATGACCTATCAAGAAATTTCAGAAAAAATTGGGCGTCCACGTGCGGTTCGAGCAGTTGGCACAGCGATTGGGAAAAATCCTTTATTAATGGTCATTCCTTGCCATCGAGTCATCGGCAGCAAGGGACAATTAACCGGTTACCGTGGTGGTTTAGCAATGAAACAAGCATTATTAACATTTGAACAGTCTTAAAAGGAGGCGGCGATGAACAACTATCAATGGTATACAGAACAATGGGGAAAACCGACAAGAGAGGATGATTTGCTGTTTTTATTGTTGACGGTGGGTGTTTTTCAAGTTGGTTTAAGTTGGAAAGCAGCCGCAGGGAAAAAAGTAGCATTCATGAAAAATTTTTGCCAAATGAAGCCGGAAAAAGTTGCCGCGCTGTTGCCTGACGAAGTCGATCGAATAGTAGCTGATCCAGATATGATTCGCAATCGGCGCAAAATTGAAGCAACCATTAAAAATGCGCAAGCAATTTTAAAAGTACAAGAAGAATTTGGCAGTTTTGCCAATTATCTATGGCAATTTGTAAAAAACGTCCCCGTTTTATCTATTTATGAAGAAGCATACCAAGTCCCGCGCACACAGCTTTTGTCAGATAACGTAGCAAAAGACTTAAAAAAAAGAGGATTTTCTTTTGTAGGTCCGATTGTCACCAATATGTTTCTGAAAGCTAGCGGGATTATCCAGGTGGAAATTTTAAATCCAGAATAAAGGAGTGTTAGGATGTTTGAAAATGAATCTCTTAGTTTTGAAGAACAAACAATTATTCAAGCAGCAGAGCGTTATGTTCAACAAGAATTAGCCAACGAAGCAAGTGGCCATGACTGGTGGCATATTTATCGAGTGACACAATTAGCAAAAACAATTGCAGAGAAAGAACAAGCAAATTTATTTTTATGTATATTAACAGCATTGTTACATGATATTGGCGATGAAAAATTTAACGAAAGTGAAGAGGCTGGCTTGCTAAAGGTGCAACAATGGTTGGAAGCAAATAACGTATCAACAGGGCAAACGAATCACATCCTTTCCATTATTGCTAATATGTCCTTTAAAGGAGGAAATACTGGGAAAACAGTTACTACATTAGAAGGAAAAGTGGTCCAGGATGCGGATCGACTAGATGCCATCGGCGCAATTGGAATTGCACGGGTGATGGCTTATTCGGGAAATAAAGGCCGTTTAATTCACGATCCTCACAAACAACCTCGTGAACAGTTAACCCAAGAAGAATACCGGAATGGGGAAGATACTGCTATTATGCATTTTTATGAGAAACTTTTAAAGTTAAAGGAACAAATGAATACAAATTATGGTCGCTTATTGGCGGAAAAGCGTCATCAATTTATGGAACTTTATCTGGAGGAATTTTATCAAGAGTGGGATGGACACCGATAAATGAGGGCCAACTAAAACAGTCAGTACATTTCTTTTTGAATTTTAAGAGAACTCTTTTTTACAAATACCTCAGAAGTGGTAAAATGATGGATGAATAAACGGGTGGTTTATCTTAGTTTTACGTTACATATAGGAGGTAATTATGGAGACAAAAAAATCGAGTGGCATGTTTGCAGTTATTGCCGCACTGATTGCGAATATTTTAGTAGCGATTAGTAAATTTGTTGGTTTTGCTTTAAGTGGTAGTACCGCTATGATGAATGAAAGTATCCACAGTGTCGTGGACTGTAGTAATCAGGTATTATTACTTTTTGGGAATAAGCGCGCTTCTCGTGGACAAAGTGCGTTACATCAATTTGGAGAAGGCCGTGCAAAATACTTTTTTAGTACAATTGTTGCAACGATGCTCTTTTTTGGTGGGGGTGCGTTAGGCGTAATGGAGGCTATTCAGAAGTTACTGCATCCCTCTCACGAAGTAGAAAATGTGGCTATTGTCATTGGTATTTTAATTTTTGGTTTGCTTGTGGAAGGTAGCTCTTTGCGTGTAGCGATGAAAGAAATCAAAGAATTGAATACAGAGAAGTTATCGCTCTTAAAATTTTTGCGAGAAAGTCGTCACAGTGAAATTTTAATTATTTTTACGGAAGACTTTTGTGCGGTTATTGGTTTGTGTTTAGCTTTGGTGGGAACCCTTTTAACAATGGTAACTGGGATTGCTGCATTTGATGCTATCAGTGGTTTACTGATTGGTTTACTATTAATGTGTGCAGCCATTTTCTTAGCGAAAGAATTTTATAGTTTGATTATTGGTGAAAGTGTGACCGCTACAGATTTAGCAAAAATTAAAACCGCATTTGATCGGGCGGATGTTGAAAAACTAATTGATGTAAAGACCGTTCATTTAGGCCCAACTGAAATTTTAGTAGCGGCAAAAATTGATGTGGTAGAACCAATGGAAGAAGATGCACCTGATGTTGTGAATGCGATTGAACGAGACATTCGCAGTAAAATGCCTGATAAAAAAATCTATATCTATATTGAAGTTGACGATTATGATGTGAATTACGTTCGTAAATAACAAATGAAAGAATAACTTTAAAAAACAATATGGGGGAAGAAACGATGCAAGAGGCAATTATAACAAGTACAGTAGATTTAACCAGTGGTGGTTGCAACGCCTGTGGCTTAGTGGAAGATACCGTCTACACATTAGCAATGAATGGAGTGGACATTCCGTTAGATGGCTTGACTGTTGCTCATCTAGTTTCTGCTGTTGTTGCCAGAAATGGATTTAAACAGGAGCTACAAATGGATATGCTAGATGACGAATATATCCTTTATCGAAAAGAAGACACAGCAGTAACCTTTAAAGAAACGTACAATCATTTAAGCTACGATAACGGTTCTGAAAAAATCCAATCTAAAAATAAACTGGAAGATTTACCAAAACTTTTTGAACAAGTCAATCAAATCCTAACAACTGTTTTTGGAATTGGAACTGTCAATTTTATTATAGAATAAAGTACAAAATAGAACAGAAATTGGACAATCAATGAGTGAAAGAGATTGTCCAATCTCTGTTTTTTAATGTATAAATAGAAAATAAAGACAAAAAATGATTAAGTTAAGTGAACGCCTTTATCGACATAAATGATGTCACCGACCACACCACTAGCTAGTTCACTGACTAAAAAGGCACAAGTGTTTCCGACTTCTTCAATGGTTACGCCTGTTTTATCTGGTGTCCGCTCATTAGAAATACTAATCAATTGATCGTAGTCTTTTACACCAGTCACAGCCAATGTTTTAATCGCTCCTGCGGAGATTCCGTTGACACGAATTTTATCTGCAGCTAATTCAAAAGCTAAATATTTCACGGCAGTTTCTAAAGAAGCTTTAGCAATCCCCATCATATTGTAGTTAGGAATCGCACGTTCGGAACCTAAATACGTCAATGTGACAATTCCTGAACCAGGATTTAACAAAGGTTTCGCATAATGAGTGACTGCTAAAAGAGAGTAGCTACTAATATCTTGTGCTAATAGGAAACCATCACGAGTGATGTCACTAACGTTTCCAGACAATTCTTCTTTTTTGGCAAAAGCAATCGCATGGACTAGTCCATCGATTGTACCCACTTCATTTTTAATTGTTTCAAAGGCTGCTTGAATGGATGCATCAGAAGCAACATCGCATTCCACCAACAAATCATTTTCATCTGCTAATTTAACCACTTGCTTTTTCATGCGTTCGTTTTGATACGTATAAATAACATTGGCCCCTTGATCTTTTAATGCTTTTGCACAGCCCCAAGCAATACTTTTTTTGTTGGCAACACCCATTACGACGACATTCTTATTTTGTAAAAACATATAAAATCTCCTTTAATAAAAAATTTTTGTTGATAGAATAGGCTTTTCTTCATCAAAATGTAAAAGTTACATTTATTGAGTTGACGAATAAAATTTCAACTGGTATTATCTGTGTGAGAATGATAACAAAATCTTCTCAATTTTCTAATCTTGAAAAAAACAGACATTTTTCCTGATGTCTGAATTATTAACCAAAATACTTTGAAAGTCAAACTATTTTTCTTATTTTTTAAGAAAAAGTGCTGGAAACCGCATGAAATAATAGTTTGATAATCAAAATAAACTCGGAGGTACAGTATGAAAAGAGTGGTCATAACCGGCATGGGAGCCGTAACACCATTAGGCAATACCGTAAAAGAATTTTGGCATAATCTAGTGGATGGCAAGCTAGGAATTGGCAAAATTACTAAATTTGATTCTGAAGATACTGGGGTAGCTTTGGCTGGCGAAGTGAAAGAGTTTGACCCAAGTGCTGTTTTAGAACGCAAAGAGCAAAAAAGAATGGACTTATTTTCTCAATATGGCTTGGTGGCTGCTTTAGAAGCGTGGGAAATGAGTGGTTTAACAGAAGCAACGATTGACCCGACTCGTTTAGGTGTGATTGTCGGTAGTGGGATCGGCGGGATGACTACCTTACAAGACCAAGTACGGGTAATGGATAAAAAAGGCGCAAAACGCGTAACACCATTTTTCGTGCCTATGGTAATTGCTAATATGGCAGCGGGAAATATTTCGATTCGTTTAGGTGCAAAAGGACCTTCTCAAACTATCGTGACTGCTTGTGCTTCTGCGACGAATGCGATTGGTGAAGCTTTTCGCACGATTAAATATGGTTTAGCTGACATGATGGTAACTGGTGGGACAGAAGCTACAGTATGTGAAATTGGGATTGCAGGTTTTGCAGCATTGAATGCTTTAAATACAACAGAAGATGCGACTCGGGCTTCGATTCCTTTTGATAAAGAACGAAAAGGTTTTGTGATGGGTGAAGGCGCAGGAATGCTGGTTTTAGAAGAACTCGAGCATGCACAGAAACGTGGCGCAACTATCTACGGCGAAATTGTTGGATATGGCAGCAACTGTGATGCTAGCCACATGACCGCTCCTTTAAAAGACGGTAGTGGCGCGGCGGCTGCGATGGAAATGGCGATTGCAGAAGCAGGGATTACACCGGAACAAATTGGGTATATCAATGCTCATGGTACGTCAACCCCAGCGAATGATGCTGCGGAAACAACGGCCATCAAGCGTGTCTTTGGTGAGCGAGCATCGCAAATTCCAATTTCAAGTACAAAGAGTATGACTGGACATTTATTGGGCGCGGCTGGCGGTATCGAAGCGATCGCTTGTGTGCAAACATTGCAAGAAGGAAAAGCTCATCCGACAGTAGGCTACCAAGTAGCTGATCCAGATTGTGATTTAGATTATGTCACAGAAGGTGCACGTGACATTACAGCGGACTATACAATTAGTAATTCGTTTGGCTTTGGTGGCCATAATGGTGTAATTTGCTTGAAGAAATGGGAGGAAAACTAGTATGAAAAAAGTAATGACTGCAACAGAAATTATGGAAATGATTCCTAATCGCTATCCGATTTGTTATATTGATTATGTGGATGAAATTATTCCAAATGAAAAGATTATTGCAACAAAAAATGTGACAATTAACGAAGAATTTTTCCAAGGACATTTCCCTGGAAATCCAACAATGCCAGGCGTTTTGATTATTGAAGCATTGGCACAAGTAGGTTCGATTTTAATCTTAAAAATGGATCAATTTGAAGGTGAAACGGCCTATATTGGCGGTATCAACAAGGCCAAATTCCGTCAAAAAGTGGTCCCTGGTGATGTCTTGAAATTACATTTTGAAATCGTCAAATTACGTGACTTTGTCGGCATCGGCAAAGCGACTGCTTACGTGGAAGATAAAAAGGTCTGCGAATGTGAATTGACGTTTATTGTGGGACGATAAAAAGATAATTAGAAAGAGCAAGCGGTGAAGGCTTGCTCTTTTTTTGTGTGAATGTGATAAAATTAGTTAAAAGGTGTTGGAGGTATAAGTATGATAAAAAAGCTACAACCCCCATTCTATAAACAAACAGTCGTATATGGTTTGTTGTTTGTTTTTTTGGGAACGCTGAACTATTTTTTTGAGAGTACTCCTAAAGGACTCAATCGCATAGTTTTCGGTGTTTTGTCGTTTACCTATATTTTTCTGTGTTTGAAAAATAGAAAGAGTGTCTCTGGGAATAAAAAAGATTTAGCTGTATGGATTTTAACTATTTCAGGAATGTTTGGAATAATGGTTATCCTTTATTATTTAAATATCAATGGTAGGATAATTGGTTACATACTAGCTATTTATTTTTTAGTACTTGCCTTAGTATTTATAATTAGAAATCTTAAAGACGATTTTAACACTACTTTAAAAGGTTCATTAACACTAACTTTGCTTGCCTACTTTTTGGGGATGTTTAAAAGTTCTTGGTGGTCAATTATTCCGTTAGTTACTGCGGTAATCTTTTTGGCTTGTTCTAAAGAAATAATATATATTTTCTCTAAAAAAGAAATTAGTAAGGTCGATATACCATATAATTTGCAGAAAAAATGGATTTATTTAAGATATCTTCTTATTCTTTATTCGATGATTTTATACCTTTCGTTTGTTACCTCAGACATGTTAGAAACTAAAGGATGGGTAATAAACATCTCTCATTATTTTTATGGAAAAAATGCTTTAGCAAGTTATAGTATATGTTTGGCTAGAGGAATATTGCGATTAGTTATTGTATTTATAAGTACATTAGTATTGATTTTTATAGCTAAAGTAACGCCATTAAAAAAAGTAATAACTAGCTATAAGGAAATTGCTCGAAAAGATGAGAAGGATTTTGAACTACAAAATAAAAAGTTTAAAATCCAAAAAAAAGCACGCCGCAAATACAAATAACAAATTCATCAAAATCCATGCTCCTTTTTAAATAACATGCTATAATCATAAAAAGCTTACGTGAAGGTGGTAAGCTTATGAGTAAAACAATTTACAGGAGGGTTTTTCTTTTGGATATTTCAGTAGAGTTTTCGGGACATAAATTGGCGAATGTGTTAATGAACGCATCAGGCATTCATTGTATGACAATTAAGGAAATGGATGAGTTAGCGGCTTCTCAAGCAGGTGCTTTTGTCGCTAAGACGGCAACACCTAATCCTCGTCAGGGCAATGAGGAACCACGGTATTTTGATACACCATTAGGAAGTATTAACTCAATGGGCTTGCCTAATTTAGGGATTGATTATTATTTAGATTATCAGATTGCACGTCAAAAGGAATTTCCTGAGGAGTTACGCTTTTTATCTGTATCTGGTATGAATTATGAGGAAAATATCGCTATTTTAAAAAAAGTGCAAGAAAGTGAATACACAGGAGTGACAGAATTTAATTTGTCTTGTCCCAATTTGCCTGGTAAACCGCAAATTGCTTATGATTTTGAATTAACAGAAAAGCTTTTAACAGAAGTTTTCCAATTTTTTACTAAACCATTAGGTGTAAAATTACCCCCATTTTTTGATATTGCACATTTTGACGCAATGGCTGAAATTTTAAATAAATTCCCTTTAGTATACGTGAATAGTATTAATAGCATCGGTAATGGTTTATATATTGACAGTGACAAGGAAGAAGTGGTCATTAAACCAAAAGGAGGCTTCGGTGGACTGGGCGGCGAATATGTCAAACCAACAGCGTTAGCCAATGTTCGTGCGTTTGCGCAACGTTTGAAACCAGAAATCAAAATTATTGGAACGGGCGGTATTACATGCGGAAAAGATGTTTTTGAGCATCTTTTATGTGGTGCGACATTAGTACAAGTCGGCACACAATTGCATCAAGAAGGTCCACAAGTTTTTGAGCGTCTAGCCAAAGAATTACAAGAAATCATGGCAGCAAAAGGTTATGAAAGTATTGAAGAATTTCGTGGGAAATTGAAAGAGATGTAACAAAAAAGAGGTCGGGACAGAACCGTTTAGCTCCGAGAAATAAGAAGAAATTTCCGAAAATTGCTCTTTAATTTTTGGAGAATTTCGGCTTATTTCCGAAGGAGTTGGTTCTGTTCCCGCCGTTTATCAGTTTTTGAGCGTGGAGCAAAAATCCAAAGTGATTTTTGTCCCACGCTCTTTTTTGTTATTTCACAGCCTTAACATTTTCCATAAAGGCTTCCAAATATTCAGGTTGTGTTAATTGTTGGTTACAGGTGTCGCTATCATGGCAAATGTAATTGCCTTTTTTCGTGTAGGTTCCGTCGCCGCCTGATTTGGTGGTAGCTAGGAACATAGACACATTCGTGATTGTTTGACAGATGGAGCAAACACCTTTAACAATGGTGGGTGAAAGGGTGCCGTGGACGCCGATTAATTTATTTTCTCGATAAGCTAAGATAAATTTTTTCTGAGTCCCAGCGTCGTTCCAACCGACATAGGTATTGTTCCGTAAATCCATGTTTTCCCACTCAGGAATCTTTAACTTTTTCACTTTGCGAAAGACTTTCGTGACTTGTGGTGTTGAAGGTTCTTTAAAGGGCAACACGGTTTCTTTTAATTCATCTAAATATTTTTCAGCACGTGCGCGTGTTAAACGACGATCCATCACTTTGTCCAACAAAATCGTAACAGCAGGGTGTTCTTCTGGAAATAACCCATTGATTTTTTCGGCACATAGGGCCTGGACAGTTTTGACAGTCGTAGCATCGTTAACAGACGTATAGGTATTTAGTAACACAGCGACTTGTTCTTTAATTATGTTAAATTGGTAAGGTTGAATAGTTGGGTTCATGATTTTAAATTCCTTTCAAATAGACCGAGTACATACGCTGAAAGGCAATTTGTCTCACCAACGTATGTTTAGTGACAGACAACCTCATGTGTTTTTGATAAAGATAGCGTTTGACGTATCATATCATCACCCCCTTTAATGATTGATTTTTTCTATGTAAAAAGTGAAAATAATTGATGAAAGCTTGGTAATTCTAACGCAATTCAAGAAAAAAGGCAAGTTAAACTCGTTTTATTTCCCAATTCAATGTCTGGGGAGTGATAAACTTCTAAAAAAGATACGTGATTTCCTAGATTAATCCTAGGTTATTTGCTACAATAATGAAGAATTAACCAGAGAAAAGGAGAAATTACAATGATTGCAGCAAGCGATTTAAAAGCCGGTATGACTTTTGAGCAAGACGGCAAATTAATTAAAGTAATGGAAGCTAGCCACCACAAACCAGGTAAAGGTAACACGGTTATGCGTATGAAATTAAAAGATGTTCGTACGGGTTCAACAACAGATACAACAATGCGCCCAGATGAAAAAGTGAAAAAAGCGCACATCGATACAAAACCGGTTCAATATTTATACAGCCAAGATGATATGGCTATTTTCATGGATTTAGAAACATATGAACAATATGAAGTACCAACTGCTTTAATTGAAGAAGAACTAAAATATTTATTAGAAAATATGGAAGTAAAAATTCAATTTTATGGTGAAGAAGTCATTGGTTTAACTTTACCAACAACGGTAATCTTACGTGTTGCTGAAACACAACCTTCAATCAAAGGCGCAACAGTAACTGGTTCTGGTAAACCCGCTACAATGGAAACAGGATTAGTTGTTAACGTTCCAGATTTTGTTGAAGCAGACGAATTATTAGAAATCAATACTGCGGAAGGTACGTATTTAAAACGTGCTAAATAAGTACCAAAAAAAAACAGAAGGCTAGCCTTCTGTTTTTTTTGGTCTATTAATTCTTTTACCTATAAGAAAACCATTGGTGTGATAGGAAATAGCAATCGTTAGAATCGTTGACACTAGAAAATGGGAAATGGTATAGTTTGGTCAACACATGACGAAGGAGGAAATCAACCATGACGAAAAAACAAGCTAGCCTTTTTTTGGAAACGGAAAGCTGTTGTTGTATGGTGCAAAATAGTGCAGCATACTCTTTTGTGATGGGGAAAACCTCCGTTATTTCTGAAAAATTGCCTAACACGATTCCTCTCTGAATCTAGACAACCAGAAATAAACAAAAAAGGTGCTGATGCGATCAGCACCTTTTTGTTTTATGTACATGTATTAGAAGGAGGAATTCGCTATGATTGTTCAGTCAATTTTAGACACAATCGGAGCAACACCATTATTTGAATTTACAAGTGAACAATATCCTATGCCAGAAGGCACTAAAATTTATGCGAAACTAGAATATTTGAATCCAGGTGGCAGCGTCAAAGATCGGCTTGGTGTGCATCTTCTCAAAGAAGCAATGAAAACGGGAAAGATAAATCAAGCCACAACAATTATTGAACCGACAGCGGGGAATACAGGTATTGGACTTGCATTAGCTGCCAGTCAACTGGGCCTCAAGACAATCTTTGTTGTGCCAGAAAAATTTAGTCAGGAAAAACAACAGCTGATGCAAGCGTTAGGTGCTAAAATTGTCCCTTCGCCAACAGAGCAAGGGATTGTCGGAGCGATAACTAGTGCCCAAGACTTAGCCAAGGAAATTCCTAATAGTTACGTGCCGTTACAATTTGAAAATCCGGATAATCCTGCTGCTTACTACGAAGGATTAGGACCTGAAATTGTTCAAGACCTAGGCGGGAAGATTACTAGCTTTGTCGCAGGTTTAGGCAGTGGTGGAACGTTTGCAGGTGTTGGCAGATATCTCAAAGAACAAAATAGTAAGACGCAACTATGGGGCGTGGAGCCAGAAGGTTCGATTTTAAATGGCGGACCTGCACACGGACATGAAATCGAAGGTATTGGCGTGGAGTTCGTGCCGCCTTTTCTTAAACAGATTCCTGTGGACGGCTTTTATACCATTTCAGACGAGGATGGTTTTTTCTGGGTCAAACAATTAGCCAAGAAAAGCGCTTTGCTGGTGGGAAGCTCCAGCGGCGCAGCGTTTGCGGCGGCATTAAGAGAGGCGCGCCGCTTACCAGCAGGCAGCACAATTGTAACTATTTTTCCTGACGGTAGTGACCGTTATTTATCAAAAAATATTTATTCTTAGGAGGAAAACTTTTATGAAATTCAATACCAAATTAATTCATGGCGGCATTAGCAAAGACGCAACAACAGGTGCAGTGAGTGTTCCTATTTATCAAACGTCAACCTTTGAACAAAACGGCGTGGGCCAGCCCAAAGAATATGAATATTCTCGTTCAGGTAATCCCACACGTCACGCGTTAGAAACCTTAATTGCTGAGTTAGAAGGTGGGAGCCATGGCTTTGCGTTTAGTTCAGGCTTAGCTGGTATCCATGCAATCATTTCTATGTTTGGACCCGAAGATCATATTTTATTAGGTGACGATGTCTATGGGGGCAGTTTCCGTTTATTGGATAAAGTATTTGTGGCAAATGGGTTAAGCTACACGATTGTAAACGCCAGTGACTTATCAACAATTGAAGCCGCAATTCAGCCAAATACAAAAGCCTTGTTTTTGGAAACACCAAGTAATCCACTGTTAAAAATTACAGATATTGAAGCGGCGGCTAAGCTTGCTAAAAAACATCAGTTGTTAACTATTGTCGATAATACATTTGCGACGCCTTATTTTCAACGGCCGTTAGCGTTAGGTGCTGATATTGTGGTTCACAGCGGGACAAAATATTTAGGGGGCCATAGTGATGTAGTCTCTGGTTTAGTCGTAACGAATCATCCAGAAAGCGCAGAAAAGATTGCCTTTTTACAAAATGCGATTGGTGCTGTTTTAGGACCACATGATAGTTGGTTGGTCCAACGTAGTTTAAAAACATTAGGCGTCCGGATGGCAGCGCATGCCCAAAATGCTCAAAAAATCGCAGAATTTTTAGAAGCGCATCCAGCTGTAGCAACGGTGTATTATCCAGGACTAGCGAGTCATCCTGGTCACGAAATTGCGCAAAAACAGATGTCGGGGTTTAGTGGTATGATTTCTTTTGAATTAGCCAAGGATGAGCAAGTCGTTCCTTTCGTAGAAACGTTGGAAATTTTTACTTTAGCGGAAAGTTTAGGTGGCGTAGAAAGTTTAATTGAAGTACCTGCCATTATGACTCACGCATCTATTCCCAAAGAAAATCGTGAAGCTGTGGGAATTAAAGATGGACTCATTCGTTTATCTGTAGGAATTGAAGCAGTCGAAGATTTATTGGCTGATTTAGAAAAGGGATTACAAGCATAAACAAAAGGCCCTCGTCTTTAGACGAAGGCCTTTTGTTTATAATTCTTCTCCATTCGTAGCAATCACTTGTTGATACCAAGCAAACGATTTTTTCTTTCGCCGTTCCAACGTTCCGTGACCATCGTTGTCCTTATCTACATAAATGAAGCCATACCGTTTCTTCATTTCGCCTGTACTAGCGCTCACTAAATCGATGAATCCCCAAGGTGTATAGCCCATCAAATCAATGCCGTCATACGCAACGGCTTCTTTCATCATCTCGATATGTTCACGTAAATAAGCGATTCGGTAAGTGTCGTTAATCGTTCCGTCTGGTTCTAGCTCATCAATAGCACCAAAGCCATTTTCAACAATAAAGAGTGGTAATTCATACCGATCATTGAACCAATTCATTGCATAGCGTAAGCCCATAGGATCGATTTGCCAACCCCAATCAGATGTTGCTACATAAGGATTTCGCACCAAGTCTTTTGCTTCATTGTAGTCAAAAGTAGGGGCCTTTTCTGCACCTTTCACAGCAAACGACATGTAATAGCTAAAGCCAATATAATCAACACAGCCATTAGCCAAATCAGTTAAATCTTCTTCTGTGACATCTAATGAAATGTTTTTTCGTTTCAAATAGCATTGAATTGTACTTGGATAATGACCGCGGACATGAACATCGGTAAACCAATAACGTTTTTGCATTGCGCTAACACTCATCATCATATCCTCAGGATTACAAGAATAAGGATAAATAGGCACCATCGCAATCATACAGCCAATTTGGAAGTCGGGATTGATAGCGTGGCCAATTTTCACTGCACGTGCGCTAGCGACTAGTTCATAATGAGCAGCCTGATACATAATTGCTTCGCGGTCTTCTCCTTCCTGGTAAGCAATACCAGAGTTAGTAAAAGGTGCAAAATCTTCTTCATAATTGGCTTGGTTGTTAATTTCGTTAAAGGTCATCCAATATTTGACTTTTTTCTGGTAACGAGTGAAACAGACTTCAGCAAATTTGACAAAAAAATCAATGACCTGGCGATTGCGAAAGCCGCCATATTTTGTGACTAAATGATAAGGCATTTCAAAGTGAGACAGTGTCACGACTGGCTCAATGCCATTTTTCAAACACTCGTCAAAAAGTGCATCATAAAAACGAAGGCCTTCTTCATTGGGCGTTTCTTCATCTCCGTTAGGAAAAATTCGTGTCCAAGCAATAGAGGTTCGGAAACAATTTAAACCAAGTTCTTTGAATAGTTGAATATCTTCTTGATAGCGATGGTAAAAATCAATCGCTTCATGGTTAGGATAGTGTTCATCTGGTAAAACGCCTGCGGTAATTTTACGAGGAACGCCATGTGCACCAGCAGTCATTACATCCGCCACGCTCACCCCTTTACCGCCTTGGTCCCAGCCTCCTTCTAATTGATGAGCAGCGACAGCGCCGCCCCAAAGAAAATCATTTTTCAAAATTGACATATCGTTTCAGTCCTTTGTTCAAATTTTTATACGTTTTGTGCTTCGACTTTTTCAAGGGTTTCTTCAGTAATTGGTTGATTGGTTTCTTCTGCGTAATTAAGTGCATCCATTTTTTTAGCAAACGGTAAATAGATAAAGAAACTCATCGTTAGTACCACTACTTGAAGCAACGCTGCTTGCCAACCACCAACTAAAAGTCCAGAAATGATTGGAGGAGTAGTCCAGGGAACTTGTACCGCAGTAAAGAGAGGAACCAGTCCTGTGTACAAGGCAAAATATGTCACAACAGAAGAAACAATCGGTGTGATAATGAATGGCACAGCCATGATTGGGTTCATCACGATAGGTGTAGCAAAGACAATTGGCTCGTTAATATTGAAAACAGCTGGCCCAATTGAAAGCCGACCTAATTGCTTAAACTGAGCTGATTTGGCAAAGAAAACCATGAACACGACTAACCCGATTGTCATGCCCGCACCAGTGACCGTTAAAAATTGATCTAAAAATTGTTGTGTAACAATATGGCCACCATTAGCCAGTGTTAAGTCTTTTCCAGATTTCAAAATTTCGGTGTTTTCTAAAGAGTTTGCTTGTAAAATAGGCCCCATGATACCGCCAACGATTGTTGACCCGTGAACACCGAAAAACCAAAAGAGCGGAATGACAAAACCTAATAGTAATGCGCCACCTAGTGAATCTGTGACTCCTTGAAGTGGTGATTGTAGCACTTCGTAAATAAAGTCAAAGAATGTCGTATTGAAGACTTTATCTAGAAGAATGAAAATTAGCATTGCACCAGTTACAATGACGCTGGCAGGAATTAACGCAGTAAAGGAATTGGCCACATTTTCTGGTACAGCTTCTGGTAATTTGATACGAATATCATGACGTAAAAACCAACTATATACAACGCCGACTAACAAACCAACAATAATAGCTGTAATCATCCCTTTGCCAGCTGTCCAATCTTTGTTGATGACATTGCCAATTACTGCGCCAGAAACCGCATCTTTGACTTCAGATGACATAAACAAAATGAAAACTACCATGGCAATCATGCCCGCTGGGAGGCCTTCAAATCCCTCGCTTTTTACATATGAGTAGGCAATACCGATGACCGCAAATAACGACATAATCGCAAAAGATGCCCCATATGCTTGATTGAAATAAACAGCCAGACCGCTTGCGTTAACCCATTCAGAAATAGCTGTAACTGGGAAATTCGCTAATAGAAGAAACACGGAACCAACAATGGTAAAAGGCATCGTGTAAAGCATCCCGTTCCGTAAGGCAGTAATTGCTTTGGTATTGACGAATTTTAGTACTGGAGGTAATAATTTCTCGTTAATCCATTCGTTCATAAAAATCTCTCCTTTGAAGAATAATATAAATGCAAATGTATCCGTTTACACATTTACTATATAAGCTTATTTGAAGAAAAAATAGACTTTTGCTTGAATGAGAAACATGTACCAAGAAAAAAAACAAAAAAGCTCATGCTGTCTAAAACAGCATGAGCTTTTGTGAAAAACAACTAGAAAGGTGTTTCATCTAGTTCCTTTAAAAGTTGACTTGCTTGATGAGCTAGGAGTTCAATTAAAGCAATGACAGGGATTTGAGTGGTTGTATTGACTGACTTATCTGCAAATGGAGAACGTTCGTCGGGCATATAATAGGAGATGTTGTAGTCAGCCAAGCGGGCAATAGTTGAATGTTGATTGTTGGTAATGCTTAGCACTTTGGCACCAGCTGTTTTAAAATCGGTCATTTGTTTAATCATTTCATTGGTTTCCCCAGATACAGACAGAATCAAGGCTAATGTATTTTCAAATCCGCGCTTGGGGATAGGCGTAAAGGGATCAGCAATACTGTAAGAATTGATATTTAAGTTGGCAAAATAACGACTGCCATAACTACCTAAAATTCCGCTAGTACCAATGCCAGTAAAGGCAACGTGACGTGCTTGAACAATCATTTGAATTGCTGGACGAAGCATTTCGTAATAGGTTTCTTGGTTTAATTTTTTTAAAAAAGCATCGACGTGAACCGTGGCATCATAAAAATTTTCAAACGTTTGTGTTTGTTTGGCTTCTTCTTTCACTGCATATTTTAATTCGGAAAAACCAGCATAGCCCATTTTGTTACAAAATCGTAGAATCGTTGAGGTGGAGACATGACAGGAAGTAGCCAGTTGGCGAATGGTCTGTTGAGGGATTTGGTGCAGGTGTTCCAATACATAATGGTAAACGAGCATTTCTAATTCATTCAAGGTCTGAACCTTCTCTAAATCAAACAAAGTAATCCTCCTTTATATAAAAACTGAATATGTTATTTTTTTGTGTAAATCAAATAAACCAATTCTTATTTTTCTTGAAAAAAATGTAAAATAACTCAATAAAAAGTTTCTTATTTCCTATTTTACAAAAAGTAGCCCAATTATCCTAGTTTTTCTCTTTTTTCTTTTAAAAATAACAATGCGCACCCCTAGAGTTTTTTGTGAAAACAAGCTAAAATAGATAAGAAGAGAAAAGGAGGCGTTGATGTGGCACGGGAAGTAATTTTATTTATTGCAGCGAGTATTGATGGTTTCATTGCGGACAAAGCGGGCGGTGTTGCTTGGTTAGAAGAGAATATTCGTGGCGATGAAGAAGATCGTAGTTACGATGAAATGTATGAAAAAATAGACACTGTGGTAATGGGGCGGACTACTTATGATCAAGTGACACAAGAATTGTCCCCAGATGTGTATTTTTATGAAGACAAGCATTCTTATATCATTACCTCTCATCCAGAAACATCAACTGCTTCAAGAACTTTTACCAAGGAAGATCCCGTCACATTAATTCGTCGTCTCAAAGAAGAAGACGGCGCGGGAATTTGGATTGTTGGAGGCCCAAAAGTGGTTCAACCGCTTTTGGCAGCTGATTTAATTGATACCTTCATTTTGACGACAATACCACTGTTTCTGGGTGAGGGCATTGCTCTATACGAGACAATGGCTCAATCAATCCCAGTTCGTTTAAAACAGGTTTATCAAAAAAATGAGTTGGTTTATTCGATTTATCAACGTGAAAACAAAAATTAAAAAATAATTATTCGGTTGGGCAAGTTGCTTTCAAGGTTTTGAGTTTCTCATAGGGCGAGAGGAACAAAGCAACAGTTGTCTAGCCGTTTGTGTTGTTTTTGATTGACAAAGAAATGGTAGAGGAGAAAAAAATGAAACATCAGATCAAAAAAAGGTTGTATATTTCACCGGTTCAAACAATTGTCTTAGGCTTTTTTTTATTAATTGTTGTAGGCACAATCTTATTAATGATGCCTTTTTCTGCACAAGCTGGACAAAAAACGCAATGGATTGATGCTTTTTTCGTGGCAACTTCCGCCGTCTGTGTTACAGGGCTTTCGCCTTTGAATACGGCGGAGCATTGGAGTCCTATCGGGCAAGTTATTATTATGATTTTGATTGAATTAGGCGGCTTAGGCTTTTTAACCGTTGCCACGATTTTCTTTAGTTTGCTGCGGAAAAAAGCGTCACTAAGTGTACGGATGTTGTATCAAGAAGCGTTAAATGTTAGTGAAGTTTCCGGAGTTTTTCGTTTAATGAAATATATTATGAAGTTTGCGGCCATTATTCAATTACTTGGAGCCTTCTTGTTGTCCTTTCAATTTGTGCCAACATTTGGGTGGAAAAAAGGGTTGTTTTTTAGTCTCTTCCATGCCGTTTCGGCATTTTGTAATGCTGGCTTTGATTTGCTAGGGGATAGTATGGTTCCTTATCAAAATTCGCCTTATCTTTTACTAGTCATTAGCTTTTTAATTATAGCTGGCGGTTTAGGATTTATTGTGTGGCGCGATATTTTTGCAATGATTAAAGGCTATAAAAATAAAATTAAGCACCGTGTTAGTATTCATACACGCCTTGCTTTAACGGTGACCGCCACCTTTTTAGTCTTAGGGACCGTTATTTTTTACATTTCAGAATATCGCCATTTTCCAGCTGACATGTCTTTTTGGCAGCGTCTTGTCAACAGTTGGTTCTTGTCGGTTACACCAAGAACGGCTGGCTTTTATTCAGTTGATTATTTGAAAATGAGTAATCCAGGCCTGATTGTCACGATTTTGTGGATGTTTATTGGTGGCACTTCAGGATCAACCGCTGGCGGCTTGAAAACCACTACGTTTGGTGTGTTATTTTTACAATTTCGTGCAATTTTTAAAGGGAAACAGCGAGTGGAATTCCATGAACGCACAATTCCTGAGCGAGTAGTGCTCCAAGCGTTTACTTTGTTCTTCTTGGCAACTTTTTTATGTGTAACTGCTTCAGTTATTCTCTCGTTTACAGAAACATTACCTTTAAAAAACGGGATTGAGTATATCGTTTTTGAAGTGATTTCTGCATTTGGAACGGTCGGTTTAACAATGGGGTTAACACCAGATTTAACTGTTTTTGGTAAACTAGTGATTATTTTTCTAATGTTCGTCGGTCGTGTGGGTGTGTACACGGTGTTATTGTCATTAATTAAGAAAGGCTTGGAAAGTCAGTCGAAAGTTCAATATCCAAAAGAATCAGTGATGATTGGTTAATAGAGAAAGAGGGAAATAGAATGGAATTTTTAGGTATTTTATGTTTGATTTTAATTACAACGACTTTAGCAGGTGTTGCTTGTAAAAGAGTAGGAATTCCTGCAGTAATTGGGCAATTGCTAGTAGGGATTGTGTTAGGTCCAGCGATGTTAAATATTGTGCATCAAGATGTGTTTGTGCATGACTTTTCAGAAATTGGTGTCATTATGCTGATGTTTATTGCTGGAATGGAATGTGAATTGGAATTATTGAAAAAATATGCGAAACCTAGTGTCATGGTCGCTATTTTGGGCATCGTTTTACCGGTTGGTTTTACTATGTTGATTGGTCAGCTGTTTGCTTTTTCTTGGAAAGAAGCTTTTTTCCTTGGGTTAGTTTTAGCAGCAACGTCGGTCAGCATTTCAGTAGAAGTATTAAGAGAGTTGAATGTTTTAAGTAGTAAAGAAGGTGCAACGATTCTTGGGGCTTCCGTCGTTGACGATATCGTGGTCGTGATTATTTTAAGTGTCGCTGTCGGCATGATTGGTGCAAGTACAGGCGGCAATACAGAAGTCAGCTTTATTGTTAAGTTAATTGAACAAGGCTTATTCTTTATTGGGATTTTCTTTTTGGTCCGCTTTATCGCTCCCTATTTACTACGTTTAAGTCAAAAAATGAACATTGGGTCGTCTGTTATTATCATGTCATTGATTATCTGTTTGGGCATGGCTTATTTGGCTGATTTAGTTGGTTTAAGTTCTGTCGTAGGTGCCTTTTTTGCAGGGATTGCTGTGGGACAAACGGATGCAAAAACAGAAATTGATTTCAATATTGAAGCTATTGGCTATGCCGTGTTTATTCCCGTCTTCTTTGCCAGCATTGGCTTATCAGTGACATTTAACACGTTAGGAAAAGATTTACCTTTTATTTTGGTAATGACGATTATGGCGATTTTAACGAAATTACTGGGCGGTGCCTGGGGAGCGAAAATGGTTGGTTTCTCCAATACAAGTTCTTTAATGGTCGGTGCTGGGATGGTTTCGCGTGGGGAAATGGCATTAATCATTGCGCAAATTGGCTACCAATCTAAATTACTTTCAGAAGCGTATTATACGAGCATGATTGTGGTAATTATCTTAACGACCTTAGTTGCACCGTTCTTATTGAAATACTTTGTTAAAAAACAAGAGTCTGCGTTGCAATAAAAAAAGATGAGCAGAAGTTGTTGACAAAAAAATAAAATAGCTATATGATGAGTTCAAGACAAACGACTACATTTGTAGTCGATAACCTTGAACTCTTTTTTATTGATGAAGGAGGAATTTAACGAGTATGGCAAAAGATAAATTAGCGACAATTACTGATGCAGAGTGGGAAGTCATGCGGGTTATTTGGACCCAAGGCAAGACCACGAGTCGTGAAGTGCATACACTTTTAAATGAGAAGAAAGAATGGAAATCAACGACCGTCAAGACGTTACTAAGTCGTTTAACAGATAAAGGGTTAGTTGGGACGGAGAAAGCAGGCAATAAATATATTTATTATCCGCTAGTAGAAGAACGTCAGAGCGTTGAAACGGTGGCAGATGAACTTTTAGCCAAAGTGTGCAGCCGTAAAGTTGGTTCCGTGGTAGAAACAATTTTAACAGAGAGTCAGTTGAGTTATGACGATTTGGATCGATTAGAGGAACTCTTAAAAGAGAAGCGCAAGACGGCGGTTGAATCTGTCCCTTGTAACTGTATTCCTGGTCAATGCCAATGTCATTTAATTTAAAAAGGAGTGAAAAAAATGGAAAGTAAAACGTTTGATATTGAAGGGATGAGCTGTGCTTCCTGTGCCCAAACGATTGAAAAGGCTACGGCGAAGTTACCTGGGATGGCAAAGGCAAGTGTCAATTTAGCTACGGAAAAATTAAGTGTCACGTATGATCAGACGGAAGTCACAGAAGAAGAAATTAAGGAAGCTGTGTCAGATGCTGGCTACAAGGCGATTAGCCCAGCCCAGCAACGAACGTTTGCGATTGAAGGAATGAGTTGTGCTTCCTGTGCCCAAACGATTGAAAAAGCTGTGAACCAATTATCTGGTGTTCAACAAGCGATTGTTAATTTAGCCACGGAAAAACTGGTGGTTAGTTATGACGATCATCAAGTAACGAGTGCTGAAATTATCAAAGCAGTTACGGATGCAGGTTATCAAGCGACAGAAGAAGTCGCTGCAGGTGCAACAGCGGACCAAGATCGTGAAAAGAAACAAAAACATATTGCTGAGATGTGGCAACGTTTTTGGATCTCAGCGGTGTTTACAGTACCCCTTCTTTATATTGCGATGGGACATATGGTAGGCTTACCATTGCCGGATTTTTTGAATCCAATGACACATGCGACGACCTTTGCAATGGTTCAATTGATTTTGACGTTACCCGTTCTATATGTCGGCAGAGAATTTTTCACAGTTGGTTTTAAAGCATTATTTAAAGGGCATCCGAATATGTTTTCTTTGGTGGCTTTAGGAACCAGTGCTGCTTTTGTGTATAGTTTATATGGCACAGTCATGATATTCTTAGGAGATACAAGTTTTACAATGGCTCTTTATTATGAATCAGCGGGTGTTATTTTAACTTTAATTACATTAGGAAAATATTTCGAAGCTGTTTCAAAAGGGAAAACCTCAGATGCGATAAAAAAATTAATGGGTTTGGCGCCGAAAACTGCTCATATTTTACGTGATGGCGCAGAAATTGAAGTGCCAGTTGATGCTGTTCAGTTGGATGACATTGTGATTGTTCGCCCAGGAGATAAAATCCCTGTTGATGGAGTGATTGTTTCAGGCAGTAGTTCTGTGGATGAAGCCATGTTAACGGGCGAAAGTTTGCCTGTTGAAAAGAAAGTCGGTGATGCAGTAATTGGTGCTAGCATCAATAAAAATGGCAGCTTTCAATTCAAGGCGACAAAAGTGGGAAAAG
The DNA here is from genome assembly GCF_050539095.1 of Enterococcus sp. DIV0774. Classification (NCBI taxonomy): domain Bacteria; kingdom Bacillati; phylum Bacillota; class Bacilli; order Lactobacillales; family Enterococcaceae; genus Enterococcus; species Enterococcus sp. DIV0774. The sequence continues at coordinate 248,416 of NZ_CP172923.1, forward strand.
AGACGGCCCTTGCCCAAATCATTCAATTAGTGGAAGATGCGCAAGGCTCAAAAGCGCCGATTGCACAATTAGCTGATAAAATTTCGGGTGTTTTTGTCCCAATCGTTATTGGTTTGGCTGTTCTTTCTGGCTTGGCTTGGTTCTTTTTAGGACAAGAGTCATGGATTTTCGCTTTGACAATTACCATTTCTGTGTTAGTGATTGCTTGTCCTTGTGCGCTCGGCTTGGCAACGCCGACTGCGATTATGGTGGGAACAGGTAAGGGCGCTGAAAATGGCGTTTTAATTAAAAGTGGGGATGCTTTAGAAACCACTCACAAAATTCAAACAATCGTGTTTGATAAAACAGGAACTATTACAGAAGGCAAACCGGTGGTTACGGATATTTTAGTTGCTGATTCAGCACTTTCAGAAGCTGAGTTACTAACATTAGCAGCTTCTGCAGAACAAGGATCAGAACATCCTCTAGGTGAAGCAATTGTGGGAGCGGCTAAAGAACGTCAATTGCCATTAGTAGAAGGAAGCGATTTTTCAGCGATTCCAGGTCACGGCATCCGTGTGACAATCAACGAACGAGTCCTACTTTTGGGCAATATAAAATTAATGAAAGAAGAAGCCATCGAGCTATCGACGTTTGTTCAACAAGCGGATCGTTTGGCAGAAGAAGGGAAAACCCCAATGTTTGTGGCAAAAGATGGTTCGTTTGCGGGTATCATTGCGGTAGCAGATACTGTGGAGGATAGCAGTCAAACAGCCATTGCACGTTTGCATAAAATGGGGATCGAAGCCGTGATGATTACGGGAGACAACAAGCGTACTGCCGAGGCGATTGCAAAACAAGTAGGTATCGATCGTGTCTTAAGTGAAGTTTTACCAGAAGATAAAGCGTTAGAAGTGAAAAAACTACAAGCAGAAGGCAAAAAAGTTGCGATGGTGGGTGACGGTATTAATGATGCACCAGCACTTGCCCAAGCAGATGTGGGGATTGCTATTGGTTCAGGCACAGATGTTGCAATGGAATCGGCCGACATTGTGCTAATGCGTAGTGATTTAATGGATGTGCCTACAGCAGTTGAATTAAGTAAAGCGACCATCAAAAACATCAAAGAAAATCTTTTCTGGGCATTTGCCTATAATACATTAGGTATTCCAGTGGCTATGGGTGTGTTACACTTATTTGGTGGACCTTTGTTAAGTCCGATGATTGCAGCAGCAGCTATGAGTTTTAGTTCAGTCTCTGTCTTACTAAACGCCTTACGCTTAAAAGGATTTAAACCTTCGACGGTGAAAAAAACTAGTGGAAGTCAAAAATAAAATTGAAAAGGATGAAGTGAAATGGAAAAAACAGTAAAAATTGATGGGATGAAATGTGATGGCTGTGTTCAAGCGGTCACTGAAAAATTTAGTGGAATTGACGGCGTAACGAATGTTGCGGTTCACTTGGCAGATCAAACAGCCGTTGTGACAGCAGATCGTGAAGTAAGCCAGGATGAACTGAATACCACGTTGGCAGATACAAAATTCAAGGTTGTCAGCGAATAACAAAAAAACAGGGCCTACCATCATGAGTAGGCCCTGTTTTTTTGTTAAGGAAGCTTTGCTTTGATTTCCTTATAAATCTTAGTCGTTTCTTGACCCTCACGCGCAGTATAATAATAAACTTTTTCCCGCGTTTCTATTTTCAGAATCGGATGACTTTTTGTATAAATTAGTAAATAAGCAGGTTTTCCAGCGACTTTAAATTCTCCTGTTAAGTAACTATCTGTCGCAGCACCCATTGTGCGGATGCGTTCTTGAGGTAAGTCATCAATCAAAGAAACAGCTGTGATTTGGTTAAAAGGAATTGACCTTGTTTTTGCTAATGGGGCAGATAACTCAATTTGTTTATTTTCAATAGTTGCTTGAAAGGCATGACTAGAAAAATCATTTATAAACATCGGCACTGTGGCAAAGAACAGCACCGCAATCGTTAAAATACCAGTAGCGGCTAGAATAATTTTCCCAGCAGGCCGTCCTAGGTTAATAGATAAATTCATACCAATGCGATCAGGAACCATGATTTTGGGGTCCTTTGGATTGATATAAATCCCATACCGCCAATATTGATCATCATCCCCATAGCGATAATCGCCAGCCTGTAAAACGAATTGATCTTGTTTTTTGCGCATTGAAAATAGGTAGTAGAAGAGAAAGCCTACATAAACAAACAAAAGAATAAAGTAACAAAATGTAAGAGCCATCGCAACCGTATAATCAATTACAATTGTGAAAGTTGGCAAAATGGTTAGCGGTGCAAAAACTAAGGCGGATAAAACCATTAAAACAGACCAATGATGCCGAAATAAATCATTGATTTGCTGATTAATTTTTGAGTCACTAGTTAGCGGTTTGACAGGTAAGCGCGCAATAAAATAATAGCCACCAATGAACAAACTTAACATCAAAACAGTAATTAAGAAAAGAATCCAGGAACCAATCGCCGTTTGCAAGGAATAAAAGCCCCCAGCAAAAGTAAGAATAATTGCAGGTAAAAACCACCAAAATGAAATAAGTTTCTGGTTTTTATTTAAAACTAATTGCGTATCGATTAAGAGAGGACGCTTAGGTAGCAACCAGCCGTTTTGCATTTTTAAAGCGGCCATTTTGCGAATATAAACGATTTGCAGATAGTAGCCACTGCCAATAAAACTAAATAAAAGTAACAGAAAAAGAAACAACAAAATCGAATCATAAGGAATAAATAACAAAGGTAAACTAAGAACACTAAAAACGGCTGCTAGTTGAACCAAGCGTTTTTTATAACGTTTTCGGATTGCTTGAACGCTGGGATCTTGTAGTTTATCTTCTGGTAAAGTGTTTTCCAAAATAATATTTTTGTGAGGATTTGCATAAATCCCCATAGTAAATGCCATAAAAAAAGCGACAGAAACTAGGATGAAATAAAAGAATACCGCCATTATAGTGCACGCCCTTTCGAATCAAAATTTTGATAAATTTTCTGAATAAGTGCTTGGATTTCTGCTTCGGATTGCTGATGTAAAAAACTTTCAGCCAACAGAAGTTCTAAACGCTCATGCAATTGCTGTTGCCAAACAGCGGTAGCAGGTAACTTTGCGGCAATTTTGGTGCCGTTACGACGGTCAGTCACAATATAACCTGATTGCTTTAACTTATTATAAGCTTTTGAAACAGTCATCATATTGACCCCGATTTCGTCCGCCAATTGTCGGATAGAAGGCAAACTTTCATTGGGAACCAGTTCACCTTTGGCAATGCCTACAATGATTTGATCAATGAGTTGCTGATAGATGGGCTGTTCGCTTTGTTCATCTATTTCTAAAAGCATCGAATCACTCCTGTCTTATTTGTGCTATCTGTATTATATATACTAATACAAAAAGAGTTGGAAAGCAAGGAATTTAGAGTAAATGGTTGTTTCTGTTTAAAGAGAAGCATATAATGAAGAAGAACGTAAAATGAAAGGACGATGAAAATATGACAGCAATTGAACCAAAATTAACAGAGAAATTCCATCAAGATTTCTTGAACAATAATAAACAAAATGCCTTACAACGTAGTGTAGTAAAAAATGGTATCAGCGCTTCAGGTGAATCTGTACAAGGAGCCGTGAATAACGTACCCGTCTTTTCAGTCGACTTAGCTACTGGAAAAGTGGCCAATCAAAAACAAAGCGGTCGCTGCTGGATGTTTGCGGCATTAAATACATTTAGACATAGAATGTTAAATGCGTTTCAATTAAAAGATTTTGAATTATCACAAAACTATACATTTTTCTGGGATAAATATGAAAAATCAAACTATTTCTATGAAAATATTATTGCAACAGCCGATCAACCGTTGACTAGTCGTAAAGTGGCCTTTTTATTAGCGACACCACAACAAGATGGTGGGCAATGGGATATGATCGTTTCAATTTTTGATAAATATGGCGTAGTGCCTAAAACGGCAATGCCTGAAAGCAGCAACAGCTCCAATTCACGTGATTTAAACAACTATTTAAATAAAAAATTACGCAAAGATGCAACAATTTTACGTAGTTTAATTGAAAAAGGCGCTTCTGCTGAAGAAGTCCAAAAAAACAAAGAAGCAATGTTACAAGAAATTTATAATTTCTTAGCAATCTCTTTAGGAACACCGCCAGAAACCTTTGATTTTGAATACCGTGACGAAGAAAAAAATTATCATTTGGATCAAAATCTAACACCGCAAACATTCTTTGAAAAATACGTTGGCGTTAATTTACATGATTATGTAAGTATTATTAATGCTCCTACAGAAGATAAACCCTTCAACAAAACATACACTGTTGAAATGTTAGGGAATGTTGTCGGCGGCAAAGAAGTTAAATATTTAAATGTAGAAATGGCTGCTTTCAAAAAATTAGCTGCTGCACAATTGGAAAAAGGCGAATCTGTTTGGTTTGGTTGTGATGTCGGACAATCTTCAACACGTGACACAGGAATTATGGCATTAGACGTTTACGATATGAACGATCTTTTTGATATTGATTTTACGATGACTAAAGCAGAACGTTTAGACTTTGGTGAAAGCTTAATGACACACGCCATGGTTTTAACAGGTGTTGATATCGTTGATGGTCAAACAACAAAATGGAAAGTGGAAAATAGCTGGGGCGAAAAAGTCGGTGAAAATGGCTTCTTCGTTATGAGCGATGCGTGGATGGACGAATACACTTATCAAATCGTTGTGCACAAAGATTTATTAACTGATGAACAGAAAAAAGCTTGGGAACAAGCGCCAACTGTTTTGGCACCTTGGGATCCAATGGGAGCATTAGCATAAAACAGAAAAAGAAGGCCCCGCCGTCATGGCGGGGCCTTCTTTTTACGTTGGGCGGCGAACTTCACGGATTTCGCCCAATGTTGTATAATCATTGCCTGCTAAACGAGCAATCGGTTGGAGTTTTTCAGGTAAAATGTACTGATGTTCTTCATCGAAAACGGCTGAATCAAAATAGAAATCGGTAATTTCTACAATGAATAAATCCGTAATAATTTGACCTTCATGGTTAGCAATAGGTACATATTGATGTAAGCGAGCTTCCATCCGAATCGGCGCGGCTTTGATTGCTGGAACAGCAACAGTCTGGCTGGCAATGGTTTCAATACCGAATGTGTCAATTTCACTGATCTCTGCTGCTAAAGGTGCCGAAGTCTGATTCATTTGAGTAAGAACGTCTTCGTTAACGAAATGGATGACAAGTTCTTTAGTAGCCAAGATGTTTCGTGCCGTATCTTTAGGCTCTTTGTCTGGTCGTAAAATGGACAACGTTGCTAAAGGAATTTCAGCTGCCGCCGCATTAAAGAAACTAAAGGGAGCAGCGTTGACGACACCTGTAGCTGTATCTTGTGTTGTAACCCAAGCGATTGGCCGAGGAATAATACTTCCTGATAAAAATTTATACGCTGTTTTTGCAGATAACTCGTTACTATTGTAATGAATCATAGGAGCCTCCTAGAAAAAATACTAATTTCTTTGAACATTCGCATCTGAAGTATCGAAAGGACGCACAAATTCTTCAATCCCTGCCCGTTTTGGTTCTAAAAATGGCGGTAATGATAATTTTTCACCAGCGTGTTCATAGGTTTCATCCTCTAAAAATCCAGGACCATCGGTTGCCAGTTCAAATAAAACATGTGTTGCTGCCAAGAAATATTCAGATTTAAAGTAAAAACGTTCCACAAAGCCAGAATTAGGAAATTCCAAACGATTAATTTTTTCAATCCAGAAACGTAGTGCTTCCTCATCGGCAACGCGCAAGGCTAAGTGATGGACATTGCCGTAGCCTTCTTGGGCCGCTGGCAAATCTTCTCGATGCTCTACGATAATGCTGGCACCATTCCCACCTTCGCCAACTTCAAATAAATGGAAACTACCTTCAGCATCAATCAATTTGAACCCTAAAACTTCAGTTAAAACTAGTTGCAGATGTTCGTAATTTTCGACAGTTACAAAGGCTGGACCTAAGCCGATTAAAGCATGTTCACTAGGAACGTTAGATTTTTTCCAAGGCGTGCCAGCTGCAACACCTTGGTTCTTTTCATCAGAAATAAGTTGGTAACGTTGATTGTCAAAATCTTCAAATTCTAAATACTTTTTACCAAAACGCTCTTGAATTTCTCCATGATCAATTGCATATTCATTAAAGCGAGATACCCAGTAGTCCAAAGCAGCATCATCTTTTACACGGAAGGAAGTACGAGAAATTGTATTGGTTCCTTTGGTTCCTTTAGGTAAGCCTGGAAAGTCAAAGAAAGTCATATCTGTTCCGGGAGAGCCGGCATCATCAGCAAAAAATAAATGATATGTTTCAATATCGTCTTGGTTAACAGTCTTTTTAATTAAACGTAGACCTAAAATATCGGTGAAAAAGTGATAAATTTTTTCGGCACTTGAAGTCATGGCAGTGACGTGGTGTAAACCTAAAATTTGTGTATTCATAATAAAAATCCTCCTAAAAGAAAAATAATTTTTTGATTAATTAACTTACTAAAAGTAAGTTTAAATGATTAGTCCTAAAAATGCAAAAGAAATGTCTCGAATTCGAACTATTATTTTTTAGTTGATTTTTTAAAAAAATAAGAATATAATAGCCTGAGATATTTTAATACATAAACTTTCGTAAACATCGCCGGATGCTTGCGACTAAAGTGTTAATGAACAGTTCTTAGGCCATAGCTGAACTGTTTGTTGGCACTTTTTTTGTTTGGAAGGGAAGGAAAACAAGATGAGTAAAGCTTGGTTAAAAGTTATTTTTGGCGCTTTTTGTGAAGTGATTTGGGTCATTGGCATGAAGCATAGTACAACATGGTGGGAGATTTTAGGGACAGTAATCGCAATCTTTATCAGTTTTTATGCGCTGATTAAAGCAGGAGAGGAATTGCCAGTCGGCACAGCCTATGCTGTATTTGTCGGCTTAGGTAGTGCTGGAACTATTGTAACAGATCATTTTTTATTCCACACACCATTGGGCATAGGAAAAGTTCTTTTTCTGTTGCTGTTATTAATAGGTGTAATTGGCTTAAAAATGGTAACTGGAAATAAAGAGGAGGAAACAAGATGAGTTGGTTATACTTAGTCATTGCAGGCTGTTTTGAAATCTTTGGCGTAGGTTCAATTAAATTATTTACAACAAAAAAAGACTTACGTTCATTGTTAATTTTAATTCTAGCGTTTAGTGGTAGTTTCTTATTCTTATATTTAGGGATGAGACAATTGCCGATGGGCGTTTCTTATGCAGTTTGGACAGGAATTGGTACAGCAGGAGGCGCTATTTTAGGAATGCTCTTAGGTGAATCAAAAGACCTACGCCGGATATTTTTTATTTTTTTAATCATTGTTTCTGTGATTGGTTTAAAATTAATTGGTTAGAAAGCGAGAGAACATTGTTTGGATTATTGAAAGACCGGTGAGTAAAATTTAAAAAGAGACAGAACCAAATGCGGTGTTCTGTCTCAAAATAGCTTTTATTTTACGAGGTTACTATAACGTGTCGCAAATTCATTGTTGTAGGACTTGCCGTTGACATCTTGACCAACGTCCCAATTTGCAGACCAAGTCATTAAGCCACGGATAGGATTACCGTCTTTTGCTAACTGATCAAAAGTTTTGGCTACAGGGGTAGACTCAACAACATAGCCACTACCAGCAGCATCCCGATTTGCTGGTAAACCAAGGACTAATTTATCGTTTGGTATCTGTAGATAGCCGCGTGTGCCATGGATTAATGAATCAGACATATAATAGAGGAACTCGTATTTTAGAGCATCGTTGCTTTGAGCAACCCAAGTCATAATTTCATCAACCCAGACACCGTCGCCGCCTTGGTTATATAATTGTGGGGCAATGTAATCATAATAACCATTTAGGGAAGTAATGTATGTTTCATAAGCGGCACCAGGTTTTAAATAAGGGAATTCTGGCGCCATAGTAATGATGAAATTTTTTCCTTGTGCTCGATAATGGTCTTTGACTATTTTCAATGCAGCAGGGATGACGGTTTGGTTGTCGCCAGCAGTAATCGCCAATTGCTCTAAGTCAATGTCTAAACCATCAAAGCCGTATGTTTCCACTTGACGAATGATTTCATTCGCAAAGGCTTGTTCATCGCCTTTGACTAATTGGATATGTGCATCTGCTCCACCAAGTGCCAATAAAACTGCGCGACCTTGACTATTTAATTGTGCGACTTCTTGTCGGAAGGCAGTGTCCGTTCGGTTATAAGGCTTGAACGTAGGAATCCGTGTCGTACCATCGCTTTTCATGAAGGAAACCGGTACGACATTGTAGGCTTGATTTACTTCTGAAAGGTTCAGCGATGCTGATGTTCCTTGTTTGTAACCATCGCGTTCTTTTGAGGCCCAGTTATGCCAATATCCAACCAACACTTTTTTGCCAGAGATATCTACCATCGTATCCGCAGCATCTGCAGAAGCTTGAGTAGGCGTTAACCACAAGCCAACTGCTACGGTTGAAAGAAGGAGAAAAGCAGGAATTATTTTTTTTAGCTTCATTTTTTGAGAACTCCTTTAATGTAGTTTAAGATGTGAGTATTTTTACTGAATGTTCACATCAATCGCTTGGTAAAAGGCGTTCACCGTATCACCAATGCCCCAGACAGCGTAAATGACATGATAACCTTTGCGGTCTGTCGGAATATTAATTGTTTGTTTAACAACTTTATTAGGAACTTCTTGTTTGCCGTCAATTGAAGCAATTTTGTCGAAGTTTTTAATGTCTAATGGTTGATTGGGATTCCAGCCATTTTTAGTAATATAGTAATCCCAAGAAGCAGTTCTATGTTGGGCAGTTAAGTTCCAAGTGATGTCAAGGGGACCTGTGGTAATGTTTGTTTTGTGCCAACGAGTAGCTGTTTGTTCATCCAAAGGTTCAAAACCTGAGACACCTGCACTGGCTAATTTACCAGTAATAAACGTATTTTTGGGCGCTTCGATACTTTGAGGTTCCCATTGTGCACGACCAACATTTGTATTTAAGTTACCACCAGCAGAACTACCAAAGAAAGCACGACTTCCAGGACTTGCTACGTAACCGTGAGCCTCCGAAACAGTAGGGGCCAATGCAGCGCCACCTAAAACAAAACTAAAAGCCAGGACGATTGTTAATAAACTCTTTTTCACGAAAAAAAACCTCCTAAAAAATTATTTTGTATGCGCTTACAGATAGGAATATAACATAATAATCTTTCGGATACAAATAATAAGAAATGTTATTTTTAAAAATAAAACAATATTTTTTAAGTAATATTAAGAATGCTTTTAAATAATATAAATAATAGTGTTTTTCAAAGTTTTGTTAATTTTTCATTCGGAATCGCAATTGAAGAAATCACGTGGTATACTTTTAAGAAGAAACAATGACACGAAAGTAGCCATTGGAAAAAGGAGATTATTTCGTGGGAAAAAAACATACATCCTCTTATGAAGTTGCCTACTATGACGGCGATTTTACTGGTGCAATGAAGATACCGGCTTTGTTAGCGGTTGTCATTAAAGTATCAGAAGAACAAACAGAATTACTAGGAAGAGATGCAGCTTATGTCGCCCAATTTGGCCTAGGCTGGGTCATCACCAACTATGAAATAGAGATTCACCGCTTACCAAAAGTTGGTGAAAAAGTAGCAATTACAACGCAAGCTATGAGTTATAACAAATATTTTTGTTATCGTAACTTTTGGGTTCATGATGAAGAAGGCAATGAATGTGTCTTTGTGAAATCAACCTTTGTCTTAATGGATCAAAAAAATCGGAAAATCAGTAGTGTGCTACCAGAAATTATTGCACCTTTTGATTCTGAAAAAATCACTAAAATTTATCGCCATGAAAAAATTGAAAAAGTCACAGAGGGGAACTTTTTACCTTATCGTGTGCGTTTTTTTGATATTGATGGCAATCAACATGTTAATAATGCGATTTACTTTAATTGGTTATTGGATGTGTTAGGGTATGACTTTTTAACAACGCATCAACCGAAAAAAATTCTTGTGAAATTTGACAAAGAAGTAGAATATGGCCAAGAAGTCGAAAGTCATTACGAAATTGTCGAACAAGAAAATCAGTTGAAAACGCGCCATGAGATTCGGATTGATGGTCAAACCTATTGTGAAGCGAATATCGATTGGACAAATTAAGTTAAGATGACGATTTAGAAAATAAAAAGTTGCGCAGAGGAGGAAGGACATGATTCGCTTAGGATTAACATCTTTTAGTGAACACGACTATTTAACTGGAAAAAAACGGGCCACGCTTTATGAATATGCCAGTCATTTACCGCTAGTTGAAATGGACACGGCGTATTACGGGATTCCTCCCAAAGAACGAGTAGCTGAATGGGTCAAAGCAGTTCCCGAAAACTTTCGCTTTGTCATGAAAGTTTATAGTGGAATCAGTTGTCAAGGTGAGTGGCAGACCTATTATGCAAGTGAAGAAGAAATGATCACCGCTTTTTTAGAAAGTATGGCCCCATTAATTGAAAGTAAAAAATTATTTGCCTTTCTGGTACAATTTTCAGGAACATTTGGTTGTACGAAAGAAAATGTCGCTTACTTGCAAAAAATTCGTCACTGGTTTAAAGACCTACCCATCGCCATTGAATTACGAAATAATTCATGGTATCAACCAAACTTTGTAAAACAAATGTTGCAATTTATGAAAGAAAATCAATTTTCACTTGTGATTGTAGATGAACCGCAGATTCCTACGAATCCAGTGCCCTTTTATCCGTATGTAACGAATCCTAATCTCGTGCTCTTCCGGTTTCACGGACGTAATGCGGCTGGCTGGTTAGCCAATGATGCAGAGTGGCGTAAAAAAAGAACCCTCTATCATTATAATACGCAGGAAATCGTTGATTTAAGCGAAGCTGTTTTAAAAATGTCGCAAGAAGCTAAAGAAGTGGGCGTGATTTTTAATAATAATTCTGGCGGCGATGCCGCAGAAAACGCTCTACAGATGCAAAAAGTCTTGAATTTGAGTTACGATGATTTGAATCCAAAACAATTAGATTTATTTTGAGAAAGAAGGTAGCTGAATGTCTGAAAAGCAATCCCCTTATGAAATGGCTTGTGCCTTCCACGAGGTTTTTAATCCACAACAACCAGAGCAACCAACTGCTTTTTCGCCAGAGCTAGCCAGTCGACGAGCAGAGTTTAAAGTCGAAGAACTTGTGGAATTTTTATATAGTGCTGCTAATAATGACCAAGTGCTTTTTCAACAATTGGTCGACGGATTAAAAAAATCTGTCGATAAAGCAGAGCAGAAAGTCTTGGCGAAAGGCAAACCAGTATCTGATCCTTTAGTGGAGGAAGTGGATGCACTAGTCGATTTATTGTATTTTACTTATGGTTCGTTTTGCTTAATGGGCGTCAATCCAACAAAAATTATTGAAATCGTTCATCAAGCCAATATGGGGAAATTATTTCCAGATGGGCAGCCACATTATGATCCGGAAACAAATAAAGTATTAAAACCTGAAAATTGGGAACAAGATTTTGCGCCAGAAGCTAAAATTAAAGCGGAAATTCAACGCCAATTGAAAATTACTGAGACCAATGAAAAAGACGAATGAGAAAACTCATTCGTCTTTTTTATTAATCATGGAAGAACGTCCGATATAAGGCTTTGATGGCTTTTTCCTCTTGTTCTTTTTTGATACCAAACATAATGCTTACTTCCGAAGATCCTTGGTTAATCATTTCTAAGTTGATTTTTTCTTTGGCTAACGCCATTGTACTTTCAGCAGTAACCCCAATTCGTTGGCGCATGCCTTCGCCAACAATCATAATCATGGAAAGGTGATGCGTGATGCGTAACTCATCAGGCGCTAAAACTTCTTGGAGTTGGGCCATCAGTCGATTTTCAATTTCAGTTGTTAACTGGTCTTCTCTTAAAACAATCGTGATGTCATCAATTCCTGAGGGCATATGCTCATAGCTTAAGGCTAATTTTTCTAGTACTTCTAAAAGCCGTCGCCCAAAACCTAACTCTCTATTCATTAAATACTTACTAATGTAAATACTTGCGAACCCTTGATCACTAGCAATTCCTACAACAGGGGCATGCTTCACTTTGCGAGAAGTGGTAATTAGGGTGCCAGGATGATGTGGGTTGTTAGTATTTTTGATAACGACTGGAATATTTGCGCGATAGGCAGGCATTAAGGCTTCGTCGTGGAGGACGGCAAATCCTGCATAAGCTAACTCCCGCATTTCTCTGTAGGTCAATTCTTGAATCGTTTGAGGCTGTTCAATAATTCCAGGATGGGCGACATAAATTCCGTCCACATCGGTAAAGTTTTCATACAAATCTGCTTGAACACCTGCGGCAACAATGGACCCTGTGATATCGGAACCGCCACGAGAAAAAGTACAAATTTCGCCGGCTTCTGTATAACCAAAGAAACCTGGAATAACCAAGATTTGTTGAGTCTCACGATAGGCACTAATTTTCTCTAAAGCTTTTGGTAAAATGCGGGCATTGCCTGGCTCAGGTGTCACTAGGAGACCTAATTCTTTTGGACTAATGTAGCGAGCATCTAAGCCATTTTGCTTGAAAAAACTGGCAACAACTTTTGCATTATTGTCCTCGCCGCTAGCTAAAAAATAGTCAAATAAAAAAGCATTGTTTTCTTTTGGTAAAGTGGCTAATTGGCGAATCGAAATAGCAATATCAGCTAAAACTGCTTTATCCAAGTGTAATTCATCAAAAAGATCTTCATAACGACGAATGATGGCAGAGATTGTCGATTCAATTTCCTCATTATTTAAGTAGCGCTGATAGTATTGAATCAATAAATCAGTCACTTTAATATCTTGCGGGGTTCGCTTTCCAGGAGCGGATACAACGACAAACGTTCGGCGCGGCTCTTCCTTGACGATTTGTAAGACTTTCTGTAACTGTGGTGCTGATGCTAGCGAGCTACCGCCGAATTTAACTACGTTCACGTTTATCACTCCTGTTTTTAATTATTTTCTCATTTGTAGATTAGTAAAAGGATACCGAAAAACATTTAGAAAAGCAACCACTTATTTTCAGAAAGTTAGGAAATCATGAAAATATTTGTTCTTCATTTTTCCTTAAAATTTTGTTAAACTGTAAAGATATGAGTCGTAACGAAGGAGTTAAATAGTATGACAGAATCCAAAACTGCCATTATTTTTGATATGGACGGTGTCCTAGTAGATAGCGAAGCTTATTATTATGAGCGACGTAAAGCATTTTTAGCGGAATTTGATTTGACCATTGAGGGCCTAACCTTGCCAGAATTAGTCGGTGCGGATATGCGTTCATTATGGCAAAAGATTGAACAAGTCAACAAAAAAGAGCTAGATATTGCTTTTTTAAATGAACAATACATAGCCTATAAAAAAGCGCATCCGATAGATTATTTAGCTGTGCTTGATGAAAATGCGAAACGTGTTTTACAATTTTTAAAAAGACAAGGCTATAAAATCGGATTAGCTTCTTCTTCCACAAAAGACGCAATTGAAGAGGTTTTGACAGTGGGGCAATTAAGTAGTTATTTTGATGCGGTCGTGAGTGGGGAAGATTTCGAAGAAAGTAAACCGGCGCCGGATATTTATCTGCACACGTTACAAGAATTAGCTGTTGCGCCACAGGAATGTATAGCCATTGAAGATTCAGAAAAAGGCATTGCCTCTGCCAAAGAAGCTGGGCTAGAAGTTTGGGCGATGCGCGATGAACACTTTGGGATGGATCAAAGTCAAGCGGATGCCTTCTTAACACAACTAAGTGATATTTGTAAAAAAATTAGTGAAAATCGGATCGATGAAAGCAGTGAATCAACCCCTTCGTAAGAAGATCGCGGGTTTTCTTAAAAAAGTTTGTTATAACTAGTGAATGAATATACAGTTTGTGCTATAATTTTCTATAGGTATTTCTGCAAGAATGCCCTTTTTCAAGGGTCAGGAACAATAGATAACCGTGTGAAGAGAACAAACAACCTTTCTTTTATTATAGAAAAATTATCGGAGGAGCCAAAATGAAGAATAATTGGATTATCATTTTAGTACTAGTAATCGTTATTATTGCTGCGGTGCTATACTTAATTGGTTATTTTATGCGCAAAAAAAATCAAGAACAATTAGATGAATTAGAAGTTCGTAAAGAAGCCCTGTTTGACTTGCCAGTCTTTGAAGAAATCGATGACATTAAAAAAATGCATCTAGTTGGACAGAGTCAAAATAGTTTCCGTGAATGGAATCAACGTTGGGTAGAACTATCAACGCGTTCTTTCGCCGAACTAGAGAGTCAAATTTATGAAGTCGAAAATCAAAATGAAATTTTCCGTTTCATGAAAGCGAAGAAAGCAGTCGTGGAAGCGAATGAAACGATGACCGAAATGGAAGCCGAAGTGGAAGTCATTCGTAATGGCTTGAAAGAATTACGTGAAAGTGAAGAGCGCAATTCATTAGAAGTTCAAAAAGCTTTGGATGTCTATGAAGAATTAAGTAAATCACTAAAAGATGATAAAGCTAGCTTTGGTCCAGCATACTCCGAAATCCAAAAACAATTAAGAAACGTCGAAATTGAATTCACACAATTTGTCACACTAAATACATCGGGGGACCCAATCGAGGCTCGAGAAGTCCTAGAAGATGCGGAACGTCATACGTATGAATTGGAAGACTTAATGAAACGGATTCCACCAATGTATGAAGAATTAAATGAAACTTTCCCAGATCAATTAAAAGAAATCGAAGAAGGCTACAACCAATTATTAGCTGACGATTACGTGTTCCCTGAACAAAACTTTGCTGAAGAAATTCAACATGCGAAAAAACGTGTCGAGAATTCAATGGCTGATTTAGAGAAAACAGAGATTGCCGCAGTAGAGGTTGCGAACCGTGACACAGCAACGGCGATTGATGCATTATATGAAGTGATGGAACGTGAGATTGAAGCGAAGAAATATGTCGTGACCAATCAAAAAATTATTGACGATTATATTTCTCATTCCTTAAAAAATAACCGTCAATTAATGATTGAATTGGACCATGTATCACAAAGCTACACCTTAAATAACAACGAGCTAGGACGTAGTCGTGGTTTTCAAACGGAAATTGAAGAAATTATCCGCCGTCAAAAAGACTTGGAACCTCGAATGAAAGAACATACCGTTCCTTACTCTGAAATTCAAGCGTTCTATAAAGAATGCTATAAGATTTTAGATGATATTGAAAATCAACAATTAGAAATCGATGCTTCATTGAAAGAACTAAGAAAAGGCGAAAAAGTCGCCCAAGAAAAAGTTGACGAATACGAATTCCGTTTACGGAGTATCAAACGGTATGTTGAAAAGCAACGATTGCCAGGTTTGTCTGCTGATTACTTAGAATTTTTCTATGTGGCAACGGATCGAATTGAAGATTTAAGCCGAGCCTTAAATAAAATGCGCATTAACATGGATGAAATCAATCGTTTGTGTGACTTATGCGAAGATGATTTAGAGTTATTAGATAAGAAAACAAAAGATTTAGTCAATGCAGCAGCTCTGACAGAACAAATGATGCAATATGCAAACCGCTATCGTCATACTCACGAGAACATCCGAGCGGCTTTAGATAAAAGCATGTATTTATTCTCGACAGAATTCCGTTATCAAGATGCATTAGATGAAATTGGAACGGCATTGGAAGCTGTTGAGCCAGGGGCGTTCAAACGAATCGAAGATTTTTATTTTAAAAATATCAATAACCCTAATTTAACAGCAATTTAATTAAACAATCACTAAACAGAGGTTTGTCGACAGACAAGCCTCTGTTTTTATGGCGTGGGGGTGACTTGAAGTGATACTTTAGAAAGTATATAATGGGAAAGAATTTTAAAAAAGAAGGGTGACAAATGATTTATTTTGATAATAGTGCAACTACACCGATTTACCCCCAGGCTTTAGATACATATGTAAAAACCAGTCAGCGGATTATTGGCAATCCGTCTAGTCTGCATGACTTAGGCAACCAAGCCAATCGGCTCTTACAACAAGCACGGAAGCAGATTGCGGAGCTAATCAATGTTTCAGCAAATGAAATCTATTTTACAAGTGGCGGAACTGAAGGAGATAACTGGGTTTTAAAAGGAACGGCAATCGAAAAACGAGAATTTGGTAATCATATTATTATTTCTGCAGTGGAACATCCAGCAGTTACAGAAACAGCGGAACAATTAGTCGAACTAGGTTTTGAACTTTCTTATGCGCCAGTGGATAAAGAAGGTCGTGTGAAAGTCGAGGAATTACAGAAATTAATTAGAAAAGAAACGATTTTGGTTTCTGTTATGGCAGTCAACAATGAAGTGGGAACGATTCAACCAATTAAAGAAATCAGCGAGGTTTTAGCGGAGTTTCCTAAAATTCATTTTCATGTAGACGCGGTTCAAGCAATTGGGAAAGTTAATTACTCAGAGTGGTTAACGGATCGGGTGGATTTTGCAACGTTTTCTGCACATAAATTTCATGGACCACGAGGCATCGGTTTTATGTATTGGAAACAAGGAAAACGTTTAGCGCCGCTTTTAACAGGAGGCGGGCAAGAAAACAACCAACGCAGTGGGACAGAAAACGTACCAGCAATTGTGGCAATGGCCAAAGCGTTACGTTTGCATTTAGAGAACGAACAACAACGGCCGCAACATGTGGCGACATTACGGAGTTATTTATTAAAGGCGCTAGAAGAATTTCAAAATGTGACTGTTTTTTCACAAGATAATGAACATTTTGCGCCACACATTTTATGTTTTGCTTTGAAAGGGATTCGTGGCGAAGTGCTAGTCCATGCATTGGAAGAAAAACAGATTTATATTTCGACTACGAGTGCTTGTTCTAGCCGAAAAAAAATGGCTAGTAGCACCTTGTATGCCATGCATGTGCCAGGGGAATTAGCGACTTCCGCTGTGCGCATTAGTTTAGATGAAAGCAATACAATGGCAGAAATTGAACAATTTATGATTGTTTTCAACCAACTTTATCAAAAATTTTCTCGTGTAAATTAATAAAAAATAAGTCGGAGCCTAGAAATAGGCTCCGACTTATTTTTGCTCTCTTTATCGATTGAAGCGGTAGCCACTTCCCCAGAGTGTTTCAATTGGAGAGTCAGAAAGATTGGCTTTTTTTAATTTTTCCCGAATCCGTTTAATGTGAACAACGACAGTCGAAACCTCAGTATCTAAGGCATCAAACCCCCAGACACTTTCAAAAAGTTCTTCTTTATTCCACACACGGTTAGGATGTTCCATCAAGAAAACCAACAATTTGTATTCTTTGCTTGTAAAAATAACTTCATTTTCTAAAACAAACACTTTGTGGGCGGCAGTGTCGACAGCGATTTCATTGATTTTTAGTAATTGTGGTGGTTGTTCTGCTTTGCTTAACAATTGATAACGGTTCATATGGGCTTTTGCTCGAGCGACTAATTCATTGGGACTAAACGGCTTGATTATATAATCATCCGCACCTAAGCCAAGCCCACGAATTTTATCAATATCTTCTTTTTTAGCCGAAACAATCATGATCGGCGTTTGCTTTTTTTTCCGAATTGCACGACAGATTTCAAAACCATCCATAGTTGGCAGCATCACATCTAAAATAATTAAATCAAAGGGCTCATTTAAAGCTGCTTCCAATCCTTTTTTTCCATCATGTTCAATTGTGACAGTCATATCGTTAATTTCTAAATAATCTTTTTGCAAATCAGCAATGCTTGGATCATCTTCAATAATTAATACATGTGGTTTCATTTTTCATCCTCCAACAACGGCAACGTAATTATCACGTTGGTGCCGTCTCCTTTTTTACTTGTGACAGTGATTGTTCCCTGATGATAGTCAATAATTTGTTTGACAATACTTAATCCCAAGCCGCTTCCTTTAACTGTTGGGGTTCGAGATTTGTCTACACGATAGAAGCGTTCGAATAAATAAGGTAATTCTTTTTTATCGATACCAATGCCGTTATCTGTAATGGTTAAAACTAAGTCTGTTTGATTATGCGTTAAAGAAATCGTAAAGGCTAGTTGTTCTTTAGTGGGATCCGCAAATTTAATGCTATTTTGAATTAGATTGGTAATCACGCGATTCATCTGCGTGGGATCCATTTGAACGTATAAAGCTTCGGTGGGAAGTACAGAAGTAATCACGAGTTCTTGTTCCAAACGGTATTCTTCAAGAATATGTGCAATAAAACGAGTGAAATTGGTCTTTTCCATTGTAAAGACAGCACGGTCTAGGTCTAATTTAGAATACAAAAATAATTCTTCAATTAAATCATTGAGGCCTAAACTTTTTTCATGAATGACCGTTAAATAGCGCTGTTTTTTTTCTTCGGTATTGGCAACACCATCCATCAAGCCTTCAACGTAACCAATGATAGAAGTAATTGGTGTTTTTAAGTCATGAGAAATATTGGCAATTAATTCTTTTCGATTATCTTCATATTTTTCGCGTTCCGCATTGGCTTCTTCTAAATCTTGCCACATTTGTTCAAAACTAAGTTGGAGCTGTTTGACTTCTGTTGAGACGGTTTGGTGGCTAGTTGGTGTAAATGGATTTTCTTTTTGGGCATCCTTACCCAATGTTTTAGTCGCTTTTTCTAATGCTTCTAATGGCTCGATAGTGGTTTTGGTTAAGCGCTTATTAATGAGCCAAGCTGCCGCAATTGCTACAAGGATAATTAACAAAATCATCCAGATAATCCAGCGTGTGAAGAATTCAAAAAGGCTGCTTTCGCGTTTCAAGACAATAAAGCTCCCGTTAGAACCATCTAAATAATGAAAATCGGATTTGACATAATGATATAGACGCCCTGCATTATCCAGTGTGCCAGTTGGCATAATATTATTCATTTCGTAGTTTGGAATATGTACAGACAAAGATTTTTCTACTAAATTATCCGAATAATAAGGAAACCGTGCATTCTTTCGAATAATCACACTTAATCCTTTTGCCTCAATTGTTTGAATCGTTTCCTTTAATTCTTTACTTAAAGGCGTATCTAGTAATTTCGGTGACTTTTTTAACAATTGATCTAAGGCTAAATAACTTTCTTCTTCGTTAGCGGTCAATGGTCGTTGCTTATTCATCATTCGGTAAGCTTGGGGCAAACTGGGGACAGTTCCTAATGTGATGTAAGAAGCTAAGGATAAAACAGCTAAAACAGAGGCTAAAGTAATAATGATGGCACTAATATAAGAAATAAAAAAGCGGCGTTTAATGGTCAAAAGCGTCCCTCCTAGTGGTTTTAATCTATTTCTTACTTATAGTGTATTACAAGTAAACAAAAAAAAGCTAGTATTGTTATTAACTTTTTTTCATTTGTTTATAATTTGTTCATTTTTCGGCAAGTAGGAGTTTATAAGGCTTTGCTATTCTAGGTATATCAAAAAGAAAAAAGGGGATTACCAACTATGAAAAAGAAAAAAGTTTTTAGTACGATTACCTTATTAACCTTTAGTACGTTGTTGATCGCAGGCTGTGCTGGCGGAGCCAACTCTGCAACAGATAAATCAAGTGCAGCTAGCTCAAGCACTGCAGTCTCTAGTTCAGCAGAAGCAGCTAAAGAGCAATCAAAAGGACAAGAATTAACAGAAATTTTATCCAGTACTGATTGGCAAGGCACAAAAGTTTACGACAAAAATAATAATGATTTAACAGCAGAAAATGCTAATTTTATTGGTTTAGCAAAATATGATGGTGAAACAGGTTTTTATGAATTTTTCGACAAAGAAACAGGTGAAACCCGTGGCGATGAAGGCACATTCTTTGTGACAGATGATGGCGAAAAGCGTATCTTAATTTCGGATACACAAAACTATCAAGCAGTGGTTGATTTAACGGAAGTAACGAAAGATAAATTTACCTATAAGCGAATGGGGAAAGATAAAGATGGGAAAGATGTAGAAGTCTTTGTAGAGCATGTCCCTTATTCTGATAAAAAGTTAACCTTTACGAACGGTCGTAAAGATTTAGAAACAGAAACTGGCAAAATTGTTACCAATGAACCTGGGGATGACATTTTAGGGGCCACATTATGGAATGGCACGAAAGTTTTAGATGAAGACGGTAACGATGTTACTGAAGCAAATAAAATGTTTATTAGTTTAGCGAAATTTGATAATAAAACAAGTAAATATGAATTCTTTGATTTAGAAACGGGTAAAACACGTGGAGATTTTGGTTACTTCCAAGTAATTGATAATAACAAAATCCGTGCTCACGTTTCAATTGGTGACAATAAATATGGAGCTGCATTAGAATTAACAGAATTAAATGATAAACGTTTTACGTATACACGAATGGGTAAAGACAATAACGGCAAAGAAATTAAAGTTTTTGTGGAACATGAACCGTATGAAGGCGACTTTACGCTAGACTTCACGTTCTAATTAGTCAATCACGAGTGGATGAAGCGGTCAAAGGGAAGTAAAGGATTCTTTTGACCGCTTCATTTTTAACAAAAAAATAGTTTATAGTTGTTTTTAATCGTTTATAAATTGTTCATTTTTCTGACAGTGGTAGTTTAGAATCGTTTGTTAAGATTGGTTTATCAAAGAAAAGGAGCGATGCTTTATGAAAAAGAAAGTATTAAGTTCGATTACTTTAGTAACATTAAGTACGTTACTTATAGCAGGTTATGCAAGTCCAGCATTTGCAGGTCATGCAACCAATCCAAATAGTGCTACAGCAAATTTAGGCAAACATCAAAACAATGGCCAAACAAGAGGTGATAAGGCGACTAAGATTTTATCTGGCACGGACTGGCAAGGAACCCGTGTTTATGATGCTGCTGGTAATGATTTAACGGCAGAAAATGCTAATTTTATTGGGTTAGCAAAATATGATGGTGAAACCGGGTTTTACGAGTTTTTCGACAAAAACACTGGGGAAACCCGTGGTGACGAAGGAACATTTTTTGTGACAGGTGATGGCACAAAACGAATTTTAATTTCGCGGACACAAAATTATCAAGCCGTAGTGGATTTAACCGAAGTGAGTAAAGACAAATTTACTTACAAGCGTTTAGGGAAAGATAAACTGGGGAATGATGTTGAAGTTTACGTGGAACACATCCCTTATCATGGGAAAAAATTAGCTTTTACAAATGGACGTGAAGCATTAACCAATCAAACTGGCAAAATTGTGACAAATAAATCAGGGGATAAAATTTTAGGAACAACCTTGTGGAATGGCACAAAAGTCGTAGATAAAAACGGTAATGATGTGACAGCGGCCAATCAAAATTTCATTAGTTTAGCGAAATTTGATCCAAACACAAGTAAATATGAATTTTTCAATTTACAAACAGGTGAAACCCGCGGCGATTTTGGGTACTTCCAAGTGGTGGACAATAACAAGATTCGGGCCCATGTATCTATTGGGTCGAATCGTTACGGTGCGGCGCTAGAATTAACGGAACTAAACAATGATCGATTTACGTATACTCGAATGGGTAAAGATAATGCTGGTAATGATATTCAAGTGTTTGTAGAACATGAATCTTACCAAGGCACATATCATCCAGCCTTTACTTTCTAAAAGTCTCTTGTCTTCTCTCTCATTTAACAAAAGAACGTCCCCCAACGTTCTTTTGTTTTCTCTTCTTCTATAAATAAATTGTTATTAGTTACAATTAAATATTATTATTAAGATAATTATAATAATTATTATTTAATAATTTGTTCATATTATGGACAGGTGGAGTTAATAACTACTTGCTATCCTTAAATTATCAAGAGGGAAAGGGAGTAGTAGCTTATGAAGAAAAAAATCGTTGGTACAATTACATTGTTGGCTTTAAGTGCGTTATTAGTTGGTGGAGCAGGAGGGGCTTTGACGGCAGAAGCATACGTTCCTCAAAGCGTAGACAATCCCAATAATTTAGGGAATTTACCTGAGTATTTACGCTCGGTTGGTATTCGGCAAGATGAAATGTTATCGGAAAAAGATTGGGCAGGTCAACGTGTCTATGATAAAAATGGGACCGATTTAACCGCTGAAAATCAGGATTTATTACATGCAATTAAGTTTGATGCAACCACTAGTTTTTATGAGTTTTTTGACAAAGAAACTGGGAAATCCACAGGTGATGAAGGGACCTTCTTTATGACCGCTGGCTTATCTGATAAGAGCTACTTAGTAATTATTTCTGAAACAAAGAATTATCAAGGTGTTTACCGGTCAAGAATGTTGTACCAAGATACTTTTACGTATACACAAACAGGGAAAGACAAAGCAGGAAATGATGTGGAAGTTTTTGTAGAAAATAAAGCAACCTCTGGTCCTGTCTATGGATATCCGCAACCTTTCCCAAATAATCGTCCGAGAACACTGGAATTTACGAATGGCCGACGTGCGATGACAGAGCAAACAGGGGCAATCGATATTAATCGACCTGGTGATGAGATTCTTGGAAAAACATCTTGGTTGTATGGTACGCCTGAGCGCTTATGGAACGGCACGAAAGTAGTGGATAAAGATGGCAATGATGTAACATCGGCTAATCAAAACTTCATTAGCTTAGCGAAATTTGACCAAGACAGCAGCAAATATGAATTTTTCAATTTACAAACGGGTGAAACCCGTGGCGACTATGGCTACTTTAAAGTAGGAAATCAAAATAAATTCCGTGCCCATGTGTCCATTGGAACCAATCGCTATGGCGCTGTCTTAGAATTAACAGAATTGAATGATAATCGTTTTACGTACACACGAATGGGTAAAGATAACGAAGGAAACGATATCCAAGTCTATGTGGAACATGAACCATACCAAGGAACTTTTGATCCTGAATTTACCTTTTAAGAACAAAACATACGAATGGAAACCAAAAAAAGTTTCGACTTCTTTTGGTTTCTCTCTTTTTAAAATAGAAAAACAGAGAAAGCGTTTTAATCGACAAATAAAAAAAGATTCGTTAGATTAGAACCACTGGAGAAAAATCTCATATTTCTCTCGAGGAAAGGAAGTTGAGCACAATGAACAAAAAAATTTTAATGGGGCTATTAAGTGTCGTGACCATTCCATTACTTGCTGCGTGTCAAGGAGGAGAAACACCCTCCGCAGCGTCAAAAAATAGTCAAACGGTGACTACTCAAAGTAGTGCAAAAACTGAAAGCACCAGTACAACCCGTTCGGTAGCTCAAACAACATCAAAAGAGGAAGTGAAAGAACCGATGAAGACCTATGAAGTGGGTGCGCTTTTAGAAGCAGCCAATCAACGAGATACGAAGAAGGTCAAGGAAATTTTACAAGATACTACTTATCAAGTGGATGAAGTCGACACAGAAGGCAACACACCGCTCAATATCGCTGTGCACAATAATGACATTGAGATTGCAAAAGCGTTGATTGATCGGGGTGCCGATATTAATCTGCAAAATAGCATTAGTGATAGTCCCTATCTTTATGCGGGAGCGCAAGGACGTACGGAGATTTTAGCATATATGTTAAAAAATGCGACACCAGATTTAAATAAGCATAACCGTTACGGTGGCAATGCGTTAATTCCGGCAGCTGAAAAAGGACATATTGACAATGTGAAGCTCTTGTTAGAAGATGGACGAGAAGACATAGATTTCCAAAATGACTTTGGCTATACCGCGTTGATTGAGGCAGTGGGGTTACGTGAAGGGAACCAACTATACCAAGATATTGTAAAATTGTTAATGGAAAATGGTGCGGATCAATCCATTAAAGACAATTCTGGTCGAACAGCAATGGACTATGCCAATCAAAAAGGTTATACGGAAATTAGTAAAATTTTAGCACAGTACAACTAAGTATTGTGTCCTTTCGGGAAGGAATAAATACAGGTAGGAGTGAAGGAAAGCATGAATTATTGGTTAAAAAATGTTCGAATTGAAACAGGGTATCAAAAAGAAGGTGACTGGTTATCTGGGACAGTAACCAAAGAAGTGGCAATTGAAGTAACAGATGGAGTATTTACGAAAATCATCCCCAATGAAGAATTGGTAGAAGAACCTGGGTTGACAATTATTGATGGTCACCATCAATTGATTTTACCAGGTTTGATTGAAAAACATTGTCACTTTGATAAAAGTAAACTAGGTGTTCCGTGGTATCCGGTGACGCCAGCGAAGTCAATTGTGGAACGTGTCGAAGCAGAAATCCCTTATTTAGATAATTTAGAACTTTCTTTAACAGAACGCGCCAACCATTTAATTGACTTAGAATTACCACATGGCGCGACAGCCTTCAGAACACATGTCGACGTGGAACCGATGACAGACTTACGTTATTTTGATGAAGTCCAAGCGTTGGCCCAAACGAAACCATTTGCGGTAGAAATTGTCGTCTTTCCACAGCACGGCTTACTACGTTCAGATTCCGTTGAATTAGTTGATCAAGCATTGGCAAAAGGTGCCGATTTTATTGGCGGCGTGGATCCTTATTCACTAGATGGTGATTACAAAAAATCATTGGCTGAAACATTCCGCTTAGCAGATAAACATGGTGTCGGTGTGGATATTCATTTACATGACCGTCACGAAGCTGGGACAACAACGATTAAAGAAATTATCCGTTTAACGAAAGAATATGGCCTACAAGACAAAGTATTTATCAGCCATGCCTTCGGGTTAAATGATTTCATTGGTGAAGAACGTGATGAAGTTTATGATGCTTTAGCAGCAGAAAAAATTCATATTAATTCCAGCGTGCCAATCACACCTAACACGATTCCGCCAATTATGGAATTGTTACGTCATGGAGTCAATGTCCATCTTGGTTGTGACAATATCTACGATTGCTGGTCTCCTTATGGTGATGGCTCATTACAAGAAAAATTGGCTCGTTTAGGTGAACTTTTTAATGTGAAAGATCAAGATGCTTTAACCCAATTATTGGGCTTAGTGACAGATGGTGTCACAACTTTAGACGAACAAGGGCAAGCAAATTGGCCGCAAGTTGGTGCTGAAGCAACTTACTTACTCACTGAAGCAGAATGTGCGGCGGCTTTTGTCGCTCGTCAGACACCGGTGGAAATAAGTGTGGTAAAAGGAACCACACTTTATCAAAAATAACAAAAAGAAGCGAGATTTCTCGCTTCTTTTTGTTATTAAATTTATTTGGATTAGACGCTTAATTTTACAATTGAAAACGACATCCATCTTATATTTAATTGATGAAATTAGTGAGAAGAAGTATGATTTAATTTAGCTCTGATTACTTTTGATACATCGTTTTTCAACTGATCAAAATCTGATCTATAAGTAGCAATAAAAACCAATAAATCAACGCCTTCTTGCGTATCTAATTGGAAATCATAACCGTTTAATTGTAAAAATAAGTCGGTTGCCATTACAGCTGTCCGTTTATTTGCATTGTAAAAACAATGCTTTGTTGCAATGTTAATCATTAAAATAGCTGCTTTTTCTTCAATTGTTGGGTACAGGTCAACGTCAAAGACGAATTGTGCTGGTTGGTTGCTAGCCATTTCTAATGCATTACGATCTTTGATGCCAATTTGTTCTGCGGGAGAATACGTTTGGATCAAGAAAGTATTCATTTGAAATAGATCATCCGCTGATAAATAATAAATACTTTTCATTTAGTAACCAATTCTTTGTACAGCTCATTATGTTTTTGTTTTGAGTTCTCCATCATTTGTTGTAATTTTTTTTGATGTTCTGACATATTTTTTTTAACAATAATATCTTTTAATTTTTCTTCGTCTACATAAACGGTGTCTGTCGCAGTCGCACCAATGCTTTCTAGAAACTCTTTTGACAATGTCATAACAACAGAATTCCCAACTTTTCTAAGTTTTCTTTCTTTGATTTCCACTAGTAACCCACCTTTCGTATATATTGTATATACAGTATATCATGGATCATAAAAAAGTTTCTATCACAAGTCTAATACTTTAATAAAATTTCTTGATTGCTTATCGTTCCTTCAGCCAGCTATCCAATTGCTCAAATAAAGTGATGACCGAAGGATCTTTGGTTTGTTTTAAAAAATCATGTTCTAAATAGTAAACCGCTTTAAAGGTACTCTCAGGAATGGTCCGTCCGATTTTTTTGCTATAGCGGAACGGCACTTCTTCGTCTGAACTGCTAGCTGTACTGAAACAAGGTGGAAAAGTTTTTAATGTTTCGTCTGACAGTGCGTAAGCAGACCAGTCCCCATTTTCTGGTAATCCGTAAAAGTGCGGCAATAGCGCTTGCTGAATACTGTAATGATACAGCAGATAGCGAGAAAGAAAAGGATCATCCCAAACAGGCTTCGTTTGGTCGATAGCAGCTATTTCTTTAGCGGAAATGGCTTGCTTTAATAATTTCCGTGGCTCTTTAATAAATTCTAAATCTGTATAGCCGTAAAAGTTGACTAAAAATTGTGGCGTCAAATTTAGTGTTTGTAATTGTTTGGTTAACTGTAACATTAAATAACCGCCAGCGGAACGTCCGCACAAACCAAAGGGCTGGTTCTGAATAATCTCTTCGTTTAACAATTGTAAGGTTTCCGTTAGCGTCCTTAAGATGTGATCGATTTTTGTATTTGGAGCCAACAAATAGTCCAGTGCTAAAACGGTATAGCCATTGCTTGTAAACAGCTCCTTCAGTTCTTCTGGTAAATCACTTTTGGTTCCATAAATCATCCCGCCACCGTGTAAATAGACGACATAGTTCGTTGGTTCAGTCGTAGTGGGGTAGATAGTAACTGTTGCGCCATTAGCGAGTGTTTGATTGTTTTTCAAGTGCACGTCTCCTCATCTTTATAATGTATGTGGCAATTTCATAATTTAACAATTGCAAGGGATTGGCTAAGTCAATATCAAGAAGTTGTTCCACTTTGTTTAAACGATAACGAATCGTTTTTGAATGAAGGAACATCGCTTCAGAGGTCTGTTTATAGTTGCGATTATTTTGGAAAAAACTGTACAAGGTTTCAAACAAATCGTAGTTATTTTCGGCTAATTGATAAAGTGCGCGAGGAATTAATTCGTCTAAATTTTCCAATTGGTCTTCGCGGATAAAATTTTTAAATACCCCAATATCGGCTAAGGTGACAATTGGTCCGTTATAAAAAGTTTCATTAAAGCGCAGAATGTCCAGGCATTCAATCAGTAGCTCTTTAATCCCTTCTCGTGATTTTAAACTGCTGACGGCAACGGTAAGCGTGTCGTTTTCTTCTAAAAGTTCAGCTAATAAACGACTTAATTGCAGCTTTGTAATTTTTCCATCACTTTCATTGAAGTTAAAAAGGACCGCCGAATAATTTAGCTGATCAAAGAAGATGGATTTCACACGCAGGGTACGAAGTAAGGCAATAATTCGTTCTTTCATGAGTTGTGTATTGGTGTCTTTGGTAGAAAAAGCAATCGCTTGGTAAGAATCTAGCTCTTGCATTTGCACTTCACGAAGCAAACTGTTTAGCTCGTCAGGATTTTGCGGTGTATTTTGTAAAATAGCATCCGCTAAGTTGTTCAAACGAGTATACCGTTCTTTTTTTAACAAATTTTCGGTATTGAATTTTTCTTGTAAGACATCAATCGCATTTTCGATAATCACTAAATCCGTTTCTTTAACCTTTTCATCTTGTAAATAAACCAGAAGTAAACAATTAGTGGAATAACTATTGAAAATAGAAACTTCTAGTGCCAACTGTTTTTTGGGGTTGGCATGAGAGTAAAGTGTTAAAAGAGAGTAATCGTTTTTAGTGAATTCACTGTTTTTTAGTTTTTCTCTTGAGAGCACAATCGCATCATGGGGTAAGTCACCATCGCTAATTTCCAGATGTTTATCCAACATTTTTAAAGCGAAGGGTAATTTAATGATGTCATAAAATTCTTGCATAATCGTCTCAACCGTTGGGTAGTGGCGCTCTAATTTGGTGAAACGTTGGCGCACATCGTAATACGTACGTAAGACATGCGACTGATAATTCAACAAAGGCTCGTAAATCGTAAATAGAATTTTTTCATAGCTAATGTCTTGTGTGATTTTAATTAAAGGAATTTCATAATTGAAACATAATTCGATAAACCACTCTGGAATCATTTTAATGAATCGATCTGTTTTCAAAATTAAGCCGCTGATGCCAATTCGGCGCATCTTTACGAAAAAATTTTCCAACTCTTTTTCGGGTAGATCATGCAATGCGTAGAAAGAAGTCAAAATTAACTGATTCTTTCTACTCCAGTTCTCGATATCAATCGCTTCTAAGACCATTGCCGAGTCAACTTCATTGTCTAAACCAATCTCTCTCGTCAAAATTTTACCTTTTTTTAAGTCACCTATCGATAATAACTCTCTTAATTTCATCGTTTTCTCCTTTTTTCCTCTTATGGATAAAAATTATACCATTTTTTTAGAATTATGTCCGATGAAAACACTTTCTCGTTTCGATACAATAGCATTGTAAGGAATAGATAGGAGGATGAACAATGTTACACACAGTAATTTTGAAAAACAATTACCAAGACTCCATCAACTTAATGTTATTGACCAATAAAATCAATGCATTAGATGGTGTAACCATGAGTCAAATCATGATGGGAACAGATGCCAACAAAGACATCCTTAACAACACAAACTTGTTAACGGATGAGGCCAATAGTGCATCTGCAAACGACATGATGATTGTGGTTGACAGTGAAAAAGAAAACATCATGGAAGAAGTTATGCCAGCGATTGATGAATTCTTAGATGATTTATCAGCAAAGGGAACTAGTGAAGAAGCACAAGCAGCGACTTCTTGGTCAGAAGCGTTTGATCTTTTACCAGAGGCGAATGTAGCGCTATTCAGTATTCCTGGTGAATATGGTGCGCCAGAAATGGAACGTGCCTTAAAAAATGATTTACACGTGTTCTCTTTCACGGATAATGTGTCAATTGAAGATGAAGTACGTTTGAAAAAATTAGCGCATGAAAAAGGCTTACTAATGATGGGCCCTGACTGTGGAACTGGTATTATCTCAAGTATTCCAATCGCCTTTACAAATGTTGTTTCTCCAGGAAACATTGGCGTTGTTGGTGCTTCAGGGACAGGGATTCAAGAAGTTACAACGATTATTGACCGCTTAGGTGGCGGAGTTGTTCACGCCATTGGTACTGGTGGTCGTGACCTAAGCGATAAAGTAGGCGCTATCACAGTGAAAGATGCTATTGTGGCCTTAGAAAATCACGAACCAACCGATGTGATTACAGTTATTTCTAAACCACCTGCAAAAGAAGTTCGTGATGAAGTGGTTGAATTATTACAAAGCATTTCAAAACCAGTCGTTGCGATTTTCTTAGGAGAAAAACCAACAAGTCACGAAGGCAAAGTTTATCTAGCTCATACATTAGAAGAAACAGCTAAAATTGCTGTTGATTTAGCAAATGATGTGGCCGTGAAGAAAAATTACTTTGAAGCATTAGCAAAACCAGCTGTACCAACATTGCCAGAAGATAAAGTTGTAAAAGGCTTATATTCAGGTGGTACATTAGCTTCTGAAGCAGGTATGTTAATTTCTGAAGCTTTAGACCTTGGCGGTTTAGTGAAAGCAGAAGGTTATGTCTTGAAATCTCATGGTTATGAAGTCATTGACTTAGGCGATGATATGTATACACAAGGTCGTCCACACCCAATGATTGACCCAGATGTTCGTATCGAAAAAATTCGTGAATATGCACAAGATGAAAAAACTGGGATTATCTTATTCGATGTGGTGTTAGGCTACGGTGCTCATGAAGACATGGTTGGTGCATTATTACCAGCAATTGAAGAAGCGCGTGCCACAGCCAAAGAAGCCGGACGTGATCTTTACTTTGTTGCAACTGTTTGTGGGACGACGAAAGATCCTCAAAATTACCAATCGTCGGTTGATCGTTTGAAAGAAGGCGGCGTTTTAGTTGCAGAAAGCAATGCTAAAGCTGTTCAATTAGCCTTATTACTAAAAGGAATCGAAATTTCAGAAGACGATAAAGAAGTGGTTGCTTACAACGGACCAACTGTCGATGTACCAAAACCAGGCGAAAAAGTAATGGAACTATTAACAACCAAACCAAGAATCATTAACGTTGGGTTGCAAAGCTTTACAGAATCAATCGTTGATTACGGTGGCGAAACTGTTCAATTCAACTGGCGTCCGCGTGCCAACGGCAATAAAAAAATGATTAAAATTTTGGATGCCTTGGAAGATTACAGTGAACAAATCGAAGCTGAAAATCACAAAGTAACAGACAAAATTAAAAATGCACAACCATTCTTAGTAGATGTGGTACCTGCGAAATCAGTGATTCCAGAATTAAATGAT
The DNA here is from genome assembly GCF_050539095.1 of Enterococcus sp. DIV0774. NCBI lineage: Bacteria > Bacillati > Bacillota > Bacilli > Lactobacillales > Enterococcaceae > Enterococcus > Enterococcus sp. DIV0774. Next base: position 278,745 of record NZ_CP172923.1, read on the forward strand.
GACGCACAAAAAACATTACTTCATGCTGGACCACCAATCCAATGGTCTGAAATGACTGGACCAATGAAAGGTGCTTGTATCGGTGCTGCATTATTCGAACGTTGGGCAGACAATGAAGAAGATGCTTTGAAGATTTTTGAAGCTGGCGAAGTACGTTTCATTCCTTGTCACCATGTAAAAGCAGTAGGACCAATGGGCGGTATTACTTCTGGTAATATGCCAGTCTTTGTTGTAGAAAATCGCTTAGAAGGTAACGAAGCATACTGTATCTTGAATGAAGGTATCGGTAAAGTATTGCGTTTTGGTGCTTATTCACAAGAAGTAGTTGATCGTTTAGATTGGATTAAAGATGTTTTAGGACCAACTATTGCGAAAGCTTTGAAACTTTCTGAAGAAGGCTTGAACTTAAACGTATTGATTGCGCGCTCTATTACAATGGGTGACGAGTTCCACCAAAGAAATATTGCCGCATCTTTGAACTTCTTAAAAGAATTGTCTCCATTAATTATCAAAACAGATATTCCAGAAGATCAAAAATACGAAGTAATCAAATTCTTAGCTGACACAGATCAATTCTTCTTAAATGTCATGATGGCAACTGGAAAAGCAATTGTTGATGGTGCCCGTAAAGATACCAACGGAACGATTGTCACAACGATGACTCGTAACGGCGTGAACTTTGGGGTTCGGATTGCAGAAACAGGCGATCAATGGCATACCGCACCAGTAAATACACCAAAAGGTCTTTACTTCACTGGTTTCAGCGAAGAAGACGGAAATCCTGATGTCGGGGATAGTGCAATTACTGAAACAGTAGGCGTTGGAGCAATGGCTATGGTAGCTGCACCTGGCGTAACACGGTTTGTTGGTGCAGGTGGCTTTGAAGATGCGTTAGCAACCTCAAATGAAATGGCAAAAATCTGTGAAGGACACAACCCAACATTCTCAATTCCAACTTGGGATTTCCAAGGAACTTGTTTAGGAATTGATATCCGTAAAGTGGTGGAATTAGGAATTACACCAATCATCAATACAGGGATTGCACATAAAAATGCCGGTGTTGGTCAAATTGGTGCAGGGACAGTTAGAGCACCTCTAGGCTGTTTTGAAAAAGCCCTAGAAGCGTATGCTGAGAAACTAGGCATTACGGTTGAATAACCAACTAGTCATTAGTGACTACATTTTTCCTATCCACCAATATGGCAAGATGGGAACCATTCACAGTGTTTTTGAACGTTCATTTAATCTGAAAGTCCAGGATCAATTAATCAATGTTGCAAACTTCCATAATTATTTATCAAGCTTTGGTATGTTTTTGCCAGATCAATTGTTTCAAGAAATCTTTCCGTATGTACAACAAGGTAATAAAGTCAAAATCACAGAAAATCAGTTGACCTTTTACAGTACAGTCGGCGTGAAAACGATCCAACTCACACCTGCCGAGGTCGTTTCTTTAAACATTACTCATTTCAAGTTAGAAAAAGACCAATTACGCTTGTTGCGAGACCGCTTATTAGCGAGAAACTTAGAACGTAGAATTGGCCTGCCTTTAGACGAACGAGCAAAGCATATTTTCAAAAAAATGAGCCAAAAACAAAAAGTTTGGACACTATCGGAATGGCAAGAAGTAACGAATTATCTGATTGGTCGGGGCAAAGGGTTAACCCCGAGTGGTGATGACATTTTAGTGGCGTATCAAACAATTCTGTTCATACTTGCTGATGAAAGAGCTGCGGCGTTAGCCGCTACTCTTTCGGCAGCAAATTTATCCACAACAGATGTTAGTAAAGGCTATATTGCAAGCTCGGCTAAAGGATATGTAAATTCATTGTTGTATCAGTTACTCTTGGATTTGGAGAACCATCGGGATAATAGAGTTGACGAAAATATTGACAGAATTATACAAATCGGACATTCCTCTGGTAAAGATATGTCATTTGGAATGTTACTAGCTTTACAATCTGTAGAGTTAGATGAGAAGTGAGGAGAAGACATGGAGAATAGTAAAAAAAATCAAGCAGTGCAAGTGAGCAATAGTTACTGGATTAAAGTCGTAGCCATTTTCTTCGTAGGCTGGATTTTAATGTACGCAACACGAACTATTTTTAATCCAGTGATGGGGGTCATTGGAGAACAATTTGGTCTAAGTAACACACAACTTGGTTTAGCCAATAGTATCTTCTTTCTAACCTATGCTGTTGCACAGATTCCTTTTGGGATGATTGGCGATAAAATTGGGCGGAAATTAGTCATTGCTGTTGGGTTTATCGTTCTTGCTATTTCTACTTATTTTAGTGGATTAGCGACAACCTTTGTTATGTTTTTAGTCATTCGTGCAATTGCTGGTATTGGTCAAGGAGCTTACTATGGCCCGCAATATGCGCTATCGACAGAAGCGATTCCAGCAAGTAAACGGACCATCGGTAATGCCATCATCAATAGTGGGATGGCCTTCGGTACATCAGGTGGGTACCTACTTTCAAGTAAGTTGGTTTTAGAAAATGGTGAACATTGGAGCAAACCATTCTTTATCATGGCGATTCCAACGTTTATCGTAGGAATTCTTTTCTATACAATTTTGAAAGAAAAAGTGATTCGTCCTGGTGAAGAAGCTGCACGAGCAGCTGCTGAAGAAGGACCGCAAGAAAAGATCTCATTAAAAGAAATTTTCTCAAATCGTAATTTATTAGCCGCATTTATTTTATGTTTCACAAGTATTTATGCAAACTTTGTCATTATTACTTGGTTGCCACAATTTTTAATTGCTGAACGTGGCTTTACAGGAGCGAGCGTTGGTTTCATTTCATCACTTGTACCATGGGCCTCTATTCCAGGCGCCTTAATCTTCGCTCGTTTGAATGATAAAACAGGTGCGACGAAAAAATTAGTCTTTACATTAGTACCTTTAGCAATCCTATCTGTCTTTGCGATTGCTTTTGTAACAAATCGGACATTGTTAATTTCTGTTTTAATTCTTTATGGGTTAACAGGGAAATTAGCGTTAGATCCAATTATGGTGACTTTTGTTACCAAACATGCACCAAAAGCGGCCTTAGGAACAACGTTAAGTGCCTATAATTTTATTGGGATGTCAGGGTCAATCCTAGCACCGTATGTCACAGGATATTTAGCAGATACAGCAGGCTCAATGCAAGTTGGCTTCTATCTTTCTTGTGTACTATTAGTTATTGGTTTACTAGCTTTTGCTTTCTTAGCTAAAGATGAAAGTAAACCGAAATTAGGTTAATTATCCCTTCGATAATGACTGAAACAATCAAAATGAGCAAGACAAAATCTTTCATTTCGTAAACAAATTATTTCTTATCCGTCGATACTGAAAAGATTTTGTCTTTGCTTTACTAAAAAGGAGCGAATCAATCAATGAGTTTAAACGTAATTGCCCTAGGTGGGAATGCTATTTTAGATACGGATCCAACAGATGAAGGCCAAAAAGCCGTCGTTAATCACGCGGCCAAATATATTGCAGAATTTGTTGCTAAAGGGGAACAAGTCATTGTCTGTCACGGAAACGGACCACAAGTAGGGAATTTGCTTTTACAACAAAAAGCAGGCGAAAGTGAAAAAAATCCAGCGTTGAAATTGGATACTTGTGTTGCGATGACACAAGGAAGCATCGGTTACTGGTTACAAAATGCTTTAACTAATGAGTTTGAAAAACGTAACATTGCTAAACCAGTTATCTCTGTAGTTACACAAGTGCGTGTGGACAAAGAAGATCCTTCGTTTAAAAAACCATCCAAACCAATTGGTCCATTCTATACAAAAGAAGAAGCTGACGCGGAAGCAGCCAAAGATGGCTCTACGTATGTGGAAGATGCTGGCCGTGGCTACCGAAAAGTTGTTCCATCACCAATGCCTAAAGAAATTGTTGAAAAAGAGGCGGTTCGTGCTTTAGTAGAGGCGGATGTTTTAACTATCTGTTCTGGTGGCGGGGGCATTCCTGTCGTAGCAGAAGACGGACAATACGTAGGTGTGGAAGCGGTTAACGACAAAGATTTCTCTGCACGTGTTTTAGCTGAAAACGTTGATGCAGACCGTTTGATTATTTTGACAGGCGTTGATAACATCTACATTAATTACAATCAACCAGATCAAAAAGCATTAGAACAAATCAGTGTAGCCGAAGCAGAAGAATACATTAAAGAAGGTCACTTTGCTGCTGGTAGTATGCTACCAAAAATCGAAGCTGCCTTAGACTTCGTAAAAGGTGATGACAAACGGAAAGCAATCATTACTTCTATCGAAAACTTAGAAAACATCGATAAAGAAGCAGGAACTGTGATCAGTCAAAAGGGGTAGTTTACCATGAAAAAACCGTCCATGATCACCCAAATTGCAATTGCTGTTGTCGTAGGAATCCTCGTAGGACTCTTGATTCCTGCTAGCGGCAATTACTTGAAAATAGTTGGAGATGTCTTTTTGCGACTGATGCAAATGGCTATTCCTATCTTGATCTTAGGGCAAATTGTCCAAGCAGTTGGCAGTATTAATCCAAAAGAATTAACGAGCCTTGGGGGTAGAACAATCGCTGTTTTCGGGATTTCCTCCTTAGCTGCCGCTTTATGGGGCGTCCTAATGGCAGTCATTTTTAATCCAGGATATGGTGTTAAAATGACTGGCTTCCAAGATGCTTCTATTAAAGCGCAAGAAATCTCAATTACTGATACGATTTTAAATTTCGTTCCGAAAAATATTTTTGATTCACTGACTCAAGGATCGATTATTCAAATTATTGTCTTTGCATTATTTTTTGGTTTAGCACTGAATAAATACTTACAAAGCCATCCAGAGACACAACTCTTCCAAATAATTGTGGACTTTAATGAAGTTATCATTACAGTCATTCGATACGTCATGTATCTAGCACCTCTGGGGATTTTTGCTTTAATTGCTTCAACAATTAGTCACTTAGGCCTTCAAATTATTTTACCGTTAGTGAAGTATCTATTGGTCTATGGATTAGGCACTATTTTATTTTTGGGCATCTGGATTTTGGTTATCACATTGTACTGTAAAGTAAGTCCACTACGTTTAATTACAAACATGAAAAATATGTCTGTGATGGCCTTGGCGACAACTTCTTCAGCAATTACTTTACCAGTAGCTTTGGAAGAAACAGAAACAAAATTAGGTTTAAGTAAGCGAATTACTAACTTAGTGTTGCCGTTAGGTATGTCATTAAACAGTAACGGTTCAGCGATGCATATGGCTTTTACTGTAATGACTATCGCTCAGATGTATCAGCTAGATTTTGATATTACGAAAATGATTTACTTAGCAATTACAGCAACGTTTGTCTCACTAGCAAACGCAGTTGTTCCCGGTGCGGGCTTAGTCTCACTGGCAGTGATTGTTCCGCAAATGGGTTTACCCATTGAGAGTATTGCAATTTTTGCAGGCGTCGAATGGTTTGTTGGCATGTTACGAACAATTTTAAATGTCAATTCAGATGTTTACTCTGCTATTCTAGTTGCAAAATCAGTGGATGAAATTGACTATACTGTCTTTAACAGTAGCAATAAGTAGTGAAAAAAGGGGAGGAAATGCAAGGACGAAGAAGAAAATCACTTGTTTTCTTTCCCTTTTTTAAGATTAATGATAAAGGAGCAAGCGCAATGGAAGAAATGGTTGTCGTTACACCGGAGAAATTAGAAAAGCTGATGAAACAAAAATTAGAAGCTGCTGGTTTACATTCTGAACATGCCGAAGAAGTTGCTCGACATTTAACTTTTGCAGATGCTAGCGGTATTCATTCACATGGTGCGGTTCGTATGGATTATTATGCGGAACGGATTGCAAAAGGCGGGATCACGATTGATCCCGAATTATCATTTGAAAAAACTGGACCGTCCACTGCCATTTTTCATGGCGATAATGGCGTGGGTCAATTTGTTTGTAACGAAGCATTAGCTGCTGCAGTTGACCTAGCCAAAGAATCAGGGTTAGCATATGTTGGCGTTTCTCAAACGAGTCATAGCGGGACGTTATCGTATTATGTTAAAAAAGCAGCGGAACAAGGCATGGTTGCTCTTTCGATGTGTCAATCTGATCCAATGGTGGTACCGTTTGGTGGTACAAGCAATTATTTTGGAACAAATCCAATCGCTTTTGCAGCACCTAGAGCAGGTCATGAACCAGTCGTGTTTGATATGGCTACGACAGTACAGGCTTGGGGGAAAATTTTAGATGCACGTTCAAGAGATGTTGAAATTCCCGACACATGGGCAGTAGACGAAAAAGGCCAGCCAACGACTGATCCTTATGAAGTACGAGGTTTATTGCCGATTTCAGGACCAAAAGGATATGGACTAATGATGATGGTCGATGTCTTAGCTGGTTCGTTGTTAGGCTTACCTTTTGGCAAACATGTCAGCTCCATGTATGCGGATTTAACGGAGAAACGGAATCTGGGTCAGATGTTTTTAGTCATTGATCCAAGCCGCTTTACAGATTCTGAACGATTTAAAGAAAATATTAATCAAATGGTGGAAGAACTTCATAGTGTGCCTACAGCAGAAGGGTTTCAACAAGTTTACTATCCAGGAGAAATTGGTCAGCTAAACTATCAAAAAGCCATGTCAGAAGGCATTGAAATTCCACAAAGTATTTATGATTATTTAGTTAGTGAGATTGTACATTACGATAAATATGGCGGGCAAGGTGCCTTTGCCAAATAATGAGGAGCGCAGAGAGTATTCGCTGCTGCGTTGCTCTCGCCTTCTTTCTATTGGAGGAAAGTAAAATGAAAAAATCGTCAAAAGTAGCACTTATTTTTGCATTCTTAGTTAGTATTTTTGTGCCAGTTGCGGCCTTTGCTGATGAGATTGGGGATGTAGTTGCCCCGACAGGAATCATGGCATTAGTTGTGATTATTCCATTGATTGTTGTTTTGGTTCTATTGTTTATGAAAGTCGATATGATTATCGCTGGTTTAATTGGTGGCGTCTTAGCGATGCTGATTGGTGGCATTGGACTAGAAGAAGCGAATAAACAGATGTTGGAAGCTATCCCAATGATGTTAGGAATTACCGTTCCCATCATTAATTCAGCTGTTGCGATGGCGGTCTTTAAAGCAGGTAGTTATTCAGCTGCATTAACTTTAGCCAAACGAGGCACAAAAGGAAAAGTCGAGTATGTTTCAGCTTTTATTGTTATCTTATTAGCCGCAGCCACATATATGTCAGGAATTGGTGGCGGAAGTGCGATGGTTATTGCGCCATTGGCCTTTGCCGCAGTTGGCGTTGTTCCTGAATTAATTGCAGCAATGTCTTTAGCTGCTGCGGTATCATTTACAACATCACCCGCTTCATTAGAATCAAGTATTGTTTCAAAATTAGGCGATATCAGTGTCGGTTCATATGTTTCAACCATGCGACCTTACTGGTTATTCTTCGTAGCATTAGCGATTGTTCTAGCCTTTTGGGGAACGAAACATAGAAATGTTGGCTTTAAAGAGTCGGCAGATGATGAATTTGATAAAAAGAGCAATGGTGAATTATTTAAAATTACCTTGCCAGCCATTTTCTTATTGTTTGCTGTAATTTTCGGACCAATTGTGAATGATTTAATTGGTTTTGCCTTCTTTACGCCACTTGTATACATGATTTTAACATTAGTTTTAATTTTCTTATGTACAGATTTCTCAATGAACAAATCTGTCGAAGCGATGGTAGATGGGTCTACATATATTTTGACTCGTTTATTCCAAGTAGGGATTTTCTTAGCCTTTATTAATGTTATTGCACAAACAGGAACGTTTGCTGTCATCGCAGGTGTTGCTGAAAATGCACCAGCCTTTATTGTCGTGCCAGTTGCCATTTTAACAGGGATTTTAATTGGGATTCCAGCTGGGGCCTACGTGGGTTCTGTTTTAACTTTAGTGCTACCAGTTGCTGTATCGTTGAACTTCCCGCCGTTAGCATTAGGTTTTGTAGCAATGGGTGTTGGTTTAGGTAGTCAAATGAGTTTCGTTAATATTACTATGCAAGCTTTATCTTCAGGCTTCCAAATTCCAATTTTGGATGTTGTTAAAGGAAACGTGAAATGGTTAAGTATTGCCTCTGTACTATTATTAGTTATCGGTTTAATCTTTGGATAAAAAACAATTTAGGAGTGGAAAACATGGATTTATTAATTAAACAAGTTCGTCTTCAAGACGGTGAAGCATTACAAGATGTAGCTATTAAAGAAGGAAAAATCATTGAAATCGCCCCAGTTATTACTGGCGATGCCAAAGAAGTCATCGAAGCAGATGGTCGTGTTTTAATCCCAGGTTTTGTAGAAAGCCATTTACATTTGGACAAGGCATTAATCGCTGATCGTAAACCAAATAAATCAGGTACGTTGAAAGAAGCAATTGAAGTAACCGCAGAATTAAAACCAACATTTACCGAAGAAGACATTTACGACCGTGCCAAACGTGCTTTAGAAATGTTAATCGTTCATGGGACCACGGCGTTAAGAACGCATGCAGAATTTGACCCAGCGCAAGGTTTTACTGGCTTCAAAACAATTATGCGTTTGAAAGAAGAATACAAAGAGTTAATTGACATGCAAGTAGTTGCATTTCCGCAAGAAGGAATTTTTAAAGCCCCTGGAACAGAACAAATGATGTATGAAGCAATGGATATGGGCGCAGACGTTGTCGGCGGTATTCCTTATAATGATGCACCAGCGAAAGAACATATTGATTTAGTGTTTGAAATTGCTAAAAAATATGATAAAGATGTAGATTTACACCAAGATTTTGCCGATGAAGCTGATGATATGAGTATTGAATATTTATGTGAAAAAACCATCGCTGAAGGCTACCAAGGCCGTGTTTCAGTGGGCCACTTAACGGCATTGCATGCCTTACCTGAAGCAGAATTGGCGCCTATTATTGCAAAAATGGCGGAAGCGAATATTAGCGTGATGGCTTTACCAGCAACGGATTTACATTTAGGGGCTCGTGGTGATCAGTACAATGTTCGACGTGCGGTTACGCCAATCCGTAAATTACGCGATGGTGGCGTGAATGTCTGTATTGCTACAAATAATATTCGCAATGCTTTTACACCATATGGCACAGGGGATATTGTTCAAACAGCGATGTTAGCCATTCCTGTTGGACACCTAGGTGGAGCGGATGACTTAAAAACAGTGCTACCAATGGTAACAACAAGTCCTGCTCGTGCGATGGGACTAGAAGGATACGGTGTCGCAGTTGGGAATAAAGCAGATTTAGTCTTATTAGACACAAAAGTGGTTGAACATGCGATTATTGATATTCCAGAACGGTTATATGTTATTAAAAACGGCCGTGTTACAGTCAAGACAGACAAAAAAGTCGAAATCATTCGTTAAGAAAAAAAACAAAAAGCTCAAAATGTTAGTTGTCAAAACTAACATTTTGAGCTTTTTTTGATAAAGGTAAAGCTAGGAAGGTGAAAATATGATTAATTTATCCTGTTTTAGCTATGATTCTCTATTGAAAAGTTTATTTTTAGTTTATTTTTGGTCGATTTTCCTTGATATATATAGAATCTTCAGGAAATGCTCCTGTCTGTTTAAAATTCGGAATTTCAGAAATTATTCTTTTTTGCTAAACTAGTTATAACTGGTTAGTAAAAAGAAGTATTGGACGAATAGCGCTGAAACAAGTGAATGATCCAAAGTATAAAGAAAAATGAAACCGATACCACAAGACAAGACTGTTGCTGAAAATGGTAAGTGATCATTCTGCTAAGTTTAGTGTCTTAATGTTTAGTTAACTAAGAATTGTTGGATTGTTCTTTAGAAAGAAGGGACAATATGAAGCGAAGTAAATGGAAAGAATTGATAGTAACGGGCATCTGCCATATATTAGTATTCCCCATACTAATACAGACAACTGTTTTTGCAGAAACATTACCAAGTACAAAACAAGTAAGAGAAGGAACCAATCATTCATTAACAGCAGAAAAAGCCGAAAGTGAACAACCACAGACAAAGGATAAACTACATGATGAAGAACCACTAGCATTGCCAAAAAGTGAGTTAATCAATAATGAGGCTAATGTTACAAGTCAAACGATTAGAGAAAGAATTGAGACGCCTAACCTAACTTATCGTTATGGATTTATTAATGAAGAGGGGCAGCCAGTAAACGCCAATGAGATCCTTCTACAGTATCATAGCTGGCAAGGCAATTCTCCAAATGGCATAAATGTGTGGGAAGGTGAAAGTCAACCAGCGACAGCATCTACAGTGGCTAATTTAAAAGAAGTGGTAATTCCAAGTGAGAAAGTAGCCGTCTATTCCGACATGTCAACGGTGCTTGCAGCGAGTAATCAAACATTTTTTTTACCAAGATATTATACTTCTTTAAGCTTATACAATAAGAAAGGGGAAATTGATCCCAATTTTCCGCTGCCAACTATTTCCGACGCATCAGGAAACCAATATCCAACAACAATTTCGCAATTTGAATTGGAAAAATTGTCTGCGCAACAATATAGTTGGAAAACAGGAGTAACATTTAACATTAGCGAGAGTCAAAAACTAATCGTTCCTGTGTACAACCAAGTGAAGGTTGATTCATCGAATCAATCTGGGCTATTGAATTACTTTAAATTTTCAGGGCCGGTTTATTATCATGTTACCAATCGCAAAGTGACAGAACATTTTGTGGATACTCAAGGGAAACCAATCCCTCCGCCACCGGGGTTTAGACAAGGAAAGCAAACGCTTATTGAACGTGACCCTTACACCTTTAAACAGAACGGCCTTTTGCCAAGTAGCTATGAAATCGACTCAAAAACATATCAATTTCAAGGATGGTATAAAGGGAAAACGAGACCTGAAAATTTAGAAAAAAGCGTAACGCCCAGTTATGATATTACCTATGACGACAATGATGATTTAACTGTTGTCTATAAGGAGGTACCTCAAAAAAATTATACATTTGAGGATGTCAATGGTGTTGAAATTGCACCACCATCTGATTTTATTCAGGATCACCAACGACCAATAACTACGGATGGCTTTCGCTATTTAGCTGGAAAAAAACTGCCACAACAATACAGCGTTAACGGTAAAACTTATTTATATCAAGGTTGGTATCAAAATAAAACAAAACAAGAGAACTTAGAAAAAACAAAACGACCAATAAACTCCCCTGTTTTTAATGAAATGAACGCTATTACAGCAGTGTATAAGGAAATAACTGCAAAAGCTGAAATGCAAATAGAAGGACTAGTCAAAGTCATGCCAAGTGGTTATATACAAATTTGGCAGATTATGCTTACAAATGTGGGAGAAGTACCGTTAAAAAAAATAAACTTAAAGCCAGCAATTGGTTGGTCACCAGGTCTAGCTCGGCCAATCCAAGTCACGATTCGTGTTGGATCTGAACCAAACAAAATTGTTCCTATTACTGATGAAAATTGGCGAGTGGGCATTGCTTTAAATACGGAAGTGCCTATTGGTCAGACAGCAACTATTATGATGACAACAATTGCTACAGGTGAACCAGATCAAGTGTTACAAGCGGCTGTTGAAATGAATGGAAATTTTTCTGCTGTTCACGCAGCTGATACTGTCAGAATCCAACCTAAAAATCAAGAAATTGTGGCACCAGATGAGGAAGGTTTTATCAGCACACCAACTTTTGATTTTGGTAAAGTCGCCATTTCTAGCAACACGCAGCAACATGGTTTAAAGCAGGCAGCAGATTATTATGAAAATGGTCAGGAAAATCCATATTTACGTTTGAAAAAATCACAACCCAATTGGGCACTAACTGCAGAACTATCCCCCTTTGAAGGAAGAGTGGATCAACTATCATCAATGACAAAGTTATTGTTAGGAACAACCAATGTTTCAGGTTTTATTCAGTACAATCAACCAACGGAAACTAAAGTTGCTCTTGGCAAAACAACCGCTATTCAATTAGTTGCCAACGGTGTAGCTAGCCATATTGTTGCCAATGGTCAGTTTGACGAAAGTGATGTTTATCAATTTGATTTTTCTTTTGATCAAATCAAATTAGAAATTCCAGCAAATCAAGGTAGAAAAGATCAAACTTATCAAGCAATGGTGACTTGGAATTTAGTGACAGGCCCATAAGTCCATAAAAAATAAATTGAATAGTTTGATCAAAAACATTGCATAGAAATAATAAAAGGCGGCTCAACGAAGCGGCCTTTTTCTTGGTTCATTACCAAAATATAACGAATTTTGTAACAAAAACGTTTGCTAAAAAGAAGGAAAAATGATTAATTTTACGAAAAAAAGCATATATCGACAAAAAAGAAGCAAAATTTGAATAAAAAAAGAAAAAATATGAAAAAAAATCGAAGAATTGTTTAACAATTGAAAACACGTGAAAACCAGTCATGACAAGGTGTAAAAGCCTTACAAAAGGTAAGTTTACCTATTACGGAGAAAGAACGAGTGATCTGAAATGTTTTTGTAACATTTCTATTGCTTAATTGAAATATGGGTGTGGTAGAATGTTTTTGTCGTAAGAAAAGATTAAGATATTTTAAATAAACTTTAGAAATTAATTCGGAGGAATGACAAGTGAAGAAACGTCTATTTGCATCAGTATTACTATGTTCATTAACGCTATCAGCAATTGCTACCCCAAGCATCGCTTTGGCGGACAATGTTGATAAAAAAATTGAAGAAAAAAATCAAGAAATTTCATCATTAAAAGCAAAACAAGGGGATTTAGCTTCACAAGTATCTTCTTTAGAAGCAGAAGTATCTTCAGTATTTGATGAAAGCATGGCTTTACGTGAACAAAAGCAAACACTAAAAGCAAAATCAGAACAATTACAACAAGAAATTACAAACTTGAATCAACGTATTGAAAAACGTAACGAAGCAATCAAAAATCAAGCACGTGATGTTCAAGTTAATGGACAAAGCACAACAATGCTAGATGCAGTTTTAGATGCGGACTCAGTTGCAGATGCAATCAGCCGTGTTCAAGCTGTTTCAACAATCGTAAGTGCCAACAACGACTTAATGCAACAACAAAAAGAAGATAAACAAGCCGTTGTTGATAAAAAAGCTGAAAACGAGAAAAAAATGAAACAACTTGAAGCAACAGAAGCTGAATTAGAAACAAAACGTCAAGATTTACTTTCTAAACAATCTGAATTAAACGTAATGAAAGCTTCATTAGCATTAGAACAATCATCAGCTGAAAGTTCTAAAGCTGGCTTAGAAAAACAAAAAGCAGCTGCTGAAGCAGAGCAAGCACGCTTAGCTGCTGAACAAAAAGCTGCAGCTGAAAAAGCTAAACAAGCTGCTGCAAAACCAGTTCAAGCTAAAGCTGAAGTAAAAGCAGAAGCACCAGTTGCCTCTTCTTCAACAACAGAAGCGCAAGCACCAGCAAGCTCAAGCTCAGCAACTGAATCAAGCACGCAACAAACAACTGAAACAACTACACCAAGTACAGATAATAGTGCAACAGAAAATACTGGCTCTTCTTCATCAGAACAACCAGTACACCCTACAACACCAAGTGATAATGGAAATAATGGTGGCCAAACTGGTGGTGGAACAGTTACACCACCAACACCAGAACCAGAGCACCCAACACCAGCGCCTTCTGCTGATCCAACAATCAATGCATTGAACGTTCTACGTCAATCATTAGGTTTACGTCCAGTAGTATGGGATGCAGGCTTAGCAGCTTCTGCAACTGCTCGTGCAGCACAAGTTGAAGCAGGTGGTATTCCAAATGATCACTGGTCTCGTGGAGATGAAGTTATCGCAATTATGTGGGCGCCAGGTAACTCAGTAATCATGGCGTGGTACAATGAAACAAACATGGTAACAGCTTCAGGTAGCGGTCACCGTGATTGGGAAATTAACCCAGGTATTACACGTGTCGGTTTTGGTTACTCAGGTAGCACAATCGTAGGACATTCAGCCTAATCAGCAATGATAAAAATAGACGTAAGCAGCTTCTGAAAAGAAGCTGCTTTTTTCATTACTATTTCATCCGTCTCCGTTGACAAATTTGCTAAACGTGGTATTCTAATTATAATCTAATAATTTCCGTTGAATAGGAAAGTAAGTACAAGACAGCTGGTAGAGAGACTTTGGTTGGTGAAAAAAGTTAGATGTCTGTATCGAAAAATGGCCTAGGAGGAATTTTTGTCGAAACGTAGGCAAAAACGTAATGTCTTTCGTTAACAAGACCGCTGATTATGATTGTCAGTTGAAGGGAAAGAGTCATCTTTCCGAAAAAAGGTGGTACCGCGATAATAATCGCCCTTTTACTAGTTACGGCTAGTAAAAGGGCGTTTTTTTATAAATAAAAATAGGAAAGAGTGAGGCAAATGAGTAGTCAGATTCCTTTTACAGTTGATCATGTGGGAAGTTTTTTACGTCCAGAAACAATTAAGAAAGCACGGAAAAAGGTCCAAGCAGGTGCTTTATCTCAAGCAGAGCTACGTCTTATTGAAGATGAAGAAATCAAAGCATTAGTAGCAAAACAAAAAGCTGGCGGCTTACGGGGAATCACAGATGGTGAATTTCGTCGCGGTTTTTGGCATATTGATTTCTTAGAAGGATTAAATGGTGTGACAGGCTATATCCCAGAAACGGGGTATAACCAAACCTTTCATGGAAAAGCAGCTCCGGCCTATAATATCCGCGTAGTGGATAAAATATCTTTTCCTGCGCAACATCCATTTTTAGAGGACTTTTCATTTTTAAAAGAGGTGGTGGAAGTTGGTGATGGCACGGTAGCCAAAGCAACGATCCCTAGTCCGACCATGATTTTACGTCAAGAAATTTTATCCAACGACGGAACCTCGCGCATTCAAACAATTTATCCAGAGATTGGTGCTTTTTATAAGGATTTAGCACAAACATATAAAGATGCAATTGCGGCCTTTTACGAGAGAGGTTGCCGTTATTTGCAATTTGATGATACAAATTGGGCGTTTCTAGCGGATCAGACAAAACAAGAAGAATTACGAGCAAAAGGAATACAGCCAGAAGAAATTGCACAAGTGTGTACCACGATTATTAATGAAGCCTTAGCTGGCAAGCCAGAAGATTTAACTGTAACCACACACATTTGCCGTGGGAACCATGCTTCGTCTTGGTTATTTTCAGGTGGTTATGAACCGATAGCAAAAGAATTATTTGCTACGAATTATGATGGTTTCTTCTTGGAATATGACTCAGATCGTGCAGGGGACTTTTCACCATTAAGACATTGGCAAAATAATGGCAGCAAAGTCGTTTTAGGTTTAGTTACTTCTAAGTTTCCTGAATTAGAAGAGACTGAACAAGTGAAAGCACGAATTGAAGAAGCCCAACAGTTTGTTCCTTTAGAAAACTTAAGTATTAGTCCGCAATGCGGTTTTGCTTCAACGGAAGAAGGAAATCGTTTGACGGAGAAAGAACAATGGCGCAAAGTTCAATTACTTCAAGAAATTGCTAGAGAAGTATGGTAAAAAAACTGGGACATAAGTCTAAACGGCTTATGTCCCAGTTTTTTCATTGTATTATTTTAAATATTGATCTTTAGTAAAATTCGTGTGTTCATACTCGCCGTTGTCACCATAAAAGCGGTTATAGCGTTGTTTGAATTTGCGGAATAAATAAATGACTGTCACTTTAACTAGGCAATACATTGGAATCCCGAAGATAACGCCCATTAAACCAAACAGTTCGCCCATAACTAACAAGACAAGTAAAATAGTAATCGGATGGACTTTTAATTTATCGCCCATCACACGAGGAATAACAAAATCACCATGAATCAATTGGATGGCAAACCAGACGATAACGAATTTTACTACCATAAATGTGGAATCCTGAAAGGCAATAATCAATCCAGGAATAAAGGCAATAAATGGCCCGATATAAGGAATAATACATAAAATACCCGCAGCTAAAGCTAAAATGCTACCAAATTGTAAACCAATTAATAGAAAAGCTGGCCAATACATAATCCCTAAAACCAACGAAGCAATGACTTGACCTTTTAGATAATCGCCAATTTGAATGTTGGTAATTTGGCTATATTCATCAAAATCAGGACGAAAAGCTGGGGGAATGATTCCTTTTACAAAGCGATAAAACTTTTCTTTGTCTTTTAAAAGGAAAAAGGCGATGATAGGTCCTGTAAACAAGGTTAGGAAAGTAGAAGAGACTGCAGAAAAGACGCTTCCCAGACCTTGTGCGCCTGTTTGTAGGTAATCCCCTGCAAAGTCTTTAAAGGAGTTTGCAAGTTTGCCCCAGAGCTGATTAATCGACTCATTAGCAGATTCTAAATCTTTTGCAAAAGGTGTTTTAGCCATAAATTCTTGTACTGTTTGGAGCGTGCTTTTCCAAAAACTTGGGAATTGTTTGATTAATTCTTCCGTTTGGTCTTGGATAATTGGGAAAAGTTGCAGTCCAGCTAACACTAGTAATGCAATAATTAAGACATAGAGAATCGCAATCGCCCAAACACGGGGAATTTTTTTCTCAAGGCGTTTCACCATTGGATTAAGCAAATAAAATAGAATAATACCAAAAAGTACCGGGCCTAAGACGGCACTAAAAATAACAAAAATTGGTTTAAAGATAAATGAAACAGTGTTGAATAAAAAGATAGTTACAGCAATTAGACAAAGGATAGTTAATGTGTAAAGTAAATTTTTCCCACCTAAAAAGCGGATCCACTTGGTACTTTCTTTATCCATAAGTTGCTCCTTTCGTTAAGCTTTATTTCTAAAATGACCAATAATTTCAATGACACCCATGAAAATCAGGATAAATCCAAAGACTTGCATCAAAACTAAGAGACTTTTGAAGGGGTTGAAAACTAAAACAGCTCCAGCGATTAAAACCAGAATACTGTAGATAAGCGCGCCTGTTTGACGAGTATTTAAAGCAAAAGTCAATTGAACGAGGCCGTTTATAACAATGCTAATCCCTAATAAAAACGGCAGAATCGAAACAATCACTGGTGCAAAAAATAAAAAGGCTACTGCTAAGACGACAAAGATTAAACCTGTTACGAAACCAAGCCCCCAGCTGCCCGTTTGTTTTTTTATTTTGTAGTCATCATAAATATTGATTAACCCTAAAAGCATCAAATAACCAGCAATTAAATAACCGACGAACTGGAAGAAAGCACCGGGATTAAAGACAATGGCACTTCCGATAACGATAAAGACGGCGTCGCGCAATAGGGTATGGCGCCGAAAATTTTCTCTAAAAGTTTGGAACATAAAAATCCTCCTCAATGTTATTGTTTCTTTTATTCTAGCGGAAAAAAGAAAAAAGTGCGAGTGGTAGCTCTAAAAAGTGTTGGAAACTGTGTCTTTAGAAAAAATAACATTAAAAATTAAAAAAGTCTTACAAATGAGCGAAAATTGGCATATAATGGAAAGTGAAATTTTATTTTAAGAAGGAGAGATTTGATGGATTTATTACCTTTATTAGGCGTATTGATCGTCATTGTCGGCTTCGCATTGAAATTTGATGCTATCTTGATTGTGATGGTTGCTTTAATAGTGACGGCTTTTACTGGCGGGCTTGGTTTGACATCAATGCTAGAAACACTAGGAACAACCTTTGTGAATAATCGAGGAATGGCTATCTTTATTATTATTATGTTAGCAACAGGAACGTTAGAGAGAAATGGCTTGAAAGAGTCAGCGGCTACGTTGATTAAACGATTCAAAAAGGTATCTGCTGGTGTGATTATTGACATTTATGGTGTCTTTCGGATTATCTTCGCCGCTTTTAACGTAAGTTTCGGTGGGGTAGCAGGTTTTGTGCGTCCGATTATTTTGCCAATGGCGTTAGGAACAATTGAATCAAAAAATTTACCAATGGTGCCAGAGTATGAAGAAGAACTAAAAGGGATGGCTTCAGCCATGGAAAATATCTGTTGGTTCTTTGGTCAAGTTCTGTTTGTTGGTGGGGCTGGGGCATTGCTTGTTCAATCAACATTGAAAGATTTAGGCTATGAAGTGACATTAGGTAAATTGGCTTTAGTGGAAGTACCAGTCGCCTTAGTTGCCTTAATTTCGGCAAGTATTTACTTTACTTTAAAAGAAAAAAGATTACGTAAAAAATATTATGGACAGGAGGGACTGAAATGAGTTTTTTCACAGATCCAAGTATTGATTTGAGTGCAAAGTTATTGGAAGTCCTTTATATTTTTATGGGTATTATCTTGTTATATACAAGTTTTCGTAGTTTTCGTGATAAAACCAATCAACATGCGTATGGGACTAGTTTATTCTGGGGGATTTTAGGGATCTTAATCGGTTTTGGTCGGTTTATTCCACCAGTTGCCTGTGGCGTACTTATTTTTGTGATGACAATTCCGGCAATTCTTCAAAAAGTGACAAAAGGAGAAAGTCGCTTACCTTCGAAAGAATACATGGAAAAAATGTCTCAAAAATTAGGAATGAAGATTTTTATTCCCGCACTAAGTATCGGGGTTTTTGCAATTCTTTTTGCCACATTGACTACTTTAGGAGCTTTAGTCGGTGTCGGTGTTGGTGTCTTTGTAGCGATTTTCATCATGATGTTCTTTTCTAAAAATAATACGCCGAAAGTATTTTTTGATGATGCGGCGGAAATGTTAGAAACAGTCGGTCCTCTTAGTACGTTGCCAATGCTATTAGCTTGTTTAGGTGCTGTTTTTACTAGCGCTGGTGTTGGTGAGATTATTTCAAAAGGAGTTAGTGCCGTAGTACCAGCAGGAAATGTCAATGTAGGGATTATTATTTATGCTGTGGGAATGGTTATTTTTACGGCTATCATGGGCAATGCCTTTGCAGCAATAACCGTGATGACAGTCGGAATTGGTGTGCCGTTTGTCTTTTCTTTAGGTGCAGATCCCGCATTAGTTGGGATGGTTGCCTTAACATGTGGTTTTTGTGGTACACTGTTAACACCGATGGCTGCGAACTTTAATATCGTACCTGTAGCCATGTTGGAAATGAAAGATAAGTACGGCGTCATTAAAAATCAATTGCCGATTGCACTCTTCATGTTAATTTTCCAAATTGTTTATATGATTCTATTCAAATAAGAAAGGATGATCGAAATGAAAGTTGTCGTTACTGGCTTTGATCCATTTGGAGGAGAAGCAATCAATCCTGCCTTTGAAGCAGTCAAAAAATTACCTGCTGAAATTGCAGGAGCTGAAATTATTAAAGTTGAGGTGCCAACTGTTTTTGGCACTAGTGGTGAAAAAGTTGCTGAAGCAATTGAAACCCATCAACCAGATATGGTGATTTGTGTTGGACAAGCAGGCGGCCGCCAAACAGTTACTGTTGAAAAAGTGGCGATTAATTTAGCGGAAGCGCGTATCCCGGATAATGCAGGACAACAACCAAGCGATGTGCCATTGGTTGAAGATGGAGCAACAGCCTATTTTACAAATTTACCGATTAAAGCGATGGTAAAAAATTGTCATGACCATCAATTACCTGCAGCGATTTCTTATACAGCAGGAACCTTTGTATGTAATGATATTATGTATCACTTACTACACTTAATTAACACTAAATATCCAACTATTCGTGGCGGATTTATTCATGTTCCGTTCCTACCAGAACAAACAATTGATAAACCAACGTTTGCTTCTATGTCATTAGAAGCAATCACAGATTCTTTGTTCTATATGATTGAAGCAGCGGTAAAAACGCAAGAAGATATTCAACTACAAGGTGGCACAACCCACTAATTAACTGGCGCTTTCGTGAGAACGGAGGCGCTTTTCTATTTTTACAAAAAGAAAAAGTAATTTTTGTTGGCGTGTGAAAAAATTTTTTATGCTATTTTCGTTGACAAGTCGGTTTCTTCTTGGTATATTGAGATTCATAAATTATTAGCCCAGTAGGAAATAGATGTTTTGTTCAGAAAGTCGATGGTTGCTGCGAATCGATCAAGTCTATTTGTGAATTACACTAATAAGTAGTGACAATTACATAATACATAAGCGAGAAGCAAGTAAGCTTCTAATTAAGGTGGTACCGCGGAGAGATTCGTCCTTATTCTTTAAGGATGAATCTCTCTTTTTATGTAGCTTTAGGAGGCGTTTTCAATGAGTTGTGGAGGGGTTATTCGTTATCATAAGATCCTTTAATGTCAGAGTATTCAGAAAAAAGATTAGAGGAGAGTAACGAAATGAAAGAAAAACAGAAAAAGAAGACCGTGAGTGTTCGAGAAGCAAGTATCGTGTTATTAATTATTGTGGCAGCTATTGCAACAGGAGTAATTGGCTTAAAGATATCGCCAAATATTACTATTTTGTTTGTGATTGCATTGATTTTAGGCTACGCAATGTTTCGTAAAGTACCATTTGATCAAATGCATAAAGGGATTGTTGATGGCTTGAAGCCAGGAATTATTCCAATTTTTATTTTCATTTTAGTGGGGGCATTGATTGCCGTTTGGATTCAAGCAGGAATTATTCCAACGATTATGGTTTTTGGTTTTAAAATGATTAGTGTTAAATGGTTTGTGCCGTCAGTTTTTATTGTCTGTGCGATTGTCGGCAGTGCAGTAGGTAGTGCTTTTACAGTGATGTCAACAATTGGAATTGCCTTTTTCGGTATTGGCAGTACCTTAGGGTTAAATCCTGCTTTAGTTGTGGGGGCGATTGTTTCTGGTTCAGTTTTTGGTGATAAAATGTCACCTTTATCAGAATCAACAAACTTAGCCGCAGCGATTGTTGAAGCGGATTTATTTAAACATATAAAAAACTTGATGTGGTCGACTGTACCAGCATTTATCGTCTCTTTAATCTTGTTTATGATTTTAGGACAAACGTACGCGAATACTAGTCTGACAGAAGTAGTTCAAGTTATTCAAGTATTGGAAGACCACTTTACCATTTCCATTTGGTCATTGTTACCATTAGCCTTAATGTTAATCTGTGCCTGGCGCAAAATTCCAGCGATTATCACGATTTTGTTGAACATTATTGTGGCAGTAATTATGATTATTATTCAAAATCCGAAAGTATCGTTGCAGGCATTAGGAAACACGTTGGAAAATGGGTTTGTTTCTCAAACGGGGAACGCACAAATTGATCAATTATTAAGTCGTGGCGGGATTATGAGTATGATGCCGACTGTGGCACTTATTATTCTAACGTTGTCTCTAGGTGGCTTATTAATGGAATTAGGATTGATTTCTGCGGTCATGGAAGTTGTTTCGCAGAAAATGAGCAGTACACCGAAATTGATTTTATCAACGTTATTAACAGGAATTGGCGTAAATATTTTTATTGGTGAACAATTCCTATCGGTTATTTTACCAGGGAATGCCTTTAAAGAAGTTTACAAAAAAGAAGGTTTGGATCCGACTGTTTTAGGCAGAACCTTGGAGGATGGTGGGACGGTTATTAACTACCTCATTCCTTGGGGGATTGCAGGTAGCTTCGTAGCGGGGACCTTTGGCGTACCAACGTTGACTTACTTACCATTTGTTTTCTTTAGCTTATTATCGCCTGTCTTCTCAATGGTCAGTGCATTTACTGGTTTAGGAATTAAGCGGTTATCAGCAGAACCTGTTACCGAAAAATAGATTGATTAAAATAGAACAGTTGATGGGGAATACTGTAGTTTCTCCCTGTCAATTGTTCTATTTTTCTTGTAAAAAAGGTTGCATTTTTAGAAAGAAACAGTTATAGTTGACTAGTCAATTGTTGACGAGTCATCTTTTTAAGGAGGAAACTATGTCGTTATCATTACGGGAAGTCAGCCAATTATTATGTCAGTTAAAGGTATTAGATCAAAAAATTACCAAAGTTTTTGAAGAGCAAGTTGGCTTGAGTTTGACTCGTTATGAGTTGCTGATGATTTTAAAAGAACGTCAGCCGTGTCTTCAAACGGAGATTCAAGAACACTTAAAAATCGATAGTGGTGCGGTCACTCGCCATTTGAAAATTTTAGAAGAGAAACAGTATGTGACACGACAGCGAAATCCAGAAAATAATCGGGAAGTGCTAGTGCATTTAACAGAAAAAGCACAACAAGAACT
The DNA here is from genome assembly GCF_050539095.1 of Enterococcus sp. DIV0774. Lineage (NCBI taxonomy): Bacteria > Bacillati > Bacillota > Bacilli > Lactobacillales > Enterococcaceae > Enterococcus > Enterococcus sp. DIV0774. Next base: position 300,759 of record NZ_CP172923.1, read on the forward strand.
ACAGCAATGTACAGCCAAGCAACAAATGGTAACAGAAATTATTCCCAGTACATTTACAAAGGACGACTGTCGCCAATTAAAAGAACTTTTGACAAAACTAGATCAAAGCATTACAACGAAAGAGGTATGATAGAATGACAACATATACAACGAATGATTTTTCAGAGATTGTTTTTGGCCGCAAATCGGTTCGGGTGTACGATGAAACCCATAAAATTTCTCATGAAGAAATGTTAACAATGATTCAAGAAGCGACCACCGCCCCTTCTTCTGTTAACATGCAGCCATGGCGTTTTGTCGTAGTAGAAAGTGAAGTAGGCAAAGAAAAATTAAAACCCTTAATTCGCTTTAATACGCGTCAAAATGAAACATCTTCTGCAATGCTCTTAATTTTTGGTGATCTAAACTGCCATGAGCGAGGAGAGGAAATTTACAATCAAGCCTATGCTAGTGGTAAAATGCCTAAGGAAGTGCGGGACCAACAATTAGCAGCCATTATTCCCCATTATGAAAGTTTAAGCAGAGAACAAATGAATGACATCGTAAAAATTGATGCGAGTTTAGCAGCTATGCAATTTATGTTAGTGGCACGAGCTCACGGATATGAAACAAATCCAATCGGTGGTTTTGAAGCGGAAAAATTAGCCGAAACATTTGGTTTAGATCAAGAGCGCTATGTCCCAGTAATGATTTTATCTGTGGGTAAGGGCATGGAAACTGGCTATGAATCTGTTCGTTTAGCACCAGAAAAAATCACGACATTTGAATAGGCAATAAAAAATGACGGCGTACGCTTGCATCAACCAACGATCTTAAAGAAAGTTGGCTAATGCAACAGCGATGCCGTCATTGTCGTTGGATAAAGTGACTTCCGTTGCGATGCTTTTAAGCTCGTCAACGGCGTTTTCCATAGCAATCCCCGTGCCGGCCCATTCCAACATTGTATAATCGTTGTGACCATCACCAAAAGCAATTACTTCTTCAGCAGCTATACCTAACTGTAGGGTTAGTTTTTCTAAAGAACGCGCTTTATCAATATTTTTTGCGGTAAATTCAAAATAGAAAGGAGCGGAAAAAGCAGCGGTGACGGTTTCTTTGAAAGGCGCGTAGATGGCCTCATGATATTTTTGTAAATAGGCGGGTTCACCAGCAATTAAAATTTTGTTCAAGGGAAAGTTTAGTCTGGCGGCTAAATCATGCCACTCACATAATTGAAAGTTGCCACCCCGTGATTCATATTCAATAATATTAAAATCACCAGTCTCTAAATGTAAGGTGTTATGAAAAACATCATTGACATACATAAATGTTTCATCATTAATCATTGGAATTACGTCAAATTGTTTCAAATGCTCTAAAATTTGTTGACTCAATGACTTTGAAATTGTCTGATTAAATAGTTGTTGCTGACTGCCATGATGGGTGACACAAGCGCCGTTATAGGAAAGTAAGTGTCCATTATAATGAGCCATCTCCAATTCATCTGCTAAGGTCCGCATACCGTTAGTCGGGCGGCCAGAAGCCAAAATCAGTGAGAGGCCTTGTTTTTGTGCAGCTGCTAGTGCTTGTCGCGTTTTTGGTGAAATCTTTTTTTCTGAAGTTAACAAGGTACCATCAATATCCATTACAATTGCTTTGATTGCCATAATTGGCCTCCAATCCGAAGAGTTTCTTTCTTTTAGTATAAAAGTTTTTTCTATTAATGTAAACGGATTCTCTTGTGAGGTGTATAAAAGAATTATTTTACAAAAATCTATACTATTTTTTTGTGAAATTTCATATAATAGAAGTATTCTAATTATCTACATAGAGAGCGAGGGACAAGGAATATGAAGGAAAAAGAAATGCATTCGCTCTTTTTTAAACATAAGTTTGTGAAAGTAACTCCCTATTTACGTCGTTTTGGTCATCGTTTGAGTGGGATGATTATGCCAAATTTGAGTATTTTTATTGCGTGGAGCTTATTGTCTTTGGTGGCTGGCTATACGACAGGGAATCTACGGCTAGCTCTTTCTGAAGTCGAAACGATAATGATTCGAGTTGTTTTACCGATTTTAATTGGTTTTACAGGCGGAAAAATGTTCGAGGAACAACGTGGCGGCGTCGTAGCTGCTATTGCGACAGTGGGCGTGATTGTTTCCACAGATGTTCCACAGTTGTTTGGTGCTATGTTTATTGGCCCTTTAGCAGGATATACTTTCGCCAAAATTGAACAAATTCTCTTACCGAAAGTTAAAGAAGGCTATGAGATGCTGACTAAAAACTTTTTAGCAGGAATTGTGGGAGGACTGCTGTGCTGTTTTGGTATTCTGGTTGTAGCTCCGGCTGTTGAAAGCGCTAGTTTTTGGCTGTATCAATTTTCTTCTTGGTTAATTGAAGCCAATCTTTTGCCATTGGTTCACGTTTTCTTAGAACCCTTAAAAGTGTTATTTTTTAATAATGCGATTAACCATGGCTTATTAACGCCTCTAGGTTTAGAAGGTGCTAGTCAAACAGGTCAGTCCATTTTATTTCTATTGGAAACAAATCCTGGACCAGGCGTGGGCGTTTTGGTTGCTTTTCTGCTGTTTGGGCCTGTAGGACAACGAAAAACAGCAGGAGGTGCCACCATGATTCAACTGATTGGGGGCATTCATGAAATTTATTTTCCGTTTGTTTTAATGGATCCGCGCTTATTTTTAGCAGTAATTGCTGGAGGAATGAGTGGTACGCTTGTTTTTCAAATATTTAATGTGGGGCTAAGTGCTCCAGCTTCGCCAGGTTCATTGGTTGCGATTTTAGCCAATGCCCCGACTGAGGCGAGGCTGGCGGTTTTTAGCGGAATTTTTGTTAGCTTTCTGTGCTCTTTTGCAATAGCAAGCTTGTTATTAAAACGTCAACGAGGAATTGAACCAGTTTCAATGATAAAGATGAAGGAGAAGGAGGAAGACCAAGTGGAAACAGTCACACCTAACTATCAGCAAATTTTATTTGTTTGTGATGCAGGAATGGGCTCAAGTGCCATGGGGGCTAGTTTGCTGAGCCGACAATTAAAAGCTGTGGACTTGGAGATACCTGTGACTTACCAGTCCGTTCATCAGATGAAGTGGCAGCCTAAGACATTAGTGGTCATTCAAGCAGAATTGAAACAGTTAGCACAAAAGTACGTCCCAGAAAAGGATATGGTGAGTGTTCAAAATTTTTTAGAAATTAAATCCTATTACCCGCAAGTTTTAGCCAAACTGACTGCTTCTTCTCAAGAGCAATCTTCACTTGGTTCAGAGTCTACTGAAACGAACCCGACCAAACAAATACAGAAGCTTGTTTTTTTATATGCCGAGAATGTTCGAGGATCGCAAACAATGGGAATGGAATTATTGCGGCAACAAGCAGCGAAACAAGGAGTCGCGATTGAAGTATCTAAAGAACCACTGGAAACAGTCTTTTTTACCAAGGAGACAACCTACGTAGTGACTCGTGAACTGGCGCAAGCCTATCATTTAGATCTAACGCAACAAAATTTATACGTAGTTACTAGTTTTTTGAATAAGAAAGAGTATCAAAAATGGCTGGAAGGAGGAGCTGATAGATGTTTTTAACGACAAGAGAAACTGTTCTATTAACGGAATTAGTGAATAGTCCTACCCCCGTTTCAGTAAACCGCATGATGAATTTGTTAAAGGTTAGCCGCCGGACGGTATATCGTGAATTAGAAAATTTAGAAACCTCGCTAGCATCGATGGGCGCGACATTGGAAAAAGTAGCTCGTGGGCGCTTTTCGATTCAAGCAGATGAAGCAGCGATGACGGAAATTCAGGCTGCTATTTTAGGAGAAGAGACACAGGAACTTTCTACTTTGGCGCGGCAACATGCGATTTTATTGACATTACTGCAAACAAAAGAGCCAGTCTCTATGCATTATTTTCTGGAAACGTATTGTATTAGTAATACGACTTTTTATGCCGATATTAAACAATTAGAAACACGGATTGCTCGGATTCCGTTGACGATTTCTCGGAATCAAGGCTATGAAGTGACTGGTTCTGAAAAATATCGCCGTCTTCTAATGGCGAATATTCTAAGTATGGAAATTAATGAGTACCAATTTTTTCATTTTACCGAATTAACAACAAACGACCATTTTTTCTTTCAGTTTATTCATGCAGAACATTTAGCATTTGCACAAAAAATTGTTCAGCCAGAAGTAGAAACTTTATTTCCAGCATTAAGTGATCGCAAATTACAACATTTGATTTTAATGTTAACAATTGCGATGGATCGGGTCACTGCAGGTTTTTATTTAGCTGATGAGACCTATACTGGGCAGATGAATAAGGCCTTTCTAAATTGTTCTAAACGACTTTTTTCAAAAGTCGCTGCTGAAACAAAACAACTATACGCTGTCAGTGAGATTGTTTTTTTTGCTAGCTTATTAAGTGATTTTTCTAATTCTTTTGATGAAGATTTTTTTGATGAACATTTTGACACTCAGCTGGCTTATGAAGTGAAACAACTGATTGAAGCAGTAAGTCAAGAAACGGAAGTTAATTTTTTCGAAGATACCAATTTGTATAAAATGTTGTTGACGCATTTATCAGGTGTTTTTTCTCGGGCGGTTTTACAAGAAGAAGATTTAACGAATCCCATTTTAGAACGGATTATGAATCAATATCAAGAAATAGCTGCGGCTTTACGCCAAGCGTTGCCGCAAATTTTTCCGCAAAAGAATTTATCGGAAGAGGAAATTGCCTACATGGTACTTCATTTTGCCAATTCTTTAGAGCGGAGTCCCAAAATTATGGAAGTTGATATTGCTGGTTTTTCTCCTAGCGGTTTGGCTTCGACAAGTATGCTGGAAATGCGATTACGGCGCTACTTTCCTTTTATCAACCAGATTCATTTTTTTCGGATTGCGGATTTAGGTAAGGTGAATGTTGAGGAAAACTATGACTTAGTGATTTCCACTTCGTTATTACCAGGATACAATGGTAAATATAAATTGATCTCACCGTTACTTTTAGACGATGAAATCCGCCAATTGAAAGAAGAGTTTAAGCGGATTAGTCACGAAAAACGCTCGCTTAGGAAAGCGCCTGTGAAAAAAATAGGTGGCGAAGAAAGCTACGAAACGGTGGTCGCTTTCATGGAAGAAATTAGTAAACTATTAGAAACATTTTTCATAGCAGATTTAAATAATCAAGCGGATTTAGCAGAAACCGTTCAACAAGCCCTCGCGCAACTTTCCACAGATTTAATCACCGATAGTGCAATCGTCTGTCAGCAATTGATGAAACGTTACGAGCAAGCGCCTATTGGGATTCCTCAGACGGAAATGGCCTTATTCCATACCTCAAGTACAGCAGTGACACAGCCTGTTTTTTGTATTTTTAATCTGGCCCAGCCACTTATGATTGAAGGTATGGATAAAAAGCCGATGCAGTTACAACGTATGTTACTCATGCTAGCGCCGATGCCGATTGATGAAACAATCGGGAAAATTTTAGGAAAAATCAGTGGTGCGATTATTATGAATGATTTAAATACAGAAATTTTTCATTCAGGAAATGAAGCCATTGTTTATCAGTTGCTTTCGTCATTATTAATTGAAGAAATGAAAGGCTAGGTGTTGAGAGATGTTTGAAATTACAGCGGAGCAAATAATGTTGAATCAGTCGTATGCTAGTTGGGAGGAAGCACTAGCAGCTTCTGGTGAATTACTGCTAAAAAATCAGTTAGTCACGCCTGACTATGTCAAAGCAATGTATCAACGCCAACAAAAAGTCAGCGTGTATATCGGTAACTTCGTGGCATTGCCTCATGCAGAAGGACAAGATGAACAAGTTTTAAAAGAAGGGATTTGCTTTATTCAAGTGCCTGATGGGGTTAACTTTGGTACGGAAGCAGATCGAAAAATAGCTACTTTGTTATTTGTCGTTGCTCTAAAAAGTCAACGGCAATTAAGCATGCTTCAAGAATTAGCTTTTTTCTGTTCAGATCTCGAAAACATTCAGCGACTCAGTGATTGTCAAACAATCGATGAAGCGCAAAAAATTCTGGCTCAAGCCTAAAGTTACGTCTAAAAAAAATTCAATCTGAAATGTTCAATAATTATTTAAATAATTTTATATTAAAAAAATAAAATATTTTAATTTAAGAGATTAAACAAAAAAGATAAGAAGATTCCTTGACAAAAAATAGGCCCTATGATAAATTTAAAGTAACTTGTGACAAAGTCGTGCATGGATGCACTAAAAAGACACCCTATTGCAGTAGGGTGTCTTTTTTTGCTGTTTAGACAGCAGCGGCTGGAAGCAACTTGTTTATTCCTCGTTCTGTTTTTCCAACCAAATGGTTACAAGTTTCAGGACAATCCCGACAAAAATCGGCACAAGAATTTTTGTGACAATCTCGTACATGTGATGCACCTCCTTTCGAGGCAAGTCGCCAATTTGAGTATAGCATAAAAAGTTGTTCATTTATTATTGAAATTATTAGAAATGGAATAAGCACGTGTTTTCTGGTTTTCGTAACTAGAGAACACGTGCTTTTTTCTTTCAACTTTTGGCACAATGGTTTGTGCCAAAGTACGACTTTTTTCAGATTCGGAAAGCGGATACAATTTAGTCAACAAGAAAAGTTACTTGAGAGAAGGGGAATAAAAATGGAACAAGTACCAGAAAAAAATAAAGTATCAATTAAAGCAAAAGTCCAAAGACTTGGCAGTACCTTATCTAGCATGGTGATGCCCAATATCGGGGCGTTGATTGCGTGGGGCGTTTTGACAGCGCTATTTATCCCAGATGGATATCTGCCAAATAAAGCCTTTGCCACGATGGTTGGCCCAATGTTGACCTATTTAATTCCATTATTAATTGGCTATACTGGTGGGAAAGTAATTGCAGGTGATCGCGGTGCCGTAGTTGGCGCAATTGCGACAATGGGCGTGATTGTGGGAACCGATATTCCGATGATGCTAGGTGCCATGATTATGGGTCCACTTGGTGGCTTTACAATTAAGAAATTTGATCAGTATTTCCAACATCGGATTAAAGCTGGTTTTGAAATGTTAGTAAACAATTTTTCAGCTGGATTGATTGGTTTTGCATTAGCTTTACTTGGTTTTTCAGCGATTGGCCCAATTGTCGATGCGCTGACTGCTGCAATGGCACGTGGTGTGGAAATCATTTTAAATGCTCATTTGATTCCATTAACGAGTATTTTTATTGAACCGGCAAAAGTGCTCTTTTTAAACAATGCGATTAATCATGGCATTTTAACACCCTTAGGGACAGAACAAGTCTTATCGGCTGGTAAATCAATTCTTTTCCTATTAGAAGCAAACCCTGGTCCTGGGTTAGGTGTCTTATTAGCATTTATGTTTTTTGGAAAAGGTGCGGCAAAATCTTCTGCGCCGGGAGCAATAATTATTCATTTCCTTGGTGGTATCCACGAAATTTACTTCCCATATGTAATGATGAAACCGTTATTATTCTTATCGGTTATTGCAGGTGGCGCGACAGGTAGTTTGGTTTTCCAAACGTTAGATGCTGGTTTACGTGCGCCCGCTTCACCAGGCTCCATTATAGCTATTTTAGCGATGACACCAATGGGTTCTTACTTACCAGTTATTTTAGGTGTTTTGGCAGCAACTGCTGTTTCCTTTGCAGTATCCGCAGTCATTTTAAAAGCAGATGCGAAAGAAGAAAGTGATGAATTTGCCCAAAAAGTGAAAGAAACCCAAGCTGCTAAAGCAGCATCAAAAGGATTAACTGTCACAAATGGTAGTGCTTCATTGTCAGGAATTCAACAAATTATTTTTGCTTGTGATGCTGGGATGGGCTCTAGTGCAATGGGTGCGTCTATCTTACGGAAAAAGGTCCAAGAGGCTGGTTTAGTACAAACTGTGACGAATCGGGCCATTAATAATTTGACCGATGAGGGAAATACATTGATTGTCACACAAGCGGAATTGCAAGAACGGGCCAAACAGAAAGCACCTAATGCAACCTTTGTAGCAGTTGAAAACTTCTTGAACTCACCACGTTATGATGAAATTGTGGCTGAACTATCAGGTACCAAAGAAAAAAATGACGCACAACCAACAGTCTCCAAAGCAACACCTGCTTCTGAAATTGAGGGAGATTTAGCAAATGTCAATGAGATTCTTTTGGTTCACGATGACCGTGTCGGGTCAGCAACGATGGGAATGAAAGTCTTAGAAGAAATTTTAGATAAAGAGAAAATTTCAATGCCGATTCGAAAAATTAATATTAATGAATTAACTCAACAAACACAGGCTTTAATTGTCACAAAAGCTGAACTAACGGAACAAGCCCGTAAAAAAGCACCGAAAGCGACACACTTATCAGTAAAAAGTATGGTTAATCCCCAAAAATATGAAACAGTGGTTTCGCTCTTAAAAGAAAGTGCCTAGAGAGGAAGAAAACAATGGAAAATCTTACGAATATTTCAATTGAATTAAATCAACAGTTTAATACAAAAGAAGAAGCTATTCGCTTTTGCGGCGAAAAACTAGTCGAGGCAGGCTGTGTTGAGCCCGCTTATATCGAAGCAATGATTGAAAGAGACCAATTGCTATCTGTTTATATGGGGAATTTTATTGCCATTCCTCATGGAACAGAAGAAGCCAAAAAATTAGTGAAAAAATCAGGAATCTGTGTAGTGCAAGTCCCAGAGGGCGTTAATTTTGGCACCGAAGAAGATGAAAAAATTGCTACCGTATTATTTGGGATTGCCGGAGTCGGTGAAGAACATTTGCAATTAGTCCAACAAATTGCACTTTATTGTAGTGATATGGATAACGTGGTGCAACTTGCCGATGCATTAAGTAAAGAAGAAATAACAGAAAATTTAGCCATTGCTTAAAGGAGAGAATAAGAATGAACGCAGTACATTTTGGAGCAGGAAATATTGGACGCGGCTTTATCGGCGAAATTTTAGCTAAAAACGGGTTTCATATTACGTTTGTGGATGTTAATGAAACCATCATTCAAGCGTTAAAAGAACGTAAAAGTTATACAATTGAATTGGCCGATGCCTCACATCAACAAATTAACGTTGAAAATGTGACCGGGTTAAATAACATGACAGAACCAGAAAAAGTAGTAGAAGCAATTGCGGAAGCCGATTTAGTCACGACGGCAATTGGTCCTAATATTTTACCAAGAATTGCTGAATTAATTGCTCAAGGAATTGATGCACGTGCCGAAGCAAATTGTCAAAAGCCGCTGGATATTATCGCTTGTGAAAATATGATTGGTGGTTCAACCTTTTTAGCAGAAGAATTGGCCAAATATTTGAAAAAACCAGCTTATGCTGAACAATGGATTGGTTTTCCTGATGCGGCGGTTGATCGGATTGTTCCATTACAAAAACATGAAGACCCACTTTTTGTTCAAGTTGAGCCTTTTTGTGAATGGGTCATTGATGATACCAACCGAAAAGCCAAAGAGATTCAGTTAGAAGGCGTTCATTACGTTGCTGATTTAGAGCCGTATATTGAACGAAAATTATTTAGTGTAAACACTGGCCATGCTACAGTTGCCTATACAGGGGCGTTGTTAGGCTATCAAACCATTGACGAAGCGATGCAGGACGCCTTAGTGGTAGCACAACTCAAATCAGTTTTGCAGGAAACCGGTAAACTTTTAGTGGCTAAATGGAATTTTGATGAACAAGAACATGCAGCCTATATTGAAAAAATTATTCAACGTTTCCAAAATAAATATATTTCAGATGCTATTACACGTGTAGCACGGACACCAATCAGAAAATTAGGTGCGCAAGAACGGTTTATTCGACCAATCCGTGAATTACAGGAACGCAATCTAGTGTCGCCGCATTTATTAGCAATGATTGGTATTGTCTTTAATTATCATGATCCAGAAGATGAACAAAGCCGTCAATTACAGGAAATGCTTGACCAAGAAAGCGTTGATACAGTGATCGCTGAAGTAACGGGCATTGAAGATCCAGAAACGGTTAAAAATATTAAACAAAACGTAGAACGCTATGCGCGACCACAAGTAGCATAATAACAAAATCCTTCTACCAAGATACTTCACATTTCTTAATTAAAGAAAAAAACAACCGCTCACTGATTAAAGTGAGGGGTTGTTTTTAACATATTGACTAAGTGGTTTTTGATAAAGCTCTCCTTTGAAGGTACCTGTATTGAAGTATTCAGCTAATTGGTAACCAATGAATGGGCCAGTAGTGAGTCCTGATGAACCAAGTCCGCTAGCAACCACAAGGTGGGGCATTTCTGGCAAAGGGCCAAAAAACGGAGCGAAATCGGATGTATAAGCACGTGTACCGACGCGGTAATGCATGGGTTGCTTAAAAAGCTGCTCTGCTTCTTTTAGAAATGGCGCAGTCCCAGAAGTTAGTTGTTGAAAAGCGCTAGCAGTCTCTTCTAAATCCCAGGCTTGTTCATTTTCGTGGGTGGCACCTAATAAAATTTTTCCTTGATTAAAAGGAATTAAATCGGCTTCGCCATCTAACATAGCAACAGGCCATTGCTGACTATTTGTAAAAGGGGTCTCGAAAACTAACAATTGTCCTTTTTGGGGACGAATGTCCACAGATAAATTTAAAGTAGCGAGTAATTCCTTTAAATGAGGACCAGGTGTTAAAGCGAGAAAATCAACGCTCTTTTTTTCTGAATTTGTGACAATTTCCCACCCTTGATTCAGTTGTCGAAAGTGCGCCCGTTGTGAACAAAAAGTGACCCCTTTGGCTTCGGCGCGTTTCTGAAGATGGTTTAGATAAGCTGGCCCATCTAGGCGACCGCCGCCAGAAATAAAAAGTGAGGGAGTTTCCTTAAGTAGCGGTAAGAACTTCGCTGTTTGAACCGCTGACAACATCGTGATTTCTCCAATTTCAGGTGCAGTTTGCTTACGCTCTTCTGCCAAATGGGCTAAGTCTGCCAAAGCGGCTGCCGGGCGCAAAATGACTGTCCCTGATTGACGATAAATATCCTCCGTCAGCTGAAAATCTTTGACTAGCTTTGGAAATAGGGCAGCGCCCTCTCGCGCTAATTGGTACCATTTCTTATTTCGACGTTTGGATAGCCAAGGGGAAATAATCCCAGCGCTCGCTTTAGTCGCTTGGCCGATCCCTTCATCATAAACGGTAATGTCAAATTTTTGTGGATCTAAATAATTAGCTAACGTCATTCCGATAATGCCGCCGCCAATAATGGCAATTTTTTTCATGCTTCTTCTCTCCTTCGAACAGTTGTATTGTAACACAAAAAAACCGCCTCTAGACAGAGACGATTGAGAGATAAATTGTTAGCGGGTCCTTCTGTGTGTGTAAATAGAATTGCCGCCTTCTAAAACGTGAACAATTTCTTGTGCCATTTCTGCCACAGGCACGGGATCATAGCCAATAAATAAGTTCTTTAAAAAGGGGATTTTCTTAAAAAAATAAATACATTTACTAAAAAGTATGGTGCCGGTACGTTCTTGACCTACAAGTAAACTAGGATAAAAAATTACTGCTTCGGCGACTTCTTGGTGGATTAGTTCCTCCGCTGCCAATTTGGCATCCATATATTTTCTCAAAGGGAAAGGAACAGTATTGGCTGAAATAAATAAAAACTTAGCTGGCTTTTTTTGTTGTGCTAAAAAAGAGCTGATTTTTTTCACGGGCGTCAGAATTAGCCGTTGATAGGTTTTCTTTTTTCGTGGATTTTCAAATAAAATACCTACCGTATCAATGACCCAGTCAGCACGCTGGACTTGTTCTTGCCAATTCGTGTCACGAGTAACATCGGAGCATACCCACTGCACTTGGTGGCTCCAAGATGCGGAGAGCGTGGCAGGCTTTCCATGACGTGAAACACTGATGACTTGATGTTGGCGTTGGACTAAAATTTTTGCGATTTGTTGACCTAAAAAACCGCTACCGCCAAAAATAATAATTTTCATGGCAAGCCCTCACTTTCAATTGTTTCTTCTAGTGTACCTTAAATAAAAAAAGAAGCAAAAAATCTCGATTGCGCATAGTTTAGTTATAAATAACATAAAAATAACCTTTTTAGATTGTTGAAACACAAAGACCCAACAATGGTTATTTATTGTCGTGAAATAAATAAAAAAATGAACAAAAATGAAATAAATCAGACTAAAGGCCTAGAGAAATGCCCTTGTTTCTTGAATTCAAGCATGGTTAAATAGGTATAAGTGAACGACCGAGCAATTTAGTTTGTTGGGGAAAATAGACAGAATGAGGAGATGAAACGAAGAAAATGAAGAAGAAAACGATAATTATATTGGGGGCAGTTGCGGTAATTGCGGTTGGGGGCATCGTAACTGTGAATGCGTTAAATAAAAATGCACAACAAGTAGCTGTCAAGCAAGCGCCTAAAGATGACTGGGGAATTGACTATTTTGACGTTCCCGACTTGCAACAAATTTATATTAACGGTGTCATCCAACCGGAACAAATGGAAGCCTTTGCGCGTGATCAAAAAATAACAAAGGATCCAGAGATTAAGGTGAAAAACGGCGATGTCGTAGATGCAGGCACAGAATTATTTACTTATGAAGATGAGGCGGTCACAAAAGAAATTGAGGCACAACAAAATAGCTTAGCCAAATTAGAAACGAAGCGGGCGAATATCTATAATAAGTGGAATCGGGCCATTGATAAATTTAATAAAACTAAAGAAGAAGACCGCACAATGTCTGGTGATGATTTAAATGAACAATATCAAACAGAAGTCGATGCGGTAGATGAAGAGATTACCTTCACCAATGAAACCTTAGCGGATTTAGGAGCGAAGCAATATATTTCCACAAAGGCTAATTTCAAAGGTCGCGTATCAATTCCAGAAGTAAAAGATGCCAATTCACCGATTTTACGGTTAACTTCAGAAGATCTTTATTTAGCTGGAAAAGTGAATGAAAAGGACTTGACTAAAATTAGTGTTGGGCAAAAAGCTAAACTAACTTCTGTTTCCAACAATGTGGTTGTGGATGGCTCAATTTCTTACATCGATGATAATCCTCCTGAAGGCAACAGCGATGCCGCGAGTGGCAATCCAGAGGGTGGCACGACGATGTCTAGTTATAGCGTCAAAATTGCGTTGGCCAATTTAGACAAAGTTAAAAATGGCTACCATATGCAAGCAACCATTGATTTAGGCGATTTAGGGGCGATTGAGTTACCGAAAAAAGCGATTCAAAAAGAGGGTGAACAGGCCTACGTTTTAGTGAATGATTTTGGAACCATCATTCGTCGTGATGTCCAAGTCGGGCAAGAAAATGGCGACAAAATGGCGATTGAATCTGGCTTAGAATCAGCCGACCGAGTAGTTATTTCTTCAAAAAAACCAGTAAAAGTCGGTGATATTGTTGAATCAGATGCAGCGATTGCTTCTGATGAATCAGCAACCAACGAATCAATGACAGATGCGTCGAAATAGGAGGGCTTGATGGTGGAAGCAAATAATACAAATCAACCCCTCATTGAATTGCGGGACATTAACAAGTTCTATCCGGTAGGTAAGGAAAAACTACATGTTTTAAAAGAATTGAACTTGACCATCCATCAAGGAGAGTTCATTTTAATCATGGGGAAGTCCGGCAGCGGTAAGACAACACTGATGAACATTATCGGTTTCTTGGATCGCTTAACAGACGGAAGCTATCATTTCTCAGGAACAGATGTTTCAAAATTGTCTGAAAATAAAAAATCAGCCTTTCGCAATGAATATCTAGGGTTTATTTTTCAACAATTTTTCTTGATTAATTCTTTAAATGTTAGTCAAAATGTTCAATTGCCCTGTGTTTATGAAGGGAAAAAAAGCCGCGCTGAGAAAAAAGCGATTGCTGAAAAATACCTAAAAATTGTCGGTTTGGAAACAAAAGCCAAATCAAAAGTTACTGAACTTTCTGGAGGACAGCAACAAAGAGTAGCCATTGCTCGTTCCTTGGTGAATGATCCATTATTGATTATGGCTGATGAACCGACTGGGGCATTGGATAGTGAAACGGGTACAGAAATCATGGAATTATTGAAAGAATTGAATGAACAGGGCAAAACAATTGTCATGGTGACACATGATGAAGATATGAAAAAATATGCCTCACGAGTGATTCATATGAAAGATGGTCGCTTTTTGGAAGAAGAGGTGATTAGATGATTGCTAATTTATTTGTTAGTACTTTTTTAAGCTTAAAGGCGCATAAGTTGCGGGTATTTTTAACGATGGTCGGGATTATTATTGGGATTACATCAGTCGTAACGATTTCTGCGCTAGGTGAAGGGATGAAGCGTCAAGTTGTGAAGGCATCCAGTGCAGTGAACGCGGATGTTTTGAAGATTCATTATACAATGTCGGATGGTAGCAGTGACAATTTTATGTCCTATGAAGAGCCAGATTATACGTTTAGCCGAGTGGACTTGAAGAAATTACAAGACATTCAAGGAATTGAAAGTATTTATCCTCAATATGGTGAATCAATGATGGGGGGCGGAGACAATTTGTTTGTACCAATGGATTATTTTGGGGCGCAGGCGAATTTATCCATTACGTCGACTAAAGGGCAGAATGATATTTTATATGGTCGTGATTTTCAACCGAGCGATGCAAATACAGATGCGATTGTCTTAAATCATGATATCTTTGAAGCGCAAATTCGGCTTGATGATCCTAGCCAACTCATTGGAAAAGCTGTTTCAATTGGTGGTTATATGTACAAGGTGATTGGTATTTTAGCACCAAAAGATTTAGATAGTTTGGGCATGAACGATGATTGGGCAACTGCTATGAGTAGTTTTGTTTCTCGAGAATCATATAATAAATTAGCGAAAACAAAAGCAATTAGCGGCATCAATATTAAAGTTCGTGAGGGAGCGGACCGTGAAGCAATTTTAGGACAGGCAATCACTATTTTAAGTGAAAATCATCCTGAAGTGAAAGGAACGTTTAAAGAAAACGACCAAGACCAACAACTCCAACAACAAATGGAAGAAATGGTCACGGGTATGACAATGTTTCTGATGGCAATTACTGCAATCTCCCTATTAGTCGGGGGAATTGGCGTCATGAACATCATGTATGTGTCTGTCACGGAACGGAAACGAGAAATCGGGATTCGTCGGGCCATTGGTGCTAAACCACGAGTCATTTTATTCCAATTTTTAATGGAAGCAGCGTTTATCACATTGATTGGTGGTTTGATTGGTGTCGGCTGCGGCTACTTATTGGCAACTGTGGTCGGTGGGTATATTTCGATTACGCCAATTATTACGCCGTCCATCTTTGCTATTTCAACATTGGTTTCGGTCTTCACAGGTATCTTTTTCGGGATTATTCCAGCAATTGGTGCCTCGAGGATGGATCCGATTAAAGCGATTTATAATTAAAAAGAAGAGCTTGGTAGTCACATCTTTTTTGATGATCTTATCAAGCTCGCTTTTTTATTTCATGTCACTAAGAATTTTCTGAATCAATTCTTGTTGAAACTCTTTGGTATATTGTTCGGTGAGTTTCGCTTGTTCTTCTTGGGACATTGATGGATTCGCCATCATAGCAGCCATCATTTTTTTGCCAACTGTTTCAGTCCCTTCTTTTTTGATATCAGCGGCATGTTGTTCCATATATTCGCCTAATTTTTTTGCTTGATCAGCACTTAAAACTAGCCAGTCACTAGCAACGTTGAAGGTGTTTTCTTGTTTTGCAAATTGGTTATCGTTGTCAGCAAGGCCAAATAGTGTTTTGGCCCAAGACTCTTGATAGGACCATTTCGTCGTTTTTTGGACTAATGTGGCTTTTTGAGCATCTTTTTGAACTGTGTTTGTGACGTTTTCCGTTCCTGTTTTTTGTAGTTTCTTTTTATCTGGTGTGTTATATAAATAAACTTTTTCGGAACCATCGCCCAACGGCTGGTACAATAACATGTTGGGGCCATCTTTACTTGAACTACTGCTTTTTAGTTCAAACGTTTTGTCCTGAGTAACTTCGGTCATACCAAAATGATCTTTATCGTTTAAAACGATAAGACTTAACGAAGCTAAGAAGCCTAAACCAAAAATAACCATACAGCATTTATGCCAAACTTTTCGGCCAAATACATTTGTGTAGGCAAAGCCTAACACGCAAAGGATTAAAAGGAAAATAATCATTATTTCATTGCACCTACTTCCTTAACAGGCATCGCTTCTTTTTTATTTAAGAAGAAAGTAATCGCAAAGCCGAGAACGCCAAAGATTGTTGCCACGAAGAAGGCTGCGTGATAACCGTTTAATGTTGCGTTTGTTGCTTGGTCGCGATAAGCGAGTGGGGCTGTTTTTAATAAGTCTGATGCAGGTAAGCCGTCTTTGGTAACATTTGTTAAAACACTAATCAAAACAGCTGTTCCAATTGAGCTGGCTACTTGTCGGAAGGTGTTGTTTACAGCAGTTCCGTGACTTAATAAATTCATTGGTAAAGCATTCATGCCAGAAGTTGTCACAGGCATCATGACCATCGAAATACCAAACATCCGAATCGCATATAGGACAATGATATAAATAATAGGTGTTGCTTTTGTTAAGAAAGCAAACGGTAACGTTGCAGCTGTTAAAATAAACATCCCGGTAATCGCAAGACGACGGGCACCAATTTTATCAAAAATGCGACCCGTTACTGGCATCATAAGTCCCATAACTAACGCTCCTGGTAAAAGCATTAACCCTGAATGGAAGGCAGATTCGCCACGAATATTTTGGATATACAAAGGTAAAACCATTTCGGCACCAATCATTGCCATGTTGGTTACGCCAGATAAAATGGCTGCAACAGTAAAGACTTTTGATTTAAAAACGCGTAGTTCTAAGAAAGGTTGTTCTAAATGCAATTGTCGATATGTAAAAAGACATAAAACAATCGCACCAACAATTAAGAATCCATAGACTTGCGGGCTACCCCAACCTTTATCACCAACGCTTGAGAAACCGTAAAGTAAGCTACCAAAGCCGAGAGTAGAAAGAATGACCGATAAGACATCGATACTTGGATTAGATAATTGGATGACATTTTTCATTAAAAATGAAGCTAAAATTAGGACTAAAACGACAATTGGAATGACCATCCCAAAAAGGTCACGCCATGTATAAGAATCAATAATCCAACCAGATAATGTTGGACCTAAAGCGGGTGCTAATCCGATAACAATTCCCGTTGTGCCCATGGCAGCGCCACGTTTTTCAGGCGGGAAAATTGAAAGCATAATTGTTTGTAAAAGAGGCATAGATACGCCGACCCCTGCGGCTTGAACAAGACGTCCAGTCAATAACATGCCGAAGTCTTGAGCTACAAAACAGATGATGGTTCCGATTAAGAACGTTGACATCGCTGTTATGTATAATTTTTTTGAACTAAATTTGTTAATCAACCAAGCACTGATGGGAATCATAATGCCGTTCACAAGTAGGAATCCAGTGGTTAGCCACTGTACACTTGAAGCTGAAATATCAAATTCTTTCATTAATGTAGGTAAGGCCGTCGTTAAAAGTGTTTGGTTTAAAATCGTACAAAATGTTCCGATTAGTAAAACGCCGACTAGTAACGACCGGTTATAAGGTTTTCCGTGAATATCCACAGGTTGTTGTGAAGTCACATATATCGCTCCTTTTTCTGTAAGTTTCAAATTAAATTGCATTAACTACTTTACAACTAATTAGAATCTTTGTCAACTTACTTGACAAAGGTGTAAAAAAAACTACAATTAAGGAAAGGATAAGGGAAAGGAAGTTAAACTAATGTGGTCAAAAATGATTCAGCGTTTGTTAAATGAAGAAAATTTGTTGATAGGAATTAGTGAACTAAGTGAAATTGCTGAAGTTTCGCCACGTCAACTTCGTTATTGGGAAGAAAAAGGGTATATTTCTTCCATTGCGAAAGACGCAAACGGTCCACGGAAATATCGGTTACATACAGTCGTCAAAGTGCATTGGATCAAGCGTTTTTTAGATGAAGGATATACATTACAAAGTGCGGTGGAAAAAGCAGAAGAGCAGCATCGTAATGTGGGGATGACGAAAAAAATCTTTAGTCAAATGTTTCATGGTATCTCAGAAGTTTGTCCCAATTACGTAGCGATTGATTTGGGCGATTTCGATGAAGAACAAAAATTATATGTCGTATTTAATGAAACCACAGAAGTCAGTGAGTATCTTTTAATTCCTAAGGATGCAGATGTTTCTGATGAGTTAAAGAAAAGAAAATAAGAATGAAATAGGACTGGGAGAAAGACCTGAAGTGAAAGTAAAACGTTACTGAATGAATCTTCGAGTTCTTTTTTTCTTGCAATTTCTTTATTTTTCTATATAATTTCTTATATGGAAAAGGAGGGTTTCGATGAAAGAAACAAAACCTTACGGAACAGTCTTGTTAAAAGCGGCTAAAATCATGGACTGTCTAAGTTTACAACCCGATCAAACCTTACAGGAAATTGCAAAGAATACCGAAATGACGGCATCAACGGCAATCAAAATTTTAGAAACCTTAACATTAATTGGCTATGTTCAAAAAGACACGAACAAGACGTACCGCTTAGGAACAAAATTGATTCGCTATGCGAATCAAAGTGTGGAGCAAATCGATTTAGCTGAAATTGCGGTACCTTATTTAGAAAACCTTCAAAATACGGTCGATGAAACCATTCATTTAGGGATTTTAAATAATAATGAAATTCTGTATATCAATAAATTAGAACCGAAAAATCAAACGATTCGCATGTCCTCGAAAGTGGGAATTACTCGACCTTTGTATAATTCGGCCATGGGTAAAGCCGTTTTAGCAGAATTTTCGGAAGAACAAGTGCAACAATATTTAGACACGCAGACATTAATTCCCTATACCGAAAATACGATTACCAATCCCTTGCGTTTGAAAAAAGAATTAAAACAAGTGCAACAAACGGGGGTTGCTTACGATGATGAAGAAATTGAACAAGATATTTTCTGTAGCGGAGTATCTTTAATGAAAGATGGCGAAATTGCGGGTGCTTTTAGTGTGAGCATGCCGAAATATCGTTTGACAGAGGAAAATAAAACGACGATTAATCAAGCCCTTTTAGCAACAAAAGCAGCGATTGAAGCGAAATTATAGTAGAAAAAGAAAGACAAACAAAAGTCGATTGGGATTTTTGTTTGTCTTTCTTTTTTTATTTTTATAAAAACGTTTGCATTTTCTTTTTTTATCTGTATAATGAAGTTGTGAATTTCTTTATAATAAATATATATTTCTAAATAAGAAATGAGGGAGTCTGTTGAAGCGAGTATCAATTTTACAAAAATTAGAAAATGCTGGCGTAATTGCTGTGGTTCGCGGAAAGACAAAAGAGGAAGCGCTAAAAGCTAGTCAAGCTATTGTAGCAGGCGGTATGCGGGGGATTGAGTTAACCTTTACTGTTCCTCGAGCAACAGAAGTGATTCAGGAATTAGTTGCGTTATACAAAGAAAATCCTGACGTAGTCATTGGTGCGGGGACAGTTTTGGATGCTACGACTGCTCGTTTAGCTATTGTAGCAGGGGCTGAATATATTGTGAGTCCAAGCTTCGATGAAGAAACCGCTAAAATTTGCAATTTATATCAAGTTCCCTACTTGCCAGGCTGTATGACCATCACAGAAATGAAAGAAGCACTGAAAAGCGGAGCAGATATTATTAAACTATTTCCGGGAAGTGTTTATGGACCGAGTGTTATTTCGGCATTTAAAGCGCCATTGCCTCAGTTAAATATTATGCCAACGGGTGGTGTCAGTTTGGAAAATATGGCCGAGTGGTTTGCTGCAGGTGTGACGGCTGTCGGTGTTGGTGGCAATCTGTTAGCGCCAGCAGCAACTGGGGATTTTGAAAAAGTTCGTGAGGTTGCCCAAGCCTATATGGAAAAATTCCAAGCAATCAAAGGGGTGTAGGCACATGGGGAAAGTCGTAACATTGGGAGAAATCATGTTGCGTTTGTCCACGCCTGTCGGAATACGCGTAGCACAAACAGAAAATTTCGCTGTACATTACGGCGGTGGTGAAGCGAATGTAGCGATTTCGTTAGCGAACTATGGCCACCAAGTGACTTTTGCTAGTAAAGTGCCCGATAATTCATTAGGAGAAGCCGCCAAAAAGCATTTAAGTCGTTATGGGGTTTCAACGGAATTTGTACGAACTGGCGGAACACGCCTAGGAACGTATTACTTGGAAACTGGTACAGGAGAACGAGCAGCCAGTGTTGTCTATGATCGCGCCTATTCAAGCTTTGCTCAAATCGAAGAAATGGAATGGGACTTACATGAGCTGTTTTCAGGAGTAGAGATCTTTCATATTTCAGGGATTACAGCGGCGTTATCAAAAAAGTGGCAAAGTATGACGGTTGCGCTAGTTAAAGCAGCGAAGCAAGCAGGGTGCCAAGTAAGTTTTGACATTAATTATCGAGGGAAACTTTGGTCCCAGAAAGAAGCGAGCGTGGCATTGAAGGCCATTCTTCCATTTGTTGATATTTGTTCAGCTGGGGTATTAGATGCTCGTTATTTACTGGAGATTCCAGAACCAGAGGAAGAACTTGAAGACGCATTAACGTGGTACTACCGAAAAATGCAAGAACGTTATCCCAACATTCAAGTATTTTATTCAACCAAACGTCAAGTTCATTCAGCGACAGATAATGAATTAATCGGAACGCTATGGTACAAAGGTGCGTATTATACGTCCAAATGTCATCGATTACAACCGATTGTTGACCGTGTCGGTGCCGGTGATGCGTTTGCTGGTGGGGTTTTACATGGCATATTAGCTGCCTATGATCCACAAACCTGCATTGATTTTGCGACAGCGGCTAGTGCGTTAAAACATACTGTCCATGGTGATTGTAATCAATTTAGTCAAAAAGAAGTCCTTGCTTTTTTTGCAACGGGCTCAGGAAAAATAAATAGATAGGAGATTTTAGTTATGCAAAATATGGAAACACGTTATACACATAGTCCGGCGGATATCCGTCACTATTCAACAGAACAATTGAGAGATGAATTTTTAGTAGAGAAAGTTTTTATTCCAGGTGCAATCAGCTTAACCTACACACATAATGATCGGATGATTTTTGGTGGTGTGACACCGACCACAGAAGAATTAGAAATTATTTTGGACAAAGAATTAGGAGTTGATTATTTCTTAGAACGTCGTGAACTAGGAGTTATTAATATTGGGGGACCAGGCTTTATTGAAATTGATGGCGCCAAAGAAACAATGAAAAAACAAGATGGCTATTATATTGGGAAAGAAACAAAACATGTTCGTTTTTCTTCAGAAAACCCTGATAATCCAGCGAAATTTTACATTAGTTGTGTGCCAGCACATCATAAATATCCGAACGTAAAAATTAGTATTGATGAAATTACCCCAATGGAAACGGGTGATCCATTAACATTGAACCAACGTAAAATTTACCAATACATTCATCCGAACGTTTGTGAAAGTTGCCAGTTACAAATGGGCTACACCATTTTAGAACCAGGTAGCGCTTGGAATACAATGCCTTGTCATACACATGAACGTCGTATGGAAGCGTATGTTTATTTTGATATGGAAGAAGATACGCGGATTTTCCACATGATGGGTAAACCAGACGAAACGAAACATTTAGTAATGAGTAATGAACAAGCAGCCATTTCACCAAGCTGGTCAATTCATTCTGGGGTTGGTACAAGTAATTATTCCTTTATTTGGGCCATGTGCGGAGAAAATATTACGTACACAGACATGGATATGGTTGCAATGGATCAATTAAAATAAACCAAAGAAAGAGGAGAAAACATGGAATTTAAAATGAATGATTTTCAATTAGATGGAAAAGTAGCGTTAATTACAGGTGCTGTTTATGGGATTGGCTTTGAGATTGCGAAATCCTTAGCTGAAGCAGGAGCAACAATTGTTTTTAATAACTTATCTCCTGAATCAGTTGAACAAGGCTTGGAAAATTATCGGGCCGCAGGGATTGAAGCACGTGGTTATGTGTGTGATGTCACTGATGAAGAGCAAGTTCAAGCGATGGTTGCTCAGATTAAAGAAGAAGTCGGCTCTATTGATATTTTAGTCAATAATGCGGGAATTATTAAACGAATTCCAATGGTGGATATGTCAGCAGAAGAGTTCCGTCAAGTGATTGATGTTGACTTGAATGCGCCATTTATTATGGCAAAAGCGGTTATTCCAGATATGATTGAAAAGGGTCATGGCAAAATTATCAATATCTGTTCAATGATGAGTGAACTAGGTCGTGAAACAGTTAGTGCGTACGCGGCAGCAAAAGGCGGACTAAAAATGTTAACGAAAAATATTGCTTCTGAATATGGACAATATAATATTCAATGTAATGGGATTGGACCTGGCTACATTGAAACGCCACAGACGGCGCCATTAAGAGAACCAGGGCATCCATTTAACGAATTCATCTTGGGACGAACACCTGCTAATCGTTGGGGCACACCAGCAGACTTAGCTGGCCCAGCAGTTTTCTTAGCATCTAACGCTTCTGACTTTGTTAACGGACATATCTTATATGTTGATGGTGGAATTTTAGCTTATATTGGAAAACAACCATAATAAATAAGTAAAGGAGCGAGATTAGCAATCTCGCTCCTTTACTTATGGCTAGCCTTCTACTAAAAACTCACATAAAAGAAAGAAGCAATCGCCACAGCAAATGAAATAATAGCAAACACTAAGCTACTCCATAGTCCTAACAGAATAAATGGTGAGGTTCTTTTGCCGCCCTCTTTCTTTAAGTAGGAAAATGTCCGTCCAGTAACAATGAATTGCCAGATACTAATCAATAAAAAAATACCGCCAATTAAGTAACGCATGTCCTCGTCCTCCTTCTATTTAGTATACCACTTGATGAAAACGTTATCAAAACGCTGTATAAAAAAGTTGCCTTTCAAAAAAGAGAAAGGCAACTTTTTTGACGGTTTAACGGACGTCACCCATTAAGTTTTGGATTGGTTTTTTCACAATGAATAAGAGAATCCCAGCAACGACAGCTACAAGTCCGACAATCCCAAAATATGCTGACTCTGTTCCAGGTGTATAGAAACGAGCAATTTGAGCGTTAATGGCTTGTGAAGCGGCATCTGCTAATAACCAAATAGCAACGGTTTGAGCTTCGAAAGCTTTCGGTGCTAATTTTGTAGTAATCGATAAGCCAACGGGAGATAAACACATTTCTCCGACAATCATAATGAAGAAACTAAAGAATAACCAAAGTGGACTCACTCGTCCTTCGGTACCATAAAGTAGACCTGGCAACATTAATAAGACGAAGGAAAGACCAGCAAAGACTAGCCCTAGTGAAAACTTCACAACTGTTGATGGTTGACGTTTACCTAGTTTTGTCCATAATGTAACAAAAATAGGGGTCAAAATAACTACGAATACAGGATTTAATGATTGGAACCAGCTAGCGGCAATCGGGAAGCCAAACAAACTCGTTTGCGTCCGTTCATTTGCAAATAGAGCAAGAATAGACGAACCTTGTTCTTCCAATGACCAGAAAACAATTGCTGCTAAGAATAATGGCAAGTAAGCCAGAACTTTTGGTTTTTCTTCAGCAGTGACATCTTTAGACGTTAACATTTTGCTGAAATAATAAACTGGTAACAGGATTCCTAACACGCTGATGGTATTAATAAAGAAATCAATTGTTAAATGTCCTGTGACATAGGCGCCACCAAAAATAAGTAAAGCAACGACAATTGCCAACATAAATGCTTTAGCAAATTTCTTTTGCTCTTCTTTAGACATTGGATTAGTTGGGGCCTGACCAATTCCAGCCAGAGATTTACGTCCTTGGAAATAATATTGTAGTAGCCCGAAGAACATCCCTACTGCAGCAACGGAAAAGCCTAAATGATAATTATATTCTTGTCCTAAAGTTCCGACAACAAGGGGAGCGATTAAGGCTCCGATATTAATCCCCATGTAAAAAATGGAGAAGCCTGCATCTCTACGTAAGTCAGTTTTTGAATAAAGATGGCCAACCATCCCTGAAACGTTTGGTTTTAACATCCCAGTCCCAAATACAATTAACATAATAGAAACGAATAAGGCGGGGACACCAAATGGGGTAGCGAGAACAATATGTCCAGCAATGATTAACAAACCACCAATAAAAACAGTTTTCCTTGAACCTAAGACACGGTCAGAGACCCAACCGCCAATGATACTGGACATGAAAACCATTGATCCATAAATGGACATGATGGCTAAGGCAGTTGCTTTGGGGAGACCTAAACCGCCATTGGCTACGGTATCGTAAATGTAATACATTAGAATAGCACGCATGCCGTAGTAACTGAAACGTTCCCACATTTCTGTGAAGAACAGTGTTGCTAGTCCTTTCGGTTGTCCCAGAAAGGATTTGTCTAATTTCTCAAGTTGTTCTTTGTCACTCATAGATAAAACTCCAATTCTTATAATATTCAGAATATTTGATAATAAAATGACTTAAATGTAGATTCATATATTTTATTACTCATAGATTGGAAAATAGAAAGAGAAAAAACTGATTACGTTTTTAAATAACAAGCGTTCGAATGATTGTTTGTTTTTTATTCGTGAATTATGATAAAAATGAATATTTATTCTGCTTTATTTTCAATAATTTGTTTTCACAGTCGTTTTAGCTGTTCTTTTTTTGAATAAGATTAAAATGAATAAATAACAAGCAAAATATAAGATTTTTTTGTTTAACTCTTTTTGTTTCAATAGGAAGTGCTTAGTGTTTTTTCAGAATCGAAAAATGAATACAACAAAAAATTTATCTATATAATAGAAGGAAAAATAAAAATAGTGAATGATAAAAAAAATTCAAAGAAAACACCTGTTCTTTTTAGGCGTGAGTTTTTGAAAAAAACATTCTCATGTCTAGTATATTTAACATTTTGTTACTTTTTGACTGAAACGAATGTAAAAAAACCGACATTTAAGGGCTAATCAAGGGTTAGAAAACGGTTTCTCAAAAATAAAATCCTGTTTTTTTAACTTTTTTTCGCAAAATATAAACAGGATAATATCAAGCTTCCAGCAGCTTTTTATTACAAAATGTAACAAAACCGACATTCTAGTAATAAATTGTCACGAGATATTCACCTACGGCCGGCCATTCGATGATAAAGTATGTGAAGTCGTTTCGATAAAGCGAAGCAGACGTGGTTGTTGCCGAGTGCTAAGAGCAACAATCAAATATTTTTAATTACAAAGGAGAAACATACATGAAATCAATCAAAACGATTTTACTTGGAACAACTTTGGCCGCAGGTTTAGGATTATTCTTAGGAACAGACGCAAACGCAGAAAGCTTATATACAGTTAAAGCAGGAGATACTTTATCAACAATTTCTCATCAATTTGCAGGAGACAATAGCTTAATTCAAAAAATTGCTTCTGATAACAAATTGCCAAACC
Organism: Enterococcus sp. DIV0774; assembly: GCF_050539095.1. Classification (NCBI taxonomy): domain Bacteria; kingdom Bacillati; phylum Bacillota; class Bacilli; order Lactobacillales; family Enterococcaceae; genus Enterococcus; species Enterococcus sp. DIV0774. Next base: position 326,205 of record NZ_CP172923.1, read on the forward strand.
TTGATTTAATTTTTGAAGGAGAACAATTAGTTATTCGTTCAGAAAAAGAAGTTGCTAATACTCCAGCACCAGCTGTAGAAGTTGCACCAGTGCAACAAGTAGTTGAACAACCTGTTGCACAACCAGTACAACAAGAAGTACAACAACCTGTTGCTCAAGAAGTAGCGCAACCAGCAGCACCTGCCGCAAGCAGTGATGCAAAAGAGTGGATCGCACAACGTGAATCTAGTGGTTCTTACGATGCAACAAACGGCCAGTATATCGGTCGTTACCAATTATCTGCCTCTTATTTAAATGGTGACTATTCACCTGCCAACCAAGAACGCGTGGCAGATCAGTACGTAGCAGGTCGCTATGGTTCATGGGATGCAGCTAAATCATTCTGGTTAGCAAATGGTTGGTACTAAAATTAAATAAACGAAGTAATCTAATTACTTATTAAAAACCATAAACAAAAAAACAGTAACCTGTAAAGATTACTGTTTTTTTTGTCGATTTGTTAAGGTACAACGCCCCACGCTCGTCAATTGGTGGTCTGCGTTATATATTTTTGCTTCCCAAACTTGAAGGGTCTTTCCCGAGTGATCGGGCGTCGCAATCACGGTAAGGCTACCATCATGGACACTACGAAGATGATTTACTTGTAAGTCTATGCCGACAGCAAAAGTGTTTTCAGGAACGTTTTCGTTCGCACCTAAACTACAGGCAGTTTCAATTAAGATGCCGTTTAAGCCCCCGTGGACAAGGCCATAGGGTTGTTTATGCACGTCTTTTACCGCTAAAGTAAGCTGACATTTCTCAGCAGAAACGTGTTGAATCGTGATGCCTAAATACTCTAAAAGATGAATAGTAATCAGTCCTTTCTAATAAAAGAGAGAATAAAAGGTTTTTTATTTATTATACAGGAATGAAGAAAATTTGAAATAGCCATGTTTTTTCTTAAAATTCAAGCGACTTTTTCTCTAAAGTGCCGATTCTTGTGTATAATAGAAAAGATGAGATTAATGAAGGAGGTTTCCTAATGAGAAACTGGACAACAATTAAAGAATATGATGAAATTTTATTTGAGCAAGCAGGCAAAGTAGCAAAAATTACTATCAACCGCCCGCATGTTCACAACGCATTCACACCAAAAACAGTCATGGAAATGATTGATGCATTCAACATTAGTCGTGATAAAGAAGATGTCGGGGTTATTATTTTAACAGGCGCAGGTGACCAAGCATTCTGTTCTGGTGGCGATCAAAAAGTTCGAGGTAATGGTGGTTACGTTGGCGAAGACAATATTCCACGTTTAAATGTGTTAGATTTACAACGGTTAATCCGTGTCATTCCCAAACCAGTCATCGCAATGGTGAAAGGCTGGTCCATTGGCGGCGGCAATGTTTTACAATTAGTTTGTGATTTAACAATTGCGGCTGAAAATGCTAAGTTTGGGCAAACAGGACCAAATGTCGGTAGCTTTGATGGTGGATACGGCTCAGGTTACTTGGCGCGCGTTATCGGCCATAAAAAAGCGAAAGAAGTTTGGTTTATGTGTAAACAGTATTCTGCTCAAGAAGCTTTAGATATGGGCTGGATTAATACGGTTGTTCCATTGGATCAAGTAGAAGATGTGACAATGGAGTGGGCAGAAGAAATGTTAACCAAAAGCCCGATTGCTTTACGGATGATTAAAGCCTCTTTAAATGCCGATACAGATGGCTTGGCTGGTGTGCAACAATTAGCTGGTGATGCGACACTTCTTTACTATACAATGGCTGAAGCACAAGAAGGCCGAGATGCATTTAAAGAAAAACGGACACCAGATTTCGATCAATTCCCTAAATTCCCATAAACCAATGACTTGGTTAAATAAACAAGTACAAAAACGTCCCGATCATCCTGCTTTTTATTTTCAGGATGAATCATGGACGTTTTTAGAAGTGCAACAAGAAGTCAGTCATTGGGTAGCCACATATCAACAGGTGCTTGCACCAGAAGAAAAACGTGTGGCTTTATTCAGTAAGAACAGCAAAGAGTTGTATTTTTCAATTCTAGCCTTATGGGAATTGGGGAAAGAGTTATTATTTTTAAATACGCATTTGACACTTGCTGAACTGACTTTTCAGTTAAAAGATGCGCAAGTTAAAACGATTATTGGTGCGCCTGAAACGCAGGCTTTGTTAGAAGAAATTTCTTTTGTCGACGTTCAGCCAATGATTAAAAAACAGCATAGTCTTTCACGTCAGGAGTTTCAACAGCCAAGTGACTTAGAGTCGGTGGCTTCTATTATGTATACATCTGGAACTACAGGACAGCCTAAAGGGGTTTTGCAACGGTTTAAAAATCATTTGGCCAGTGCTAGAGGCACTCAAGAAAATATGGGGATTACTGCTGAAGATTGTTGGTTGTGTGCAGTCCCATTATTTCACATTAGCGGATTGTCGATTGTTGTTCGACAACTCGTCTTAGGTTGTAGTATTCGCCTTTACGATAAATTTGATGAACAGCAAGTGACACAAGATTTACAAGAAGGCCGTGGAACCGTCATTTCAGTGGTTGCGACAATGTTACAAAAATTATTGTCTGTCTATCCTGAAGCTGGCTACAGCGTCAGCTTTAAAGGAATGCTATTAGGCGGCGGACCGATTGCTCCGGATAAATTAGCGCAGTGTGAGGAAAAAGGGATTCCAGTCATTCAATCTTATGGGATGACGGAAACGTGTTCGCAAGTTGTTGCCTTGAAATTTGAAGATGCGGCACTGAAAATCGGCTCTGCTGGGCAACCGTTAAAAGATATGCAGATCAAAATTGTTGATGAACTAGGACAAGAACAGCCAGAAAAGCAAGTCGGAGAAATTTTACTTAAGGGACCAAACGTTGTTTCAGGTTACCTTAACCAGCGTCAACCTGAAAAATGGACAGCAGATGGTTGGTTTAAAACAGGCGACATGGGCTATTTAGATGCACAAGGTTACCTGTATTTGGTTAGTCGTTTAAGTGAACTCATTATCTCTGGTGGTGAAAATATTTACCCCACTGAGGTTGAACAGGTGTTACAGGCGATAACAGGAATTAAAGCAGCGGCAGTTGTAGGAGAACCAGATGCGCAATGGGGAGCCGTCCCAGTTGCATATGTGATTAGTGACCAAGAAATCACCTTAGCGCAAATTCAAGACCAGTGTTCACGAAAACTGGCAAAATATAAACGACCGAAACGCATTTATTTTTGTCATTCTTTCCCGCAAACAGCAAGTGGAAAGATTGCCAAACATCGTTTCATGACAGAAGAAAGAGAGGCGTTTTTAATCAGATGAAATTGCCTGATGAATTACGACAAGCCTATCAGAAGAATGCCCGTCAGTTCAGTTGGGTTTTTCCATTAGAAACAGAACAAACAGCCTTGGCAATTTTTGCCGCTGGTGAAAAGGCATACCAAGGAGAACGTTTTTTTTGGCAAACGCCGAAAAAAGATTTTGCTTTGGTTGGCTTCGGATATGAAACTATCTTAAAAGGCGCAGAAACAGAAACGCATCAATTGAACAACTTTTTAAAAAAAGAGGCGGCAACTCGTTTTCAAAATATGTCTATTTCTGGTACGGGGGCTCTTCTGTTTGGCGGTTTGCCTTTTGATACAGAACAAACGCCTACTGAGGCCTGGGGAGAGTTAGGGGAAGGTTGGTTTTATCTACCAAGTATTCTATTTACTTTTTCAGGTTCACGTATTTATGGAACGCTGAACTTTTCAGGTTCTAGTGAACAAGAAGTCGAGGAACGTTGGTCGACTTTGGTGGCTCAGTTTGATCGCTTGTTAGCTACCTGTGAGGAGTTGCCAGCTGTAGCGGAAACAAAGATTGACAAGGAAGAAGTTGCCGTGACTGAATGGCTACAAGCTGTCAACGAAACCGTAGCAGTCTTAAGAGAAGATGGCCCTTTAAAAAAAGTGGTTTTGGCTCGACAACTTGCTGTGAGCAGTCCTGAAAAAATTCGAAGTAACCAAGTGCTCGTTAATTTAATGGCACAACAACAAAATACGTATTTGTTTGCTTTAGAAGCCAAAGACACAAGTTTCATTGGTGCAACACCAGAACGACTTCTGTTGGGTACTAAAGAAACGTTTGCGACCGCTTGTATTGCAGGAACCATTAAAACGGGTCAAACACCAGAAGAAACGAAAACTTTAGGAGCACAACTTTTACAAGACCGCAAAAATACCGGAGAACACCAAATTGTGGTGGAACGTTTAGCGAAAGAGTTGGCGAAGATGACGACTTCTGAAAACAGTATTCAAGCACCCATTATTTTGGAAAATCGAGATGTACAACATCTTTATGTGCCAATCTCGGGTCAACGTAAACCGGGAATTTCGTTCTTGGAAAGTGTGATGCAGTTACACCCAACGCCAGCTTTAGGCGGTGAGCCCAAAGAGTTGGCAGTCGAATGGATTCGACAATATGAGCCAGGGAGTCGTGGGTTATATGGTGCGCCAATCGGTTGGATTTCAGGGAATGATGATAGTGGCGAGTTCGCTGTGGCCTTGCGTTCAGGTGTCTTTGCTGGTCAGCAAGGCGTTCTTTATGCAGGTTGTGGTATTGTTGCGGATTCCCAAGCAGAGCTAGAAAGAGAAGAAACGAAAATAAAATTTCAACCGATGTTACGAGGAATTGGAGGGCAGGTTTAATGAATCATCAAGAAACAATGACCGATTATTTAACGGCCTTTATTGAAGGCTTAAAAAATAGTGGGATTGAACAAGCAGTCATTAGTCCAGGATCCCGTTCCACACCACTGGCTTTATTACTTCATCGGGAAACCGCAATCCAAACTTTTGTCGATGTCGATGAACGTTCCGCTGCTTTTTTTGCTTTAGGATTAAGTAAAGCGAGCCAAAAACCAGTGGTCTTACTTTGTACCTCTGGAACAGCAGCTGCAAACTATTATCCAGCAATTTGCGAAGCCAATATTAGCCATGTGCCTTTAGTCGTTTTAACAACGGATCGGCCACATGAGTTACGTCAAGTTGGTGCTCCTCAAGCCATGGACCAATTACAAATGTATCAAAATCACGTGAAATTATTTGTTGAAATGGCTTTGCCAGAAGCAACAGAAGAGATGTTGAATTACGCCTATTGGCAAGGCGCTAAAGGAGCAGCATTCGCGCAACAAACGCCTGCTGCACCTGTTCATTTGAATTTTCCTTTGCGGGAACCATTATTACCTGACTTAGAGAGAAAAACAAAGAGTTCTCAACAAACGGCTTTATTCGCTGGTCAATCAATCCTTTCTACAGAACAAGTGCAACAGTTAGCGGATCAATGGTACCAGAAAAGCGGCGTCTTGGTTGTCGGTGGCAGTCATACAGAGGAAGAAGCGACGTTATTTATTCAATTAGCCGAAGCTTTGCAATGGCCTTTACTAGCGGATCCTTTAGCAAACATTGTGACACATGGGCAAAATAGTGAAGTTGTTATTGCACACAGTGATCTGTTTCTAAATGTGGCGACCTTGCCACAAGAACCAGAAGTGGTAGTGCGTTTTGGTTCGCTGCCAATTTCTAAAAACATCATGTTATGGTTGAAACGCTTAGCAACGACAGAGACTACTTTTTATTTTGTGGACGAAAATGGGCAATGGCAAGAGCAATTGAAAAAATCACAAACCGTTATTCAGGCAAAGGAAACCACGTTTGTAGAACAACTGTTAACGGTTGTCAAACCAACAGAAGCGACTTGGTTAGCACAATGGCTCCTGCTGGAAAAAACGGTCTCTGAAGTTCTTCTAGAAACGCTGAACGCGACAGAATTAAATGAAACAACAGCCAGCTTAGCTGTTCACCAAACGATGAAAGAGAACGGTCAGTTATTTGTATCTAATAGTATGGCTATCCGCTACTTAGATCGATTTATGGATAGTCGCCCTTATCGGATGTTTGGAAATCGCGGCATCAACGGGATTGATGGGATTGTTTCAACTGCTTTAGGAATGAGTGCCGTAGCACCGACACAGCAAAACGTTCTACTGATTGGTGATTTAGCGCTATATCATGATATGAATGGTTTATTTTTGGCTAAACGTTATCAGTTGCCGTTAACAATTGTTTTATTAAATAACAATGGTGGCGGGATTTTCTCTTTTCTATCTCAACGAACTTTACGTGAGGACGATTTCGAGCCTTTATTTGGAACACCGCTTGATTTAGATTTTTCGTTAGTTGCTGAACTTTACGGTGCTTCGTACCAAGAAGTCAAAACAATCGCGGAGCTCAAGCAAATTTTACAAGCAGCGGCTGAAGAACCACAATTTCAAGTGATAGAAGTCAAAGGAAATCGCCAAGAGAATGTTCATTTGTACGAATCAATTTTAGCTGAAATTGGTAGACGAGTAGAAAGACAGGGGATTTCATGGAACGGTTAATTCGGGGGATGCAGTACCATTATCAATGGTTAACACCTTTTGATGCAAAGCGAACGACAGTAGTCTGTTTACACGGTTTCACAGGAACGTTAGCCACGTTTGCAGCCGTTTTTCCCAGTCAAACACCTTATAACGTTTTAGGAATTGACTTACCTGGGCATGGCGCGACTGCTAGTTTGGTAGCACCAGAGCGTTATACCATGAAACAGGTTTGCCATGATCTTGCTGAACTAACCGAATCGCTAAATTTGCCTTGCTTTTGTTTATTAGGCTATTCAATGGGCGCTCGAACAGCTTTAGGTTTTGCATTACATTATCCACAAAAGGTACAGCATCTTTTATTGGAAAGTGGATCACCAGGTTTGGCCACCGCCGCAGAACGTCAGGCTCGTATCTGTCAAGATCATCGTTTGGCGGAACGTCTCTTAGAGGAACCGCTTGTGGATTTTATTGATTTCTGGCAAGAATTACCGTTATTTCAAACGCAAAAAGCCTTGTCTGTGGCACAGCAAATGGCCATTCGGCAGGAACGTTTGAGCCAATCGGCCTTTGGATTGGCTAGTAGTTTGTGGTATATGGGGACAGGAGCGCAAGAGAGTTACTGGGAACGTCTAGCAGAATTGCAGCCGATTCCTACCGATTTATTGGTAGGCGGCGAAGATCAAAAATTTATTGGGATTGCGAAAAAAATGCAGGTACGTCAACCGTTGTTGAGGCTGACAATTTTTCCTGAAGCAGGACATTGTATCCATTTAGAACAACCAACGATTTTCTATGAAAAGGTGACAGCGTTATTGGAAGGAGCTATCTGAATGAACATTCAATCAATTGAAACCTATCAGGTTCGTTTGCCTTTAAAAATGCCGTTTGTCACGAGCTATGGTCGCTTGGAAGAAAAAGCGTTTGATCTATTTGTAATAACGGATGAGCAAGGAAATCAAGGGTTTGGCGAATTAGTGGCTTTTGAGCAACCTGATTATGTGCAAGAAACGTTGGTAACCGAACGCTTCATCATCCAACAGCATTTAATTCCGTTACTTTTAACAGAAGCGCTTGAACAGCCGCAAGAGGTTTCAACAATTTTTGAAGAAGTTAAAGGACATTGGATGGGAAAAGCTGCGTTAGAAACTGCCATCTGGGATTTATATGCCAAACGGCAACAGAAGAGTTTAACTGAATTTTTTGGACCAACGCGGAGGAAAATTCCTGTAGGGATTAGTTTAGGGATTCAAGAAGACTTACCTCAATTACTTAAACAAGTTCAGTTAGCTGTAGAAAAAGGGTATCAACGAGTGAAGCTGAAAATTCGTCCCGGTTATGATGTGGAACCCGTTGCTTTGATTCGTCAGCATTTTCCTAACTTGCCTTTAATGGTCGATGCCAATTCAGCGTATACATTGGCTGATTTGTCTCAATTGCAACGTTTAGATCACTATCAATTAGCGATGATTGAACAGCCTTTTGCTGCAGATGATTTTTTAGATCACGCACAATTACAAAGAGAACTGAAAACAAGAATTTGTTTGGATGAAAATATTCGTAGTCTCAAAGACTGCCAAGTGGCGTTAGCATTGGGCAGTTGCCGTAGTATCAATTTGAAGATTCCTCGTGTAGGTGGGATTCACGAGGCGTTGAAGATTGCCACATTTTGCCAAGAAAATGATTTATTGGTTTGGTTAGGTGGTATGTTTGAGTCTGGTGTTGGTCGCGCATTGAATTTGCAATTTGCGTCACAGCCTACCTTTTCCTTTCCAGGTGATATTTCAGCAACGGAACGCTATTTTTATGAAGATATCATCACGGAACCTTTTATTTTAGAGCAAGGGACAATGACCGTGCCTCAGGGACTTGGTATTGGTGTTACACTTTCCCAGACGAATTTGCTAAAATACAGTCAGTATCAAAAAATCATGTAATGATAACAAAATTGCGCCTATGACTATGCAGAGAAGCATAATCTAGGCGCAATTTTTTATTTTTCTAATTGACTCGCTGCGGCTTCATCCAAGAGAACCGTTAAATTTGGATGGAGTTGAAGAATAGAGGCAGGATACGTTTCTGTGACAGGTCCTTGGAGCACTTGTTTGACCATCTGAGCTTTTTGTTCACCATTTACAATTAGGACAAGATGCTTAACTTTCATGATGCTGGCTGGCCCCATCGTAACAAAGGTCATGCCTGGCTGCATCATTTCAGGAACAAACCAAGGCTCTGAACCAGTGACGGTCACTTGGTAGGTTTCATTTTTAAAATGAGTGGTAGTGGGCATGTTCCCGCAAAAATGACCATCTGCTCCTAAGCCAATTAACATCAAATCTAAGCCGCCTGCGTCAGCAATCCGTTGATCTTGTTGTTGAAAGTTTTCAACAGTTAATGGATGGATGTTTTGCTCGGATATTTCCGCAGGTGTCAAATACAGCGTCCGCAAATCTGTCAGAGTAATGCCTTCCTTTTGATGAGGAACGGGGATTTCATCAAAGTTATAATAATGAACATTATCAAATTCAGATGAATTTTTCACAATCGAGGCTAATTTTTGGTAAACAAGTGTTGGCGTTTTGCCAGCGGTAATTGATAAATTCACTCGTTTATCTTTGCTCATCGTGCTTAGAAGTAACATTTTTGCCCATTCGCTCATCGTGTCGAAATCTTGTTTAATTAAAATTTTCATACTTGCTCACTCCATTCTTTGAATAAGCTAAGTATAATTTGTGGGAACCATCCCATGTCAAGCTCTTCACAAAAAGGATTTAATTAACGGTAGACAAAAGAAAGAGGAGCAGCCGTCAAAACGACGACTGCCCCTCTTTTTAAAGCTTAAGATAACCTACAACGAGTTAACTTTTTAGCTTTCTGCTCCACTTGCTCCAACGCTGGTCTAAACGTTCTTTTGACCAACACTGTTTAACAAAGAATTTTATTTTATTGTTCTTTCAACCATTTTTCTAGTTGTAAACGTTGCACTTTCATAGTAGCTGTGTGAGGGATTTCATCAAAAGCCATAATGATAGGTTCGTTTAAATGTGGTAAATCGGCTACTTGTGTCCACCAAGCGTCCCAATCCATTTCTTCCCCAGGGACAACCGCTAAAATTGGCTGAGGTTCATTTTCTTTGCCACGGACAATAATCACTTCTTCTAAGAAATCTAATGCATCCAATAAATGATCTTCAATAGCTAAATTACTGTCGATGTTTTCAATTAGATCTACTTGGCGATCTTTCAAGAATAAGTGGCCGCGTTCATCTAACATTCCGTAATCGCCGCTGTCCCACCATTCGCCGTAGACATTTTCTGCAAAGCGGGCATCTTCTTTGTAATATGTTAAGGCCCGTCCTTTTGATAAGAATTGGATATGGCCGTCCGTCATCGCAGGTAAAACTTGTCCTTTTTCATCAGTAATTCGAGCTTGTGTTAAATCCTCTAAACCAACGCCCATGTCACGAGCATCTGAATCTTTTAGAGATTCTAAAGTATGCGCTCGTAAGATCATTGGCCCGCATTCACTTTGTCCATAAACTTGTAGGAAAATTGGTTCATTGGCAGCAGATGCTTTTAAGAAAGCCACCATTGTAGCGTTGTTAATTGCATCAAAAGTAGAATGATAATAATGGACACTAGCGAAAGCTTCAGGTTTTTCTTTGGCCAAACGAACCCATTGAACGAAGTTATTGGGGTGTGTTTCTACAGCGATTGGTTGATAGGTGCTGAACATTTCAGCGACTTTTTCGCTCGAAGCATTTGCTAAAGGCATCATAGGGAAGCCCATGGCCATTAAAGAAGACACGCCAATGTTAAAACGAGAATGAACTGGCGAAATATGAAAGCCAACTAATTTCTTTTCAGCAATTTTTGTAAAAATGGTTTTTTGCCATTTTGTACGCCAACCCATAGAGTGATTGGAATGACAGATAAGTTTAGGAATACCTGTTGTTCCAGAGGTGTGGGTCATGTAGGCAATTTCGTCTTTAGTCAGTTCGTCTTGAGGAACTTCCGTGGCATCAGCTTCTAAAAGAGAAGCAACCGAAAGTTTTTTATTGGCAGAGCTATTACGAACAGCTTGAACTTTTTCAGCAGTCACATCATCAAATAAAATATAAGGATCTTCTAAACGATCAACGAATACTTCAATTGTTTCAAAAGGTAAATGGTATGAAACCATTACAGGAACGGCTGCTAGATATGAGGCCGCAACAGCTAGTAAATACGTGTCGAATTTAGGACTTTTATAAATAATAATTTTGTCGCCTTTTTTTACACCTAAAGCGGCTAATTGATATGCCCGTTTCAAAATTTCTTGATGGCTTTCACCATAAGTTGTTTCTAAGCCAAGTGCAGGAAAAGCAGGCAAAGATTCATCAAAAATAATTGGAACAGTTGGTGTTTTTTCTGCGGCTTCTTGATAGTTTGTGTAGAGGTTTAATGGTTGATAATCAAGTAAGTGTGTCAAGGGAAAGTCTCCTTTGTAAAATAGTTTGTGTACAAATGTACAAGTTCACTTTATCCTATCATAGAATGGGTTCTTTTTCTACGTCAAAAATACAACGTTAAATGTTATTTTTTATTATTCACAAGCACAACGTTTGCTGTATCTGACAAAGTTTCCTACAATAATTATGTAAGTAACAAGTTCTCAGAAGTGTAAAACTTTACAAAGGAGAGGAATTTACATGAAAAAAATCTATGAAACAACTATCATTAATACGGGTGGACGTGCAGGAGAAGTTCACTCACCGGATAAATCATTTTCTTATGCGGTTGCTTCGCCAGGTGTCAAGAAAGAAAATACAACAAATCCAGAACAATTATTCGCAGCGGCTTACAGTGCTTGCTTTAACGGTGCATTAGAATTAGTGATGGATCAAGAAAAAGTCGAAGGTAAAAGTACAGTAACTGCACGTGTATCCTTATTCCAAGGAGAAGATGGGTTTAGCGTTGGTGCTGAATTAGAAGTTCACATTGATGGAGTAGATCAAGCTAAAGCAGAAGAACTTGTTAAAAAAGCCCACGAAATTTGCCCATATTCTAAAGCAACAAGAAATAATATAGATGTTAAATTAACAGTGATTTAATTAAAAAAGAAGCGCTTTGTCATATAGACAAAGCGCTTCTTTTTTAGATAACAGTCCACAAATTATACATATTTAACAAAATAACTAAAAAAACAACTAAACTATAAATTTGGGCGACCCGTTGTTGAGATAATTTTTTACTGAAAAGACCGCCGACATAACCACCGAATAAAGCGGCAGGAATAATAGCCCAAAGCATTGTTAAATCAAAAACCGCAAACCCTGTGGTCAAGCCGATATTGCCAAGTTTGGCGAGTTGGGAGAAAAAAATAGTAATGATGGAATAGACAGTTGCTGATTTGATATCCATTCCAAAAAAGAGAATAAGGCAAGCTACATTAATGGGACCGCCACCGATGCCTAAAAAGGTTGATAGAATCCCTAAGCCTAATCCGACAATCAGAAAAATGCTCAATCCGTTGAGGTGTAAGTGCCAGTTGGAAAATTGATTGTAGAGAAGAACCAAAACCAAGGTCACCAACATGATGATATATTGGATTAGTTGTACTTTTTCTTCATTTGGCGCTAGTGCAATCGCCTGATTAAGAAGTAAATCACCTAACATACCGCCGACTAAGGAACCAAACGAAATACTCGCGGCTTTTTTCCATTCAATTTGGACACCATTTTGATACTGTTTATAAGTCGAAGAAATGGACATGACAAAAACAGCGACACTTGAATAGAACGCAATACTATTTAACGAATGGAACCCAAGAAAATCCAAAACAGGCTTAATAATGACGCCTCCACCCATCCCAGAGAGCGCCCCAACTGTATTGGATAGAAAAATAGTTATGAAATAAATCAGCAAAACCCGCACATAATCACTCCTAAAACGTTTTCTTTTAGTATAGCACAAAAATTATACAAGAAATGCAATTTCATTTAAAAATATTTTTAAAAAGAACTTGAAATGATATTTCTTTAATGGTATTCTACAAATACAAAAAAGAAAACGCATTCAAGGAGGATGAGAAAGCATGACAGTATCGATTGGTATTATTTTGATTTTATGTCTTTACACAGTTGTTGGTGTACTTGACCAAATTTCTATTCAGATTGGTCCATATACACCATTGTTTGCTGCAACGTTTACTGGCCTAGTCTTAGGGGATGTTCAAACAGGTTTGATGATTGGGGCAACGCTTCAATTGATGACATTAGGTGTAGCGACTTATGGAGGAGCAACAGTCCCAGACTTTCTTTCAGGGGCCATTATGGGAACGGCTTATGCAATCATTTCAGGGAAAGGGGCAGAGTATGGTATCGGAGTTGCGGTTCCGATTGGGTTATTATTAACACAACTAGATATTTTAGGCAGAATGGCTAATACGTTTTTCCAACACAAAGCAGATCGCTATGCGGAAGAAGGCAATTATAAAGGGGTCGAGCGCTGCAATGTTTTAGGAATTTTTCCTTGGACGATTTCTCGTGTCATCCCAGTTTTTATTGGCCTAGCTTTTGGTGAACAAGTTGTAAACGCTATCAACAATTGGATTCCTATTTGGGTGATGAATGGGTTAAAAGCAGCAGGCGCTATTTTACCAGCGATGGGGATTGCTATTTTAATGCGTTACTTACCAATTAAAACATACTGGCCCTATTTTATTATTGGGTTCGTGTTACTTGCTTATGGGGCCCAATTCTTCTCAGTTTTAGGTGTCGCACTGGTTGGCTTGGCTTTAGCAGCGATTTATGTGATGAATCATAACAAAGGCGGCGCAGCTACAACAAGTGGCACGGTTATTTACGAAGATGATGAGGAGGTTGAGATTGATGACTAACAAATTAACAAAAAAGGATATTAATAAAGTTTACGTCCGTAATCTTTTTGGCTATCAGTGGGGCTGGAACTATGAAAAAATGCAAGGACTTGGTTACGCTTGGGTGATGATGCCTGCATTAAAGCGACTATACAGTGAAGATCCAGTAGCTATGAAGAAAGCCTTGAAGACACATCTTGGCTTTATGAATACAACGCCAGCCATGTCGCATTTAATTGTCGGAGCTGATATGGCTTTGGAAGAAGAAGTCGGCATTGAAGATGAAACGGCCATTACTGGCTTGAAAACAGGTCTAATGGGTCCGTTTGCTGGTGTTGGTGATACCATTTTTATCGCGATTTATCGTGCGATTGTTTTTTCGATTGCAGCTTACATGGCGCAAGGGGGCCAGGTTGTTGGGTTACTGATCCCGTTAATTGCCGGAGCAGTGGTCCTATGGGTTCGCTATAAATTCACTTGGATTGGTTACCATCAAGGGAAAAAAATTGCGACAGAATTTGCGGATAAAATGAAATTGTTTACGCAAGGTGCAGCTATTTTAGGGTTAACGGTGGTCGGCGGTTTGATTCCTTCGGTAATTACTTACAAATTAGATTTAACTTATAAAATGGGAGATGTAACATTATCTGTTCAAGAAATGTTGGATAAAATTTTACCCGCATTAATTCCTTTAGGGATTGTTCTTTTATCCTATTGGTTACTAGGGAAAAAGAAAATGAATTCAACACGGCTAATCTTTGTTTTAATTTTAATTGGCATGGTTTTAGGTAATTTACAACCAATGTTGGCTTGGGTTGGCGGTTTATTTTAAAAAAATAGTATATAATAGGAGAGATTTATTATGACAATTGTACATGCAAGAGTAGATGAGCGTTTAATTCACGGACAAGTTGCAACCGTTTGGACGAATACGGTTGGCGCACAAAGAATCATGGTAGTAAATGATGCCGCTGTCAAAGATCAATTACAAATTGGTGCCTTAAAAATGGCTAAGCCTGCAGGAGTTAAATTATCCATTTTATCGAAACGTAAAGCGATTGAAAAAATTTTAGCAGGCAATTATGATGAAGAGAAAGTCTTTTTAATTACGAAAGACATTGCAGACATGGCGGCTTTAATTGATGGCGGTGTTCCGTTACAGAGCTTCAATGTCGGCAATATTTCTCAAAAAGAAGGCAGTCGAGCAATTAAAAAATCTGTTGCATTAACCGATGAAGATATTCAAACCGTTCGTCGTTTAACAGATAATGGGGTGACTATTACCGCACAGATGATCCCTTCTGAACCAAACGAAGCAATTTTAACTTTCATAAAATAGAAATGGAGATGAGAAGATGGAGCCAATCCGTTCAATCAGACAAAAATATAAGGACTTTTCCAAAGTAAATAAGAGAATCGCAGACTATATACTGAAGGATCCGACCCGTCTTCTCTCATTAACAGCAAACGAAATTGCTAGCAATAGCGAAACTTCTCCAGCATCAGTTACCCGTTTTTCTAAACAATTAGGGTTTGACAGCTGGGAAGAGTTAAAACTATCCATTGCAGCGGTACAAGCTGCCAGTAACGGTAAAAAAGATATTGATCCAATTGTAGCGGCGGATGATTCGGTGGATACTATTTGTATGAAAGTAGAATCTTTATTAAATGCTACGATTGAGGATTTATTTTATACAGTGGATAAACAAGCCTTGGAACGAGCAATCGCGCATGTTAAAAAAGCGGAAAAAATTCATTTGGTTGGAATTGGTGCCTCTTCTTTAACGACTTATAATCTTTATCACAAGTTTAACCGCGCTGGTCGCCAAGCAATTTTTAATTATGATAGTCACATGATGTTGGAGTTTTTAAATTATGCAACGGCACAAGACATTTTGATCACGGTCTCCTATAGTGGTTTGACAAAAGAAGCCTTAATCGCCTGTGAAATTGCCAAAAATAGAGGCGCAACGGTTATTTTTATTACCAGTAACGATGGAGAAAACGTGCGATCATTGAGCGATGAAGTTCTTTTAGTCCCCAATAATGAGCACCTCATTCGAGTTGGGGCTATTTCATCGATTGCTTCGTCAATGGCAATTGGCGATGTTCTGTATTTAGGTTCAATTCAAGATGATTTAGACACAGAAATCGAACGAAATATGATTGAAACGAGTCAACTTGTCAGCCGTCTAAAAGAGAAGTAGGGGTGTGCAAGCAAATGAACTTAGAAGGATTAACGACAGAAGCCAGAAATGAAGCGACTAAAAAGATTGACCAAGTGTCAACATTAGAAATGGTGACTTTAATAAATCAAGAAGACCAAAAGGTAGCGCAAGCAATTGAAAAGGTGCTTCCGCAGATTGCTACAGCAATTGATGCAGCGGCAGAACGATTTAAAAAAGGGGGCCGTTTAATCTATTGTGGTGCAGGAACGTCTGGACGTTTGGGTGCTTTGGATGCGATTGAATTAACGCCCACATATAGTGTGTCGCCAGAACGCGCATTTGGTATTTTAGCTGGTGGTGAAAAAGCAATGTATCAAGCAATTGAAGGCGCTGAAGACTCGAAAGAATTAGCTATCGAAGATTTAACGCAACATCAATTGACCACCCGAGATGTTGTAATTGCGATTGCTGCTAGCGGTCGGACACCATATGCTGTTTCCGCAATTGAATACGGAAAAAAAGTGGGCGCTCTAACCATCTCCGTGACCTGTAATAATCAAAGTCCGATGAATCAATTGGCGGAAATTGGGATTGCGCCAATTGTCGGACCGGAAGTCATTACAGGGTCAACTAGAATGAAAGCGGGTTCAGCACAGAAAATGGTGTTAAATATGTTTTCAACAGGGATTATGGTTAAAGTAGGGAATATCTATCAAAATTTGATGGTCAACGTACAACCAACGAACGAAAAATTAATTCAACGTGCCACGAATATCATTAAAGAAGCAGCAGAAATCGAGGAATCGCAAGCCAAAGAATACTTGGAGGCAGCGCAGCTAGAAGTGGCACCAGCCATTGTAATGGCGAAAGCCCACGTTGATTTTCAAAAAGCCAAACAACTATTAGCAGAACATGACGGACGGATTTCAGAAGTTTTAGCATAGAAGTGGTGAACAATGAATCAAATCGCAATTCAAGAAACAATTCAGAGACTGATTAATCAGCAAGTCGTTCCGGGTGTCGCTTGGGGGACGATCACAGAAGATAGCTTATCAGAACAGTATACGGGCTTTTTAGGTAATACTGGTCCATTTGCAAGACAAAAGATTTCATCAGCTAGCCTGTATGATTTAGCGTCCTTAACGAAAGTTATTGGGACAACAAATCGAATGTTACAATTAATCGATACAAATCAGCTTGCTTTTTCAACCACTGTGGGGGAAATCCTACCTGATTATCAAGGACTATCTTGTTCGATTGGGGAGCTTCTACTGCATCAGAGCGGACTGCCAGCTGATGTTGCCGATAAGAAAAATGTCACAAAAAAAAGCTTGCAAGAAATCATTTTAACGCATTCGTTATCTGAACGAGGGAAAACCACTTATTCTGATTTAGGGTATTACTTATTGGGAGAAATTATTCAAGTATTGGATCGCTGCTCATTAGAAGAGAGCTTTCAAACATACGTATTTCAACCAATGAACCTACAGCATACAAGTTTTACGGTCAGCGATTTTGCCCAGGCAGTGCCCACAGAGATTACAAAACAACGCGGCGTTATTCAGGGAATGGTCCACGATTCGAAAGCCTATCAACTAAAAGCGCCAATCGGCAGTGCAGGTTTATTTGCAACTTTACCAGATTTACTCACTTTTGTTCAGTGTTTTATGAACAATCGCTACCCGTCTGGCAAACCATTATTTTCTGAAAAAATGTTCGATACTCTCTGGTCTATGAACCAAGGGGGACGTACATTTGGTTGGGAAGTGAAAAAGACGCAAGCCGGGGCAGACTATTTGTATCATACTGGCTTTACTGGAACGGCGATTGGTATGAAAAAAGAGACCAAAGAAGCCCTAATTTTGTTGACGAATCGGATTCATCCCACTCGTGAAGAACGTGGTTTTCTGAAAGCACGAACAAAAATTTATCAGCAGTATTTTTAGGAGGATATGATGAAACCAAAATTAATTTTAATGAGCCATGGACGGATGGCAGAAGAAACCTTAGCTTCTACTCAAATGATTGTCGGGGAATTAGCAGATGCTGCGATTGTGTCAATGACCGCAGAAGATGGCTTGAGCGGCACGCAAGCAAAACTGGCAGCAATCTTAAAAGAAGCTGGCGATGTCCCGACGCTTGTATTAGCTGATTTAAAAGGAGGAACACCTTGTAATGTGGCTATGATGGCCATGGGCACTTATCCGCAATTGCGAGTAGTCGCTGGACTTAATTTAGCAATGGCAATTGAAGCAGCCGTCTCACCTGTGGAAAATGTGGATGAATTAGCTGCATATTTAACGCAAATTGGCCAATCTGCGGTGACTACGATTGACTTACCTGAATTAACAGATGAAGAAGAATTTGAAGAATAGGAAAGAGGTCGGGACGGAACCGTTTAGCTCCGAGAAATAAGAAGGAATTTCCGAAAATTGCTTTTTAATTTTTGGAGAATTTCGGCTTATTTCCGAAGGAGTTGGTTCTGTTCCCGCCGTTTATCAGGTTTTGAGCCTGGAACAAAAATCCAAAGTGATTTTTGTCCCAGGCTCTTTTTTTAAGAACCAGGGATATTCCGTGGTTCGTTTTTGGTTGTGACAAAGAAAAAGAATAGACTCAGTAAAATAACTAGGATGCCATCGTTAAACATCGGATTTACGAAGTTTAAAATAGCACTTAAGATGACCGGCACGGTAGCACAATACGTAATAATTTTTAAACAATCAATCAAACGTAAAGAATAAAAACGTAATTTTGAATAGAGAGATGCACCGATAGCGGCAATCAGTAAGTCTAAAACTAAACCGATTAGAACAGGGTAGATAGCCACTAAAAAGACAATGAGTTTTGTCCACCAAGGGATTGCTGCTTCGCTTAGCGCAGTCTTGATACTCTGAGCGTTAACGCCATCTAAGGTTCCTTTACTATAGGGGAAGATAAATTGGTCGGTGCCTAGAATTGATTCAGTTGCGCCTGAATTTGGTAAGGCGACTACAAATTCATCTTGTAAAAAAGCCAAACCAAACGCATTACCAATTAAATCCTTTTGGACATCAGCGGCTGTACGTTTTCCATCTGGATCAAACGTAAAAATAATCGAGTCGGTTTGATAAATAAAACCAGATTCTTTGGCCTTTGTTTGCAACGTGCCATTTTCAATAGAAAAGTCAGGCAACTTTTCTGCAATTTTTTGGCCATCTTGTTGCACCTCTTGTAGCACAGAAAAGACTTGTTTGGTAATAGGTAGTGCTAAAATAGCACTTAAAAAAACAGCATAGAGAATTACTTTCCAAAACGCCATTTTTTTCGCATGCCGTAATTCTGAAACTGAAAAAAAGGCCTGCTTAAATAATTGCAATGTATTCATTTATTTACTCCTCACATCGTTCTTCTACAGGTCATTCTAGCGAATTTATGAGGGAAACACAAGGTAATCTCCCTCTTTTGTAAAACTTTTCTTTTGGCAAGCAAACTATTTTGTAGAAAGCGGTTCACTCTGTTATCATAATAGTTGTATGAAAGACGTATGTTACATACTAAAAAATAGGGGGATTTAAAAAATGACTTACACATTACCAGAATTACCATATGCTTATGATGCATTAGAACCTTACATTGACGTGGAAACAATGCACTTACACCATGATAAACACCACAACACTTATGTGACTAACTTAAACGCAGCGATTGAAAAACATCCAGAATTAGGCGAAAAATCTGTAGAAGACCTAATTTCAGATATGAATGCTATTCCTGAAGATATCCGCACAGCCGTTCGTAACAATGGTGGCGGCCACGCAAACCATACATTCTTCTGGGAAATTATGGCACCAAATGCTGGTGGACAACCAACTGGCGCTATTAAAGAAGCAATCGATGAAACATTTGGTAGCTTTGATGAAATGAAAGCTGCTTTCAAAACAGCTGCAACTGGCCGCTTTGGTTCAGGTTGGGCTTGGTTAGTTGTGAATAACGGTAAATTAGAAATCACTTCAACACCAAACCAAGATTCACCATTAATGGATGGCCAAACACCTGTTTTAGGTCTTGACGTTTGGGAACATGCGTATTACTTAAAATATAAAAACGTTCGTCCAGATTACATTGAAGCATTCTGGAACGTTGTTAACTGGGATAAAGTAAACGAACTTTTTGCAGCAGCAAAATAAGTTTGCCAATTGTGAAGGAAAGAGTCAAATGACGGCTGTCATTTGACTCTTTCCTTTTACAAATCCAGGGTCGAAATAGTTGTTCGTTTATGGCATACTAAAGTAAGTAGGGAAAGATAACGGATACATAAAGAAGGAGCTAAAAAAATGAATGTTATGATGCAAAAAGTACACGGGTCAGAAAATGATTTCTTTTTATTGGATGAAACACAGTTTGAGCGTTCTTTAACCGCTGAGGAAATTGAGCAATTGCGCATCCAGTTATGTTCACGGGAAACAGGATTATTGGCGGGAGCAGATGGGTTACTTTTGGTAGGAGAAGGGACTCACGGCACGTCCAATGCTAGAATGCGAGTGATTAACAGCGATGGTAGTGAAGCAAGCATGTGCGGGAACGGCTTGCGTACGGTTGCCCGTTATTTAGCTGAAAAAAACCAAGAAAAATCATTTACAGTTGAAACAATGTTTGCAGATTTGAAAGTACGTCAAGCCCCCAATTTAGCTGAAGAAGTAGCGACTTACCAAGTGGAAATTTCGCCAGTAAGTTTTGAAGCAGTCACTATCCCAATGCATTTAGGGGTCCAAACATTAATTGATGAAATCGTACCAGCATTATCTAAAACCATTCGCTTTACAGCGGTAGCAGTGCCTAATCCGCACCTTGTAGCATTTGTGGATCACGAAACCTTAAATGGTCCAGAATTTGAACGAATCGCTACCTATGTAAATAATGAAAATCCATATTTTCCGGAAGGGATAAATGTGAGTTTTGTTGAAATTCTTGGCAAAAATCAACTATTTGTTCGAACGTATGAACGTGGTGTAGGTTTTACAAGTGCTTGTGGGACAGCTATGTGCGCAAGTAGTTTACTTTATACGTTATTGAAAGATGGTGTTTTTTATGAAGAAATAACCGTCAAAAATGCTGGAGGTATGGTGAAAACAGTCGTCCACGAAACGTCAGATGGCAGTTATTGGATGGAATTAATTGGGAATGCCACGATTACGCATTTGATTGAAGGATCACTGACTGATTTACTAAATGGTGCATTTGAGAAAATAACTATCACTGAAACGAATGAACAAAAACATTATCAAGAATTTCTGCAAACACTTTCTCAAAAATAACAATTGTTCCTTGGTAAAGCGCTCTTTTATTTTACAATTGTGTTAAGTTCTTGTTCCAAAAAATAAAAAATATTGCTTGAATAAGCAAACTATGAGAAAATAAAGGGCATGAATTAAGAATTATTCTTAGATAAACGAGGAAGTGTCTTATGAAACTATGGAAAAAAGTAGTACTGGGCTTCTTGAGCGTCTTGCTAGTGGTAGTAGCTGGGGTATGTGCTTACGGGATTAAGATGTATTCAGATGCCAATTCAACAATTAATGGGATCTATCAATCAGTTAACCGTAAGTCCAATAAAGGAGCCACGGCCAATATTGATGCGCAAGAACCATTCTCTGTTCTTTTAATGGGGATTGACACAGGCGATTTAGGCCGAACAGAACAAGGTCGTTCAGATACTACAATGGTTGTAACCATCAACCCGAAAGAAAACAAGTCCACAATGATCAGTTTGGATAGAGATATTCTAACAGATATTGTTGGAAATGACACACAAGACAAATTGAACCATGCCTATGCATTTGGTGGCGCCGAAATGGCGATTAATACAGTCCAAGAATTACTGGATATTCCCATCCATCACTATGTATCCATCAATATGAAAGGGTTAAAAGACCTGATTGATGCGGTAGGCGGTATTGAAGTAGATAATACGATTGGTGAATTTACGTTGGACGGTATTACTGTTCCAGCAGGTAAAATCAAGTTAGATGGCACGACAGGTTTGGCATATGCGCGGATGCGTCACGAAGATCCTGAAGGAGATGTGGGTCGTCAACGCCGCCAACGAGAAGTTGTTGAGAAAATTGTGCGCAAAGTCATGAGTTTTGACGGTGTTTCAAAATATCGAAAAATTCTTGATGCTGTTGAAGCCAACGTAAAAACAGACTTAACTTGGGATGACATGATGGACATCCAATCAAAATATTTATCTGCCTTTAAAACAATTGACTCTGAACAATTACAAGGATACAGTGCAACCATTGATGATATTTATTATCAAGTCCTAGATCCAAATAGCTTATACAAAACACAAACAACGCTTAGAAAACAACTTGGTTTAAAAGAACATGCTTCTGAACGTGAAAAAGATTTAGCCTTTTATAATCAGTTTAGCTATGCTGTTACAGATACTGCACTGATTGGTGAATCTGGTGATTCAAGTGCCAATAGCTCTACTAGTTCGAGTAGCACAGCGGACACCACAGCCGGTCAAACAGAATACAACGGCAATACGCAACAAGCAGCAGAAGGAGCCTATGATCCGAATACGTACGTTGACCCAAATACGTACACAGATCCAAACGCTTATGCTGATCCAAATACGTATGTGGATCCCAACGCACCACAATATTAATCTGTTAAACAAGCTCGAAAACTTCTATTTCTGATGGAAATAGAAGTTTTTTTCTTTTATTCTAGAAATTTTTTTCAGAAGGTGTTATAATTGGACTATACCAAAATAAACCGTAAGGAGCGTGTCAAAATGCAAATTATCCGTGTAGCAAATGCAGAAGAAGGCGGCAAAAAAGCGTTTGAATTAATTAAAGAAGGTATGAACAATGGTGCGAAAGTTTTAGGCTTAGCAACAGGTAGTACACCAGAAACATTATATAAAGAAATGACAGCAAGTGATGTCGACTTTACAGAAATGACTTCTGTAAACTTAGATGAATATGTTGGTTTAGGTGGCGAAGATGAGCAAAGTTACCGTTATTTCATGAACAAACACTTATTTGACAAAAAACCATTTAAAGAAACATTTGTACCAAATGGTAAAGCAGAAGATTTAGATGCTGCTTCCGCAGAATATGAAAAAATTATCGATGCACATCCAGTAGATATCCAAATCTTAGGTATTGGTCAAAATGGACACATTGGTTTCAACGAACCAGGCACACCTCTAGATAGCTTAACACATGTCGTTGAGTTGACTGAATCAACAATCAACGCAAACAAACGTTATTTTGACAAAGTAGAAGATGTCCCAACACGTGCTGTTTCTATGGGGATTGGCTCAATCATGAAAGGTAAAAAAATGATTTTAATGGCTTATGGCGAAGCAAAAGCAGAGGCCATTAAAGGAATGATTGACGGACCAGTAACAACAGACATGCCAGCAAGTGCATTACAAAACCATCAAGATGTTGTTGTAATCATTGATGATGCAGCTGCAAGTAAATTATAATCGTTGATTAAAAAGAACTTGAAACATAAGGATTTCCTTATGTTTCAAGTTCTTTTTTTGTTATACTGGAAGTAATAGAAGAAGAGGTGAAAAGGATGTTACAGCTAACAATTCCAGAAATTATTTTACGGTTAGTCCTAGCGATGGTGATGGGTGGCGCAATTGGTTTTGAAAGACAATATAAGAATCGCCCAGCAGGGATGCGCACTCACATTTTAGTTTGTATGGGCGCGGCTATTATTGCGTTAATTCAGTCGCAAATTGCAATCAATGCATTGAAAGATGCGTTAGCTAATCCGGCTTTGACGGGGGTCATTCGTTCAGATCAAGCAAGATTGATCGCACAAGTTGTAAGTGGAATCGGCTTTTTAGGTGCTGGAACCATCATTGTAACGAAACAAAGTGTCACAGGATTGACGACAGCCGCGTCGCTATGGACCGTTGCTGGTTTAGGGATTGCGGTGGGCATGGGCTACTATACGATTGCCTTAACAAGTTTTATCGGTGTATTATTTGCCTTAACCATTGTCAAACGAATTATTCACGTACCAACAATCAAAAAATTAGAAATTCGCTATCAACATAAACAAGAAACCAAAGAATTTATTAATCAGTATTTTGAAGAAAAACATATTGAAATTTATGATGTGAACTTCAATGTTTCTTGGGTGGATGATACAAAAATCTATACGAATATCTATACTATTGATTTGCCTAAAGGCCTAACGTATGCCGATGTTATCGAAGACCTATCTGTTTCAAATAATGTAACAAAATTACGATTGATTAATGTGTAGAAACATCTATTTATAATTAATGACAACCGCTATAAGTTAAAATGCTTATGGCGGTTTTCTTCTAGGACCTAGGACTGATTTTTTAAGTTTAATATTTCAAAAAGATTACAAAAGAGTTATGATTGTATTACGAGTTAGAAAGAAAGGTGATAAGTAAGATGAATAAAAAAAATAAATTTCTTAGTATTATTGTTGTTGTCGTTGTGATTATTGGTGCATTTGTGATGAAAGCTTATAATCAATTGATTACTTTAGATAATAAAGTCGAAGCAGAATGGTCACAAGTAGAGAATGTAATGCAAAGACGTGCTGATTTAATTCCGAATCTTGTCAGTAGTGTTCAAGGCAGTATGACTCAAGAAAAAGAAGTTTTAAAAGAAATAACGGAAGCACGTAAAGCATACGCAGGAGCAAAATCTTCTTCTGAAAAAGGGCAAGCAAATGAGCAAATTGAAAAAGGATTAGGTAATTTTGTTACAGTATTGAATGAAGATTACCCAAAGTTAGCTTCTTCTGAAAATGTCAAAACCTTAATGACTCAATTAGAAGGATCTGAAAATCGAATTTCTGTTGAACGCCGTAACTATATACAAGCTGTTGAAACATATAACCAACAGATTTCAAAATTCCCTGATAAAATAATTGCAAAACTTTTAGGATTTGAGAAGAAAACTAACTATGTTGCGACAGAGCAGGGAAAAGAAGTGCCGCAAGTAAAATTTAAATAAAAAAATTATAGAAAATTTGGGTTAAAAAGAAAGAAGTGAGGAAGGTTGGATAAAAAAGTCGAAAAAATTCAAGAAAAAGTTCGTTTGTTTTATAAAAAGCATCAGCGGAATACAACGATTGTTGTGGTAATTAGTTTAAGTATGATTTTAATATTAGGAATGGCTGCTTGGCATGAAGGAAAGGGAATCTCCTATGAAGCAAAACAAACTGCACTGAGAGAGAAGCAACAAGTCTTACAAAAAAAGAGAGACGATATTTTAGCAGGGAAAATGACTGAAGCGTCAACCCAGACAACAATAAATAACTTTTCTAAACAAGAAATAACTGGTGAAAATGAATTAGTGACAATTACTGGAACGAATGGGCAGTTGAACATTAATGATGCTAATATCTATGTTTCAGATAATGCGGGTATTGTCTCAAATCAACTTAAACAGAAAATGTTTCAATTGAATCAACAATTGTTGGAAAATGCGAATGGCGCACAATTTATGCTTATTACCGTTCCTGCGTTACCTAGTGGGGAATCTGTTGAATCTTACAGCAATAAGATTGCTAATCAATTAGGTGTAGGGGATCGTGAAAAAAATAATGGTGTGGTTTTTCTAATGGCAATTGAGGATCGCGAGTCTCGCTTGGAAGTTGGATATGGCTTAGAGAGTATTTTAACGGATAGCTATGCGGATGATATTATTAATAATGAAGAAGTAAAAGAGGCTTTTAGAGACGAGGATTATAATACAGGTCTCAATAAAATTATTGATCAAGTATCGGCTGCAATCAATTCAAAAACCGCACAAGTGGATAATGAATTAACAAATATACAAGCAGAGTTAAACACTAACACAACGAAAAGAAATGTTCTTTTAATGGCAAGTATTGCTGGGATGCTCATTTGTGCTGTTTATATTTTACAAATTTTAAGAACAAGAAAACTTGTTAAAAAAATGTATCAAGATTATTTGAATTGTTTACCAACAAAGGCTGTCCTAAATAACTCAGAACAGACAAAGAAAGTATTAAATAAGATGAAAAAGACTTCTTTTTATTGTTTATATCTTAATGGAGCAACGTTATTTGCCACAAAAGGGAAAATAAGACGTGCCACTAAGCGTGGTTCTTTACTAAGTATATATCCAAATGCAAAAAAACAATCTTTTGGGCGTTTATTAGTAGGAGATACTTTATATAGTTATGATGGTAGTGTTTTGACGTATGCTTATTTAAACTCACAATACAATCCGTCTAATCATAGTAGTTCTGGTAGCAGCAGTGGTGGTTCATTCGGTGGCGGCTCATTCGGCGGTGGCGGTGCCTCTGGAAGTTGGTAAAATAAAAAGCTAGAAACGTTAATCGTTTCTAGCTTTTTGCTATTTATCTAAACCGTAAAGATAGTCATCATCTTTCATGGCTTCAACTGTTCCTAGTAAATAGCCATTTCCTACTTGAGAGAAGAAGTCATGGTTGCTAGTTCCTGTCGAAATACCATTCATTACAATCGGGTTCACATCATTGGCTGTATCCGCAAATAAGGGATCCATACCTAAGTTCATTAAAGCTTTGTTGGCGTTGTAACGTAAAAAGGTTTTTACTTCTTCGGTCCAACCTAAGTCATCATATAATTCTTCTGTATAACGTTCTTCGTTTTCGTACAATTCGTAAAGTAAATTATACATCCAGTCTTTTAGTTTATCTTGCTCATCTTCTGGTAATTCATTAAATCCTAATTGGAATTTATAGCCAATATACGTGCCGTGCACTGATTCATCACGGATAATCAATTTAATAATTTCAGCGACGTTCGCTAGTTTATTGTTTCCTAAATAGTAAAGGGGAGTGTAGAACCCAGAATAGAATAAAAACGTTTCTAAAAATACACTAGCAATTTTTTTCTCTAACGGAGTACCGTTTTTATAAATTTCGTTAATCCGTTCTGCTTTATATTGCAGATGTTTGTTGGTATTTGTCCACTCAAAAATATCATCAATCTCTTTTTTTGTATTTAATGTACTGAAGATAGAAGAATAACTTTTGGCATGGACAGATTCCATGAATTGGATGTTATTTAAGACGGCTTCTTCATGGGGCGTCCGCACATCATTTCTCAGTTGATCCATGCCGCTTTCTGATTGAACAGTATCTAATAAAGTTAAACCGCCGAAAACGTAGCCGACAGTAGTTTTTTCTAAATCGGAAAGAGTCCGCCAATCATCTAAGTCATTGGATAACGGAATCCGTGTATCTAACCAAAATTGTTCGGTTAATTTTTCCCAAGTGGATTTATCAATGACGTCTTCAATGGCGTTCCAGTTAATTGCTTCATAATACGTTGCCATGGTTATTCCTCCTGTATGCTGGGACAGCAGTCTGTTTGACTAGTTGTCTCGTTTCTTCGCTTAAAACGTTCTACAGAGTCCAAATAGGAGCGTGCAGCCGTTCTTCTTTGTCCAGTATATCTGAAAATGTCCTGTTTAAAAAGAGAACATTCCTAAAAAATAAGACGCTCAAGCAGAACGCCTTATTTAAGTGCTTTTCATTAAATCACGCAAGACTCACATTGATTGCTGCCAATTTCTTCAGCATCATCTGTAAATGTACGAATATAGTAAATTGATTTAATCCCTTTGTTGAACGCATAATGACGTAAAATGTTCAAGTCACGGGTTGTTTGTTTTGGTGTTTCTTTCCATTCATACAAGCCTTCAGGGATTTCTGAACGCATAAACAAGGTTAAACTCATTCCTTGATCAACGTGTTGTTGCGCTGTTGCGTAGACATCAATCACTTTGCGCATATCCATATCGTAAGCAGAAGTATAGTAAGGGATTGTATCATTCGCTAAATAAGGCGCTGGATAGTAAATCTTACCAATTTTCTTCTCTTGACGTTCTTCAATCATGCGAGTAATTGGATGAATGCTGGCACTAGTATCATTAATATATGAAATTGAACCATTTGGCGCTACGGCTAAACGATTTTGATGATAAAGACCATCTTTTTTCACAGCATCGCGTAACGCAGCCCAATCTTCAGCTGTTGGAATCTGAATGTCTTTGAAGATTTCTTTCACTTTATCAAATTTTGGTGTAAAGTTGCCTTCAATATATTTATCGAAGTAAGCACCAGAAGCATAATCTGATTTTTCAAAATTGTGGAAGACTTGGTTACGTTCTCTCGCAATTTGGTTACTTTCCATTAAAGTCCAGTAATTTAATAACATGAAATAAATGTCTGTAAAGTCTAGTGATTCTTCAGAGCCGTATTCCATATGATTTTTAGCGAAGAAGGTGTGTAAGCCCATTGCGCCTAGTCCGATTGTATGGCTTAAACGATTTCCATTTTGGATAGTTGGCACGACATCAATTTCAGAAGCATCTGTTACAAAAGTTAACGCACGCGTCATAGCGCGGACAGATTTTCCAAAGTCAGGACTTTCCATTAAATTAACAATGTTAGTTGAACCTAAGTTACAACTAATATCTGTTCCTAAAACTTCATATTCTTGTTTCCCATTAATAACAGAAGGCGTTTGAACTTGAAGAATTTCAGAACATAAGTTACTCATGATAATCTTGCCATCAATCGGATTGTTTTTGTTAGCTGTATCAATATTGATGATATAAGGATAGCCAGATTCTTGTTGTAATTTAGAAATTTCATTTTCTAAGTCACGGGCTTTAATTTTACGTTTACGTATGTTTGGATTGGCCACTAGGTTATCATATTCTTTGGTAATATCTACATAGGAATAAGGTACACCATATTCACGTTCCACACTATAAGGACTAAATAAATACATATCTTCGTTGTTACGCGTTAATTCGTAAAATTTATCTGGAACAATAACACCAAGAGACAACGTTTTTACACGGATTTTTTCATCAGCGTTTTCTTTTTTAGCAGATAAGAACATTTCAATATCTGGATGGAAGACGTTTAGATAAACCACACCAGCACCTTGACGTTGACCTAGTTGGTTAGAGTAGCTAAAGCTATCTTCAAATAATTTCATAACAGGGACAACACCACTTGCTGCGCCATCGTAACCTTTGATTGGTGCGCCCGCTTCACGTAAGTTGGAAAGAGTAATCCCTACGCCACCGCCGATTCGTGATAATTGAAGGGCAGAATTAATTGAACGCCCAATGCTGTTCATATCATCTGTTACTTGAACTAAGAAACAAGAAACCAATTCACCTCGACGTTTACGCCCAGCGTTTAAGAAAGAAGGTGTGGCTGGTTGATACCGTTGATGGATCATTTCATCCGCCAATGTTAAAGCCAACTCTTCATCGCCATCCGCAAAATACAAGGCATTAAAGGCAACCCGATCTTCATATGTTTCTAAATACTCTGTTCCGGCGTTGTTCTTTAAAGCGTATTGAGAATAAAATTTATAAGCCGCCATGAAAGACTTGAATTGGAAATGTTGTTCATCTAAGAAAGCATACAATTTTTCAATAAAGTCCATTGAATATTTTTCGATGAATTCAGTTTCAATAAAATCTTCTTTCATTAAAAAGTTGATTTTTTCTTCAGCAGAGCTGAATTTACGTGTATTCGGTTCTACATTTTCTTTAAAGAAGGCTGCGAGTGCTTCTTTATCTTTATTTAAAGGGATTTGACCATCAACAGGACGGTTAATCTCGTTATTCAGTTTGAAATAGCTGACATCTCTAATTTCTTTTAGACTCAATTTCTTCCACTACTTTCTTAAAGGTCTCCACGTCTTCGTCTGTTCCGCTAAACTCAAAGGAGTATAGAAGCGGAACGTGGTAATCGCGGGCAATATCTTTGGCGGTATAGACAAATAATTCAGCAAAATTACGGTTGCCCCCACCAGCTACACCAACTAACAGTTCTTGGTTACTTTTATAATCAAGAAAGTCATTCACTACCTCTGTAATTTCTGCATCATAGGTAGGAATGACAAGAATAAAAGGCTCATTTATTTCAAAAAAAGGATTCGCTGGCTCAAGTTCATAAGCAGGCAAATCCAATTTTTTAATAAAGCGCCTTGTTTGACCGGTGACTGAAAAATAAACAAGTTTCATCTTAGCTAGCCAATTGTTTTAATTGGTCTGGACGGAAGCCAACAACGGTTGTTGCTTCAGATGTGATTACCGGTACGCTTTGGAACCCTTGTTCTTTTAACCAGTCGATAGCATCTGGTTGTGCGTCGATATTGATTTCTTCAAAAGCGATGTTATTTTCACTTAGGAAACGTTTCGCCATTTTACATTGGATACAGTTATTTTTTGAAAAGATTTTTACGTTCATTGAAAGTTCCTCCTCTTTTTTTCTACATAGACTAGTATAAATCTATGTAGAAAAAAGTCAACACTTTAACACTATATATTGTGGTACGTTTTTCTCATAATACTAGTTTTTGTGTTTTTGAAAGGAAAATGAAAACACGTGAATCCTCGTTTTTGGGAGAAAAAACACATTGGTCAGTGTTTGACAAACAAAAAAATTAAAATTTTGAAAGAGAACATTTAGTGAAAAAACACTAAATATTGTGTTGACATTTGAGTTAGGCACAAGAAGAAAAAATAAGCGGATTTGTTATTGAATGAGTGGAATTTTATAGTAGCTAGTAACATAAAAAACAAGAGCTGACTTTTTTTCAAAAATGGTAACCTGAAAAAAGTGTCTCTATATAGAAGGAAAATAGAAGAAAACAGGAGATACATCCAGAAATTCATTGACTTTCCGTGTAAGCAAGCGTATTCTTTTAATTGAGAACGATTCTCATTTTCGTTTGAAACTTTTTCACATGGAGGAAAGTAAATGATTACGTTAGCGCAGGCAGAAGTTGGGAAAGTCTATACAGTCGAAAGCGTCCAAGCAGATGTTCAGACAAAGAAACATCTGAACAATTTAGGTGTCGTTGCAGGCCAAGCAGTTGTCCTTGTCAATTATCAAAATCAAAATGGTATTGTTTTATTACATAATAGTCGAATTGCGCTGACAGATACGATTTTACAAGCGATTCATGTGGAGGAGCGCTCGGCGAATGAGAAAGTTTGGGTCTCCTTAGATACCTTGAAAGTTGGAGAGCGCGCTACAATAGTAGGGATCCACGGACAAGGAGCGGTGAAACGTCGGTTGATGGACATGGGCTTAACAAAAGGAACAGTAATTTTTATTCGCAAAGTAGCTCCTTTAGCTGATCCAATTGAAATCAATGTACGTGGCTACGAACTAACGTTACGAAAAAGTGAAGCGGAACTAATCTTGGTTGAAAAGGAGGAAAGCGAATGACTCAGCAAATTGCACTAGCCGGCAACCCTAATAGCGGTAAAACGACAACGTTCAATATGTTAACAGGAGCCAACCAATATGTTGGAAACTGGCCAGGGGTGACTGTGGAACGCAAAGAGGGGGTGGCAAAGAAAGATAAGACACTCATTATTCAAGATTTGCCAGGGATTTACTCTCTTTCTCCTTATACGCCTGAAGAAATTGTGGCACGAGATTATCTTTTGGAGGACCAACCTTCAGTGATTTTGAATATTCTCGATGTGACCAATTTGGAACGGAATCTTTATTTAACAACACAATTAATTGAAACTGGATTACCGGTTGTTTGTGCGTTAAATATGATGGATTTGTTGGAAAAAAACGGCCAAACATTGAATAGTGAAAAGTTAAGTTATGGCTTAGGCGTGCCTGTCGTTGAGATTAGTGCTTTGAAGAATCGTGGGTTGGATCATGCTTTAAAACAAAGTAAGCAGCGAGCGAATGCCATAGAGACAGAGGTTATTTATCCTTCTTATGATAATCGCTTAGAAGCAGCACTTGCTGAAATTGTTGATATTTTAGGAAATACTGTTCCTGAAACGCAACAGCGTTGGTATAGTTTAAAACTTTTTGAACGAGATGTTCGAACCAAAGAGCAATTATTATTGAGTTCTTTTCAAGAAAAAGAAATTGAAGAAGTCATACAAATTACCGAAAAAATCTTTCAAGATGAAAGTGAAGCCATTATCATTAATGAACGCTATGCCTTTATTGCTCGATTAATTGCTTTGTGTGCGACGAAAAAAACAGAAATGACATTTACTCACAGTGATAAGATTGACCGAGTGGTAACCAATCGGTGGTTGGCGTTGCCAATCTTTGCGTTTGTGATGTGGTTGGTCTATTACTTGTCTATTCAAACGGTTGGTACAATGGGGACAGACTGGTTAAACGATGTCTTTTTTGGGGAATGGGTTCCTCAATTTGTGGGAAATTGGTTGGCGCAATGGCAAGTAGCGCCATGGATGCAAAGTTTAATTTTAGATGGGATCATTGCAGGTGTTGGGGCTGTGTTAGGATTTTTACCACAACTGGCCGTCCTGTTTTTATGTTTAGGTTTTTTAGAAGATTGTGGCTATATGGCACGGATTGCCTTTGTCATGGATCGCTTGTTTCGGAAATTCGGCCTATCTGGTAAGTCGTTTATTCCAATGTTAATTGCGACAGGTTGTGGGGTCCCAGGCGTGATGGCTAGTCGAACGATTGAAAACGAACGCGATCGGCGAATGACTATTATGGTCACGACTTTTATGCCATGTTCGGCGAAGTTGCCAATTATCGCTCTGATTGCAGGTGCATTTTTTCCTAACCAAAGTTGGGTCTCGCCCTCTGCTTATTTCTTAGGGGTTGCTTCCATTGTGTTGTCAGGGATTGCTTTAAAAAAGACCAAGCATTTTTCGGGAGATCCAGCACCATTTATTATGGAACTTCCCGCCTATCATTTGCCACAGCTTAGAAGTGTGGTTCGGCATGCCTATGAACGATGTCGCTCATTTGTAAAAAAAGCAGGAACGATTATTTTTGTTTCCAGTATTCTCATTTGGTTCATGTCACATTATTCTGTGACGTTTCAACCCGTTCCAGAAAGTCAAAGTATTCTAGCATTTCTAGGTAAAGGGTTGGCGGTGCTATTTATCCCATTAGGCTGGGGTAATTGGCAAGGGGCAGTTGCCACAATTACAGGATTGATAGCGAAAGAAAATATTATTGGTACCTTAGGCATTTTATTTGGCAATGTGAAAGATGTTTCTGAAAACGGGGTAGAAGTCTGGGGCGCACTGCAACACACCTTTACGCCAGTCGCGGCCTATTCGTTCTTAACTTTTAACTTATTATGTGCACCTTGTTTTGCTGCAATTGGCGCAATTCGTCGTGAAATGGGAGACCTCAAATGGACATTAGGAGCCATTGGTTATCAATGCGGTTTGGCTTATATGGTTAGTTTTGTGATTTATCAATTGGGCCATGTGTTATTCGAAAAAGGCACACTAACTCTGGGGACTTTTTTAGCGATGGGTGTTGTTTTAGCTGGATTTTATTTCCTTATAAGAAAACCAAAGCCAGGCAAAGAAAGTGTCCAAGCAATCACTTCTTTAGAAAGAGGGTAATAACGGATGGCAACAATTATTTTATCCATTTTAATTTTTGGAACAGCAGGAATCATCACCTATCGACGAATCAAAAAAGGGGAAAGTTGTGAAGATTGTCAAACAGCTTGTCCTGTAAAAAAAGAACAATCTTCACAAGAATAACAACTGAAAAAAATTCCCTCTTGTATAAATAATAGCGGAGTGCTACAATATTGAGGTAGCTGAAAAGCTATTTTATACAACGGGGGCATAGCTCAGTTGGTTAGAGCATCTGACTCTTAATCAGAGGGTCTAGGGTTCGAATCCCTATGCCCCCATTGGGTGCCAAACCCACGAGAACGGTATTCTGTCGGCGTCTTAGGACGTTTCGAAGACGGAGTACGCGTTCTCTTTTTTTACATAAAATGTCGTGTGTCGTGAGAGATACACTAGTTAAATCGGTTAAAGAATGCTACGCTTAGAAGAGCGAGAAAGTACGTTATATAAAAAAAGTTGAAAAATTTTTCAGGCTAAAAAAGCGAATTTAACAAAAAGCGCACTTTTTGGTTCCTATGAAACGAAAAAGTACGTACTATACAGCATGTACGGCACGGTATATGATGATATCAGAAAACGTTAAAGGAGCGAATCAAATGATTACATCACTAGCAGATACAGTAACATTAAACAACGGCACTAAAGTTCCAGGAATGGGTCTCGGGGTATTCCAAATACCAGACGAAGAGACAGCAAAAGTGGTCGAAGAAGGGATTATCAATGGTTATCGTTTAATCGATACAGCGCAAATCTATGGCAATGAATCTGGTACAGGAGCGGGAATTAAAGCAGGCTTAGCGGCAACTGGTTTGAACCGTGAGGACTTATTTGTTACCTCGAAAGTTTGGAACGCGCATATTTCCTATGATGAAACAATTCAAGCTTTCAATGATAGTTTGGAACGTTTAGGTTTAGATTATTTAGATTTGTATTTAATTCATTGGCCAGGAAATAATTCTTACAAAGAATCATGGCAAGCTTTAGAAACTTTATACGCCGAAGGAAAAGTGAAAGCAATTGGTGTCAGCAACTTCCAAGTTCATCATTTAGAAGATTTACTTTCTTATGCAAAAGTTGTTCCGGTAATTAACCAAGTGGAACTACATCCAAAATTGGATCAAAAAGAAGTGCGTAATTTCTGTGAAAAACATGATATCAAAGTCCAAGCTTGGTCACCATTGATGCAAGGTCAATTATTATCGAACGAAACCATTTTGGCGATTGCTGAGAACCATAATAAATCAGCAGCCCAAGTGATTTTACGTTGGGATATTCAACAAGATATCTTATTAGCCGTGAAATCTGTCCACAAAGAACGGATGATTAGCAATGCAGCGGTCTTTGATTTTGAACTAAGTGCAGAAGAAATGGCACAAATCAACCAATTGAATGAATCGTTACGTGTGGGACCAGATCCAGACACGTTTGATTTCTAAAAATTAACTAGGAGGAGATACAATGAGTGAAGCAGTTAAAGGTTTTTCAGTAGTCAACCACGTGGGGATTACAGTCAGTAATTTGGATGAATCAGTAAAGTTTTATGAAGCATTAACAGGAACAAAAATCGCAAATCGTGATGAAATTGGTGGAAAACGGATGGCCCAAACACAAGGGTTAGATGATACATTAATCAAGTATGCCAATGTGCATCTAGAAAACATCAATATTGATTTATTAGAATATGTTAAACCAAAATCAGAAAAAGCTTCTTATTCCAACGAACAAATTAGTGCAATGCATATGTGTTTCGAAGTGGAAGATATTGATGCAGCTGTTGCACGTTTAAGAGCGATTGGCGTAGAACCTGATGGAGAGCCGATTACATTCCAAGAAGAAGATGGCTTGAAGAGCGGTTTTGGTACAGGTGTCGCTTACTTTACCGATCCAGATGGTACAAATTTAGAATTGATTGCTCCTAAAGGTCCATTTACACGAAATTAAGTTAAAAGACTTTCAAACAAACATCAAAAAGCCCCCCGCATTCTAGTACCAGTAACTAGAATGGGGGCTCTTTTTATTTTTTGAGACAGAAGTCGCTAAAGAAAAGATATTCCAAATCCGTAATTGATGGTATACTAAAACGTAACAAATAAAGGAGGAAGACAATTGATTCTTAGCGTCTTAACAGTTATTTATTTTATTAATGCAATTATTGCGGGAATTACCATTTTGTTAAAACCTCGAGATGTAGCAGCAATTTGGGCATGGCTACTCGTACTGATTGCTCTACCCGTTTTTGGTTTTTTCTTATATTTATTCTTTGGGCGCGGTTTAACCGACAAAAAGAAATTTTATTTGCAACAAAGTGATTTGCGGGAATTAGAGAATTTTCAGAATTTCCAAGAAGAAAGTTTTGAACTTTATAGTCAAAAGATGCCGACGGAGGAGCAACAACAGTTTACAGACTTTTTTTCCTCGTTGAATAGGATGCCTCTGACTAAGAAAAATGATGTTCAAATTTTTACGGATGGTACGGAAAAATTCAATGCGTTGATGGCGGACATAAAAAAAGCTCAGCACTCCATTCATATTGAATATTATGCCTTTGTAACGGATCATATCGGCACCAAAATTTTGAACTTATTAGAAGAAAAGGCGGCTGAAGGGGTTGAAGTGCGGTTGCTTTACGATGCCTTTGGCTCAAAGGGCACCAAGGTTCATCATTTGAATGAATTGAAAAAAAACGGCGGTTTTGTCCAAACATTTATTACTTCTCAAAAAGCACTTTTGAAGTTTCGTTTGAATTATCATGATCACCGGAAAATTGTTGTTATTGACGGAAAAGTAGGCTACATTGGCGGCTTTAATGTTGCCGATCAATATGCTGGAACGACTAAAAAGTTTGGCTATTGGCGGGATACACATTTACGGATTCAAGGGCCAGCAGCCTCATTACTGCAAATGCGTTTTTTAATGGATTGGAACGTCTCTTCCCCCGAGAAAAATCGTGTGGCGTATCAATTGGATTATTTCTTTAAACTTGAAGCATTGGTGCCAGAGGCAAATACATCCATTCAGATGATTGCCAGTGGTCCTAACAGTGACCGTGAACAAATTAAATTGGCCTTTATTAAATTGATTACTTCTGCCAAGAAAAGAGTCTGGATTCAAACGCCGTATTTAGTTCCTGATGATAGTGTCTTGGCTGCTTTAAAAGTTGCTGCGGCTTCAGGAGTAGATGTTAAAATTATGATTCCAGATAAGCCCGACCATCCGTTTATTTATCGAGCAACACAGTATTACGGCCGCTTATTGATGAAAGAAAATATTGAAATTTTAATTTATAACGGTGGTTTCTTACATGCGAAAACAATGATTATGGATGATGAAGTCTGCACAGTTGGTTCAGCCAATCAAGATATCCGAAGTTACAAATTAAACTTTGAAGCAAATGCTGTGTTATATGATAAAAAAATCATTGATCAATTAGAAGCAATTTTCTTAGAAGATCGAAAAAAATGTACAACAATGACTCCAGAAGTTGTTCGCGACATGTCAAAATGGTTGATTTTTAAACAACAAATTTCACGATTATTTTCACCAATTCTTTAAAACTGTTTTTCACAAAATGACGAACTTCTGATCCGAAGTTCGTCATTTTTCTTCGGGAATTTTATAAAAGTATAGAAAATCACAAAAAAAGTCAAAAAAATTTTAAAGAATATTTTTTAATTTTATTCGTTATTTTTTTATCTGTAGTTGCTTTTAAAATAAATAAATATTATTTTAATTGTGTTATTTTATTTTTGTGAAAAAGGGACATCTTTTATAAAAGTAAAAAAAATTAAGCAAAGAGTGTTGACAAAAAAAACGAAAAGGAATATGCTACATGTACAAGTTAAATACAAAGCAATGACAGAAAAGCAGTAGAGAAATAACCACTGTTACAGAAAGCTAGTGGCGCTGGAAACTAGTACACGTTATTTATCGAATTACATTCTTGAGCTTCTGCCTACAGGGCACGGGTAACAGCGTTATTTGTTAAGAGGTATATAGTATTTTAAATAAATTAAACTATGTATAAATTTGGGTGGTACCACGAGAAATTCGTCCCTAAGTCGTTTCAACGACTTAGGGATTTTTTGTATTCTTTTTTTGAATACGTGGCAGACCAAAGAAAATTTCGTGAACCCGTGTATACATAGAAATAAACACGGGATATCGTGTAAAAACAAGTGTGTTAATCGTTTATTTCGTTAAATGAACGATTTCCTATAAAGAGATAATTATAAATATGGAGGGTGATAACATGAATATCATTGACGAGCTAGCATGGCGTGATGCAATCAATCAACAAACAAACGAAGAAGGACTAAGAGAACTTACAGAAAATACGAGCATTTCGCTATATTGCGGTGTCGATCCAACTGGAGATAGCATGCATATTGGACATTTAATTCCTTTTATGATGATGAAACGATTCCAATTAGCAGGTCATCACCCATACATTTTAATTGGTGGCGGAACTGGAACAATTGGTGATCCAAGTGGACGAACAACCGAACGTGTCTTACAAACGATGGAAGCTGTGCAACATAATGTGGACAGTCTTTCAAATCAAATGAAAAAATTATTTGGTAAAGATGCTGAGGTAACAATGGTGAACAACTACGATTGGTTATCAGAACTATCTTTATTAGATTTTTTAAGAGATTACGGGAAAAACTTTAATGTCAACACGATGTTGGCAAAAGACATTGTCGCTAGTCGTTTAGAAAGTGGCATTTCCTTTACAGAATTCACATACCAAATTCTTCAATCAATTGACTTTTACACATTGCATAAAAAACATAATATTCAATTGCAAATTGGTGGCGCTGATCAATGGGGCAATATCACTGCAGGATTAGATTTGATTCGTAAAAAAGAAGGACCAGAAGCCAAAGTATTCGGGTTAACTATTCCTTTAATGCTAAAAGCAGATGGTACAAAATTTGGGAAAACAGCGGGTGGCGCTATCTGGTTAGATCCTAAGAAAACCTCACCATTTGAATTCTACCAATTCTGGTTAAACCAAGATGATCGTGATGTCATCAAATACTTGAAATTCTTTACTTTCTTAGATAAAGAAGAAATCGATGCGTTAGCTGAAAAAGTTGAAAAAGAACCAGGTAAACGTGAAGCACAAAGACGCTTAGCTGAAGAAGTGACACGATTTGTTCACGATGATGCAGCATTAGAAGAAGCGCAAAAAATTTCAGAAGCTCTTTTCTCAGGCAATATTAAAGACTTAACGATTGAGGAAATCGAGCAAGGGTTAGAACATGTGCCAACTGTTGAAATTACCAAAGATGCTAAAAACATCGTAGATTGGTTAGTTGACACAGAAATCGAACCATCAAAACGTCAAGCTCGCGAAGATGTGAGCGGAGGAGCTATAAGTATTAACGGTGACCGAGTTACCGATTTAGATTTTGCAGTCGATCCAACACAACATTTCGATGGAAAATTCGTTGTTGTACGGAAAGGGAAGAAAAATTACTTTTTAGCAAAAGTAATGGATTAGAAATTGATAATAATTTCACGAAGAGAAGACGTGTGATTATTTGATCAAAGTTAAAATTCTATTTCTCCTTACAGGTAGTGGTGAAACCGTTAATACACCTAATAAGAGTGGGATTGTACACACAATCCCACTCTTATTTTTTTATATAATGGTTCTGACAAGACACCTTGTGAAAAAATTATAAAATTAAAGAGCTATGATAACCATTGTTATTTTTCTTCTTTACACTTTAGCCGTTTGGGTGTAAGTTGTGAATGCAAAATCTAATTCATTAAAATTTGTAAGGAGGAATTTTCGTATGAAAAACGAAAAATTAGCAAAAGGCGAAATGAACCTTAATGCACTATTCATTGGGGACAAAGCCGAAAACGGACAATTATATAAAGACTTGTTGATCGACTTAGTAGATGAACATTTAGGATGGCGTCAAAACTACATGCCACAAGACATGCCAGTTATCTCTTCTCAAGAACGCACATCTGAAAGCTACGAAAAAACTGTCAACCATATGAAAGATGTATTGAATGAAATCTCTTCTCGCATGCGTACACATTCAGTTCCATGGCATACAGCAGGTAGATATTGGGGACATATGAACTCAGAAACATTAATGCCTTCTCTATTAGCTTACAACTTTGCAATGCTATGGAACGGGAACAACGTTGCCTATGAATCTTCTCCAGCAACTTCTCAAATGGAAGAAGAAGTAGGACATGAATTTGCTCACTTAATGAGCTACAAAAATGGTTGGGGACACATCGTTGCTGATGGTTCTTTAGCTAACTTAGAAGGCTTATGGTATGCCCGTAACATTAAATCATTACCATTTGCTATGAAAGAAGTAAAACCAGAATTAGTTGCTGGCAAATCAGATTGGGAACTATTGAACATGCCAACAAAAGAAATTATGGACTTATTAGAATCAGCTGAAGATGAAATTGATGAAATCAAAGCTCATTCAGCTCGTTCAGGTAAACATTTACAAGCAATCGGTAAATGGTTAGTCCCACAAACTAAACACTATTCTTGGTTAAAAGCTGCTGATATTATCGGTATCGGTTTAGATCAAGTTATCCCAGTACCAGTTGACCATAACTACCGTATGGATATCAACGAATTAGAAAAAATCGTTCGTGGCTTAGCAGAAGAACAAATTCCAGTGCTAGGTGTTGTCGGTGTAGTTGGTTCTACTGAAGAAGGTGCCGTTGACTCAATCGATAAAATTATTGCTTTACGCGATGAATTAATGAAAGACGGTATTTACTATTATGTACACGTGGATGCTGCTTATGGTGGTTATGGACGTGCCATCTTCTTAGACGAAGACAACAACTTCATCCCTTACGAAGATTTACAAGATGTTCATGAAGAATACGGTGTCTTCAAAGAGAAAAAAGAACACATTTCAAGAGAAGTGTATGATGCATATAAAGCAATCGAATTAGCAGAATCAGTAACAATTGACCCTCATAAAATGGGTTATATCCCTTATTCAGCTGGTGGTATCGTTATCCAAGATATACGTATGCGCGACGTTATTTCTTACTTCGCAACTTACGTATTTGAAAAAGGTGCCGATATTCCTGCGTTACTAGGTGCTTATATCCTTGAAGGTTCAAAAGCTGGTGCAACAGCTGCTTCTGTATGGGCTGCACATCACGTTTTACCTTTAAACGTTGCAGGTTATGGTAAATTAATTGGTGCTTCAATTGAAGGATCACATCATTTCTATAACTTCTTGAATGATTTAACATTCAAAGTTGGCGACAAAGAAATCGAAGTCCACACATTAACTCATCCAGACTTCAACATGGTTGACTATGTGTTTAAAGAAAAAGGCAACGATGATTTAGTAGCAATGAACAAATTAAACCATGATGTATATGACTATGCATCATACGTTAAAGGAAATATTTACAACAACGAATTCATTACTTCACATACTGACTTTGCTATTCCAGATTATGGCAACAGCCCATTAAAATTTGTAAACAGCTTAGGATTTAGTGACGAAGAATGGAACCGTGCAGGTAAAGTAACTGTGTTACGTGCTGCTGTAATGACTCCATACATGAACGATAAAGAAGAATTTGATGTTTACGCTCCTAAGATTCAAGCTGCTTTACAAGAAAAATTAGAACAAATTTACGACGTAAAATAATTGAATCTTAAACGGAAAAAAGAAATGGTAACCGAACGAGGGAACGTTCGTCTGGTTGATTTATTTAAGAGATAAATCAACCAGACGGCTAACCTCTTAACCAATTCTTTGTCTGGGTAAGAGGCAGTCGAATGACTGTTTTACTCAGCGTATAACAGTCATTCATGCTCCTTATCCAAAATCTTATAAGGAGTGTACAAAATTGGATAAACAACAAGTTAAAAAAATTGAATTAGGTACTTTTATCGGTTTAACAATGGCATTGTGTGCAACTGTACGTAGTATCCCAACACTTGCTGCTGTTGGTTGGACATTAATTTCTTACACAATTTTCGCGGTCTTATTCTTTGCTGGTCCAATCGCATTGATATCTGGTGAATTATCTACGATGCTTCCTCAAGAAGGTGGCCCTCAACTTTGGGTTAAAACTGCCTTAGGTAGCAAATGGGGTTTTGTTGTCGCTTGGTTACTATGGGTGCAAATGTTCCCAGGAATGGTAATGGTTGCTTCTACATTAGGCCCTTTGCTAGGTAATACATTTGGTAATGTTCATTTAGGTGAAAATCATTGGTTCGTATTAGGTTGTATCTTAGTGATTTACTGGATTATTACAATCTTGAACTTGAAATTTGACATGGCGAAAGTTGGCGGAAATATTGGTGTTTGGCTAGGTGTTTACATCCCAGTATTAGTTATGTTTGTTTTAGGTCTTCTTTCAATGATTAAAGTAGGCTTAACACCTGGCGGCTATTTAGGTGCCTTCTCTTGGTCAAAAGTTTTACCAAACTTAGAAAATATGGACACATTTAAATATCTAGCAGGGATTGCGTTTATCTTTGTTGGGATTGAAATGTCTTCTGTTTATATTCCTCGTTTGAAAGATGCAACAAAAAATTATACAAAAGGCGTTTTCATTTCATTAATTGGTTTAGTTTTATTAAACGTTATTAATGCAATGTTTGTTGCTAATATTGTTCCAAATGGCAAAATGGAATTGTCTAACATTACACAACCAATTTTGCTTTATTGTGACGTTTTAGGTTTACCAACAATTATTGGTAATATCTTTAGTTTCATGGTCTTCTTAGGTGTGTTATTACAATTATCTGCTTGGGTTACTGGACCATCAAAAACAATTATTCAAGTTGCTCGTGATGGCTTATTGCCACCAAAATTTGGTTTCCATCGCGAAAATAAATATGGCGTTTCTCGTAACGTTGTGTTAACACAATCTGTAGTTATCTCATTATTCGCTTTACTTTATGGGGTAATGGATGATGTCAACGCTGTATTCTTAACTTTAACAAATGCAACAACAATTATTTATAGTATTGTGTATGTATTGATTGCGATTTCCCTAATTAAATTACGTAAATCTCAACCAGATACACTACGTCCTTACCGAATTGGTAAAAAAGGTAATGGCTTAGCTTATTTAGTGGCAGCAATGTTAATTTTTAGTGTTATCATTGTTATTTTCGCCACATTAGGTACAACAACCGTGACTGATGCAGTCTTAGTTGCATTAATCACTATTGTTATGTTTGTGATTCCGTTAATCATTAATCGCTTTAAAAAAGCAAGTTGGGCAACGGAAGTAAAAGAAGATTTAGGTGAATAAAAAGGCTAGCAATTATTTTGCTGAGTGCCTCTTCACCTGATGACTATAGTAAATTGTCGTTTGGAAACTGAAGCAAGTTCGATTATTGCTTCAGTTTTCGCTTTCCATAAAAGGAGGTTTTCATATGAAATCAACGAAACCTACTGTTTCGTTCGCTGAAAGTTTAGGCATTTTGATTGCCTTGTTAGCGATTCTCGGGTACTTAATTATTGGTCAAAAATTAACCCCTCACATACCGATTCTTTTTGTATTCATGTTGTTGTTGCTTTATGGCAAATGGAAAGGATTTTCTTGGGATGAGATCCACGAGGGCATTGTGGAAGGGATTAAACCAGGGATTATTCCGATTATTATTTTCTTGTTGATAGGTGTCTTAGTTGCTACTTGGATCTTGTCTGGGACGATTCCAACAATTATGGTCTATGGTTTTAAAATTATCTCAGTGAAGTTCTTCTTACCAACCGTTTTTGTGGTCTGTGCACTAGTTGGTGTGACGGTAGGGAGCTCCTTTACGACTGTTTCAACTATGGGGATTGCCTTTCTAGGTATTGGACATATTCTTGGATTCGACAATGCGATGACAGCTGGTGCAGTTGTTTCAGGTGCCTTTTTGGGGAACAACATTTCACCGTTATCTGATACAACAAACTTAGCTGCTGGAATTGGTGGCGTGAACCTTTTTGAACATATACTAAACATGATGTACACTGTTATTCCGGCGTTTATTATTTCGATTGTCGGCTATATCTTCTTGGGACATCAATCTGGTTCGGCGGATTTACAATCGGTTGATGCAATGGTCCAAACGTTACATCAAGGATTCTGGATTTCACCGATTACATTGTTGCCAGTAGCGGTTTTATTCTTATTCGCTTGGAAAAAGGTACCGGCTATTCCAACGTTACTAGTCGGCTCTACAGTGGCGGTCATCTTAGCTTTTATAAATGATCATCACCTAAGTTTAGCGAAAGTTTCTACCATCTTAATGAGTGGTTATGTGGCAGATACAGGGGATCAAAGTATTGATACACTTTTATCTCGTGGTGGGATTGAAAGCATGTTAGGTTCTGCTGCGTTGATTATTTTGGCATTAGGTTTAGGCGGCTTGTTGATTAAGTTTAACATCGTGGCTACTTTAATTGATAAAATTAAAGGCTATGTGAATAATCCAGCCAAATTAATCGCTTTAACTGCCTTAAGTTCTGTGGGAATTAACTTACTAGTTGGCGAACAATATTTGTCAATTATTTTACCAGGGGAAACATTTAAATCCTCATTTACTCGTTTAGGTATTGATAAAAAATATTTAACTCGTACTTTGGCAGATGCTGGGGCGGCAGTCAACTCGTTAATTCCTTGGGGAGTTAGTGGTACCTTCATTATGGGAACGTTAAAAGTTGGTGCACTAGAATACTTACCGTATGCCTTTTTCCCATTGCTTTGCCCTATTATTACCGTCATTCTGGGGATATTCTTAAAAAAACAACAAGGGGAAAACAAAAAAGCACCAGGGACTAACGTTGAATTGTGAGTTTTTTCAGATAATTAAACAATTGGTTACGATTGAACCTCAGTGTCTCTACTGATTGGTTCAATCGTTTTTTCGTCACAGATTTTTTACAATTCTTCATATAATCTTTGAAGCTCCTTAAAGGCAATTTAATTATTCTAAGTTATGATACAAAGGATCAATCAAATAGGTGGATGAACGTGGTGTTAAACTCATAGAGACTAACAGTAGTTTATTCTTGCTCAATGTTGAGGTGTAGGTTCGAATCCTACCGTCCACTTTCTGTTATTTAAACCAACTAGAACGAAACACAAACAAGTGACGGATACACATGATTAAGGTACAATAGGGGTAGGGAAAACAAGGAGGAATTCTTATGAAAAAGATAGGGCTTATTTCTAGTGCTTTTCTTTTAACCCTTGCTTTAGCAGCATGCGGCGGCGGAAAAAGTACAGAAAATACGGATAGTCGTTCCAGTGCTGCGGAAAGTACCACAGTCGAGAGTACAAAAGCATCTGCTGCAAAAGAATCAAGTAGCAAAGCAGCAACGAAATCTAGTGATGCGAAACCGTCAGGAACAACGACAGCTGATTCGAAAGCAACAGCTTCTTCTACGAAGGAAGCGACAAATAATGGATCAGCAGAAAAACAATCACCAGCGAAAAATGCGAATCCAGATGACCAAGCCAAGCAAGTGCTTAACCAGCTAGCAAACATGTTTCCTGGTCAAGGCTTACCGCAGGCAATTTTAACGAGTCAAACGAATAACTTTTTAACTGCAGCGACAACATCACAAGCAGATCAAAACAATTTCCGTGTTTTATATTATGCAGAAAAAGAAGCGATTCCAGTGAATGATGCACGTGTTAATCAGTTAACGCCAATTAGTTCTTTTGAGAAAAAAACATATGGCTCTGATGCCGAAGCAAAAAATGCAGTGAACCAAATCATTGACAATGGCGGTCAACCAGTAGATTTAGGTTACAATATCACTGGTTATAAACAAGGGGCGGCAGGTTCTAGTTACTTATCTTGGCAAGAAGGCAATTGGAGTTTAGTCGTACGGGCCTCAAATATCAATGGTGAATCGCCTGATGATTTAGCGAAAAATGTTGTCAACATTTTGGAACAAGAAACGTTGCCAGCACCGAATACCGTTGGTCAAATCACACTGAACGTGGCAGGAACCACTGACTATAATCGAAACTCAGTAGTTTGGCAAGCCGGTACAGTCGTTTACTCTGTCCATCATTTTGACCCAATTCAAGCAGTGAAGATGGCAACA
The DNA here is from genome assembly GCF_050539095.1 of Enterococcus sp. DIV0774. Lineage (NCBI taxonomy): Bacteria > Bacillati > Bacillota > Bacilli > Lactobacillales > Enterococcaceae > Enterococcus > Enterococcus sp. DIV0774. Next base: position 371,130 of record NZ_CP172923.1, read on the forward strand.
TCGATGTAATTAATAAAAAGAAAGCGTGCGACAATGCCCATTGTCGCACGCTTTCTTTTATTATTTTTGTTCTGTATAACCTTGTGACTCCACCAATTCTTGGCTTTTCTTCATGCTGATTCCCTTAGAAGAATCTCCATCAATCTGGATACCATCTACTTTTTTGGCTTTATCATAATCAAGTTTTTCATAATTAATCGTCAATTTTTCGATGGCTTGTTTGTCCTCATAGGTCAGTTTGTAATCAAGCCCTTTGATGTCCTCATATTGTTTAGAAACGGGTTCCAACGCTGTTTTTGCCTCTTCTTTTGTAATCCCCAATTTGTCATAAGAAACAATGTTTTTAGCCGTTTGCGTTAAGACTTTATCTCCTTGGTACGTATAGGTTAAGGTGGAATCAATCCCATCTTGTGGCGAACCTACAAAGGTTTTTGTCTCTATTTTTGAACCGCAACTTGCAAGAAAAAATACCCCAATAAAAATTAAAAATACGCGTAAAAACTTTTTCATTTCTAGATAACCTCCTTTAGCTGTTTATTCTTGACTGTAACATAACACGGCAAATAATTACTGTTAAGTAGAAAGCTTGTGAGAAGTCCAGCAAATAAAAAACTTGCCTCTTCTCATAAAAATGAAGAGGCAAGTTTTTTATTTAGTAATATCACTTAAATCTGGTTGTGAGTGAGCTAACCGACTGGCTGCCGCAGCCGCAATTGCGCCCACGATATCATCCAAGAATGTGTGGACATGTTCGCCATCATGCGCATTTAACTCTTTTAAAATGCCTGGTTTTACCTTGTCGATATACCCATAGTTCGTAAAACCGATAGATCCATAAACATTTACAATGGAGAGCGCCATAATTTCATCAATGCCATAAAGCCCTTCATCTTCCGTTAAAATTTCTTGTAACGGTGAGAGTAGCTTGTTTTCTTCTGCCAGAATATCCAGTTGGACACCTGTAATAATCGCGTTGTGTACTTCACGCTTTGTTAACACTGCATCAATACTTTCTAAACAAGTATCTAATGTTAAATTATCAATATAATCTTTTTGTAAAAATAACACAAGTTCAGCTAAATCATTCATTGTTACGCCACGTTCTTGCAATAAACGACGTGCGCTATTTTCTAACGTATCTCCTTGGATTACCATTTTTTGTCCTCCTAATTTCTGCTTTAGTTGAAGTTCTTCTTTCATGGTACCAAAAAGAACGATAAAGGGGAATTAGAATCTATTTTGGTAGAGAATAATTTAGTTGAAGTATTATTTTTAGTTAAAAATTACTAAGCGTTCGGTTGTAACGATGCCATCACTTGTTTTAATTGTGTCACTGATTTTTGGAAGAGTTCTTTTTCAGCGGCATTCAGATTCAATTCAATAATGTCAGTCACACCTTGATTGCCAACGACTGCAGGAATCCCTGTAAATACATCTTGTTGCCCATATTGCCCATCTAAGTAAGCTGAGACAGGTAAAATAGCTTGTTCATTATTTAAAATGGCTTTAACAATGCGTGCAGTACTCATACCAATCCCATAATAGGTCGCTTGTTTGCGATCGATAATTTCATAAGCTGTATTTTTCACTTTATCAGAAATGATTGGTAAATCATCACTAGTTAAGCGCTCTGTCGTATCCACAATTTCTAAAATAGGTTTTGTTCCAATCATGGTATGAGACCAGACAGCCACTTCAGAATCCCCGTGTTCGCCAATAATATAGCCGTGAACATTGCGTGGATCAATCGCTAAACGTTGAGACAGTTCTTTGCGGAAACGAGTTGTGTCTAAAGTTGTACCAGTTCCAATTACTCTTGAAACAGGTAAAGCAGAAGCTTGCCAAGCCACATAAGTCAGTACATCGACAGGATTTGAGGCAATCACTAAAATTCCATCAAAACCAGATTTCATGATATTGTTAACAATTGTTTTCATAATTTCTGCATTGATTGAAACCAAATCTAGACGACTTTGCCCAGGTTTTTGATTAGCGCCAGCTGTAATCACGACGATATCGGCATCTTGGCAGTCTTGATAGTCGCCAGCCCAGACGTTTACATTTTCTTGACCCCAAGACACACCATCTAATAAGTCAATTGCTTCGCCTTCAGATTTGGCTTTGTCAATATCAACTAAGATTAATTCATTCGCAATCCCTTGGTTGATCATGGAATAGGCAATACTTGTGCCAACAAAACCAGTACCAATAATTGCGACTTTTTTGTTAAATACTTTCATCGTTCATCTCTTCTTTCTGTAATATTTCTTTCTTAGTGAATTATATCACGAACTTTTTAGGTGTGGTTATACCAATCTGTAATAGTCTTTATTAACAATTTAAATAAGGGAAGCGTGCTTTTTTTGTTATGATAAGAGTAGGAAAATAGAGGAGATAAGGAGGCAAAATGACAACGACAACAGTATATTATGCAAGCAATAATGAAAAACAGCCGAACTGTTTTCAACTAGTTATCGGTAGCTGTAGCTATGAACTTCCAAAAATAGAAATCTACGAAATCCTGGAATGTGTCGCTTCAGCATATGGCTATCAAAAAGAACCATTCATTGAAGAACAAACAGAATGTTTTGTTAAAGGCAACCGTTGTATACATGTTTCCCAACAAGCGACGACGTTGACTTTTGTTGTGAATGATCTGCGTTTAGTAATGGAAAAACAATGCCGGAATCACGAAGAAGTCTTTCAAGAAGTCAATCATATTTTATTGAATATTTTTGAGGAGACCCCTTGTGTTTTTCTCGAAAAGTAGGAAAGAAGGATTAAGATGAAACAGGTGAAAATAACAACTACCTCAGATTTGATTAATGGCGGCTGCAATGCCTGTCCGAATGTGAAGTGTACGAATTATCTTGTTCATGTAGAAGATGAAACAATTGCGTTAGAAACACTAACCGTTGCAGATTTAGTAACTTTATTAGCACTCAAAGAAGGGTTTCGTCAAAAATTAGTTATGGAAATGTTCGAAGAATATACGGTGTTTGAAAGGGAAACTCATCAAGTTGTATTCAAGGAAGAGGAAACGAGAATTCTTTTTCAATCAAAAAAACAGACCATTCAAAGCACTCTTTTGTCTAAAGAGCCACAACAAGTGTTCCAAGAAACCCAGCAAATTTTACACCAACTATTTGAGTTAGAACCTTTTGAATTTGAATTGGTAGAGGAAACTGATGAATAAAAAACAGGAAAACGATTTAGCGAAAGCTAAGTCGTTCTCCTGTTTTTTAGGTTTGTCGTTCACGAATTTTTTCAACGATTCGGTTATAAACTTCAGAGAAGGAAGTATTGGCATGGTGATCGGTCTGGACAATGAAAATTTTTCGAGAAGCAAAGGACTGATCAATTGGTTGCCAAGGGATCTCATCGGAAATAGATAATCGAGAAACAATTGATTGCCCAATGTTATTTTTTAGCAATTGTAACAGGACTTCGTTGTTGTTTAATTCGATAATTGGTAAGTTGATGCTGTGTTCGTTGAGATAAAGCTCATTGAAAAAACGTAAGCCAGAGTTCTTTTCTCTTAAGAGCCAAAATTTTGAAGCGGCATCTCCTGCTAGAACTAGTTGATCTTCATAAACAATTTCTTTGTGTAGATTTTTGGTTTCAATGGGTTTTTCAATTAGTCCAATGTGGGCATGATTATTTTGAACCATATCCACGACTTCGTTTGAATTCATCAGTTGAATCGAAAAGTTGATGAGTGGAAAAGCGGTAACCAAACTCTCCATAATATCTGGCAATAAATAAATAGCAACTGTATTTGAAGAGGCTATAATGCAGTCTTCTTTAAAATTCTCTTTTTCTGCAGCTTGCGCAAAAGAAGTAGTTAAGCTTTCAATAATCGAGAGCATTTTTGGATATAAAAAATCAGCTTCTTTGGTAGGAATAACCGATTGTTTTCCATTACGATAGAACAGCTTGATCGAAAAGTGTTGCTCTAATTTCTTGATTTGCAAAGAAACAGTTGGCTGAGAAATATACAATTGTTTGGCCGCCGCACTAAAATTTTTGGTTTCATACACAGCAATAAATGTTTTGATCCATTCGAACATAAAATCGCCTCTTTCTATTTACTATCTTAATAGTTGGTATTGCAAATATTTATTTTACAAATATAAATATTTCATTTAGTATAATAACATACTTTTGATTAATATCAATAATAATAAATAAAGACGGAGTGTGACTACATAATGGTAGAAAGTGCGAAAAAATTCTTGCGGAAAGTCCCGATTCCCATTTGCGGACTAATTTTAGGGATGGTTTCTTTGGGGAATTTACTTTATTCCTTGGGATATGCAACAATTGGGACCATTTATTGTGTACTTGGCAGTCTCTTAATGATTTTAGTTATTTTAAAAATTATTTTTACAATGAAACATGCATTAAGCACCTTAGATGATCCAATTATTGCTTCGGTATCACCAACATTTACAATGGCTTTAATGGTTATCTGTGTTTTCTTAGATCGGATATTTACCAATGCTGCTTGGATTAATGTGTTGTGGATTGGCGCAGTGATTTTACATTTTATTTTAATGATTTATTTTGTAGCGGTGCATATTTTTCCAACAAAAATCGAACTGGAACATATTTATCCAAGCTGGTTTATTACGTTTGTCGGCATTGGCGTTATTCCTAATACTTCTCAATTGTTTATCAATGAGTTGGGAAAAATTGTTTTTTGGGTAGCGTTGTTCTTTTATTTACTCTTGTTACCAATTTTAATCAAGAGAATTACGAAGTCGAAAGAAATGCCTGAATCGACCATTCCTTTATTGACGATTATGACAGCGCCAGGTTCGTTATGTTTAGCTGGCTATATTTCAATGGGTGGTCATTTGTATATGCCATTAGTTGTTTTCTTGCTAATTTTATCTCAATGTATTTATGGGATTGTAGTAGTAAATCTATATAAAATTATGCAAGTGACATTCTATCCAAGTTATGCTGCCTTTACATTCCCATTAGTGATTTCTGCGACAGCATTAGTCAAAGTTAAACCTTTATTTGCAGAAAAGGTAGGCCTAACGAGTCTGCTAAATATTTTGTCTACTTTTGAACTTTTATTAGCTGTGGCTATTGTAAGTTATGTGTTCATTCGATATTGCATTTTTTTATTCCAAAGAGAAAATAACACGAAAAAAGTGGAATTAAATTAAAAAAGAGAGGAAGCAAAGAGGTGAAGAAACTATTAATTACTGGAGGAGCTGGCTTTATTGGTTCTAATTTGGCTAATTTTTATAGTCAACAGTATCAAGTTTTTGTGATTGATGATTTGTCCATGGGGCGAGTGTCAAATTTGCAACAAACTGAGCAGTTGGTTTTTATTAAAGGAAGTGTGACGGATCAGCAATTATTGGACGAAGTACTTTCAAAGCATTCGTTTGAGTATATCTTTCATCTTGCGGCCGTGGCAAGCGTGGCAAGTTCTGTGGCACAGCCTCTAGAGACCCACGAGGTCAATTTTTTAAGTGTATTGAAAATATTGGAATCAATAAAAAAATATCAAAAAGAGCTCAAACGTTTTGTTTTTGCTTCGTCGGCAGCCGTTTACGGTGTAGAGCCAACGTTGCCTAAAAGAGAAACTTCGGTGATTTGCCCTTTGAGTCCCTATGCTATTGATAAGTTTGCTGCTGAACGTTATGTTCTCAATGAATACCATTTACACGGGGTACCCACGAGCGCAGTTCGCTTCTTTAACGTCTATGGTCCCAATCAAAATCCTGCTTCACCCTATTCTGGTGTCCTGTCCATTTTGATGGATTGTTATATCCAATTAGAGCAAGGGCAAGCGAGCCAATTTCAAATATTTGGAGATGGTCAGCAAACACGTGACTTTATCTACATTGAGGATGTCCTAACTGCATTAAATTTAGTAGCAACCAAAAGTGAAGCGTTGGGACATGTTTATAATGTGGGTACCGAAGTTGCCATTTCCCTTAATCAATTAATTGAAGAAATGAACCAATTAGTGGGACTTTCTTTGCCAGTTTCTTATCAAAAGGAACGAGATGGCGATATAAAATATTCTCTTTCAGATAGTTCTGCTTTGAAAGGCTTAGGTTTTTCACCCGTTTATTCAATTCAAGAAGGACTTCAAAAATATCTTAAGTTTACCCATAATACCCAAAATAGATAAAAAAGAGCCTGGGACAAAAATCACTTTGGATTTTTGTCCCAGGCTTAAAAATTGATAAACGGCGGGAACAGAAGCAACTCCTTCGGAAATAAGCCGAAATTCTCCAAAAATTATAGAACAATTTTCGGAAATTCCTTCTTATTTCTCGGAGTTAAACACTTCTGTCCCGACCTCTTTTTTGTGCAAATGTTTCGCCCCAATGGCAAAGTGAAGAGAGGGCATCGTAAAGAGCATATCCTTCCGAAGTGAGCGTATATTCCACACGCGGGGGCAGTTCGTTAAAGGATTCTCGATGGACTAGGCCATCTTTTTCCATTTCTCTCAAGCGATCTGTCAGGACGCGTTGAGTGATTCCGTCGAGCGCACGCATCAATTCACCGTTGCGCTTGGTTCCTTGGAATAATTCATCCATTAATGATAATTTCCATTTGCCGTTAATGGTGGAAAGGGCTAAGTTGATACTGGTTTGTTTATCAGTTGTCATAGTTTCTCCTTGTGACACGTAATGGTTACTTTTTTCTTCCTAGGTGAATAAAAAGTGCGTACTTTTTTTCTCCATCATAGTGAGTAATAATAACTATGTCAAGTAAGGTAAGAGGAAGGAAGAAGAAATATGATGTATCAAGATGTTGTTCGCAGCCGCCGTTCAGTTCGGGATTTTATGCCAGATGTTGAGATTCCTAAAGAGGAATTAATGGCCATAATTGAGGAAGCGATGTTCGCGCCAAATAGTACCAATTTAAATTCATGGCGTTTTTTAATTGTCACAGAAAAAGAACAAAAAGAAGCCCTTTACGAAGTTTCGATGCAACAACCAGCAGTTAAAGGGGCAGCGGCGGTGATTATTTTATTAGGTGATTTGACTGCTTATACAGTGGCCAATGCAGATGAAATCAGTGCTAAAGCTGTCGCACAAGGAACGATGACGGAAGAAATTCGTCAAGGAATTAATGAAAATGTTTCTTGGTACTATGATGTTAGCGAAGAACAAAAAAGAGAGTGGCTAATGTTAGACCAAGGCTTAGTTGCGATGCAGCTGATGCTTTCTGCAAAAGATCGAGGCTATGATACTGTGGCGATGTCTGGTTTTGAAACAGAAGCGGTTCGCAAGTTATTTAATATTGAGGATCATTTAGTGAACGGACTGATTATTCCGATTGGCAAAGCTCAAACACCCGGCTTTGAAACAGTCCGACGAGATGTTTCAGAAGTAGTAACTTGGTTAGACTAAAAAGCTAAACAGTTCTGTAATTGCTGTTTATTAGATTTTGAGCGTGGAACAAACATCCAAAGTGATTGTTGTCCCACGTTCGTTTTTTTGTTAATCATCCGCTTTTGAGAATGGCCAGAGAAGACGTTTAGTGAACCAATTTTGAAAGAAAGTGATACACTAGAAGAAAAAGAAGTGGGGCGACCTTATGCGTTATGTCATAATGCAGTCACGAGATATTCGTGAAAATTTAGCAACGGAAGATTATCTATTAAACACTCTCTCTTTTGAAGAGCCCTTAGTGTTGTTCTATATTCAGGAACCCTGTGTTATTTTAGGCCGAAATCAAAATGCTTATGAAGAAATTGACTTAGCTTATGCTAGAGAGAAGGGAATCGTTATTACTCGCCGTTTATCGGGCGGTGGTGCTGTTTATGATGATCTCGGGAATGTCAGCTTTAGTTTTGTTGTTCAGGAAGGACATCAAGCTTTTGGGGATTTTAAAGCGTTCACTAAACCCATTATTGAAGCATTACATAAAATGGGCGCAACGGGGGCCGAGATTAGCGGTCGCAATGATTTATTAATTGATGGGAAAAAATTTTCTGGCAATGCCATGTATACAAAAAAGGGGAAGATGTATACTCATGGTACCTTGATGTATGATGTTGATTTGGCAGAAGTTCAACGTGTCTTAACTGTTTCTAAGAAAAAAATTGAATCAAAAGGGACAAAATCTGTTCGGGGACGCGTAACCAATTTACGGCCGTACTTAGACGAAAAATATCAACAATTAACCATTGAGGAATTTCGCAATCGTTTACTGATGGAGCTCTTTGATGTCGAATCTCTAACTGAAATTGCTGAGAAAGAATATGTCCTAACCAAAGCAGATCAACAGGAAATTAGGAAATTGGTCGCTGAAGTGTATGGCAATGAAGCTTGGATTTTTGGTGAAGCGCCTAAATTTACGATCAAAAAAGAAGAAAAGTTTAAAGGCGGCATCGTGGATGCACGTTTGACTGTTGAAAAAGGTAAAATAATTGAGTTAACGATTTATGGTGATTACTTTGCCAAAAAAGAAACAGCGGAAATCGTTGCAGCTTTATTAGGTGTGGACTATCAGTATTCATCAATTTGGCAAGCATTAGCAGCGTTTAACTTTGAAGACTACTTTGTAAATATCACCAAAGAAGAATTTGTTCATTTATTGGTGGATTAATAAACGTGCTGGGACAAAAGTTAAAGAATCTTTTGTCCCAGCACGTTTATTTAATGATAGTTGGCTCTTGCTAGAAAAATTTCCCATGAACGTCCCAATTGCCAGTATCTTTGGCTTTTTTCAATGTTTGCATTCGACGAAAGCCAACAGGATGATCGGATAAGAAGTTACTCAATTTAAGCCAGATGGTATCATCATGTAAATCAATACTGTGAAAGTATTCTTCTAAATCCACACGACTGCCCATGTATTTTCCTGAAAATAAATAAATCATGCTTAAAGCACCTTCTTCGGCGTAGTATAAACCTGCGCGATCAGCGGTATATTCTTGCGTTCTTGTAAAACTTTTATCTAACGCAACTGGTTTCAAAATAATGGATAACATTAGCCGCCATAAATTAGTGTGTCCACATTTATGGTGTCCTAGCTCGTGTGCCAAAATAAAGCGAATCAGCGAAAAATCGCCTGTATTGTACGCGATATCCAACAAATCACTGTGAATGACAACATAGCGTCTGTGTAAAGAGCATTTTGCCGCAAAAGCGTTTAAGACACCATTCCCGTTGATTAAATAAAGACGTGGCATCCTTAATTTTTTAGTGCCAAAGCCCATTTCTTTTGCTAAATCAATATACAAGGAATAAATTTCTGGTAATTGATTTTCTGTAATTTCCACTCCGTTAGAAGCAGTGTCCATGTACATATAACGAATGGTAAAAAAAGCAATGACTGGCGCAATTGGTGCAATTAAGACAATTAATAACCAGTCAGGAATCGGCAAATCACTCAATATTAATAAGGCAACTAACCCCAATGCGAAAAACAATAAAACAAAACCAATGATAATCATTGGTACTTCAAAACGATAACGTAACTTAGCAACAGAAATTTCTTTCTTTTTTTCCTGCGGTTGACACATAAACATTCCTCCCCAAACATTTCCCAAACACTTTTTCAAATAAAATGACTTACCTGTTACTTCTAATATACCATTGGTTAATCGATAATGACAATGGTGGGAACTTGAATAAAGGTAATTATATCAAGTGATTAATGAAAGGGACTCGTTGTACGCAGGGAATTGGTCTATCTTGATTAAATAAAATTTTAATAATCTAACTGTTTTAGACGTAATAAAGTAGTTTCTGGAGTTAATTTTTTAATAACATACAAACGCAAAATCGCATGTTCAATTTTTTGTTCTTCTGGCGATAGCTCCGAATTTATATAGGATAACTTCTCGATTAAATAGGTTAAAAATGAGCCAGCGCCTTGGCTACCCACTAAAAAGCCCATTTCTTCCGTTTCGGTTAATTGTTGTTTTTTTAAGTGGTATATTTCTTGTGCAAGTGCCCCCGAGATAATGATTTCATCTGTTTGCTTGTTCAAATTTGTTAGTAAGTCGCTTTTTGTTGCTACTGTAACAGTTTCCATTGCACTCATCCTTTGCTTTTATATGATACATCTAGTATAACATGGTCTCACTTTTTTTTATTTTTCCTCTTGCTCTGGTACGCGTTTCATAAGGTAAGCTAGGTGTATCAAAATATTGGAGGGTATGAAAATGAATGTTATAGTGGAGATAAGCGATAGACTTGGTATGGATTACTATTTTGTCTCGGTGACTACGACGGCCAAAAGTCTGCAGTTAAATAGTCCCAAAAAATACTATAAGATTTGGCATCAAGAAATTCCGTACCATCAGATAACGGAGTGGCACTTGACACAGCAGGAGGATATTCAGGAAATTTCTTTTGCTTGGCAGGAGACCTTTTATCGTTTTGTTGATTACGGGACAGGGATTGTGCCTTATTTAACTCAATTTTGTAAAGTAATGAGGTGAAAGTATGACAACAATTCGAGAAATTGCGCGCCTTTCAGGATCTTCAGTTACGACTGTTTCGCGTGTGATTAATCATCATCCGTATGTTTCTGAAGAAAAACGACTGAAAATCCAAGCAATTATCGATGAGTTGGGCTATAAGCCCAATATATTAGCGAGAAATCTTAGCTTTGGGAAAAGTAATACATTAGGTGTCATGGTTCCTTATACGAATCAACCTTATTTTGATGCTATTTTAAGTGGAATTATCCACCAAGCATTTCAACAAGGGATGATGGTCAGTTTATTACCAACGGATTATGATAAAGAAGTTGAAAAAAGTTACTTGGAAAAAATGGCCACGGGTGCGTTTGATGGCATGATTGTTTTGTCAAAGGCAAATCCTTTAAGTGTGTTTGCTCCGTATAAAGAGCAAGTTGTTTTTTGTGAAAAAATAGAAGACCCTAGTTATGCTAGTATCTATATCGATCGTTTAACCGTTTATCGGCGGGTCTTCCAAGCGTTGAAACAACAAGGATGTAGTGAAGTGGCAATTACGATTAACCGTGCACCAGAAAAAAGTACAAGCGCACGCTATTTAGTTGACGCATATCAGGAAATTTATGGAGCGATTCCTGAAAATCGGTTATTTAAGGACTGTTTAACCTATGAAGATGGGTGTGAAGTAGGACGTCACTGTGGGCAAGATCCAACGCTCCAAGCGGTTGTGACCAACGGTGATGAAATTGCCGCAGGGATTCAAGCCGTTATTGAAAGACCACTCTTTTTAGTGGGACAGGAACAAACTTTATTAAGTGAAATTTTAAATTTTTCAACAATCTGTCATCCATTAATGGAATTAGGGGAAAAAGCCACACATTTATTTCAAGAAAAACGGCCGAAAACGATTCAATTGACTTCTACATTTATTAATCGACAACCAGATTTTTCTTTTTCTTAGAAAAAAGCTGGTTGTTTTTTTCTTTGGTAGAATAAGGTTTTTCGCTAAAAAATAAAAAAACTTACAAAAAGTAAGACAAAAAGCTTTACTTACTTTTAGTAAGGTAGTATAGTAAGCATGTAAACAAAATTAAATGAATTTACTGAGGAAATTCGAAAGGATGAACATATTATGTCAAAATTTACTGAAATGATGAAAAACCGTCGTTCAATCTATGCTTTAGGAGAAAACTTACCAATTTCAAAAGAAGAAGTAACGGCTTTAGTAAAAGAAGTTGTTAGAGAAAGTCCAACAGCTTTTAACTCTCAAACACAACGCGTGGTGTTCTTATTCGGCGATGCTCACAAAAAATTATGGGCAATGACTGAAGATGCCTTAAAACCATTAACTCCAGCAGAAGCATTTCCAAACACACAAGCTAAATTACAAGGTTTTGCAGCTGGTGCGGGCACAATTTTATTCTTTGAAGATACAGATATCGTGAAAAACTTACAAGATAGCTTCCCATTATATGCGGATAACTTTCCTGTTTGGTCTGAACAAGCAACTGGTTTAACACAAGCGAACGTTTGGACTGCCTTAGCGCAAGAAAATATTGGCGCAAACTTACAACACTACAACCCAGTCATTGACGAAGCGGTTGCTGCAGAATGGTCAATTCCTGCAAACTGGAATTTGCGTGCACAAATGGTCATTGGTTCCATTGAAGCGCCAGCTGGCGAAAAAGAATACATGGAAGATAGTGCTCGTTTTAAAGAATTCAACTAAATCATTGCTTTAGTAAAACGAAGAGGAAAGGAGTGAAAGCAAATGGTTCAAGCATTACCAAGTAATATTGGGATTCAACAAGTCACTTTGAAAGTGGCTGATTTAGATAAAATGGTAAACTTTTATACGAAAACAATTGGCTTAAAACTTTTAAAACAAGGAGAGGGACGTGCTTGGCTAGCGCCACAAGGCACCAACGATGCAATTCTTGTCTTAAAAGAACTAACAGCTGGGGAAGAAAATCAGGGTACCACTGGCTTGTACCATATTGCTTTCCTGCTACCAACCCGCAAAGATTTAGGCAATATGTTGCTGTGGCTTTTGCAGGAAAATGTGCAAATTGGCGCAGCAGATCATGGCTATAGTGAAGCCCTTTACTTAAGTGATCCAGAAAATAATGGCATCGAAATTTATTGGGATAAACCAGAAGAAGTCTGGGATATTCGTCCAAATGGTGAAATTATCGGTGTGACAGAAGAATTAGACGGTGATAGTTTAGCTGCAGAAGCTGACGGTCACTGGCTAGGAATTTCCGAAGGTTCTAAAATTGGGCACATTCATTTGAAAGTGGCCGATTTAGATACCACTGAAACGTTCTATAAAAATTTAGGGTTTGGCTTAAAGTCTAACTTTGGTCAACAAGCGAAGTTTTTTGCAGCGGGTCAGTACCATCATCATATTGGGACAAATACATGGAGCGGCAAACAGCTGCCAACGATTCAAGAAAATCAATTTGGCTTAGAAAATTACACCTTCCGTTTACCAACTGCGGCAGATTTAGAGATCGTCCAAGCCAATGCGGAAGAAGCAAAGTTACATTTTATTGCCAAAGATCATTTACTTGCGTTAGAAGATCCTAGCGGCATGATTATTCAATTTACCTATTAAAGCCACTCTCAAACTAGCCCTTCGTTAGAAAATGAAGGACTAGTTTTTTTGTCTTTTTTTGCATTATTTTGCATTCGTTTGCAAAATAATGCAAAAGGTGCTATCTTTACTTAGAAGAGGTGAGGAAGCATGTTGATTGAAGAACGTTTAGCCAAGATTCAAAAAATAGTGAATGAACAAAAAAGTATTTCCATGGAAGCGTTAGCGGAGCAAGTCTCCGTTTCAAAAGATACTATTCGGCGAGATTTAATTCGTTTAGAAAAGGAAGGACATTTAAAGAGAACGCACGGTGGCGCTATCTCAGTGCAGTCTGAAGCAACTATTTATGATTATGCTCAACGAATAATGAAGCACCCAGAGAAAAAACAAGCGATTGCCCAAAAAGTTTGGGCAGATATTCCCAAACAAGCGTCCATTTTTTTTGATTCATCAACCACGGTGGAAGCAGCTATTCGAGCGATGGAAAATAGTCCGATTCACGCGATCACGAACTCTCTCAGTCATGCGCTACTTCTAGCGCAAATGGATCAGACCAAAATTACAGTATTACCTGGGCAACTGCATAAACAACAACTCTTTTTGTTTGGGGCAGAAACAGTCGCTAAGGTTGGGGAATTTGCCCCCGACTATACATTATTAGGTGTGTTTGCGTTATCTGAACAAGGATTATTTATTCACACAGAAGAAGAAGGTCAAGTCAAACGGCGAATGATTCAACAAGGCAAACAAGTCATTGCCTTAGCAGACCAAACGAAATTAAACAAAACGGGTTTATTTAAAATTTGCGAATTAACAGAAATTGATTGTTTAGTGACAGATACACGACCTGATGAAAAATTTTGCGAGCAGTTAGCGCAAGCAGGCGTAACGTTGATTGTCGCAGATGAATAATGGAGGATAATAATGAAGCGAAAAATTAATTATACACATATTGCTGAACCTACTGTTTTTGAGAATGTTTTTCCAACGTATTTGACGAATGAAACGATGATGGCGCGCAAGCAGAAAGTATTACAACGAATGGAAACAGAAAAATTCGATCAATTAGTTTTCTATGCAGACAAAGAGCATGGCAGTAATTTTGAATACTTAACTGGCTTTATTCCGAGGTTTGAAGAAGGACTCCTTGTGTTAAATAAGGATGGTGCGGCGACAGTTATTTTAGGCAATGAAAATTTAAAACTGTGCCAACATGCCCGCATCTCAGCCGATTTAATTCATTATCCAGCTTTTTCGCTACCGAATCAACCAATGGCTGGAGAACAAAAGTTGGCGCAGATTTTTGAAACGCTTCTCGATGAAACTGCTCAAAAAATAGGTATCGTTGGGTGGAAAATGTTTACGACACAACAGCAAGAACCTGCTACGATGTTTGATGTGCCACATTTTATTGTCGAAGCACTGAAAAAAGCGCTGCCGAAAGAAGCTCGTTTACTAAATGGGACCCACTTATTGATTGGAGCAAAGGGGGCCCGCACAACAAATAATGCTAACGAATTGGCGCACTATGAATATGGGGCGAATTTGGCTTCTCGCAGTATGTTAAAGGCCTTAAATGCAATTGAAATAGGACAGCGTGAAACGGACATTGGGGCTTTGTTAAATGATGAAGGTCAAACGCCGACGGTAGTAACCATTGCGGCAACTGGACAACGTTTTGAATATGCAAACATGTATCCGACTGCCAAAGAAATTCAGTTAGGTGATGCCTTATCATTAACTACAGGTTACAAAGGCGGCTTGTCTAGCCGAACAGGTTTTGTTATTGAAAACGAGCAGCAATTGCCAGAAGCGCAACGTGATTATTTAGAACGCGTAGCAAAACCCTATTTTCAAGCTGTCGTTCACTGGCTTGAAACCATTCGAATCGGACTGTTAGGGCGAGAAATGTACCAAGCGATTGAAGAACAGTTACCAAAAGAAAGCTATCACTGGCATTTGAATCCTGGGCATTTAGTTTCGGATGATGAATGGATGTCGTCGCCTATTTATCCAGATTCAGCCATTCGCTTGGAAAGTGGCATGCTCTTTCAAGTGGATATTATTCCTTCTGTACCTGGTTATAAAGGGGTGAGTGCAGAAGAATGTGTGGCTTTGGCTGATGAAACACTGCAAAAAGAGATTCAGCAAACTTATCCAGACATGTGGCAACGGATTACGACACGCAAAGCCTATTTAAAGGAGACATTGAAGATTGACTTACCAACGGAGGTTTTACCAATGTCTAATTTAGTTGGTTACTTACGGCCTTTTTATTTAGCTAAAGACAAAGCTTTGTGTGTAGAAAAACCAGCGCTTAAATGAATAGGCTCCTTTTTTTGAGTTTCTTTTGGGCCTTATTTATAATCAATATAGCGAAGGAAGAATACCAGAAGAGAGGCGTGATGGTAAATGCACTATCCTGAACATCTGAAACAAGCAGTTTTAGCTAAAGCGAAAGTCTTACCATTAGAAGGTTTTGTGGAAGGGCAAGGTCCGCAACAGCCAAAAGTGATGTTGATTGGGGAAGCCCCTGGAAAAGAAGAAATTAAAGAAAACGTACCATTTATAGGGCGTTCAGGTCAATTGTTGATGGAACAATTACAACAAGTTGGCTTAAGTCGTGAAACGGTGTATATCACCAGTGCGGTTAGGAGTCGGCCTTTTTCTGTAAAAACAAAACAGATTGCAAAAACGGGAGAAAGAGTAACCAAGTTTCCTAATCGAACGCCCACCAAAGAAGAAATCAAAATTTTTGCGCCTTTGCTTGATTGGGAAATCGCTGTTTGCCAACCTGAACTAATTTTGACACTGGGGAATATTGGGTTGCAACGACTTTTAGGACCAAAGCCAACAATCACTGCAGTGCACGGAACGGTCATTCAGTCGCCCATTCAAACATTTGATGAGCAATCCCAAAACTATCATTGGACGCAGAAAACCTATCAAATCATTCCACTCTTCCATCCAGCGGCTGTCTTTTATAATTATCGTTTAAAAGAAGTCGTGAAAGAAGATTGGCAAGTGGTTCAAAAACAACTGCAACTGCTTAAGAAAGTTTAAAATGAGAAAAATAGAAGGATGGTTGTTTTTTCGAAGAGAGAATGCTACCCTAGAAGTATCAATAAATAGACAGATTATTTAATCGCTGGGTTGAATAATTGAAGGATTCTGATTTTTGCGTAAGCCTTGAAGCAAAAAGAATGAGTCCTTTTTTTGTTAGAAGGAGATTTGGGTATGGAGCAAACACAGCAAAACCATTTTACTGCGTTGTTTTATAAAAATGTTCTGTTAGGAATTTTAAGTATGGCGGCGCAATCAATTTTTATTTTGGCGGACACATTTTTCATTGCAAATGGGATCGGCACCGAGGCGTTGGCGGGGCTTAACATTGTCTTACCACTCGTTAATATTATTAATGGATTAGGTTGGATGTTTGGCGTTGGCGGCGCTACGTTGTTTTCGACAACGGTTGCGCAAAAAGAAATCAAAAAAGCCAATCAGTATTTTAGTTTAACGATTGGGTTAGTTTTCGTTATAGGGAGTCTCTTTACTTTAGTGAGCTTGATTTTTTCCGATCAAATTATTCGGGGACTTCAGGGGACCGGTGTCTTGTTTGGTTTGGCAAAGGAATATTATATGATTTACCTTAGCTGTTCATTATTATTTATTTTAAACAATTGCCTGATTACTTTTTTAAGAAATGACCATAATCCTCGTTTGGCAACGATTGCTTTTGTCAGTGGGGGAATTGTTAATATTATTTTGGACTATGTCTTTATCTATCAATTTGGGTGGGGCATGTCAGGTGCGGCCATTGCAACGGTGATGTCACCGTTAACAAGCTTAATCCTGATTACGTTGCATAAGTGGTCGCCGCAACGAGTTTTGCGTTTTGAAAAGTTTAAAGTGAAATTTCAGGATGTTCGAGAAATTATGTCGATTGGTTTTTCTTCCTTTTTAAATGAATTTTCTTCGGCCTTTGTCATGTTTTTATTTAATATTGTTTTGTTAAACTTAGTTGGTCATGTGGCGATTTCAGCTTATGCGATTGTTGCCAATCTCAATATTATTGTGATTGCCATTTTTACAGGGATTGGGCAAGGGGCGCAACCATTACTCAGCCGATACTATGGTTTAGGGGAAACGAAGGTGTTGCGTAAATTTGTTAAACTTAGCTTTATTACGTACTTGGTCGCCGGCTTCCTGTTCTTTTTAATCAGTCAAGTGTTTACGGGACAAATTATTGAGGTCTTTAATAGCGAAGGGAACGACCAGTTGGCGCAAATTGCTAGGACAGCCATCCGCTTATATGCGATTTCCTTCTTGTTTACAGGATTGAATTTTATGGGGATTTATTACTTTTCGGCAGTTCGTAAACCGAAAATGGCGCTAATGATTTCCTCTTTGCGTGGGTTCTTTTTAATTGTGCCAGTTTTATTTATTTTGGTGAAATTACTAGGATTAACCGGTGTTTGGTTAGCCATGCCTGTGGTTGAATTTGTTACGTTTGGACTAATGCTTGTGGGCTACCTTGCGTATCGAAACTATTTGAAAAAAAGAGAAACAGTAACCTGATGTTGGTTACTGCTTCTTTTTTGCTTAGTTTACATAGTTTTCAGTTAAAGTCATGAATTGTTCCACATCTTTTAGGACTTGATCAATGCCGGCTTGCCAGAAATCAGGTTTTGTTAAGTCAACATTTAAATGTTTTTTCGCTAATTCTTCGCTTGTCATCGAAGCAGTGTCTCTTAATAACGCAATGTATTGGTCTTCAAAAGAGCTGCCTTGTTGATTGGCATACGCATAGATACCCATGCTGAATAGATAGCCAAAAGTATATGGGAAATTATAGAAAGGCACATCATCAATAAAGAAGTGCAATTTGCTCGCCCAGAAATGAGGATGATAACTGCCAAGACTATCTTTGTAGCTTTCTTTTTGCGCCGCTAACATTAATTCAGTAATATCTTCTTCCGCTACTAAACCTTTTTGGCGCGCTTGATAAAAATTATTTTCAAAGATAAAACGTGCATGAATGTTCATAAACATGGCAATGGCATTTTGCATTTTTGTGTCTAAAAGGTTAATCTTTTCAACGTCTGATTTGGCCTCTTTTAAGGTAGCGTCAGCAACAATCAATTCTGCAAAGGTACTAGCTGTTTCTGCTACGTTCATGGCATACTCTCGATTCAATGAAGGTAAATCCCACATCACGCTACTATGGAAAGCGTGACCTAATTCATGGGCTAAAGTAGCTACTTCGTTGATTGAATTGCCAAAGGTCATGAAAATCCGCGACTCTTGTGTTTCAGGTAATTCTGTACAATAACCCCCAGGACGTTTGCCTGGACGATCTTCAGCTTCAATCCAACTTTTTTCAAAAGCCATTTGGGCAAAATCGGCCATTTTCGGACTGAATTTACGGAAATTTTCTAAAATAAAGGCAGCGGCTTGATCAAAGGAATACGTTTTTTCTTCTAAATCACCTAAAATAATTGGCGCATCTTGGTCTTGCCAATCCATTTTTTCTTTGCCGAATAATTGCGCTTTGCGCGTTAGAAAGTCGA
Organism: Enterococcus sp. DIV0774; assembly: GCF_050539095.1. NCBI lineage: Bacteria > Bacillati > Bacillota > Bacilli > Lactobacillales > Enterococcaceae > Enterococcus > Enterococcus sp. DIV0774. Next base: position 389,710 of record NZ_CP172923.1, read on the forward strand.
CGAATGGTTGTTTATTTTTTTGGATGGTTTCCCACATAACCGTTAATGTTTCTTGACTCATTCGATTATAGTTTAAGGGATTTTCTAAATAATCTGTAGTGCCATGCAATTTGTAATCAGATAAACGGAACCCATCTAAGTGATTTAGGGTGTCTGCTAAAATTGAAGCTTTGCTACTCCAAGCTTTCTCCCAGGCTGTAAACAAACGTTGACGAACCTCTTTGTCAGGATCTCCCATCATGCGGTTAAAGGCTTGGCCTGCAGATAGTTCTGTCACAGAGCCATCTTTTTCTTCAAAAGGAATCACGATGGAAGCAACAATCGTATCGTAATGTGTACTCCAAGCATTTAACCCATCTAGAGAAAGCGTATTGATGATATTTTCTTCTTGTTCGGAAAGCAGTTTTTTTCCATCACGGCGTAATTCATTTAAGCGAAAAGCCATTGTTTTAAACGGTTCTTCGGCTAACAGGGCTTGCCAATGTTCTGCTGAAATCTTGGTGATTTTTTTAGTAAAAATGGTTTCAGCTAATTGAATCGCTGGCAATAGATTGTATAAATCGCCTGATAAAATTTTGGCCTTGGTATCATTAGTATTAGCAGAAATTAAAGCAGTTAAAAAACTATTACATTGTGAAAAGCCATTTGAGATTTTCCCTTGTAACGTTAAGATTTCAGCAAATTGTTCTTTGCCTTGGGCACTTTCTGGTGTCCATTCTGTGATTAATTGATGGTACTCTTTTGTTTGTTCGGTTAATTGAGTCATTCGTTGGCTAAGTTCTTTGGACTCGCTCCCATTGGGGAAAATACTGTCTAAATCCCATGTAATAGAATAGGTCATATCCAATCCTTCTTTCATTTTTTTCTTTTCAGTATATCATAAGACCTAAGAGAAGTTGTTTCTTTTTCCCTCGAAACCGACTATAATAAAAAAGAATTTTCCGTGGCAGGCACGGGGCAACTTGAAACCAAGAAAAGAGGATTATATGAAAAATTATTTGAAAGATAGTAATTTATATTTAGTCATTGCGTTTGTAATTATGGCCATTTTATTTTTCAGTTCATCACAGACGTATGAACAGCAATCACAAGTTGGTCTTTTAGATAAACTTCTGAGCAGTCATCCTTTTGAAGAACAATTAAAAAATATTTCTTTTCAATATGCTGGTAGTGAAGTGAGCATTCAAGCTAGTGGTTATAGTAAATTTGTTGAATTTTTTATTCGTAAGGGAGCCCATTTTGGTACGTATTTTCTATTAGGTGGTAGTTGGTTTATTGGATTAGTGCCAAGAATCAAAGGTCTGTTTTTAACAGCTGTTGTTTCCTGGCTAGCTGCTACTGGCTATGCAGGTTTAGATGAATTTCATCAAATGATCACAGGCGGAAGGACCCCTCTTTTTCAAGATGTTATGTTGGATGCCATGGGTGCTTTGACAGCCATCGTTATTTGTTTGGTGGTTCATGGTTTGAAGAAAAATAAAAAAAGAAGACGCTAATTTAGAAGAGCTTCGTTTATTCGTCAGAACGGTGGGTAAGCGAGGGTCTTTTTTTGGTAGCGCTTGTTCCTAACTGAAAAGAAGAGTAGAATATAGGAGAATAGTAACGAAAAGTCAGGAGGAATCAAGGATGTCAGGACACAGCAAATGGAGCAACATTCAAGGGCGTAAAAATGCACAAGATGCCAAACGTGGGAAAATTTTCCAAAAAGTTTCAAGGGAAATCTATATGGCGGCAAAAGCAGGTGGCCCTGACCCCGCAATGAATCCTGCTTTACGTTTAGCAGTCGATAAAGCTAAGTCAGCCAATATGCCCAATGATAATATTGCGCGCGCCATAAAAAAAGCCAGTAGTGCTGGTGAAGGGGAACATTATGACGAGGTAACTTATGAAGGATACGGGCCAGGTGGCGTGGCAGTTTTAGTTCATGCACTAACAGATAACCGCAACCGAACGGCCACCAATGTTCGCGTCGCGTTTACTCGAAATGGTGGCTCTTTAGGTGAAACGGGTTCGGTGAATTATATGTTTGATCGTAAAGGCTATATTGTCATTAAGAGAGAAGATCATGCAATTGAGGAAGACGACATGCTAGAAGTCGTTTTGGAAGCAGGCGGCGAGGATTTAGAAACATCACCAGAAGTATTTGAAATTTACACAGCACCAGAAGATTTTACAGCGGTTCGCGATGCTTTAGAACAAGCAGGTTATTCATTAGCACAAGCTGAATTAACAATGGTTCCGCAAACCTTACTAACCTTGAACGATGAACAAAAAGCGCAATTAGAGCGCTTGGTTGACAAGTTAGAAGACGATGATGATGTGTCAGAAGTATTTACCTCTGCAGAAAATCTATAAAATAAAGGGATGCTTGGCGTCCTTTTATTCATAAAATGAAAGCGGATACAGAATGGAGGGCATTTTGAAAAAGAGAATTTGTTTACAAGCAATCAGGGAAGAAGCGGAAGCCTATTATCGTAACGGTGATTTTTATTGCTCGGAAGCGATTGTGGCGACCATTCGGCAACACTTCGATGCGGAGATTCCCATTGAAGCTGTGGCCATGGCTTCTGGGTTTCCTGTAGGTGTTGGAGGAGCGAAGTGTATTTGTGGTGCTCTTTCAGGCGGGGTTATGTGTCTGGGCTACTTTTTTGGTCGGACAGAAGCCAAAGGAGAACAAGTAAATAAAACGATGGCTTTAGCCAACGAATTGCATCAAAGTTTTCGACAAAAGCATCGAGTGGTTTGCTGCAGTATTTTGACAAGTAAAATGACGATGGGCTCACCTGAGCATATGGAACAATGCATTGGCTTTACTGGGGAAATCGCTGAAACAACCGCAAAAATTATTGCACGAGAACTTGCTTACGAATTAGTCTAGTAAAAAATGAGAGAGGAGCAACCAGATTCATTCACCTGAATCTGGTTGCTCCTCTCTCATTTAATGCGTAATCAATTAACCAAGTACTTTTTCATAAGCTTCCACTTGAGATAAGACACGTTGGAGCTGTAATTCATTTTCAATATAGTTGATTGAATTACCTAAATCTTCTTGGCGGTTTGTTTCTAAACGATCGACTTCTTTTTTTGCTTCGTTCAATAAGTGTAGAACTTCTTCCTTAGATAACATGTACTCACCTCCTTGCGCAGTTCATCTACTATTAGTGTACTCCTTTTTTTCAAAAAAGGGCAATAATAGGATATTAAAAAACAAAAATAGCGGTTAGAACCGCTATTTTTGTTTACTCATGGCGTTGTTGTGCTAAAATCGCTTCGATTCGTTCTCTTTGATCTGCCAAAAAGTGAGGCAAATAAAGGGGGATTTCATCAAAGTTTGAACTTTGATTTTCATAGGCTTCGGCATCTAGCAGGCCTTTTTGTGTGGCTACTTCAAATAACAAGTGGTTCGGTTCTCTAAAATACAATGATTTGAAAAATTCGCGGTCTTTAATTCCTGAGTTTGTAAAATTCTTTTCCTCTAACAGGCTATCAACTTGCGTTAATTCTTGCGTATCTTCCACCCCAAAGGCGACGTGATGAACGCCACCAATTCCTTCAATGGCAAGCGGATTGGTACGGTCATCAATGATGTGCACCTCTTGATAAAACTGTGGATGATGATTTTCCAGAACGGTTACTTCATGCGCAGTTTCAAAAAAAGGTACTGTTTCTTTTTCATGCCAATGTAAATAATCCACTAAAGGTTGTTTGGTAGCTGCGGCATATTGGACGCGTAATTGAATTGCATCAATGCCTAAAATTGCATGTTCTACTGGAATTTCAGCATGCTCAGCTGGAAAATAATCTTCCGCATTTTCAAATTCACGTAACGGAACAAGCGCCATTTGCGTATTATCGGGCGCTTCAAAACGCAAAATTGGGTGTTGGTTAAATGTTTCCACACCATAGTGGCAGATACCCGCTTGCTCAAGACGTTCTGCCCAAAAATCCAAAGAGGTGCGCGTTGGTACTTTTAAAATAGTTCGTTCAATCGTATTTGTTCCAAAGGATTGATCTTGGCCATCATTCAATTCAAAAAAAGTTAATTCGGTACCTGTTCGTTGCTCATTATCTGAGAAAAACAAGTGATACATGGTGTGATCGTCTTGGTTGATCGTTTTCATTAGTAATTTTAATCCCAGTGTATTATGATAGAAGTCAAATGTAGGCTTTATCAATCGATTTAAAATAGAGATGTGATGAATTTGTGCATACATAGTAAAATTCCTTTCTTGGAGGTTTATTAAATGAAACAATTTTTTCAAAAAGGGTCGAAACCTAATCAATTAGTTGTCGCTTTCCATGGTACTGGTGGCAATGAATATCAATTATTAACGACCATCGCAACCCTTTATCCAGAAGCGAGTGTTCTAAGTTACTTAGGGACAGAAGGTGTAGGCGAACAGCGACGCTTTTTTGCGCCATTAGTCAATGGAGCATTACCTCGTGCTAACTTTGATGAGCGAGTGACGGCGTTTCTAGAAGAAGTTTGGCAACCGCAAAAGTTATACGATGAAGTTATTTTTATAGGGTACTCTAACGGTGCCAATTTTATTTTAGGCCTGTTAGAAAAGAACCCGACTATTGCTAACACTGTTATTTTACTGCATCCAAGCAATTTAGGCTATCAATATGTATCTGGTGAGTTTGCGACAAAAGTGATTGTCACAACAGGGGCTCAGGATGAGTTGAGTATTCCGGGACAAGTTCTTTCTTTAGCTAATCAATTAAAGAAACATTTCCCAGTCGACTTTTTGCTCGTTGATGGCGGTCATGGCTTATCAGAAGAAGAAGTAACGAAAATAAAAGAAGTTCTTTAAAAACAAGCTGCAACCTCTGTTGATAAGTGGTTGCAGCTTGTTTTTTTCATGTGTGTAACTAAAAATGAATGCCAGTAATTGATAATAGAGAGGACTACAAAATTAACATCTTATTATCTTGAAATAGCTAATTTTATTCTTTAGTCATTAGTATAACGTGACCAACCCCACCACTTAGGCATTAACTCTTTTAACCGAACTATTTCTCGTTTTTGATAATCAACTAAGATTTCTGTATCAGCATTTTTAGGAGAAAGCTGGAGCAATAATTCTCTACAAGCACCACAAGGCATACCAGAAATTCCATTAGGAACATCGTCCCGAAAAGTAATAATTCGTTTAATCACTGTCTGTCCACTATCGGCATACATATTCAAAGCGGCAACTCGTTCTGCACATAAATCTAGAACACCACAACAGCTTTCAAAACAAAAGCCGGTAAATAATTGTCCATCTTCTGCCTCTAGGGCACAGACGACATGGTGTGTGTAAATAAATGGTGTTACTTCTTGAGGATGGTATTCTTTCTTTGCGTATTCATACATTTTTTTCCAAATATCCATGAATAAATTCTCCTTTATTTTTAGTTAGAATTATTATAGCAAATGTTCACACACAAAGAATAAAAAATAGAAGCATAAGAATGGATCATACTGAGATAGTAAGTGATAATCCTTATGCTTCTAAAAAATTATTTGTCAATAATCATTTCCGCAAGGGCAAAGTCTCCTGCGTAAGGTTCATCTACGCCGTTTACTTTTTGATAAAGGTCGGCACCTTTACCAGCTAAGACAATCGCATCATCAGCCGTTGTGCTTAAAGATAATGCGTGAGCAATTGCTTCGCCACGATCTAAAACGGTGTAAACAGGCATTTCTTTGGTAATATGGGCTTGAATTTCTTGGCAAATTTTTGCTGGATCTTCACTGGCTGGGTCATCGGTTGTTAGGACTGCAACATCAGCCAATTCAGAAAGAACCCTACCAAAGTCTTTGCGGCGAGAAATCGCTTTGTCTCCCGTGCTACCGACAAGAACAATTAAGCGGCCGTCAGGATGTTCTTCACGGACAAAGGTTAAAAGATTCTTCAAACTGTCATAGTTATGAGCGTAATCAACATAGACGGTTGCACCGTTGGTATTCGTTAAAGATTCCATCCGGCCAGGGACGGTGGTTGCTGCGATCCCTTGTTGGCACTCTTCTTTTGAAGCTCCCACAAGGACACTAGCAATCGCCGCACTTAACGCATTACCTTTGTTAAAATCACCACCTAAACGAAGGTGATAAGAGCCAGCCAATCCTAACGCATCTGCAGGACTTTCAACGATAAAACGTAAGGAATCCTCTGAAGAAACAGCGAATGAATAGTCAACTTCTGGAGCCGGCTGACTGCCATAGACAATGGCTGGGACTTTTTGCTGTTGTGCAGTTTCTTTAAGTAATGGAAAATAATCAGCTTCGTGATTCAACACAATGACTTTAGAATGTGTAATCAATTGACGTTTGCAATAAAAGTAATCGTCAAAGGTTGGATGTTCAATTGGACTGATATGGTCGGGGGTAATGTTTAAAAAAATGCCGACATCAAAAAATAGCTTGTAGACACGATTAGTTTTGTAGGCTTGGGAAGAAACTTCCATAATAAAATGAGTCATCCCGTTAGCAACAGCGGTTGCCATCATTCGATACAAGTCCAAAGATTCGGGTGTAGTCAAGGCAGATTTAAAGAATGTTTTGCCATCTAATGTCGAATTCATGGTAGAAAGCAAGGCTGTTTTTTGTTGTGTAGCAACATCTAAAATATATTTGGTGAAATAAGCCGCTGTTGTTTTACCTTTGGTTCCAGTAAAGCCAATCAGTTTTAATTTATTTTGTGGATAATCATAAAAAGCCATGCTTAACACAGCCATTGCTTTTTTAATGTCAGTCACGATAATTCCTAGTTGTGCAGGAACCTCATAAGGCACCTCAGAAACATAGATTTCTAGGCCGTCTTTTACAGCATTTTCTAAATAGATTTCTTTAAAGTTTAATCCTTTACAAAAAAAGAGTGTTTCTGCTGTTACGTCTCTCGAATCGTAAGAAAGAGCCGTTACTTCTCGTTGACCTAACGTGTCGGAAAGGGTCAAGTGCCAGCCTTCTGGTGAAATAAATTCTTTTAATAAATCTTCTTTTTCTAAGCAATCGCGAATTGCGAATAATGAAATCGTCACTTTTTTTGCCTCCAAACGTTTCAACGAAATTTCAAAACTGATGTCATTATAGCATTATTTTTCTTTTAAAAAAACCATCTCGTTAGCGTGAGAAAATCCATGAGAAATGTTAAAATAGGATAATTCTTCGAGAAAGTCGTTGCATATCCCAAGATGAACAATTAAAATAAAGAAAGCATACTCAAAGAATATTGGAGGACAAAATGATCAATCAACCAAATTCAGTTGATCAACCAATCCTGACGAACCAAGAAAAAATGGTCAAAGGCTCAGCTTGGATGACAGCTAGTAATATTATCTCCCGCATGTTAGGGGCGATTTACATCATCCCCTGGTACGCTTGGATGGGCGAGCACGGAAACGAAGCGAACAGTTTGTTTTCAATGGGGTATACGATTTATGCCTTATTCCTAATGATCTCTACCGCCGGAATTCCAGGTGCGATTGCCAAGCAGACCTCGCATTATAATTCATTGAACGAATATAAAATTAGTCGACAGCTTTTTTATCGTGCCTTACAACTAATGGGTGGCTTAGGTGTGGTTTTTGCTATTGTGATGTATTTGGCATCTCCGGCATTAGCAGCTTTGTCTGGCGGAGGACCTGAATTAGTTCCAACGATGCGTTCATTAAGTTTAGCCGTTTTAGTTTTCCCAAGCATGAGTGTCATTCGCGGTTATTTCCAAGGAAATCAAGAAATGATGCCCTTTGCTTTATCACAAATTGTTGAACAAGTAGCACGAGTTTTTTACATGTTATTAACTGCTTTTATTATCATGAAAGTCTTTGAAGGTAATTACGTTACAGCGGTGACTCAAGCCACTTTTGCGGCATTTATTGGGATGCTCGCAAGTTTTGCGGTTTTAGGTTATTACATGTACAAACAAAAACCATTATTTGATTATTTAGAAGAACACAGCGCCAATGAACATGAGATTGCCCCAAAAGAGTTATTGATTGAAACTTTTAAAGAGGCGATTCCTTTTATCGTAGTTGGCTCAGGTGTGACGGTCTTTAAACTTGTCGATCAGTTTACTTTCTCAAACTTTATGCGTTTGTTTACGGATTATTCAGATACCCAATTACGAGAGCTTTTCGGTATTTTTAATGCCAATCCGGACAAATTAACCATGATTGTCGTGGCTTTAGCGACCTCGATTTCGGCTACTGGATTACCGTTAATTACAGAAGCGGTCACCTTAAAAAATCACCGTGAGTTAGCGCGTTTGATTAGTAATAATTTACAACTTTTTGTGTTTGTAATGTTGCCAGCAACGTTCGGCATGATTGTTTTAGCGCAACCACTATACACTGTTTTTTACATGCCAGATGCTTTAGGCACTTCTTTATTAGTGCAAGCTTGTTACGCTAGTTTATTCTTGGGCTTGTATATGTTAGTGTCAAATATGTTGATGGGGATGTATGAAAATCGTGACGCAATGCGTTATTTAGGAATTGGTTTAGCAGTGAAATTAATCGTGCAATTCCCCGCAATCCGTTTATTTGAAGTTTACGGTCCGTTATTAGCAACGATGATTGGCTTTACGGTTTCTTGCGTATTGATTCTAAGAAGAATTCGTCAAGTGACACGTTTTAATTACAAATTAACCTTACGGCGAACATTGTTAATGTTCTGTATTACAGTCATCATGATGATTATCGCTTTGATTTTCCGTCAGTTCTTGTATCTATTTTTAGATCCAACTAGACGTTTCCAAGCCTTCATTATCGTTGTAATTGTGGCTGCTGCAGGAGGCGCTTTTTATGGCTATTCGGTCTTGAAGATTCGCTTAGCTGATCGTTTATTAGGGAAAAATGCCGCAAAATTACGTGCAAAATTCAATATTAAATAATAGCTGATTGAACTCCTTTCAGCAGATTCTCTTAAGAGACAAGGCTTGAGACATCGATCGATTCGATTTATGTCCCAAGCTATTTTTTTAAAGGAAAGAGGAATGACGATGCGTTTAGATAAATTTTTAGCCGATGTTGGTATCGGTAGTCGTAAAGAAATCAAACAATTGTTAAAGAAAAAAGTTGTTACGGTGAATGGTGACGTCGTAAAAGAAGCCAAAACACAAGTAAATGAAGAAACAGATCAAATTGCCTTGATGGGAGAAATTCTTACGTATCAGAAATTCTTTTATTACATGTTGCATAAACCACAAGGTGTCATTTCTGCGACAGAAGATCAGCGAGATGAAACGGTAATTGACTTGTTAACTGATCAGGATTACCGTGCCGACTTGTTCCCAGTTGGTCGCTTGGATAAAGATACTGAAGGCTTGCTTCTGTTAACAAATGATGGTCAGTTAGCGCATCAATTATTATCACCCAAAAAGCATGTGGATAAAGAATATTTAGCTGAAGTTGAGGGACTTGTGACAGCGGAAGATTGTCAACTGTTTGCGCAAGGATTTGCCTTGAAAGATGGAGAAATGGTTAAACCAAGTCGTTTAGTCATTGAGACGATCAATGAGGAAGAAGGGACTTCCGTAGTCCGTTTAGTGATTCAAGAGGGAAAATTCCATCAAGTCAAACGGATGTTAGCCACTGTAGGCAAACCTGTGACGTATTTAAAACGATTACGAATGGGCGAACTATGGTTAGATGAAACGTTAGAACTAGGGGAATATCGGCCCTTAACAGAAGCCGAATTGCAACAACTACAACCTAAACAATCATACCTCAATTAAAATAAACAAAAACCCAGCACTTTCTGCGGAAAAGATAAAAATTTTCTCGAAAAATAGTGTCGGGTTTCTTTCTTTTTCTGCATAAAATGGTATGATTGACTATGTAGAACTTTATGAATAGGAGTGACAACAAATGACAATTGATTGGACAAAAGAAGTCGAAGCACGTAAAGACGACTTATTAGAAGATTTACAAAACTTATTACGGATCAACAGTGAACGTGATGATGCACAAGCAACACCTGAAGCGCCCTTTGGACCTGGGCCAGTTGCTGGCTTAAAACACATGTTAGCGTATGGTGAACGTGATGGCTTTACGGTGAAAAATGTCGACAATTACGCTGGACACATTGAATATGGCGAAGGCGACGAAACGTTAGGGATTTTTGGTCATATGGACGTTGTTCCTGCTGGTGATGGTTGGGAAACAGATCCTTATGAACCAGTCATTAAAGATGGCAAAATTTATGCACGTGGCGCGAGCGATGATAAAGGCCCAAGTATGGCTGCTTATTACGCAATGAAAATTATCAAAGAATTAGGCTTACCCGTGTCTAAAAAAATTCGTTTCGTAGTAGGAAGTGACGAAGAAAGCGGCTGGGGCGATATGGATTACTATTTCCAACATGAAGAAGCGCCAGACTTTGGTTTCTCACCAGATGCTGAGTTCCCAATTATCAATGGGGAAAAAGGAAATGTGACTATTCGTTTAACTTTCCGAGGCGGTAACGGCGCTGATTATAAATTAGAAAGCTTCAAATCTGGCTTACGTGAAAACATGGTTCCGGGAACAGCAGATGCTGTTGTAACGGCTGCTTCAGCAGACGAAGCGGCTTCACTAGCTGCTAGCTTTGAAACATTCATCAAACAAGAAGCAAAAATTTCAGGTAACGCAGAACTTTCAGATAAAACAGTGACTTTCCATGTAGTTGGTAAAGGTGCTCACGGGGCTAGCCCACAATCTGGAATTAACGCAGCGACTTTCTTGGCAACTTTCTTAAATGATTACAGCTTTGCAGAAGGCGCATATAGCTTTATTAATACCATTGCTGAATTTATCCATGAAGATTTTTATGGTGAAAAATTAGGCGTGGCTTTTGAAGACGAAAAAATGGGTAAATTGACAATGAACGCTGGGATTGTTAACTTTGATCCAGAAAACCCTGAAAATAGCTTAGTAACATTAAACTTCCGCTATCCAAAAGGAACTTCAGCAGAAGAATTACAAGCAAAAGTTCAAACAACAGTCGGTGAAACGGTCACTGCAACACAAGGAGATCGCAACCAAGAACCGCATTATGTACCAGTTGATGATCCATTGGTGGCAACGTTACTACAAGTTTACGAAGACCATACAGGCGAAAAAGGCCAAGAACAAATCATTGGTGGCGGTACTTATGGCCGCTTATTGAAACGTGGTGTTGCCTATGGCGCAATGTTCCCTGGCTACACAGACACAATGCACCAAGCCAACGAATTTATGGAATTAGATGACTTATTCCGAGCAGCTGCTATTTATGCAGATGCGATTTATCGTTTAGCGAAGTAAAGTAAAAAAGCTGTTTTCGATTTTCGAAAACAGCTTTTTTTTGCAATTTTTGCCTTTTAAAAACCCAAAATCAGAACCGTCAATTTACTGAAAATTTCTTGCAAATCAAAGGATCCCACGATACGATAAATAGGAGAAAAGGCAATGAGTGAAACACTTATTGTTAACTATTTAATCAAAGGACGTGTGAAGATGAACGTAGAAGAATTAGTTCAAAAAGCAAAAGATTTAATTGGAGAAGGCAACGTGGAACATGCGCAACAATTCATTGAAGAACATAAAGATGAATTAGGCGAACACTATCATAAAATTACAGCGATGTTAGCTGATACAACGACCGATGGTTTGTTTGATAAAATTAAAGGATTGTTTCAATAATCGTAATTAAAAAGGCAAAACACAGTTAACCACGCACTGTGTTTTGCCTTTTTTGCCATGTAAAGTTTGACAACATCAACAAATAGTAAAAGATATTACCATACAATAAATATAGATTCGTTATTTTAAGGAAAGTAAAGAAATTAAGGTAAGAGATTCTTAAATAGATAATGTTATTTTTGTTATGTATATAATTCTATTAGTTTACAAAAACTATAAATACCCCTTTTTTTAAGAAAATAAGAATGGTAAACTTTAAGTAGCGGTATTCAGTTTGATTAATTTGAAAGCGATTACTTTCTGGTTGTAAACAAAAAAAGCGCCGAAACAGCGCCACTTTACAGTTGATTACGGTTAAAACCTTATTTTAACTTGCTATGTTGTTTAGAATAGTCCCAAAAGAACTTAACTAAATTATAGCATAGAATAAAAATCATTCAAGTAGTAATTTAAAAAAAGGAGTGGAAATAAAATGAAGAAAGACTACGTTATTGGTCTGGATATAGGGACTAATTCTGTCGGCTGGGCAGTTATGACAGAAGACTATCAGTTGGTGAAGAAAAAAATGCCTATTTATGGAAACACTGAAAAAAAGAAAATCAAGAAAAATTTTTGGGGTGTGCGTTTATTTGAAGAAGGGCATACAGCCGAAGATCGCCGATTAAAAAGAACAGCACGACGAAGAATTAGTCGTCGACGGAATCGTTTACGCTACTTACAAGCTTTTTTTGAAGAAGCGATGACAGCTTTGGATGAAAACTTTTTTGCTCGTTTACAAGAGAGTTTTTTAGTGCCTGAAGATAAGAAGTGGCACAGACATCCGATTTTTGCTAAGTTGGAAGATGAAGTAGCTTACCATGAAACGTATCCGACAATCTACCATTTACGCAAAAAATTAGCAGATTCATCTGAGCAAGCAGATTTACGACTAATTTATTTGGCGTTGGCACATATTGTCAAATATCGTGGACATTTTTTAATTGAAGGAAAATTAAGTACAGAAAATATTTCTGTTAAAGAACAATTTCAACAATTTATGATCATTTATAACCAAACCTTTGTGAATGGAGAGAGTCGCTTAGTTAGTGCGCCATTACCTGAATCTGTCTTGATTGAGGAAGAGTTGACTGAAAAAGCTTCTCGTACTAAAAAATCTGAAAAAGTCTTACAACAATTTCCTCAAGAAAAAGCTAATGGCTTATTTGGTCAGTTCTTAAAGCTAATGGTAGGGAATAAAGCTGACTTTAAAAAAGTTTTTGGTTTGGAAGAAGAAGCCAAAATAACCTACGCTAGTGAAAGCTATGAAGAAGATTTAGAAGGCATTTTAGCAAAGGTTGGGGATGAATATAGTGACGTGTTTTTAGCTGCTAAAAATGTGTACGATGCAGTTGAATTATCAACGATTTTAGCAGATTCGGATAAAAAAAGTCACGCGAAATTATCTTCTAGCATGATTGTCCGTTTTACAGAACATCAAGAAGATTTAAAAAAATTCAAACGGTTTATTCGTGAAAATTGTCCAGACGAATATGATAATCTCTTTAAAAATGAACAGAAAGACGGCTATGCAGGCTACATTGCACACGCAGGTAAGGTTTCACAGCTTAAATTTTACCAGTATGTTAAGAAAATCATTCAAGATATTGCTGGAGCAGAATATTTTTTAGAAAAAATTGCTCAAGAAAACTTTTTAAGAAAGCAACGGACCTTTGATAATGGGGTGATTCCTCATCAAATTCATTTGGCTGAGTTACAAGCAATCATTCATCGTCAAGCGGCCTATTATCCATTTTTAAAAGAAAATCAAGAAAAAATTGAACAACTGGTTACATTTCGAATTCCTTATTATGTCGGACCATTATCAAAAGGAGATGCAAGTACCTTCGCTTGGTTAAAACGTCAAAATGAGAAACCAATTCGACCTTGGAACCTTCAAGAAACCGTTGATTTGGACCAATCAGCGACAGCCTTTATTGAACGAATGACCAATTTTGATACGTATTTACCTTCTGAAAAAGTTTTACCGAAACATAGTTTATTATATGAAAAGTTTATGGTATTTAATGAATTGACCAAGATTTCTTATACGGATGATCGAGGCATCAAAGCCAATTTTTCAGGTAAGGAAAAAGAAAAAATCTTTGATTATCTGTTTAAGACGCGCCGAAAAGTTAAGAAAAAGGATATCATTCAATTCTATCGAAACGAATATAATACGGAGATTGTCACGCTTAGTGGTCTTGAAGAAGACCAATTTAATGCTAGTTTTAGCACGTATCAGGATTTACTGAAATGTGGTTTGACAAGAGCAGAATTAGACCACCCAGATAATGCCGAAAAATTGGAAGATATCATAAAAATTTTAACTATTTTTGAAGATCGGCAACGAATTCGGACGCAACTTTCCACATTCAAAGGGCAGTTCTCAGCAGAAGTACTAAAAAAATTAGAACGCAAGCACTACACTGGCTGGGGAAGATTGTCGAAGAAATTAATCAATGGTATCTACGATAAAGAATCGGGTAAAACAATTTTGGACTATTTAATTAAAGATGACGGGGTCTCAAAACACTATAATCGCAATTTTATGCAACTGATTAATGATTCACAATTATCTTTTAAAAATGCGATTCAAAAAGCACAGTCCAGTGAACATGAAGAAACATTAAGTGAAACTGTCAATGAATTAGCTGGTAGCCCAGCAATAAAAAAAGGAATTTATCAAAGTTTAAAAATTGTCGATGAACTAGTCGCGATTATGGGTTATGCGCCTAAGCGGATTGTTGTCGAAATGGCACGTGAAAATCAAACGACTAGCACTGGCAAGAGAAGATCCATCCAACGCTTGAAAATAGTTGAAAAAGCAATGGCCGAAATCGGCAGCAATTTATTAAAAGAACAACCAACGACTAATGAACAGTTACGAGATACCCGTCTTTTCCTTTACTATATGCAAAATGGTAAAGATATGTACACGGGAGATGAATTATCGCTTCATCGTTTATCTCACTATGATATTGATCATATTATCCCACAAAGTTTTATGAAAGACGATTCATTGGATAACCTAGTTTTAGTGGGCTCTACTGAAAATCGAGGGAAATCCGATGATGTACCTAGCAAGGAAGTTGTTAAGAAGATGAAAGCTTATTGGGAGAAATTATATGCTGCTGGCTTAATTAGTCAACGGAAATTCCAACGTCTGACCAAGGGGGAGCAAGGTGGCTTGACTCTCGAAGACAAAGCGCATTTTATCCAACGGCAATTAGTAGAAACTCGTCAAATTACTAAAAATGTTGCAGGGATCTTAGATCAACGCTACAATGCCAAGTCAAAAGAGAAAAAAGTCCAAATAATCACCTTGAAAGCTAGTTTAACGAGCCAATTTCGTTCGATTTTTGGCTTGTATAAAGTTCGTGAAGTGAATGATTATCACCATGGACAAGATGCTTATTTAAACTGTGTGGTCGCAACCACGTTATTAAAAGTTTATCCTAATTTAGCACCAGAATTTGTTTATGGAGAATATCCTAAATTCCAGGCCTTTAAAGAAAATAAAGCCACGGCGAAGGCTATAATTTATACAAATTTGATGCGCTTTTTCACGGAAGTTGAACCACGGTTCACGAAGGATGGCGAAATTCTTTGGAGTAACAGTTATTTAAAAACTATCAAAAAAGAATTAAATTACCATCAAATGAATATTGTCAAAAAAGTAGAAGTACAAAAAGGCGGTTTTTCAAAAGAGTCGATTAAACCCAAAGGACCATCGAATAAATTGATTCCTGTCAAAAATGGTTTGGATCCCCAAAAATATGGCGGTTTTGATAGTCCTGTAGTTGCTTATACAGTGCTATTCACGCATGAAAAAGGTAAAAAACCTCTTATTAAACAGGAGATACTGGGCATTACGATTATGGAAAAAACAAAGTTTGAACAAAATCCTATTCTTTTTTTAGAGGAGAAAGGCTTCCTGCGGCCTCGTGTATTAATGAAATTGCCTAAGTATACACTGTATGAATTTCCAGAGGGGCGCCGGCGCTTATTAGCTAGCGCTAAAGAAGCGCAAAAAGGGAACCAGATGGTTTTACCCGAACATTTACTTACATTACTGTACCATGCGAAACAATGTTTGTTACCAAATCAATCAGAAAGTTTGGCTTATGTAGAACAACATCAACCAGAATTTCAAGAGATTTTAGAGAGAGTGGTTGACTTTGCTGAAGTGCATACATTAGCCAAGTCAAAAGTCCAGCAAATTGTGAAACTTTTTGAAACAAATCAAACAGCAGATGTGAAAGAGATTGCGGCATCCTTTATCCAACTTATGCAGTTTAATGCGATGGGCGCACCAAGTACGTTTAAATTTTTCCAAAAAGACATTGAGCGAGCACGCTACACGTCAATCAAAGAAATTTTTGATGCCACTATCATTTACCAATCGACTACGGGCCTGTATGAAACACGCAGAAAGGTTGTCGACTAGATGGGCTGGCGAACGGTAGTGGTTAACAAGCATTCAAAATTATCCTATAAAAACAATCATCTTGTTTTTAAAGCCATTGATCACCAAGAATTAATTCATTTGTCTGAGATTGATGTTTTGTTGTTGGAAACAACGGACATTTCGTTAACCACGATGCTATTAAAACGATTAATTGATGAAAAAATATTAGTGTTATTTTGCGATGATAAGCGTTTGCCAATTGGTAAAATTTTGCCCTTTTATGGACGGCATGATAGTAGCTTGCAATTGACACGCCAGTTGGCTTGGACGGAAGAACGAAAAGGTCAAGTTTGGACAGCGATTATTGCACAAAAAATCACCAATCAGAGTTTACACTTAGCGCAACGAGACTATAGCCAAAAGGCTGCTGCTTTGTTAGCTATGCGCGCTGAATTACGTCTGTTTGATCCAGCCAATCGAGAAGGTCATGCAGCTCGAAGTTACTTTAATACTCTCTTCGGCAATGATTTTACACGTGAACAAGAAAATGACATTAATGCTGGTTTAAACTATGGTTATACGTTGTTATTAAGTATTTTTGCTCGAGAGTTAGTCCAGACAGGTTGTTTTACACAACTAGGACTAAAACATGCCAACCAATTTAATGACTTTAACTTAGCAAGTGATCTTATGGAGCCTTTTCGTCCATTGGTAGATCAAATCATTTATGAGAATAGAAAAGAAGCCTTTCCGATAATGAAACGTAAGTTATTTGCTTTGTTTATGAATACGTATATGTACAAGAAAAAACAAATGTTTTTAACCAATATTGCTACCGATTATACAAAACATGTAGTAAAAGTTCTGAATCAAGAGGAGGAAGGAGTTCCAGAGTTTGGGATATGAGTTATCGATATATGCGTCTATTATTAATGTTTGATATGCCAACGGACACAGCCAGTGACCGGAAAGCGTATCGGAAGTTCCGGAAATTTTTGATTAATGAAGGATTTATTATGCATCAATTTTCGGTTTACAGCAAAATTTTGTTGAATGATACTGCTAATAAAGCAATGTTGGCTCGCTTAAAGCAGAATAATCCGCAAAGAGGACTAATTACACTATTAAATGTAACAGAAAAACAATTTTCTCGAATGATTTATTTGCATGGAGAACAAGACAATCGAGTTGCTAATTCAGATGAACGGATTGTCTTTTTAGGAGAAGAATAGATGAGAGTTAATTTTTCTTTATTGGAAGAACCCATTGAAATTGAAAAAGCCACCTTTTTAACGATTAAAGACGTTCAAACCTTTGCCCATCTAGTGAAGTTAATTTATCAATATGATGGGGAAAATGAGTTAAAACTATTTGATGCGCAACAAAAAGGGCTGAAACCAACGGAATTATTTGTTGTTACGGATATTTTAGGCTATGACGTTAATTCGGCTGCTACGCTGAAATTAATCTATGGGGATTTAGAAGCACAATTAAATGATAAACCAGAAGTCAAATCAATGATTGAGAAGTTAACTGGAACAATTAGTCAATTAATTGGCTATGAATTGTTGGAACATGAAATGGATTTGGAAGAAGATGGCATCACTGTGCAGGAACTTTTCAAAGCTCTTGGAATCAAAATCGAAACAACGAGTGATACGATTTTTGAAAAAGTTATGGAAATTACACAAGTACATCGTTATTTATCAAAGAAAAAATTATTGATTTTTATTAATGCGTGTACGTATTTGACAGAGGATGAAGTGCAACAAGTGGTAGAATATATCTCTTTAAATAATGTGGATGTCCTGTTTTTAGAACAAAGGGTGGTCCAGAACAGATTCCAATATATTTTGGACGAAAACTTTTATTTGAGTTATGAAAAAGCTTAAATTGTTATTGATTAGTGGTTCATTCTAAACTGAAATCTAGCTATGGATAAGTGATGCGAGTACGGAACTTTGGAGAAAAAATAATTCTCCGAGGTTTTAGAGTCATGTTGTTTAGAATGGTACCAAAACAAATAGAAAATTCCACGACTCATTACCGTAGTTTTAGAGTCATGTTGTTTAGAATGGTACCAAAACAGCCAATCGAGATAATCCAACGGACGTACAGTTTTAGAGTCATGTTGTTTAGAATGGTACCAAAACTTAGAGTAATCATGGCGTTAATTGGTGCTTGTTTTAGAGTCATGTTGTTTAGAATGGTACCAAAACTAAATTATTTTCCGAATCTCCCTTTCAAATGTTTTAGAGTCATGTTGTTTAGAATGGTACCAAAACCACTTATCTTGTTAGCTATGGCAACCATCGGTTTTAGAGTCATGTTGTTTAGAATGGTACCAAAACGTTAATATCAGAATAAAGTTTGATATCACAGTTTTAGAGTCATGTTGTTTAGAATGGTACCAAAACAGCTTTTTTAGCTAATGCACCTTCGTTTTCGTTTTAGAGTCATGTTGTTTAGAATGGTACCAAAACATCGTGGTACGTATCACAACCGTTGTGTTCGTTTTAGAGTCATGTTGTTTAGAATGGTACCAAAACTTGTTTCTTCAACTGCTTTAGCAATTTGCTGTTTTAGAGTCATGTTGTTTAGAATGGTACCAAAACGGATATTTTGAATTTATGTTATAATTATTGGTTTTAGAGTCATGTTGTTATCTTCGAATGAAGAAGAGGAGTGCTAAAAGGTTACTGTTTCCAGTAGCCTTTTTTGTTATTTTTATTTCTTTCATTACCAAAGTTTAGTAAAATGAAAGTATCTTAAATTTTAAGTGAAATAAATTTAATAAAGGAGAACAATGATGGAAGGAAAGATTGTTTCAAGTACGAGTTCAGCCCAAACTGCTGTCTCAAAGTTGATTGGTATCAACGAGCGTTTAGAAGCCCCAAAGGTAACCTTTTCAGGAAGTACAGTTTCAGGAATGACCAAAGGCAAACAAGTGAATGCTCAAGTTTTAACAAACTTAACGGATTTAGCCAATTGTGTCTGGAAACAAGCCGAGAAATTCCCTCAAATTGCAGAAAAAATTGCTTATCGTGACCAACAATCTGCGGAACATTTCTCAGGAGGTGGGCGCTAAGCATGAGTGAAAAAGAGGAAAATAACGAACTTCGCGCTACGCTGACAAGAAAAATTGCCCAAGTAGAAGAACAGGAAGATATCTTATGTAGAGAAGAACGGAAGCAAATGGAACAATTAGAGCACACGGTTCAAGAATTAAAAAGAGAAGAAGCTAGATACACGGATATTTTACACAAGCTATATTCGTTAGGTGATGAAGATGCTCAGAAAATGAGTGATTTTTTGCAAGCGATTACTTGCGATGTTAGAAATTCCTGTCAGAGTCAGCAACAGACACTTGCTCAACACTATCGCTCACTAAAACTGAAATTAGCTGATGACCGTGAAGCGTTGTTCAGAGAGCGAGGGCAAATTCTATGGTAAGATATGTCCGAGCAGATTCGCAAGCGCTGGTTTCAAGTATGAAAACCACGATTCAACAAGCACGGGAATTGACCAGCAAGTTAAATCAAGGCAGTCAACATTTGGTTCAGTCAGTGGATGGCAAACAACTTTCAGGAGCTGCTTATACCGCTGGCAAAGGACTTTTTGAACAAGTCATTATTCCCACAATCAAACGAGCTGATCAAGCCATTCAATCGTTAGAACAGGATTTAGCAAGATACCGTCATGCTGAAATGGCGGTGGAACGCTGGTCGCTGATTGACTCAGAACTGCAACAAGAATTGATTCGTTCGCTACAACGTCAGCTTCGAACCATTGATTATCAAATTGACATGGCGAGACAATTGGAATCTTCTTTGATTGGCGAACTGGTGAAACCGCTTCTTCACGCCATTCACATGGACACACAACGTCTCCATAATGCCAAAGTTGCCTTACTGGACAAGTTGAGAGAAGCCGAACAAAAGCTAAATGGACTCAAACAATTTGACCATCAAACTGCTTTGCTTTTTGAAAATAGTTTACAACAATTGAAAATCGTGACACAATCCATTCAAGTACTCAATGGTACCAAAGTGGATTCAGCCACAGGAAAGTATACATTACCAGTTGGTTTTGATCATTCTTGGTTTACTTCCGTGAAAAAACAAAGTGTTACTGATGAAAAGAAACAAATTGCGTTAACCAAAGGCATGGTCCAGCTGAATTTGCCTGTAGAAGCCCAGAAATATTATCAAGAGATTATGCAGGAAACGTTAAAAAACGTTCCTGTGAAGCAATGGGACAAAGCCATTCAAGAACTGAATCAGCTCTTACTTTTTGATGATAAAGGCAACATTTTACGAGTGATGCCAGTTGATTTTGGTGCAGGTAATGGCGTGATTATCCTGAAAAATGGGAAGAATGACAAGGAACTAACCGAGCAAGCCAACAAAGAACTAGACAAAAAACAATGGGAAGCCTTGAATGACTCATTGTTGCAATTGGCAACAGGTGTGGTGACTGCTTTAACTGGCTTAGGGATTATCGGTTTGGACTTTGCGGGTACCTATTTCTCTGGTGGAACATTGGTAGCTGTTGGTGTGAGCCAAGCAGGCATGGTGGCTGGTGCCACAACGATGGGCGTAGGAGCTGTCGCTGTAACAGATGCCATTCGGAAAATGGGCGTGACGACCTCTTCGGTGAATTACAGCTTTGCACGGAATTATGGACACCAGCATAAAGATTTGAAACCAAATAATGAATATCAATCTGGAGAACATGATTATGGGTATAAGACAGATGAGTTGGGAAGGGTTTCAAATGCAGATGCTAACTTGAAACTCAAGACACATCAAGGTAGAAAACGACACAATCCGAATACACTAGATAAACAACCTGATGACCATGCGGGACATATTTTTGCAGATATGTTTGGCGGTTCTCCAGAATTAAACAATCTATTGTCGCAAGCTAAAAACGTAAATTTGAAAGATTACGGTCGTTTAGAGAGAACTTGGAAAAAAGCAATCGAAGCTGGAAAGGAAGTCTCTGTGAAAATAAAAATTCATTATAAAGGGAATTCTCTTCGTCCAAAGTCTTTTGATGTTAATTATACTATTGACGGGGTAGACTACTCTGCATTGATTGAAAATATAAATTAAACTTAGGAGAAACTTATATGACAAAAATATTTGAAGATGAATTTATGGACTGGCAAGCAGATATGGTAGATATTGCAAAAGAATATATTGACGATCGAGCAGAAAAAATTTATTTGTATGGATCTATAGAAGGAGGTACGTACGCCTTTAATTTATTTTATCAAATTAATAACAAAATTGTTTTTATGAGTAAGGTAAATGATGCGTTAAAAAATTTTGAAGAAAAATATGATGTATCAAGTGATAGACGGCGGAAAGTATTGGAGATCGGTGTACAGGACTTAAAAGAAATAGCCGAAGTATGTAAGAAATATGATAAACCAATTCCCACTCAGTTTAAGCTGTATTATGATGTTCAAAAGAATAATCTAAAGGCAAAGTACCAGTATGATTTACAATATTCTAACACAGAAGACTTATATACCGATGATATTTTCATGGCTTGGTACGAAGAAGTAAAAAGTGCTGTAGAAAATCCCCAAGAATTTGGATTTTAATAACTTGTTGGAGAAAGTTAGATGACAAAAGTATTTGAAGATGAGTTTATGGAATGGCAAGTAGATATGGTTGCCATCGCAGAAGAATTTATTGAAGAGCGCGCAGAAAAAATTTATTTGTATGGTTCAATAGAAGGCGGTAGTTACTCATTTAACCTATTTTTTAAAATTAATAATAAAATTGTCACGATGGACGAAGTAAATACGGCATTAAAACCTGAAGAAAAAAAGTATGATAACTCTGACGATAGGTGTTGGGAGGCATTAAAGCTGGGTACGAAGGATTTACAAGAAATAGCTGAAGTATGCAAAAAGTATTCTAAACCTGTACCTACACAGTTTAAACTGTTTTATGATGTTAAACAAAACAGCCTTGAAGCAAAGTATAAATATGATTTTCAGTATTTAGATTCTGATGATTTAACTAACTATGATATTTTCATATCTTGGTACGAAGAAGTAAAAAATGCTGTAGAAAATCCCCAAGAATTTGGATTTTAGTCACTTGTTGGAGAAACTTATATGACTAAAATATTTGAAGATGAATTTATGGACTGGCAAGCAGATATGGTGGATATTGCAGATGAGTATATAGAAGGACGAGCAGAAAACATTTATTTATATGGTTCAATAGAAGATGGTGGTTATTTCTTTAATTTATTTTTTAAGATAAAGGGTAAGATTCTTTTTATGCACCAAGTTAATTCTGTATTGAGTGAAAGTGAGAAGCAATTTGATATTTCACAAGATAGACAAGAAACAGTCCTAATAAACTGAAATCTAGCTATGGATAAGTGATGCGAGTACGGAACTTTGGAAAAAAATAATTCTCCGAGGTTTTAGAGTCATGTTGTTTAGAATGGTACCAAAACAAAGACCACATGCAGCAAAATCTCGCAAGCGTTTTAGAGTCATGTTGTTTAGAATGGTACCAAAACATGATTTCAAGGGGGATAGCGCAAAAACGGGTTTTAGAGTCATGTTGTTTAGAATGGTACCAAAACTCAATTAGAAAAGTTGCATGTGTATGTCTTGTTTTAGAGTCATGTTGTTTAGAATGGTACCAAAACTCCTTCACTACCTCCCATAAGTATATATTTGTTTTAGAGTCATGTTGTTTAGAATGGTACCAAAACTAACCATGATCCTGATCCCACTCCATCCACGTTTTAGAGTCATGTTGTTTAGAATGGTACCAAAACATTTGCTGAAGTATTACCTTCAGTTGATTTGTTTTAGAGTCATGTTGTTTAGTTTTCGCAGATACGATTTGATTGATGTAAAAATATCGTTAATATGTATAAATGTGATTGTTATATAAAAAATATAAGTAATAAATTGAAGCTTTGCTAGAGCAAGTGATGCGATTACGAAATTATTTAATTTTAGAGTCACGTTATTTATTACTTTGCGAATAGAGAATACGATTATCTATAAATCAAGAACTAATCCCCAATTTATTGAAAATGACACTCCCTGTTTTATTAATATTTCATGCTTTTGTTGTACTATTTGATGATACAAAAAAGTAAAACTGAGGACCCAATTAAAGTCAAGTTAACCACATTGAAAGATAAACCTTTCAATGTGGTTAAAGATGCTTAATGAGATTCATGAAACATAGAGAGCGGATTAATTTCCTATGCTCTTTATTTGTATATTTTCTTGGGAATCATTATTGATTGTGGATTAAAAAGATAATCCGCTCCCCGTTTCACCACAGGCATATTCGTAATAGCTAAAATGAAGAGGGCTAAGAAGAAAAGTGCCAGGATTCGGAAAGTAAACCATTCTTTAAAGAGTGTGTCTAATTGTAAACCACTTTCCAACAGAATAATTAAGGGCATATGCAAGAGATAAGGGTAAAGGGTATCTTTTCCTAGGGCGCTTAAAGGTAACTTTCGTTTCGGCAATAATGCAAACCAAGAAAGAGACACCAATGCTGCAGCAACGTAAAAGAACAGCTGAATGAAACTACTGTATTCAAAGGCCGGACTAATTTCAGCGTAGGAAGCCCAACCAGTTAAGAAGCCCCAAAATTTCGTTGCCAATGACCATTGACTATTTACAAATAAAAAGGAGCTTAAAATTACGCCTATCGCTGCCCATTTGACTTTGCGATGATCTAAAAAGGTTTGCAGCTTTTGAATATCCATTAAGTAGCCACAATAGAAGAAAGGGAAGAAGCCCAGAGTCCGTCCTAAAGACAAGAAACCTTCCACAGGTAAATAGCCTGAGGCGCAGCCGATAACAACGATAATTGGCAACATGATTTTCGGCTGAATGCGCTGAAGAAAGATGGTAATTAAGTAGAAACTTGCTAAGGAAAGTAAGTACCAAGGAACGCCCGTTTCGTTCAGTAAATCAAAATTCATTTTATTTGCAAAGGCGAAATTAGCAAGCGTAATCAACAACTTCGCTAAGAGATAAAGCCAAACAAAGGAAAGTAAACGGAGATATTTTCGTTGTTTAATGGCATGTTTACTGAAGAGTCCAGAGACAAAAATAAAGGCTGGCATATGGAATGAATAGATCCAAAAGTTGATCGTTTCCATGAGTCGTGAAGGAGAAGCTTCACGATCTAAAATATGCCCAAAAATCACTAAGAAAATTAAAAAAAGTTTCACGTTGTCCCATTTATAAATTCGCTTGTCGTTTTCCATAACGATCACTCCTTTTAGTAGAAAACAGGTCACTTTTGTTTAAGGCAGAAGAGGACAATTTTTCCATTCATTGAGTAGATAATTGTAGATACGAACCGGCAGCCGTTAAATGAGCCCCCACATACTTGCGCTTAAAACAAAAAATTAGGCAGGATGTTAGTCTTAAATTATACTGAAAGAGTGACGATCCTCCAAAGATTTTGTTTATTAAGAAGTGAAAGATGCGGTGAAAATAAATGATAAAATTTCGAAATGTTTCAAAAGTATATCAAGAAAATGCTGTTTTGTCCGATGTGAATTTAACAATCCAACAAGGCGAATTTTTTGTATTAGTAGGGCCGAGTGGTAGTGGAAAAACGACGACTTTGAAAATGATTAATCGGCTCATTGAGCCAACGACAGGTGAAGTGGCTCTCAATGAACAAGCGGTAACCAATTATCCTTTACGTGAATTACGACTAAAAATTGGCTATGTTCTTCAGCAAATTGCCTTATTTCCTAACTTAACCGTGGCGGAAAATATTGAGTTGATTCCTGAAATGAAAAAATGGCCCAAAGAGCAACGCAGAGAGCGAACCATTGAACTATTGAAAAAAGTTCAGCTGGATCCTGAGGAATATCTGCATCGTAAGCCAGCAGCGCTTTCAGGAGGCGAACAACAACGTATCGGAATTTTACGCGCCATTGCAGCTGAACCAGAAGTGATTTTAATGGATGAACCTTTTAGCGCGCTAGATCCAATTTCAAGACATCATCTTCAACGTTTGGTGAAAGAACTTCATCAGGAATTAGCGAGTACCATTGTTTTTGTAACCCATGATATGAATGAAGCTTTATTGTTAGGTGAGCGCATCTGTATTATGGACGCTGGCAAAATTATTCAAGTCGATACGCCAGAAGCCATTCAAAAACATCCGAAAAATAATTTTGTCGGTCAATTTTTCAAACAATCTTCGCCAGAACTAGCGAACTATTGTGGCGCTGACTTGACTGCATTTTTAGAAGCCGCAGATGAGACGATTGAGCCAGTGCCGACTGTTTTCATGGAAACCAATTTAAAAGAGATTGTCCAACTCATTAATGCGCAAGAGAAAGCAAATTTAGTAGAAAAACAACAAGTTTTAGGGTGTATCACCTCAAAAACGATTACTCGTTTTATGGAACAACTGTTGGAAAGCGAGGGACAGTAGATGCAAGCACTGATTGAAACTTTTTTCGCTCGAAAAGAAGAATATCTGCAAGCGTTAATCGAGCATATGCAATTGTCCTTTATTTCGTTATTATTCGCTGCATTGATTGCCATTCCTTTAGCCATTTATTTAACGAGTCATCGCAAGTTAGCGGAAAGTCTGTTACAAGTGACTGGGATTTTCCAAACCATCCCTTCTTTAGCCTTGCTAGGCTTACTGATTCCGTTAATTGGTATTGGTCGACCACCGGCAATTGTTGCGCTAGTGATTTATGCCTTATTCCCAATTTTACAAAACACCTATACTGGTTTGACGGAAATTGATCCTTCGTTAGAAGAAGCCGCAGAAGCATTTGGTATGAGTAAAAAAGAAAAATTGTTTAAGTTTGAGATACAAATGGCGTTACCATTTATTATTTCTGGGATTCGAACGGCTACCGTTTTAATTATTGGTACGGCCACATTGGCAGCGTTAATTGGAGCAGGCGGTTTAGGGACCTTCATTTTATTAGGAATTGATCGAAATAATTTATCGTTGATTTTTATTGGAGCTCTTTCATCAGCTGCACTAGCAGTCTTATTTAATTATGGAATTCATTGGTTGGAAAAAGCGAATGGGCGGCGACTAATCATTGGCGGTACTATTTTAGGCCTTTTGTTAGGTGGTTCATTTTTCTGGAATCAACAAACTTCTTCAAAGGAAAAACAGCTGACAATTGCTGGCAAATTAGGAGCGGAACCAGATATTATTATTAATATGTATAAAGCCTTAATTGAAGAAAATAGCGACATTCAGGTGACGTTAAAGCCAAACTTTGGCAAGACTACTTTTTTATATAATGCCTTGAAATCAGATGAAATCGATCTTTATCCAGAATTTACAGGAACAGTGATCGAGACCTTTTTAAAAAATCCTCCTCAGCTAGACAATCAACCTCAAGTAGTCTATGAAGCGGCACGCGCTGGCTTGAAAAAACAAGAAAACCTTACTTTGCTGAAACCGATGCGCTATGAAAATACGTATGCCGTCGCAGTTAAGCGCTCATTTGCAAAAGAGCATCAATTAAAAACGATTAGTGATTTACAGAAAATTAGCAATCAGTTGAAAGCAGGTTTTACGTTAGAATTTATTGATCGGCAAGATGGTTATAAGGGATTACAAGAAAAATATCATTTAAATCTGAATGTTCAATCGATGGAACCGGCGCTACGCTATCAAGCGATTAATAATGGTGAGGTAAATGTGATTGATGCCTATTCAACGGATAGTGAATTGAGACAATACGATTTAGTAACGTTAGAAGATGATCAAGCGCTATTTCCGCCTTATCAAGGAGCACCACTTATTAAAACAGCAACGTTGGAAAAATATCCAGAATTAGCAGAAATATTGAATAAATTGGCAGGAAAAATTAGCGAAGAAGAAATGAGTGAAATGAATTATCAAGTCAATGTGGAAGGGCAAGATCCTAGCATAGTGGCGAAAGACTATTTAAAAGAAAAGAATCTTCTTAAATAAGTATTTTTTACTGAAAAAGACTGGTATATAAACATTTATCCAGTCTTTTTCAGATAAATAAAGAGTTTAATGTGAAAAGTACCTGTATTTTTACTCATTTTTGGATATAATAAAAGAAATGAATGGAGAGGAGTGGTCTATATGAAAAAAGCAGAACGTCAACGTTTGATTAAACAATTAATTATGCAACAAGAAATTGAAACACAAGATGAATTAATCACTCGTTTGGAAGAACTTGGCGTCCGAGCCACTCAAGCGACTGTTTCAAGAGATATCCGTGAAATGAGTATTGTTAAAACACATGGTGCAGATGGTCGTGTCAAATATGCAATTTTTTCTCAAGCACAAGGCACAAGCAGTGAAGAGAAATTACGAGAATCAGTGAAAGATTCAGTTGTTCGAATGGAGCGAGTACAATTTATTGTCATCTTGCATACAGAGATGGGAAATGCCGATGTGGTGAGTAACTTTTTAGATGAAGTAGCTTATCCGGAAGTGGCGGGTACAGTGGCTGGTGCGGATACGATTATTGTGATTACACGTTCAGAAGAGGATGCGGAACACTTTATCGAACGCATCGAAAATATGATTTTTTAAAATTGAAAGCATCAATAGAAGGGAGTTTTTTTCTTGGTAGAATTGAAAGCGCTACAAAATGGTTCGGATATTCGGGGAATTGCTTTGGATACGGAAGAGCAAACTGCAACATTAACCGCAACAGCAGTAGCCGAGATTGCGGTGGGCGTGGTTCGTTGGTTACAGGATAAAAAACAGCTGCCACGAAAGGCACAACAGCGCCTGACAATTGCAATCGGACATGATAGTCGTCTAACGGCGGAGCCGATTAAGCAAGCATTAGTAGATACGTTTCTTTCATTAGGTATTCAGGTGATTGACGTTGGTTTAGCTACGACGCCTGCTATGTTTATGGCTACTCAATTTCCAACGCTTCAATGTGATGCAGCGATTATGATTACAGCTAGCCATTTGCCTTACTATTTTAATGGCTTGAAGTTCTTCACAGCAGAAGGTGGAGCAGAAAAAGAAGATATTCGGTATATTTTATCTCATACTGATCCGCTGACAGCCAATGAAAATGGCACACTGATGAAGCAAGAGTTACTGCCAATTTATGCGGAGCATTTGGTGGAAAAAATCCGCCAAGGAATTCATTCGCTAGAAGAGAAACCTTTACAGGGCTTTCGAATTATCGTTGATGCGGGTAATGGGGCTGGGGGCTTCTTTGCGGAGCAGGTTCTTCAAGTTTTGGGCGCTGATACGACGGGATCACAGTTTTTAGAACCAGATGGGCATTTTCCTAATCATGTACCTAATCCAGATAATTCTGAAGCAATGAAAAGTATTCAAACGGCTGTTTTAGCTAATCAAGCAGATTTGGGCATTATTTTTGATACAGATGTAGATCGTTCGGCTGTGGTGGACCAATCAGGTGAGGTACTAAACCGAAATAATTTAATTGCTGTTTTAGCGGCAATCGTTTTAAAAGAAGCGCCTGGTAGTTATATTGTGACAAATTCGCCAACCTCAAGTCATTTAAAAACATTTATTGAGGAAAAAGGCGGCCAACAGATTCGTTATATTTCTGGTTACCGAAATGTCATTAATAAAATGATTGAATTGAATCATGGGGGCTTTCAGACACCGTTAGCCATTGAAACCAGTGGTCATGCAGCGTTTCAAGAAAACTACAATCTGGATGATGGTGCATATGTCGTGGCGAAAATTTTAATGTTGTTACCAGAATTGAAACAAAACAATCAAACGTTAGGTGATCTAATTGCTACATTGAAGCAACCGGCAGAAACCAACGAATTTCGCTTTAAAATTACTGCGGAGGATGTTACTTGTTATGGGCAACAAGTCTTGCGAGACTTTGAATTGTTTGTAGAAAATCAAGCAGACTTTGCTGTGGACCGTGAAAACCAAGAAGGTGTTCGAGGAAACGTGTCTGGTCAATATGGCAGTGGGTGGTTTTTGCTACGCTTAAGTCTGCATGAACCGTTGCTTGTTCTTCAGGTAGAGAATGACCAAAGCGATAAAAATGCGTGTGTCATCGAAAAAATTGCCACTTTTTTACAAAAATACGAGGAAATAGATAGTCAGCAAATAGAAAAATAATCTAGGAAATTAAAGGTGTTCTTATGGAAAATGTCTTAAAAGGAAAACACATTGGCTTTTCTCATTTTAGAGAAGAATATATCGAACATATTGCAAAACAGCAATGGGATAATGAATTGCTTCGGCATTTGAGCTGGGATGCTTTACATCCGTGGGGGCTTGAAGAATGGAAAGATTTCACGATTAATAAAGGAGAAGATGATCGATTTCTATTTGCTATTTTAGAAAATACGACAGAGGAATTTATTGGTTGGGTTTCGTTGTCTGATGTACAGTTGAAAAATAGAGGGGCCAATTTAGGGATTGCTATTTTACAAAAAGAGCAACGTGGTCAAGGATATGGCTTTGAGGCGGTGTCTTTAATTTGTAAATTTGCTTTTTATGAATTGGGCTTGCACAAAATCAGATTAGCTGTCAATAGTAACAATCAAAAAGCGATTCATGTTTATGAAAAAGTAGGCTTCAAAAAAGAAGGAATTGATAGAGAAGCGTTATTTCAAGATGGCCAATGGCTGGATATCTACAATTACGGAATTTTACAAAAAGAGTGGCTACAAATGATTAAGGCTGAGAGTTAGCTCAGGAACTGTTTAACACCAAGACACTGAGCAAACGCAGATATACCGTTCTCAGCAGTGAATGTGCGGTAAAATAAAAAAACAGAAGAAATCGGCGGTTACCGTCCGATTTCTTCTGTTTTTTTTACCATAGGCCAGGCGCTGCAGTCACAACGATTTGTTTTTTTGTAAACGGATGGAGTAAATGAAGTTGTGAAGCATGGAGCATTAAACGAGCTGCCTGCGATTTTGGGTTGTATAACGGATCACCAATAATTGGATGCCCTTCGCTAGCTAAATGGACCCGAATTTGGTGCGTCCGACCTGTTTCTAAAACACAGGTAACTGCGGTTTGATTATTAGAAAGAGCTTTGACCACTTGGACATGTGTAATCGCTGAATCCCCTTTTTGAGGATCAATCCGTCGTTTCCGGCGATCATGCCGATCACGACCAATCGGCTGATTGATTGTCTGTTCTTTTTGGTTAAAGTGACCAGCTACAATCGCTTGATATTGGCGGTAAATTTGTTTTGTTTCTAATAAACGCCCTAAAATAGGTAAGACAAAAGGATTTTTAGCAAAGACAATCGCACCACTGGTTTCTTTATCTAATCGATGAACGACATAAGGGACCTGATTTTTCTCGGCTAAATAGGCAGCAACATGATTTAACAAGGTGTCTGTTTCCTGTGGCTGATTTGGATGGGTTTTAATGCCATAAGGTTTATTTACAATCATTAAATGTTCATCTTCATATAGAACCTTCACACGCGTTGCTTCCCCCAAATGAATAGTGGGACGTACATAATCGGTTTCTTCAAACGTTAAGGTGACACAATCGCCAGCTTGGACTGGAAAATGAAAAGCAGCTGTTTCTCCGTTGATTTTGACATTTTTTCGCGTGCGTAAAAAATGGCGCACTTTTCGAGGGACTAGCCACTCATTTTCTAATAGTTCTTTTACAGTCATTGTTGAAAAATTTTCAGGTAATCTCATTGAATATTCCACCAAATCCCACCTTTCACTGATTCGCTATTTAGTGTAACAAAGCTGCTCAAAAGGTCAAGTCAGAACGGAAAAAAAGCTGAAATTTGTTAGAAAGGCAGTTCCTTGAGAGATTCTTAAACAAATTTACATAAAAAACGAAGAAAAGCATGATAGAATAGAGGCTAAATAAAGACTCGTTTCTAAGCGTAAGCAATTATTTACCTCTAGTGAAGGCCATATTTCCTTTGCTACAGCGAAAAGATCATTGAAATTGTTTTTCAAGAATTTTTCATGCTTTAGACCTAGGTCGTACCCACAAGAATATGGTAGACTTAGCCAAGAAACGTAAACAGAGGGAGTACTATGGACAATCTTAAACAATTTTTTAGTAAAGTCGGTGTCGGATTACGTCATTTTTGGACGTGGATAAAGCCTTATTTAATACAATTCCATCAAGCCAGAAAGCGGATTTGGAAAAAGTATCAAATCAATAAAATTTTCTTGTTAATTGGTTTGGTAGTCGCTTTAGGTGCCAGTATTTATTTATTTTACTTAGCCAAGTCCGCAAACGTTGAGACCCTAAAATCGGGGCTAAGTGAATCAACGCGCGTTTATGATGAGTCAGGAGAGGAAGTCGGAAAATTATTCGGACAAAAAGGGACTTTTGTGGAACTGGATAATATTTCTCCTTATATTCAAGATGCGGTTATTTCAACTGAAGATCGCGGGTTTTATCAACATAAAGGGTATTCCATTAAAGGGATTGCTCGTGCGGTTGTTGGAAAATTGACCTTCGGGAAAATCGGTGGCGGTGGTGGCGGAAGTACAATTACGCAACAATTAGCCAAAAATGCTTACTTAACGCAAGAGCAAACGTTAGATAGGAAAGCCAGAGAATTATTTTTAGCGATTGAAATCGAAAAGAAATATTCGAAAAAAGATATCTTAGCAATGTATTTAAATAATTCTTATTTTGGTAATGGTGTCTGGGGCGTGCAAGATGCAGCTCGTAAATATTTTGGCGTGGATGCGTCCCAAGTTACAGTGGGGGAAGCCGCAACGCTAGCGGGCATGTTAAAAGGGCCAGGAATCTATAACCCAATTGATTACATTGACAATGCCACAGCGCGACGGAATACCGTTTTACAACTTATGGTCGACAATAAAAAACTGTCTCAAGAAGAAGCCAATCAAGAAGCGAGTGTTAACTTAGCGAGTCTATTAAATGACACCTATGTTGGCGACGAAAATAGTTACAAATATCCATATTATTTTGATGCGGTAATTGATGAAGCAGTCAATCGTTATAAATTTAAAGAAGAAGATATTTTAAATAAGGGCTACAAGATTTATACTTCTTTAAATCAAAAATATCAAGATGCGATGGATGCAACTTATAAAAATGATGCACTATTTCCACCCAATGCAGAAGATGGTGCCATGGTTCAGAGTGGTTCTGTAGCCATTGATCCGAAAACCGGCGGCGTGCAAGCACTGGTGGGCGGTCGAGGGGAACACGTTTATCGAGGCTTTAACTTTGCAACGCAAACAAAACGTTCACCAGGCTCGTCCTTAAAACCAATTTCAGTCTATACGCCAGCTTTAGAGGCTGGCTATAAACCAGACTCTGTTTTAGAAGATAAACCACAAGATTATTATCCAGCGCAAAACTATAGCCGCACGTACAGTGGAGAAGTTCCTATGTACCAAGCCTTAGGAGAAAGCTTAAATTTACCAGCGGTATGGTTATTACATCAAATTGGTTTAGATAAAGGCTATGAAAAAACAGAGAAATTTGGCATTCCATTATCAGAAAAAGATCGGTACTATGGTTTAGCCCTTGGGGGATTACAAACGGGTGTTTCGCCACTAACTATGGCGGGAGCTTATAGTGCCTTTGCCAATGAAGGCTATAAAACTGAAACGCATTTAATTACAAAAATCGTCGACTCAACTGGCGCAATTGTAGTTGATAATACGAAAGTCAAGAAAGAACAAGTCATTACCAAAGATGTTGCAGATGGGATTACAAGTATGCTACTAGGGGTCTTTAGTTCTGGGAGCGGGGTCAACGCACAACCAGCAGGCTACGTAATGGCTGGTAAAACAGGTACGACAGAAACCAACTTCGATAGTAGTAAAACGAACGATCAGTGGGTGATTGGTTATACACCAGAAGTTGTCATTGCTACTTGGTTAGGCTTCCAAGAAACCAGTAAAACCCATTATCTGGAAGGTAGTAGCGCCACATATGCCTCTCAGGTGTTCAACAGTCAAGCCAGTGGCATCTTGCCACAAGTCAAACAAGCACAATTTCCTGTCGCGGATGCTTATGCCACAGGTGGGAAAGTTGTTGATAGCAACGATAGTTTAACCGGTGGTGCCAATTCTAATTGGCGGGATAACTTAAAAGACTTTGGAAACTCTGTTCAAGATGGCGCTAGCAATTTCGGAGATACATTGAATGAAGTTGGGGGACAAATTAAAGACGGCGCGAAAAAAGTCAAAGACAAGATTGAAGGAATTTTCGGAGGCTTATTAGGAAATTAGTTGGGAAAACCTAAGAGAAATGGTACAATAAAGATGAAACTATTGAGAAAAGAGGGATTCCATTGAGTAACATTTATGATACAGCCAATCAGATTGAACGTGAACTACGTGAGTTAGACGAATTTAAAGCATTACAAGCAGCGTATGAAGAAGTAAAAGCAGACGAAGCAGCTTACACATTGTTTAAAGAATTCCAAGGATTCCAACAAGGACTTCAAGAAAAACAAATGCGCGGCGAAGAATTCACGGATGAAGATGCTGAAAAAGCACAAAGCATTGCAACGAAAGTGCAAGAAACAGCAGTTATCAACGAATTAATGCAAAAAGAACAAGCGTTTAGCTTAGTTGTCAATGATTTAAACCGAATTATCATGACTCCTGTGCGTGATATGTATAACGATTAATTTACGTAATTGAACTCTGACAAGTTGTCTATAAGACAATTTGTCAGAGTTTTTCTTTTACTGAAAATAAAAAAACGAACAAATTTTCGTATGTTTTTACTGACCAAGCTGGCAGAAAATGATATGATAAAGGAAGGAGAAAAGGAGGGGAAACGATGAAACTATTGCATACAGCTGATTTACACATGGATCGGTCTTTTGAAGGGTTAACTGGGATCCCGACAGCCTTAGCGAAGCGCTTAAGAGAAGCTAATCAACAATTGTTAATGAATATCGTAACAGTTGCCATTCGAGAAGCGGTGGACTTGGTTATTTTTGCAGGAGATACGTTTCATCAAAGTCAGACCTCTATTTCAATGCAAGCCCAATTGATGGCCGCATTAGAACAGTTGAAACAAGCAGAAATCCCTGTGATTCTAACATTTGGGAATCATGATTACTATAAAAAAGACCGCTATTGGTTTTCTTTTCCAGACAATGTCTTTTTATTTGAAAAAGAAATGGTTGAGACACTGTATTTTGAAACGAAAGCGGGCGAACAAGTGGCTGTTTCAGGGTTTAGTTATGAGCATCCCTGGATTGATGAAAATAAAGCACTAGAATTTCCTATCAAACAAGCAGAATCTGACATTCATATTGGGATTTATCATGGAGACACCAGTCGGAAAGCGCAACAAAATTATGCTCCGTTTACATGGAAGGATTTAAAAGCCACTGGCTATAATTATTGGGCATTGGGCCACATTCATCAGCCGCAAATTGTTAGTGAACAACCGCTAATTGTTTATCCTGGAACACCTCAAGGGCACACGAAAAAAGAACAGTCTTTACAAGGGGTTGCAGTGGTCACACTTTCCCAAAATCAAGCGACTGTTCAATTTGAAAAAGTCGCAGAAATAGATTGGACGAATGAAGAAGTATCTCTGGCGCAATGCCGTGACACCCAAAGCGTTTTGTCTTATCTTGAAACCAGTTTGCTGACGAAGTGGCATGCGCATCAGCAACAGCAATTGATGGCGTTGACACTGAAAGAAACGCAACATTTGGATGTGACCGTGGTGCAAGCCATTGTCAATGGTGAACTATTAAGCTACTTACAGCAGCAGCTTTTACAAAAAACGCAAGGTGATTTTTTTGTTTATCGCCTAATATTGCAAGCAGAGGAACCAACGAAAGAACCGATCTATTTAGCCGCTAGTCCCAACTTATTAACGGCATTAGAAAAAACATACTTAGATCCAGTTATTTTTGAAGATACCACCAAGGAATTGTTACGTTATCCAGAATTTGCTGGAATTTTTTCAATGGATGAGCAGTGGCGATTAGAGAGCTTGCGCCTAGCACATGAGCAAATTAATGAAGACTTTACTATTCAGGAGGACCCACTATGAAATTACTTGCAGTAGAGATTGTGGGCTTTGGAAAATGGCAACAACAGAAAATTACATTTGAATCTGGTAATCAATTGCTGTACGGCGCAAATGAAGTTGGCAAGTCCACATTGTATCAATTCATTCAAGCAATGCTGTTTGGTTTTCCCACAAAGGGTAAAAGAAAACGCGATTACGCACCTAAAAATGGTGGCTCGTATGGTGGTCGTTTGTGGTTGGCACATCCTGTGTTTGGGGAAGTTCAAGTCGAGCGTTTTAAAGAAAAAAATAAAGGGCAAGCAATCATTTATTATCAACAACAAATGGGGGATGAAAAAACCTTACAGCAAATGTTACATCCGCTAACGAAAAAGTTATTTCAAGAGGTTTTTACTTTCCAACAAGAACAATTAATTACGAGTGACAAGTTGACAGAAGAGGAACTGCAAACATCCTTGTTAGCCATTGGTGTTTCTGGTAGTCAACAACTTTTGACTTACCGAAATGCGTACTTTAAAGAAGCACAAAAAATCTTTAAAGGCAAAGGGCAGCAGCCATTACTCAATCAGAAGTTGGCGGCTTATCAAGAACTAAAAGAGCAAATTCAAGAGAAAGAAGCGCAGCAACAAACTTTTCAACAATTAGAAGAAACGATTCGCGAAACAGAACAACAGCGAGTGACACTGCAACAGCAATTAAAAGAAACGCAACAGGACTTGTTACAGGTTGCGGAACAGCAACGTCACTTTCCCTTGTACGAAGAATGGCAGTCGCTACCTGAAGAAACAGAGAACGTTGTTTTAGTAAAAGAAGACCAAGTTCAATTAGAAGAAACCTTTCAAGAATATATGTACCTAGACAAAGAACGACAACGTTTGACCAAAGAGTTATCTCTTCAGTCAGAAGCGCTTGATGTTCCAGAAGGCTATGCTTTTTACCTAGAACAAGAAGCATTGATTCAACAATTGTTGAATCAACGCTATGATATGCAACAATTGATGACGGAATCGGAATGGATGACCCAAACCTTTGAGCAAAATCGTCAAGAAATGGTCCTTTTAGAGAACGAATGGTCATGGTCGCCTGAACGACCACCACAGCTTTTTTATGACAACGAAACCGTTCAAAAGTGGCGCCAACAACAAGTTGCGTATACGCAAGCTCTTCAAAAAGGCCAAGAACAGAAAGCATTCTTGGCTTCTCAAATTGAAAATCTGGAAGACCAGTTAACGGATTTTGAAAAAGAGCATGCCGCATTTTTTGGTGAAGCGACGCGTGCCCAAAAAGCGCAGAAAACAAGTCAGCCACTATGGTTATTGTCAGGAAGTCTCCTTACATTACTGGGTTTCTTTTTGCCGAGCCCTTTAAAATGGGGCCTAGTTCTCGTGGGAGTTAGTCTTATCGCAAAAGAAGTGATTGGCTACGCCACTAGAAAAGAAGCGTCCTCAGATGAAGTGAAAGAAGAATGGCAGACGAAACTTTCGCAACTAGATTATTTAAATGAACAGTTCCAACAAGCGTTGAATCAAGAACGTGAGGCACAACTGCAAGTGGAACAACTTGAACAAGCAGTAGCGGAGCAAGCCCAACTTCATCAATTAGGAAAAATGAATCAAATTGATACTTTAATGAATCAGCGGGAATTGATTACGCGCTATTTATTGCTTGTTCAAACAAATGAAGAACTCATGAGTCAATTGAAGGAAAATCAACAAAAACGCCAAGTATTTGAAGAACAAGTCTTCCCATTGATGACGCATTTACCCTTGCAAGGAAAGAGCCTTTCCGAAAAGCTACACTTTTTAGAAGGGTTTGCTGAAGAAATGGAGAAAGTTCGCTTTGCTCAAGAGTATCAAGCAGATGGCTATCTCAAACAGCAGTTACGAGAGTTGAAAACTAAACAGCAAGAAGCATTAACACGAATTCAGCCTTTACTAATTCGTTATCGGATTCTATCAATCGCTGATGTTCCAATGAGGATTCAACAGCTGACCACTCAGCAAGCTCAAGTTGGTCGTGGGCAAGAATTAGCGACACAATTAGGCAATCTGTTTCCAGAAGCGGTAACAGAGGCAACGTTAAAAGACCGTTCTTTACAACTGGCGCAGCAACAAGCACTGGTAGAAAGCCAGTTAAATAAAATACAAGAACAGTATCAAGCGCTGATTTATGAAAAACAACAATTAATGACGGATGGTACCTTAGATGAGTTGTATCAACGCCAAGCGATTTTAAAAGCGGAAATCAAAGAACTAGCTCAACGTTGGTCTGGGTATCAACTGGCGGGGCAACTGTTAATGGACCTATTAACAGAGCTTTCGGAACAACAATTGCCCAGCTTATTACAGTATGCATCAAGCTACTTTGCACTTTTAACAAATCAGCGTTATCAATCAATCCAAGTAGCCGAAGGTCAACTAGTTGCGGTGACGAAAGAACAAGAAATGTTTTATTTACATGAATTATCAACTGGCACTAAAGATCAATTGATGATGGCTGTTCGTTTTGCCTTTTTAGCAGTCCAAGGCGAGCAACTGGTTTGTCCAATTATCATTGATGATGGCTGGTTACACTATGATCATCAAAGAAAAGCCCAATTAGCTGAATTATTTACTAAGTTTGGTCAAAAACAGCAAGTCATTTGTTTTTCTTCTGACCAAGAAATGGTAAGCTATTATCAGGACTTACAACAAAGAGTAATTGCGTTAGAAGGAGGAAGCGTCAAGTGAAAAAATTACGTGAATTAACAGTAGAAGAACTTTTTGAATCATTTGTTCTAATTAAAAATGCCGATGTGCGTGTAGCTAAAAATGGGAAAAAGTTTATTGCCTTTACCTTTCAAGACACATCTGGCACGATTGACGGAAAATATTGGGACGCCTCTGAGGATGAAATTACACGATTTACTGCGGGAAACGTTGTTTTACTGAATGGGAAACGAGAAGTTTATCAAAACAAACCCCAAGTAAAAATTTTACACATGCGTTTAGCGACAGCAGAGGAACCAAGCCAGCCAAGTTTATATATGGAACGAGCGCCTTTGAAAAAAGAAGAGATGGTCGAGGAAATCAATCAAGTGATTTTTGAAATTACCAATGCTCATTGGAATCGTATTGTGCGCTATCTCATGACGAAATACCAACAAGAATTTTATGAATTTCCTGCAGCCAAACGGAACCATCATGCTTTTGCGAATGGCTTAGCTTACCACACTGTCTCAATGTTGCGCCTAGGCAAAGCAATTGCTAAGGAATATCCTGAAATTAACACGTCACTATTATACGCGGGGATTATTTTACATGACTTAGGAAAAGTTTTAGAGTTATCTGGTGCTATTACGACAGAATATACGGTGGCAGGGAACTTAATTGGTCATTTAGTTTTGGTGGATGAGGAAATTACCAAGGCGTGTCTGGCTTTGAAAATTGATGATCGAGAAGAAGACGTTGTCGTTCTTCGGCACATGGTCTTAGCCCACCATGGACTGTTGGAATATGGCTCACCTGTGCGACCAAGAATTATGGAAGCGGAAATCTTACATCAAATTGATACCATGGATGCGTCCATTCAAATGATGCTAGGGGCCATTCGTCAAACACAGCCTGGGGAGTATACGGAACGAATCTTTGGTTTAGATAACCGCAGTTTCTATGTTCCAAAAGATAAATAAAAAAAGGGAGTGGTCAATCGACCACTCTCTTTTTTATGCTTATTTAGAAGAAGATTCTG
The DNA here is from genome assembly GCF_050539095.1 of Enterococcus sp. DIV0774. NCBI lineage: Bacteria > Bacillati > Bacillota > Bacilli > Lactobacillales > Enterococcaceae > Enterococcus > Enterococcus sp. DIV0774. The sequence continues at coordinate 428,531 of NZ_CP172923.1, forward strand.
TTGTTTTGCTTGAAGAATCTGTTGCTTTTTCAGAGTCGCTTGTTTTGGTATCACTTGTTTTAGAATCACTTGATTTTGATTCTTTTTTCTCTGAAGAAGAGCTTGAAGATTCAGTTTGCATGTAGCCTGCTAAAGCGTTCTTGAAGGCATCATCTTTAATTTTCACATTGGCCGCTTTTAATTCGTCACTAATAACTTTTGATTGGAATGTTGGGTCGGCTAATTTTGTATCTTCAGCAATTTTCTTGATCTCTTTTTCATAAGGTTTCATGTCATTGCCTTTTGCTTTGTTTTTCGTCATTTTCACTACATAGTAAGTTGTTTGGTACGTTTGTGCGTTTGTTGCAGCAATTGGTTCTGATACTTCGCCATCTTTTAGTTTGAAGGCTGCTTCTTTAACTTCGGCAGGAACAGTTGTTGATTGTGAATCAAATTTGATTTTACCGCCGTCTTTTTTCGTTGCAGCATCGGTTGATTTGTCTTTAGCAATTTTTGCGAAATCGCCGCCGTCAGTAATTTCTTTCTTGACAGCTTTTGCATCATCTTCTGAAGCAACTTGGATAATTTGTGCTTCTACTTCTGGATGGAAGCTTGCCCAAGCTGTTTTTAAGTCTTCATCTGTAATTTTCAAATGATCTTTCAAACCTACTTGCATTGCTTCGGCTTGTTTTAATTGTTTCTTGAATGATTTTTCAGTCAAACCAGCTTGTGTTAGTGCATCAGAGAATTTTCCGCCTTGCGCTTCCACTTGTTTTTTAGCGTCATCAAATTTCTTTTGAATGGCTTTGTCAGTTACTTTGTCGCCATATTTTTCTTCAAAGACTTTATAAATAACCATTTGGCTAAACGCTTGTTGGCTCGTGCTTTGTTCTTTAATTTGGTTATAAAAATCATCAACAGTAATTGTTGAACCTTTCATTGTTGCGATATCTTTTGAACCGCTTGAACACGCTGCTAAACTAAAAACGGCCATTGCGCCCGCTGCAGCTAAGATTAGTTTTTTCTTCATTCTCTTATGCACTCCTGTTTTTTTTAGTTTTATTTCTGTTATAACTATACCATACCTCATTTTGAAAAAGAAAGAGTCTCAGGCATAGTTTCAAACAAAATTCGTATTTACGTCACACTTTTTATTTTTTTAATAACAAAAGAAATAATTAACATCAAAGACTTTACTTTTGCTTGTTAGTTTGTGTGTCAGGTAATTCAGCCGTGATTTTAGCAATTTGTTCTTTAATTTGAGCAATCCGAGGTTCCGCTTGGAATTTGAAATCAGTGATTTCTTGTTGCAGGTCTTTTGAAAATTCAGTTGCCAGTGGAACGTTTTCTTCGACAACTGCCAAATTTCGTTGCACCTGATCCCAGTCATTCGTGACTTGATTTTTCAGTGAACGATAGTCCTCTAGCTCATTGATTAAATGTTGTCGTGTTTCTTTCCCGCTTCTTGGAGCAGCCAACAAGCCGCCAATGGTACCGGCAGCTGCGCCAAAAAAGAGGCCTTTAATAAATTTTTTCATTTAGTTCACCTGCTTTGCAATGGTCTCAGCAATTTCTTGCATCGCTTCGGCGGAATAGTCCTCTTGATGGTTGCCAAAATGAATAGAGAAATCATCTTCTTTTGAATAACGGGGAATCAAATGGACGTGGGAATGGAAAACGGATTGATAAGCCACTTCCTTATTGTTATTTAAAATGTTTAATCCTTCCATTTCTGGAAAAGCTTTTTCTAATGCTCGTGCTACTTTAGGAATACGAGCAAAGACGTCGCTTGCTAAAACGTCATTATATTCAAAAATATCAGCAACGTGTTGTTTTGGAATCATTAAGGTATGTCCTTTGGTCACTTGTGTGATGTCTAAAAACGCATAGACTTTCTCGTCTTCATAGACTTTATAACTTGGGATTTCGCCGTTGATAATTTTACAAAAAATACAATCATTCATGAAAAATTCCTCTTTTCTCTAGGTTCTTTCCTTTACTTTACCACAAGTTGATTTCTCTGTGGATGAAAAAGTACGTGAGTTCGCTAAAAAGTTCGTTTCATTTCGTGTATAATAAGAGAAAGAAAAAAATCCATTTAATTAAGGGAGTAATTTTTGAATTCTTGGTTCGCTTAGGGTTTAATAATGGTAGAGAGAAAAGGTTGGAGGCAAAAGAAATGAGCTTAACAATTGAACATTTAACAGGAGGTTACGGCCATATTCCTGTCTTAAAAGATATTAATTTTGACGTCAAGTCTGGTGAAATGGTTGGTTTAATCGGCTTGAATGGTGCGGGGAAAAGTACCACCATCAAAAATATTATTGGGTTACTTACGCCGCAAAAAGGCAAAATTATGATTGACGGGGAAACATTGCAACAAGCCCCTGAAGAATATCGTAAAAAAATCGGGTATATTCCGGAAACACCTTCTTTATATGAAGAATTAACATTGAAAGAGCATATCGAAGTAACGGCCTTGGCTTATGATATTCCATTAGAAGAAGCGTTCAAACGAGCAGAACCATTACTAAAAACGTTCCGTTTAGACAATAAATTGGAATGGTTTCCTGCTAATTTTTCAAAAGGCATGAAACAAAAAGTCATGGTACTTTGTGCATTCTTAATTGAACCGAGTTTATATATTATTGATGAACCTTTTCTAGGCTTAGATCCTTTAGCAATTCATGCTTTATTAGAATTAATGGATACGATGCGTAAGCAAGGGGCAGCGATTTTAATGTCCACGCATATTTTAGCAACAGCTGAAAAATATTGTGATCGTTTTGTGGTACTACACGAAGGGAAATTACGGGCAAACGGTACAATGGCTGAATTACGTGCAGAATTTAATTTACCAGAGTCTTCTTTAGATGATATTTATCTTGCCTTGACGAAGGAAGAAAAGGTGGGGTAACATGGGCGAATTTTTTAGTCAACGTTTGTCACGGCATTTCAAAAAAATGTCCAAGTACTTGCGCTATATTTTAAATGATCATTTTGTTTTAGTCTGTATGTTTTTATTAGGCGGATTAGGTCTGTACTATTCCCAGTTGTTAAAAGAATTACCTCGTGATTTTGTTTGGGGCAGACCGTTAATTCTATTGGGCTGGCTGCTACTCATTCAAGTTGGTAAGTTGGCTACTTTGACAGAAGAGCCAGACAAGGTTTTTTTATTACCAAAAGAAAAACAATTCGCTGCTTATCTGAAACGGGCGCTGCGCTACTCTTTAATTTTACCGATTGTGGTCAGCTTTCTAGGAAGTGGCCTATTGATGCCGTTGATTGTAGTCACAACAGGTTGGTCGTTTCAAACCTTCTTTTTATTTTTGGTCATGCTAGTTTGTATGATTTATACACATCTTAGTTTACAAAGCTATGGGCTCTATCATCTTTCGTCAACCACTTACCGTAGTTGGTGGTTCGTTTGGTTGATCAGTAGTCTCTTGATTATGACGGGGGCCATTTACTGGACGCCTTGGGTTGGTGTGATTGGTGGTATCATTCTGGCCGTTTGTTTATCGAGTATTTGGCAAAATAAGATGAAACAGAGTTTCTTGGATTGGGAAAAAATGATCCAAAAAGAACAAAACAGAATGCATAGAATTTATAAATTCATTCAGCTGTTTACAGATATTCCTGAAGTGAGTAGTACAGTAAAACGTCGTAAATACTTAGATCCTCTCCTCGGAGTAGTCAAAAAAACATCTGAGAACACGTATGCTTACTTATTCATTCGGAGCTTTTTACGAGGTAGCGAATATAGCGGCTTATTGTTTCGTTTGATTTTGGTTGGTGGCGTGCTACTCTTCTTTTTACAAGAATTCTGGATTGCGTTGGTAGTTGCTTTATTGTTTGTTTATTTAATCGGGTTCCAGTTGATTCCCATGTACACGCAATTTGATTATATGGTGATGACACAGCTATATCCAATTTCAATAGAAAAAAAACAAGCAGCAATTCGCCGGTTAATTGGCGGCGCATTGTCTGTTGCGGCCATTATTTTTGGTGGGATTGTCTGCCTTCGTTTAGGCAGTTTGCAAAATAGCTTGCTCATTCTGGGTGCCTTAATTGTAGAAGTTGTGATTTTCACTAAAATGTATGTTCCAATGCGCTTGAATAAGTTATAAAGATGAGAAAACCCAGCAAAATTTACAAAAGAACCACATAGAAGCTTGACGAAGCAAGGTTTGGCGACTAAAATGGTAATTGCTGTAAAAATTGCAATAAAATTGTGTTGAGATAGGAGATAATTTCCATGGAATTTCAGTTGGATAAAGACTGGCGTCTGCAGCCGATAAAGGGCGCAACTGGTCAAACATACATGGGAATAAAAGAAACAGAGAAAGTGTTCATTAAACGAAACACTTCTCCACTTCTTGCAGCATTGTCTAAAGAAGGGTTAGCCCCGAAGATGATTTGGACAAAGCGGACAGCGAATGGCGACGTACTAACAGCCCAAGAATGGCTGGAAGGACGTTTGTTACATGCGGACGAAATTGGCAAACGCAATGACGTGATTGACGTGTTATACCAATTGCATCATTCCAATTTGCTGAAAGACATGTTGAAAAAAATTGGTGGCGAAGTTTGTACCCCGCTAACAATGTTGAAAGAGTATAAGCGTCAACTACCTAAAGAATTAAAACGAAACAGTTATTTAAAAGAAGTAATCACTTATTTATATAATCATTTACCAGAATATCCAGAGACTAGTTATGTAGCTGTCCACGGCGATGTGAATCATCGGAATTGGTTAGTCTCGAATAATTATCTCTATTTAGTAGATTGGGATTCTGTGATGGTCGCGGACCCAGCGGTAGATTTAGGAATGATTTTGAGTCATTATGTCCCTCGTTCCGGTTGGAATCAATGGTTACTATCTTATGGTTTAATCCCGAATGAAAGTACGGTTCAACGAATTTATTGGTATGGTTTATTTAGCTTTTTACAAGAGATTGTTCGTCATCACCAAGAGGGCGAAAGAAGAGCAATGACTGCAGAAATTTTACAATTAAAACGAATGTTTAGTAGTTAAACTAATTCATTTAACATCCACACAGGCTGGCGAATTTCACCAGTCTGTTTTTAAAAGAAAGGAATTTTAAATATGCGTGTAAGAAATAGACCCGGAGCAGCAGAATATATGGCAAAATATCCACAATATGTGGTAGAAGGCCCTGAAAAATGGCAAGGGAAATGGCAAGAACGTTTTGGCAATAATCATCCCATCCACATTGAAATTGGTTCAGGTAAAGGTCGTTTTATTTATGAAATGGCTAAAGCACATCCTGAAATTAATTATATTGGTATCGATATGCAATTAAGTATTTTATCGATTGCATTAGATAAGCTAGTTGCCGAGCCGTTACCTAATCTACAATTATTGCGCGTAGACGGCGAAGCATTAACAGAATATTTTGCTGAAAATGAAGTAGATTTAATCTATTTAAATTTTTCAGATCCTTGGCCAAAGAAAAAACATGAAAAACGTCGTTTAACGTATAAAAACTTTTTAGCGACAGATGAGATTATTTTAAAACCGAATGGAGAAATTCATTTTAAAACGGATAATCAAGGTCTCTTCGAATACTCATTAAGTAGCTTTTCTAAATATGGCATGATTATTGAACGTGTGTGGCTAGATTTGCATAATAGCGAGTTTGAAGGCAACATTATGACAGAATACGAAGAAAAATTTTCTAGTCGTGGTCAACGAATTTATCGAGTAGAAGCACGTTTTGTTGCAAAATAAAAACAAGCATTCCTTTATTTTAAGTGAAGGAATGCTTGTTTTTTATTATTTAAGAAAGCTTAAGTTGTCGTTCTTAAAGCATAGGCATCCAATAAAATTCTTGCCAGAATGGATAACGGTAACCGTGAACGCACTTCATAATCGGGGAAAAAGGAGCCTTCTGATTTGAAGCCTACGAACGGAATTTCAATGTATTTCATTAAACTAGAGTGTTTGCTTGCAGTTAAAAGGATAGTCCCAATTTCTGAGTCGTAACAGTTTTTACCAGCGACAACTAATTCTTGGGTTTCTCCATTTAAGGAAACAAAAAGAGCCACATCCTTTTTTGATAACTTTTTACTAATATTTTTAATAATTTCTGGGTCCGTATGCAGTTCACAGTATTTGCCAGCCAATTGAAACTTAACCATCATTTCCTGAGCAATTAATTCTGAAAAACCTCTAGCAAAGATAATAATCCGTCGAGAAGCTTTGATTTTTTGGATCGCATCTTCGATATTACCAATTTCAATCATGTTAATCGTGCGAGTTACTTCTTCTTCATTCTTTAAAATGGCCGTCCGAATTCCTCGGTCTACTTTTTCTAATGCTGAAAAATTTATATTTTGGTTTTCTTTATCTTTCAAGTGATGCTTGAAGGATGTGAAACCTTCATAGCCTTTCTTTTTCATGGTTCTTACAATCGTCGCAGTTGATACGTTGGCTCGTTCGCTTAATTTTACAATGGAATAATCAGGGATTTCTAAAATATGTGTTTCGATAAAATGCCAGAGATATTGCTCTGACTCACTCAATTTTTGTTCCATAATGACCAGCCCTTCTTTCTTTCACTAAAAAAACATTTATAAGCCTATTTTTAATGAAAAAAAATAAAAAAGCTAGAGAAATTATGAAATTGTAAATGTTTTCTATATTTTTTCGAAAGAATGAAAACCTTTACATGGTATTTTGAGACATAATAAAGAGGAGAAAGGAGGAACTACAGTGACTATTTATACATGTACATTAAATTTAGCCATTGATTTATTTATCGAAACAGAAGAGCTAGTTCCTTTTGTCGTGAATCGCACGAAGGAAGATGATATTCAAGCAAACGGGAAAGGAGTCAATGTTTCCCTAATTTTAAAGATGTTAGGGATTGATAATACCGCTTTGGGAGTCAAAGCTGGTTTCACTGGGAACTATGTCGAGGATTATTTAAAAGAAAAAGAAATAACCACTGATTTTATCGAAGTCGCTGGCACAACGAGAATCAATGTGTTTACAAAAGTTACCCAAGATCAAAAGGAATACAAATTAGTCAATAAAGGACCAAAATTATCTGAAGAACATGTACAACGTTTTTTGAAAAAAATTTCAGAGTTACGTAAAGGGGATTATTTGTGCGTATCAGGAAGTTTACCACAAGGGGTTTCGCCAAGTATTTTGATTGAAATTAGCCGAATTTGTTTTGAAAAGCAGGTGTTCTTAATTTTAGACAGTAGTTATGAAGAAATTTTAGATTGTTTGCCTTATCAACCATTTTTATTGAAACCAAATGAAGAAGAACTTCAAGAGTGGTTTCATACAGAAGTGCAGACTAAGGATGATTACATTTTTTACGGACAAGAATTACTGAAGCGGGGAGCCAAAAATATTTTACTTTCTTTAGGTAGTGAAGGGGCTTTATTTATGAACAATGAAAAGGTTCTTTCAGGTAATTCACCAACTGGAATGGTTGTGAATACAGCTTGTTCAGGGGATGCAATGTTAGGTACCTTTTTAGCTGGTTGGCATCAAGGACTTTCATTGGAAAAAAATTTAAAAAGAAGTATTGCAGCAGGTAGTTCAACAGCATTTCGCAAAGGATTGACAGATTTTTCAGATGTTCAGGAGTTAGAGCAACAAATAAAGATTCAAGAGGAGGAATAAACAGATGGCTACGTATCAATTAATAGCTGCTACAGGTTGTCCGACGGGAATAGCGCACACGTATATGGCACAGGAGGCATTGGAACAAGCGGCGAAACGTAAAGGTATTACGATTAAGGTTGAAACACATGGTCAGATTGGCATAGAAAATGAGTTAACACCTGCAGAAATCCAAGGAGCGGAGGCAGTCATTATTGCCGCCGACAAAGACGTTCAAGCAGAACGTTTTGCTGGGAAACGAATCATTGATGTCCCTGTCAGTGTGGGGATTAAAGAAGCAGATCGCTTAATTGAAGAAGCACTCGCAGGCAAAGGATCGATTGCAGCCGAAAACCAAGCAGTGGACGAACTTGAACAGGAGACACAAATTTCTTCAGGAAATGTTGGACATAGTATTTATAAAAACTTAATGAATGGCGTCTCTCACATGTTGCCGTTTGTAGTAGCAGGCGGCGTTTTAATTGCTCTTTCTTTTGCTATTTGGGGCATTTATTCATTTGATCCAGAAAGTAGTCAGTATAATGCTACCGCTGCTATGTTAAAAAGTATTGGTGATGCCTCAATGGGAATGATGGTGCCAATCTTATCTGCGTATATCGCAGAGGGGATTGCGAAACGACCTGGTTTGGTTGTGGGCTTTGTCGGTGGTTTGATTGCTAACACGGGTGGTACTGGCTTTTTAGGAGGGATATTATCTGGTTTCCTTGCTGGGTATTTCATTCTTTTATTACAAAGAGTATTTAAAGGTTTGCCTAAATCATTAGATGGTTTAAAAGCAATTTTCCTTTATCCAGTCATTGGCGTTGCAGTTATTGGTATCACTATGTCTTTATTAGCAGATCCGATGAAAGCTGTTAATGAAGGAATGATGAGCTTTTTAGCTAGTTTCCAAAACTCCAGTCCGTTGGTTTTAGGAATAATTGTGGGTTGTATGTGTGCCTTTGATATGGGAGGTCCAGTTAATAAAGCGGCCTATGTTACTGGGACGGCACTCTTAGCTCAAGGAAATACTTCTTTTATGGCAGGAGTTTCTGCTGCCTGCATAGCGCCACCTTTAATTACAGGCTTTGCTACATTATTCTTTGGAAAATACTTTGACACAAATGAACGCAATGCGGGGCTAGTGAACTTTATTTTAGGCTCCACACATATTACAGAAGGCGCTATTCCGTTTGCGGCAAAAGACCCATTAAAGGTTTTACCAATTATGATGCTCGGATCTTCAATTGCGGCAGTCCTAACGTATATGTTTGGGGTACAAGTGCCAGCACCTCATGGAGGATTTCTTGTTTTACCAGTTGTTACTCACGCTGTTCAATGGGTTCTGGCAATTTTAGCTGGTTCATTGGTAGGCGGTTTATTGCTAGGTTTTGTACAAAAAAGTAGAATCGCCAAACAAGAGCAATCGTTATCAAAAAAATGAAATAACAGGAATTAGGAGTGGATGGAATGGCTTTTATTAAAGAAAATCATATTTTTTTAAATCAACAGTTACAAACGCAAGAGGATGTTTTTCACTTTTTAGCAAAAAAATCAACAGAATTGGAAGTTGCTCAGGACGCACAGGAAGTTTTCAATAAGCTGAACGAGCGAGAACAAGAAGGAACAACGGGGATGATGAATGGGTTTGCGATACCTCATGCAAAAGCAGTAACGATTCAACAAGCGGCCATTATCATCGTTACCTTGGACCAAGGTGTTGAGTGGCAGAGCCTTGACAACCAATTAACGGAGTTTGTGATTGCGCTGTTTATTCCAGATGCCGAAGCTGGCACGACACATTTGAAATTACTCTCTTCTGTTGCGCGCCTCCTATTAAGAGAAGAAGTTACTTCTGGACTGAAACAAGCAAGTTCGCCAGCTGAAATTGCTACGTTACTAAATAATCAATTAGGAGAGGGAACAGAATGAAAAAAATTAGTGAACAAAAACGTAAACATTTAGAAAATCTGGTAGATGATCAAGGGATTATTGGCGCACTAGCCATTGATCAACGTGGGGCCTTAAAACGCATGATGGGAAAATACAAAGAGGTGACTGCGCAAGAAATCAGTGACTTTAAAGTATTAGTATCTCGTTGCTTAACACCAGAGACTTCAGCAATTTTGTTGGATCCAGAATATGGCCTAGCTGCTGCTGAAAATCGAGCACAGACTTCAGGTTTGTTACTTGCGTATGAAAAAACGGGCTACGATGCTTCGACACCAGGACGGTTACCCGATAGTCTTGATGTTTGGTCGGTTAAGCGTTTAAAAGAAGCGGGCGCAGACGCGTGTAAATTTTTACTTTACTACGATGTTGACGAAAGTGAAGCAATCAATGAACGAAAGAAAGCTTATATAGAACGGATTGGTTCAGAGTGTTTAGCCGAAGAAATTCCATTCTTTTTAGAAATTGTCTCTTATGATGCAAACAATTCGGATAGTGCTTCAAAAGAATACGCTAAAGTAAAACCGCACAAAGTAATTGAAGCGATGAAAGAATTTTCAAAGGATCGCTATAATGTTGATGTTTTAAAAGTAGAAGTCCCTGTGAATATGAATTTTGTAGAAGGTTTTGGCACTGAAAGTCTTTATAGCCAAGATGAAGCGCAGGCTTTTTTCAACATGCAAAGTGAAGCAACACAACTTCCATTTATTTTCTTGAGTGCAGGGGTTAGTGCTACGATGTTTCAGGAAACATTGAAATTTGCAAAAAAAGCAGGTTCCTCGTTTAATGGAGTCTTATGTGGTCGCGCAACTTGGGCAGACGGCGTGCTTCCATTTGTTCAACAAGGTGCTGAAGCAGCCGTTGCGTGGCTTGAAACAACTGGTAAAACAAATGTTGACGAATTAAATCAGGTTTTAAGAGAGAGCGCAGTATCAGTCTTTGAAAAAATCCAGTAATTAAGCTGAAAATACTTACTGAATTTGAACTAATTGGTCATCTGAATTAAATTTTTTCAGAAATCGTCTTCTTTAAGTGAACTCAATGTACGCAAACTCAAAAGATATGATATAATTATTTCGATATCGATGTATGAACACCCAAAAAGTAACAGTGCTTTACTTTATTTGGGGAAAGTTGGGGTATTATGGGAATTCCTAAAGAAGGCGAGTTTGTAACCATTCAGAGTTATAAACATGACGGACATTTACATCGAACGTGGCGTGATACGATGGTACTAAAAACGAGCGAGTATTCTTTAATTGGTGTGAACGATCACACGTTAGTAACGGAATCCGACGGACGTCGGTGGGTGACTCGTGAACCAGCCATTGTTTATTTTCACAAGAAATATTGGTTCAATATAATAGCAATGATTAGAGAAAAGGGGGTTTCGTATTACTGCAATCTGGCTTCGCCATATGTTTTAGATGACGAAGCGTTGAAGTATATTGATTATGATTTAGATATCAAGGTTTTTCCAGATGGTGAAAAACGTTTACTAGACGTTGATGAATATGAATTTCATAGCAAACTAATGGATTATCCAGAAGATATTGACTTCATTTTAAAAGAAAATGTCAAGACTTTAGTGGATTGGATTAATAACGAAAAAGGCCCCTTCTCGCCCGAATATGTAGATATCTGGTATCAACGTTATCAACAGCTATCAAAAAAATAGCCGATGTAAACAGCCCACAAAAGGAGCTTGGAGCATTAGCCAAAATGGCTAATGCTCCAAGCTCTAAATTTTCCGATTTAATTGGTGTTATAGTTCTTTATTCATTTCGTAGTGTTCAATGCCAGCATCCATAAAAGGTGCTCCTGTTTTTTGATAACCTAAACGTTCATAGAAGCCTACAGCGGTGACTTGTGCTCCTAGAGTAATCTTGTGGTAGCCTTGTTCTTTGGCAAAATTTTCCGCCGCTTCCATAATCACTCGTCCATAGTCGGCGCCACGGTAAGCTTTTTCAACGGCCATTCGTTGTAATTTCATAACGCCATTTTCTAGTGGAAGCAAGCGACAAGTTGCGACAGCTACATGATCCGTGTACAAAACAAAGTGAATACAATGTGCTTCATATTCATCGATTTCCATCTCTTCTGGTACCCCTTGTTCCGCTACGAATACGCGTTGACGAAGCCGGACAGCATCTAAATAAAGATCACTCATGGTATCTTTTGTTTGAGCTACATGCATAGAAAAACCCCCAAGTTCAGAATCTGTTTCTATTTTATTATACCACGAAAAAGTTCTAGCAATGAAGTATTCTCAATGACTGAGGGGGGAAGGTGTGATAAAATAAAACAGCAACAATTGAATAAAAATAAAGGAGGAGCCGCTGTGATTAATCGATTTAAAGAATCGAAATTATTTTTCTGGTCAGTTGAATTACTTGTCGTGGCCATGCTATTATTTATTGCTTCGAAAATTAATTTCTTATTTGCACCGATTGGGACATTCTTTTCAACGTTGTTTGCCCCAGTCTTAGTAGCAGGCTTTTTGTATTATTTACTAAATCCTGTGGTCAATCTACTAATGAAGACGAAAATGAAACGAATTTATGCCGTCTTACTGGTATTTTTATTACTAATCATCGCATTAGTTCTGATCTTATTAACAATTATCCCTAAGTTGGCAGATCAGCTAGCTAGTTTAGCATCAAGTATGCCGGATTTCTTTAAACAAGTGGAGACCTGGATTTATGAGATTGCGGAGTTACCTATTTTTAAACAAATTGATTTAACAAGCTATATTGAAAAAATGGATATTTCTTATGCAAATATTATCCAACAATTTTTAAGTAGTTTATCAAGTAGCTTAGGTTCAATCGTATCAACGGTGGCGTCAACCACCATTGTTTTGGTCACTGCGCCATTTATTTTATTTTATATGTTAAAAGATGGAGATAAGCTAGTACCAGCGATCCAACGCTTTTTACCTGAGAAAAGAAAAGATGATATTGTGGATCTTTTAGGACAATTGAACCAAACCTTATCCAGTTATATTAGCGGACAAGCGATTGAATGTTTATTTGTCGGTACATTTACGATTATTGGGTATTCATTGCTTGGCGTTCGTTATGCCTTTTTATTTGGTGTCATTGCCGGCTTTACGAATTTGATTCCCTATCTAGGCCCTTATCTAGGATTAGCGCCCGCTGTCTTAGTGACCATCTTTAATGAACCCGTCAAAGCAGCCTTATGTTGTTTAGTGGTGCTAGTGGTTCAGCAATTGGACGGAAATATTATTTATCCAAACGTTATCGGAAAATCTCTAAAAATCCATCCGTTAACGATTATTTTAATTTTATTGGTAGCAGGAAATTTAGCAGGTTTGCTAGGTATTTTCCTCGGCGTCCCATTTTACGCAATCTGCCGGACCATTATCTACTATGTTATTGATATGGTCAAAGCGGGTCGTAGTGAAAAAGTTACCAATGCCGTTCTTTTAGGGAATGAAACAAATACGAAAGAAAATAACGGTTAATGATTGAATCCGCTAATCTTTCGTGCTATGATTTTATGGATTAGGATAGAAAATAACCTGTCATAATACTGATTGTGTCTGTTTCTAAGCCTAACCATAAAAAGAGGAAGAACGTTAAAAGAGTACGAAAGTACAGCCTCGGAATTATCAACAATTAAGGAGAGAGAGAACATTATGAATAATGCTGACCCTGAGAGTCAGTCGCTAATTGCGCAACTTCTATTATTAGTCGTGTTGACGTTTATCAATGCCTTTTTGGCAGCGGCGGAAATTGCAGTCGTATCTGTTAACAAGAATCGTGTGGAACAAAAAGCGGAAGACGGCGACGCAAAAGCTCAAAAATTGCTTAAGGTATTGCAAGACCCCAATAACTTTTTATCCACAATCCAAGTAGGGATTACTTTGGTTAATATCCTATCTGGTGCTTCATTAGCAGAGACTTTATCTAGTCGTTTGGCCCCTGTATTAGGTGGCGGCGCCGCAGCTAAGAGTCTTGCCAGTATCATTATCTTAGCATTGTTAACGTACGTTTCTATTGTATTTGGTGAATTATACCCTAAACGAATTGCTATGAATAAATCAGAAGAAGTCGCTCAATTGACTTCTGGTGCAGTCCGCTTTTTAGGAGTTATCGCGCGTCCCTTCGTTTGGTTGCTATCGGCTTCGACCGATTTATTATCCAAAATCACACCAATGACTTTCGATGATGCCGATTCGAAGATGACACGAGATGAAATGCGCTATATGCTTGAAACAGAAGGTGTTTTGGAAAACGAAGAACTAGAAATGCTACAAGGTGTCTTTTCATTAGATACAAAAGTGGCACGAGAAGTAATGGTTCCTCGGACAGACGCATTCATGGTTGACATCCAAGATGATGTCCAAGAAAACATCAATTTAATTTTAGGAGAAAATTATTCTCGGATTCCTGTTTATAGTGAAGACAAAGATAAAATTGTTGGTATTTTACATACCAAAACGTTACTAAAAGCTGCACGTAATTTAGGCTTTGAAAACATTGAATTAGGCGCGATCATCCAAGAACCATTATTTGTCCCAGAAACCATTTTTATTGATGATTTACTTTATGAGTTAAAACGAACACAAAACCAAATGGCGATTTTACTAGATGAATATGGCGGTGTTGTCGGTTTAGCAACACTGGAAGATTTACTAGAAGAAATCGTTGGTGAAATTGACGATGAAACAGATGAAGTAGAAAATTTATATACACAAGTGGCCGACAATGAATATTTGGTTCAAGGACGCATGTTAATTGACGAATTTAATGAAGTATTTGAAACAGATTTACACATGAGCGATGTTGATACAATGGCAGGTTACTTAATTACAGCATTAGGAACCATTCCTGATGAAGGGGAAAAACCTTCTTTTGAAGTGGGCAATATTAAGTTAACTGCTGAAGAAATGGAAGGCACACGTTTGCTAGTCTTACGCGTTCATTTCTACGATGAAGAAACTGTCGATGAAGAACCAGAAGAAAATCGTCGTTTTTTCCGTAAAGAAATGGAAGATGACGAACCAAGACGTTAAAAATAACCTGTGACATCAGTCGTTTTGACTAATGTCGCAGGTTTTCCTTTTAAAAAACAGCCAACAGCAGCTCTTTATTCTCAAGGCTTGACATGATATACTAGCAAAGGTTAATCAAAAATTATGCTGAAGAAAATAAATAAATAAACATCACAAGTGATAAGGAGAATTTTATGACGATCAATCAAAAAGAAGCAGTCGATAGTCGCCGTACGTTTGCGATTATTTCCCATCCGGATGCTGGGAAAACAACGATTACTGAACAATTACTATTATTTGGGGGCGCCATCCGCCAAGCTGGAACCGTCAAAGGGAAAAAAACAGGGAACTTTGCCAAATCTGACTGGATGGAAATTGAAAAACAACGGGGAATTTCGGTAACGAGTTCTGTGATGCAATTTGACTATCAAGATAAACGGATTAATATCTTGGACACCCCAGGGCATGAGGATTTCTCAGAGGATACGTATCGGACATTGATGGCCGTAGATAGTGCTGTGATGGTTATTGACAGTGCCAAAGGGATTGAAGCACAAACGAAAAAACTTTTCCAAGTTGTTAAAAAACGTGGTATTCCAATTTTTACTTTTATTAACAAATTGGACCGTGACGGACGGGAACCATTGGAACTTTTAGAAGAATTGGAAGAACTATTGGATATTGAATCTTATCCAATGAACTGGCCAATTGGTATGGGAAAAGGCCTAGAAGGTCTATACGATATTTATAATGAACGTGTGGAATTATATCGTCCAGAAAATAATGGCGGGGAGCGTTTTATTCCTTTAAAAGATGGCGATATCCCAAGCGATTTACCATTGCGCAATAACAGCGTTTATCAACAAGTGTTGGAAGATGTTGAGTTATTGGTAGAAGCAGGCGATGAATTTAGCGAGGAAAAAATCGCTCGTGGTGATCAAACGCCAGTATTCTTCGGTTCTGCTTTGACAAACTTTGGGGTTCAAACATTTTTAGAAACCTTCTTACAATTTGCGCCTGCGCCACATGCGCATAAAACAGAAGAGGGTGGCGAAGTAAGTCCTTATGAAAAAGAATTTTCAGGCTTTGTCTTTAAAATTCAAGCGAATATGAACCCAGCCCATCGTGATCGAATTGCCTTTGTTCGAATTTGTTCAGGTGTTTTTGAAAGAGGCATGGACGTGACTTTAGGTAGAACAGGCAAAAAAGTCAAATTAAGTAACGTGACACAATTTATGGCGGATGCCCGCGAAAACGTCACAGAAGCTGTTGCAGGCGATATTATCGGCGTGTATGACACAGGAAATTACCAAATTGGCGATACTTTATATGAAGGGAAAATGAATGTTCAATATGAAGAGTTGCCGTCATTTACCCCTGAATTATTCATGAAAGTGACTGCCAAAAACGTGATGAAACAAAAATCTTTCCATAAAGGAATTTACCAACTGGTTCAAGAAGGAGCCATTCAATTATACAAAACATATTTAACAGAAGAATATATCATTGGCGCAGTAGGTCAATTGCAGTTTGAAGTTTTCCAATACCGAATGTCTAATGAATACAATGCTGAAGTAGTAATGACGCCAATGGGTTCTAAAATTGCCCGCTGGATTAATCCAGAAGATTTAGATGAACGCATGAGCTCTAGCCGAAACATTTTGGCACGGGACCGTTTCGACCAACCATTGTTCTTATTTGAAAACCAATTTGCGGAACGCTGGTTTGCGGATAAATATCCAGATGTTGAACTGAAAAGTTTGATGTAAAATTAATTTGTAATCAATCAGTAGCTGAATCTTTAGAAGATTGAAGCTCGGCGCAATCATTCTCAAGATGATTGCGCTGAGCTTTTTCTTCTTATAAGGTATTAAAGCAGGCGTGATTGTTTTTTTTGAGATAGAATACTTACTATAACGAACCTATCAAGGAGTGGACAAGAACATGAATTTTTATGGCATCGAGTATTTAAAAAGCCAATCTAATTTAAATGATTACTTAAAGTATTTTTTTATTTTTGCTTTGTTAATCGGGCTAGTCATTGTGTTTAGTTTTTATGTGCGACATCAAATTCAAACGAAATATCGTGAATTAAGTATTATTATTTTTTTATCATTATTATTTGTTTTAGGGGTTCAATATTCCAATTATCAACTGAACCAAAATCAGCATTCACAATCTTCGCAAATGGTACATTTTGTCGAACAAGTGGCACAGGAAAAAAAGGTTTCTCCAGAAAAAGTTTATGTCAATGGTACACAATTGGCTGACGGAACCATAGTTAAAATTGACGAAGTGTTTTATAAAATGAGTTTAAGTACGGATCAGCAGTCTTATACGTTACAAGAAACGTATTTATTAACACCAACAATTGAAATCATAAAGTAAAGTGAGGGAAAATTAATGCAGTTTTATAGTCCAATTATTATTAAATTTGCTTTAGGTATTATTTGTTTAATTGTCCAAATTAATTTGATGGGAAAAGGCAATTTGGCGCCCACATCGGCTATGGACCAAGTGCAAAACTATGTATTGGGGGGCATTATTGGTGGTGTTATTTATAATGATTCAATTACGGTGCTCCAATTTGTATTAGTGTTAATTTTGTGGACATTATTAGTCTTAATTTTAAAATTTGCAAAAGAACACAATCGCTATGTGAAGCAAATTGTGGATGGTAAACCCATTACTTTAATCAAGGATGGACAGGTTGTGGTGAAGGAATGTTTGAAAAATGGTATTTCTGCAAATGATCTAATGTTTAAATTACGAGCAAATGGTATTTATGAAGTCCAGCTTGTTAAACGGGCGGTTTTAGAACAAAATGGTCAATTAACAATCGTCGAATATGGCGATGAAAGTATTCGTTATCCGATTATTGTGGACGGTCAAGCCAACATGGATGTCCTAGAGTTAATCAAAAAAGATGAGCACTGGCTGTTAACGCAAATCCAAGAACAAGGCTTCCAAAGATTACAGGAAATCTATCTAGGTGAATATTTATCTGGACAGTTAAGTTTATCGCCATATGAAGAAAAAACGATTTCTTAGCTATACTTTTCATCCTACTTATATTAAAATAAAATGGTAATTCAATGAGTTTTAAAAGGAGGAAAAATGAAAACTAAAAAGATAGTTGTCGGGTTATTTTGTTCAATGATTATTTTAATGGGGTGCCAACCAGATCAACGAACTGAAAAAATGAAAGAAAGTACTGAAGCAGAAGCAGTCCAAGTAACGAGTGGTGCCTCGGCAGCCACTAATGCCACTTCTGTAAAGCAGGAGGAGCAGACAAACACGAATGATCAACCGAAGGAGAGTGCTGCCAAAGTGAGTTATGAGCGTAATGGACATACCTTTGAAGTTGATGCTGTTTCTGGCGCTACAGTAGAAGCTAATAATGGACAATCAGGAATTAGTCCAGAAGAAAAAGCCCAGAAGATGTATTGGTCAGGTCGTCCAGAAATCGGAGAAGTTCAAGGGGATTATTATCATCATGAAGTCGTGTTTGATGGCGGCTATACGGCTTTAATTGATGTCGTTGTTAAGGATCAACAAATTCAGTTAGTGGAATTTGATGAACGTGGACCTAAAAACTATTATTCTGAAGAATGGGCAGGAGTGACAAAACGTTTATCCGGCTATGCAAATTTTCAAGCGAACAACGCCCGAACTGATCAATCGTTAGTGACCGTTGTTAATACGATGACTTTTCTAGAAAATCAAATGGTTGCTGAAAATCGCCTAGATGGCGCATTCCAGACAGCCAAAGGTCAATCCAATAGCGCTAATAATGGTTATCTTCCTGCTGCTAGGGCTTTAGCCAAGGAAATCAAAGAACCTTCAAAAGAACATTATACAAGTCTAACAGAAGATTTTGGGGAGGGGCTTTCTGGACGTTTAACGGTTATTACGTTAAAAGATTCAGGGAAAATAACCGATCTTCGTTATGATGAATATTTTGCAGATACAGAAGAAGAGATTAAAGACGCAAAACTGAAGGCTTATTCTCGCCAATCAAAATATTTTTCTAAAGATTATGCTCAAAAATCGGGGGAAAATTTCAAAAAAGAAGTAGATGACTTAAGAAAAAAAGCAATCGAGGAAAATAAATTAGTCAGTCCGACAAATGAGGAAGCCTGGTCGGAAAATTATCAAAGTCTTGTAAAAAAAATAACGTCACAATAAATTGAAAAAACTGCCGAAGTGGGGAAACTTCGGCAGTTTTTTTTAGTTTTCCATGAGGGAAACTTTTAATGGAACAGACACTTCGGTCACATGGTTTAACTCAATGATAGAAATTTCATCTGGGTCATAAGCCTCTTTAGGTAATCGTTTTAACAGTTTTGCTAAAATTTCTTTTACTTCTGTCGGACGAATGCGACGATTTTTATTCATAATCAGAACTTCCACATGGTGAGCTGCTTCTGAATAGACAGCGGTCGTGTTTCCTGCTGAGTAGACTTTTACAAAGTAAGCATCCGTGTTTTCCAATTGTTTATTTACTAATTGTTTGTAGCTATTGGTCACATTCACTAATTTCATTTTATCACCTCATTATAGTTGTGTGCTGCAAAAGAGCGTTTCCAATTATGTACAGGAGTTCCAGATTGAATTTTTTCTATGAGGAACAAGTATACGAATATCTTTCTTCTATTATAGTTTTTTTTGATGAAAATAAAAAGTGAAAAGCATAAAAAAATCCGCACGCATTGTTATTAATGCGTGTGGATTTTTGATTATTCTGCTTGGTCAGATGTTGAAGTTTCTGTTTTAGTCACTTCTTGTGCGCCAGTTACGATAATTTTACCTTCGTTATCTAACGCTGCGACTAATTGATGATTTTCAGGATGATCTAGATAGTATTCAGCAATGCCGTCTTCAATTTGTTCTTGAATTGTTCGACGTAAAGGACGAGCGCCCATTGCAGGATCATAACCTAAATCAACGAGTTTTTCTTTGACTTCTGTTGGAACCTCAATGTGTAATTTTTGTTTAGCTAATAAGCCATTTACTTCTTCTAACATCAAGCTGACAATGTTCATCAGGTTTTCTTTGCTTAATGCTTTGAATTCGATAATACCATCGAAACGGTTAAGGAATTCGGGGGTGAAGAAGTTGTTCAATTGACCTAAAACAGATTTAGTCACACCTTCACGGGCAGCGCCAAAGCCAACGTTGGCTTCCACAGCTCCTGTTCCAGCATTACTTGTCATGATAATGATGGTGTCTTTAAAGCTGACCGTACGACCTTGTGCATCTGTTAAACGACCATCGTCGAGAATTTGTAAAAACATGTGTAAAACATCAGGATGCGCTTTTTCAATTTCATCCAATAAAATTAAACTATAAGGATTACGACGGACTTTTTCTGTGAGTTGTCCAGCTTCGTCATAACCAACATAGCCTGGAGGAGAACCAATCAGTTTAGAAACACTGTGTTTTTCCATATACTCACTCATATCAAAACGAACCATCGAATCTTCTGAACCGAATAGCTCAAAGGCTAATTGTTTTGCTAATTCTGTTTTACCAACGCCTGTTGGCCCTACAAATAAGAAGGAACCAATTGGGCGGTTTTGTTTGCCTAGGCCTACACGATTGCGACGAATCGCTTTAGCTACTTTATCGACGGCATCATCTTGTCCGACAACATGAGCTTTTAAGTCAACAGCTAAATTTTTCAATTGGGTTTGTTCTTTTTCTTTTAAGTCACCGACAGGAATGCCAGTTTTTTGTTCCACAATGGCTTCAATATCTTTTTCAGTGATGACGGGTGTTTCTTCATCGCTGATTTGTTTTTCTTTCATTGCTTGTAATTTATTGATTTGATCACGATAATAAGCCGCTTTTTCAAAATCTTCTTCTGCGGAAGCTTGTTGTTTTTGTTGTTCCGCTTCTGCTAATTTTTTATCAATTGTTTTTGGATCGACGAGTTGGATAGTTAGATTCATTTTTGAACCAGATTCATCTAACAAGTCAATCGCTTTATCTGGTAAAAAGCGATCTTGAATGTAACGATTGGATAAGTTTGCTGCTGCGTTAATCGCTTCATCTGTATATTTAACATGATGATAATCTTCATAACGTTTTTGCAAACCATGTAAAATCGTTATGGTTTCGGCAACGGTTGGCTCATCTACTTGGACTGGTTGCATCCGACGTTCTAAGGCAGCATCTTTTTCAATAATACGGTACTCATTTAAAGTTGTGGCACCGACTAATTGTAATTCACCACGTGCTAAGGCTGGTTTTAAAATATTGCCAGCATCCATATTGCCATCACCAGCAGCACCAGCACCCACAATTTCATGGACTTCATCAATAAATAAAATGACATTTTCAGCTTCAGTGATTTCTTCAATCAATTTTTGCATCCGTTCTTCAAATTGTCCGCGAATACCAGTTCCTTGAACAAGTGAAACCACATCTAAACGAATGACTTCTTTGTCCAATAATTTTTGGGGCACATCGCCATCGACAATTTTTTGGGCTAAACCTTCGACAACGGCTGTTTTACCAACACCTGGTTCACCGATTAAAACGGGGTTGTTTTTTGTACGGCGATTTAAGATTTCAATGACACGCTTAATTTCTTGGTCACGTCCTACCACAGGATCGATATCTCCTTGGCGTGCCGCTTCGGTGATGTTAATCCCATACTCGCCTAGCAAACCTTGACCAGCGCCAGCACCTCCGCGAGGGGGTTGACCTCCATTACCACCATCACCAAATTGAGTGGGTGGTGTTTGTTGTTCATAAGGATTCCCTTGTTGCATTTGGCGAGAAAGAGAACGATATAAATCGTCTAAACTCCCAAAGCCAAAAGGGTCTTGTCCCATATTTTGAGGGGAATTATTTGCTTGATTTTTTAATTTTTGATAGCAGCTTTGGCAATAGTCCAGTTGTTTTCTTTGACCATTCACATTTGCATATAAATGAATTGTTGCTTCATTTTGTTGACAATTTTGACAAATCATTGAATGAAACACATCCTTTCAAAATAACTGAGGCCAGAAAAATAGTTGTTTGCTCTATTATTTCTAGTAAACAGACCATTTTTCCTCAAACCAGCCAAGTACTAGATAGCAAGAATAAATTCTGTCTATAAAACCACTTGACCATTTTTGACCTTTGAAGTTATTATAGCATTTTTTGTAAGAGAATCAAGTAAAAGACCTTGTTTAAAAAAAGGCAAAGATTCGATTTTTTTACAGACAATTGCGCCATTTTCAAGTAAACTATAAGAGTTGATATTTAAGAGAAAGAGTGGTGAAATCAATGGCTGAAAATCCTTTTGTAGAAAAAATTGCTTCATTAAAAGCTGGAGAAATCTCTGAATTAATCGTGGAGCAAAATGAATTTTTCCAATTTCGTGATGCTTGGATTTCTTTGCCTGACCGCGCGGAAATTGTTGGAGAAGCGGGGTTAAATGGACGAATCATTTATCGTTACCAAAAAGAGGAAGAATAGTCAGTGCAAAACATCACGAAATTTAAGCAAAAAGTGTTGTGTAAGATAGAAAAAAATGGTAATCTTAGAAACTGAAAGGGTCTTTTTTCGAGTAGACGTTTGATTTTAGCGTATCAAGAAAGGAAAACCCTAACATAAAAATTTTTTATTTACGAAGGAGACCGATTTATATGGAAAAGAAAGAATTTCACATTGTAGCAGAAACAGGAATTCACGCACGTCCAGCTACTTTATTAGTACAAACTGCAAGCAAATTTAACTCAGATATTAACTTAGAATACAAAGGTAAATCTGTTAACTTAAAATCAATCATGGGCGTTATGTCTTTAGGTGTTGGTCAAGGTTCTGACGTAACAATCACTGTTGATGGTGCTGACGAAGCTGAAGGAATGGCAGCAATCGTTGAAACATTACAAAAAGAAGGATTGGCTGAATAATGTCTGAGATGCTAAAAGGGATTGCCGCAAGTGATGGCGTTGCTGTTGCTAAAGCTTACCTGCTAGTTCAACCTGACTTGTCTTTCAACAAAACTTCCGTAGAAGATACTGATGCAGAAGCAACTCGCTTAGACGATGCTTTAGCAAAATCTACTGAAGAGTTGCAAGCAATTCGCGACAAAGCAGCTCAAAGCCTTGGTGAAGCAGAAGCGCAAGTTTTCGATGCTCATTTAATGGTTTTATCTGACCCAGAAATGGTTGGTCAAATCAAACAAAATATCCAAGACAACAAAGTCAATGCAGAAGCTGCCTTGAAAGAAGTTACGGATATGTATATTGGTATGTTTGAAGCAATGGACGATAATGCTTACATGCAAGAGCGTGCAGCAGATATTCGTGACGTTGCCAAACGTATCTTAGCACATTTATTAGGTGTGACTCTTCCAAATCCTTCAATGATTAACGAAGAAGTAATCGTGGTTGCCCACGACTTAACACCTAGTGATACTGCACAATTAGACCGTACGTATGTTAAAGCCTTTGTGACAGACATCGGCGGACGTACTTCTCACTCAGCAATCATGGCTCGTTCGTTAGAAATCCCTGCAATCGTTGGTACAAAAGAAATTACTGACAAAGTAAAAGCAGGCGATATTTTAGCAGTGAACGGAATCATTGGGGATGTTATTATTGACCCAACAGATGCTGAAAAATCTGAATTTGAAGCAGAAGCAAAAGCTTATGCAGATCAAAAAGCAGAATGGGATAAACTAAAAAATGCAGAAACAGTGACAGCTGACGGCAAACATGTTGAGTTAGCTGCAAACATTGGTACACCAAAAGATTTAGAAGGCGTACACAAAAACGGCGGCGAAGCTGTTGGTTTATATCGTACAGAATTCTTATACATGGATTCATCTGACTTTCCAACTGAAGAGGACCAATACCAAGCGTATAAAGCAGTTCTTGAAGGAATGGAAGGAAAACCAGTTGTGGTTCGTACAATGGATATTGGTGGGGACAAAGAGCTTCCTTACCTAACATTACCACACGAAATGAACCCATTCTTAGGTTACCGTGCATTACGTATTAGCTTATCAGAACTAGGTGACGGCATGTTCCGTACACAAATGCGTGCATTATTACGTGCGTCTGTTCATGGTAACTTACGTATCATGTTCCCAATGGTTGCTACTTTGAAAGAATTTAGAGCAGCGAAAGCAATCTTTGAAGACGAAAAACAAAAATTAGTCAACGAAGGTGTTGAAGTTTCAAACGATATCCAAGTAGGTATTATGATTGAAATTCCAGCAGCTGCCGTATTAGCTGATAAATTTGCCAAAGAAGTAGACTTCTTTAGTGTTGGAACCAACGACTTAATCCAATACACAATGGCGGCAGACCGTATGAACGAACGCGTTTCTTACTTATACCAACCATACAACCCATCAATCTTACGTTTAATTAAAAATGTAATTGATGCAGCACACGCTGAAGGTAAATGGGCTGGTATGTGTGGTGAAATGGCGGGCGATCAAACAGCTGTTCCATTACTATTGGGTATGGGCTTAGATGAGTTCTCAATGAGTGCTACATCTATCCTTAAAACACGTAGCTTGATGAAACGTCTAGACACAACTAAAATGGCTGAACTTGCTGACCGCGCATTAAAAGAATGCGACACGATGGAAGAAGTCGTTGCATTAGTTGAAGAATATACAAAATAATTAAGTGATTATGAAAGCACATCGACAATTGTCGATGTGCTTTTTTATTGTTGCGATTCACGTATTTTTTTCTTGAAATAATAAATCGTGCTTCCCAAAATGAATAGAAAAACCAGCGTGATGCTACTCACTAGTTTCCAAGGGAAATTGGTGTGTTTTTCAGGTGGGAGGTTGACGGCGGTAGCATTGTATTTTTTAGCTTCTTTTTCTTGGATGACTAAGTGTTTTTCCCACGAATAGTCTTGATAGCCATCGTTTACTTTGATTTTTACAGTATAATTTCCAGGAACAAAAGGTTGTTCCTTTAAGTCAATCCGATAATTAAAATTTGTATTAGGGGCCATTGTTAACGACTCTTGGTGATTTTCGTAGCGAGGTTTAGCTTCTTTTTCATAATATAAAGAGGCATCGACTTGTAATTTTTTAATCATAGCCGCTTGTTTGTTTTGGAGATTCATTAATACGCGGTTACGACCGTTAGCTTGATCGGTTTTTACTTCATTTAAAGATAATTCTGGCTGAACAGGTTCATCTGTTTCACTAAGTAAGACGCCGACTACATAAGAAAAACGATTATTGATGGCCACGCCGTTTTCTGAGTGAGCAGGTTGTTCATCTGACTTTTGTTCAAAGTAGAGTCCTCCTAAAACGTACCCATTAAATGGTTTTTCCGGTAAAGTAAGCTGACATTCAACAGTCTTGGTTGAGTGTTTAGGTAGGTGGATTTCTTTTGGTAATTGCGCAATCTCATTAAAAGTAAAAGGTGCAGATGGATCTTTTTTTGTTTCAGCATGAGAATAATCTGCCAAGCCATTATCATTAGTAATCGCTGCATTGGCTGAAGCTAGCACGGTAATGTCGTTGGCTGTTTGATTCGTTAGTTCGATTTGTAGCTTTTGTGTTTGGTTTGGAGCGACACGTAAATCAAAATAACTTGTTTCTTTGGTTCGTTGATTGTCGGGTAAAATGGCTTTTACAGAAAAAGTCATTTCGCTTGCTTCTACAGAATAAGAGCCAATAAAAAATAAAAAAATGATGACGCTAATAGCATGGAGCCATTTATAAAGCTGCTGATTCATAGTGTGCACTCCTTTTTGATAATTTTTTATAAGAAGGTATTGCATGAAGTTGTTTCATGCAATACCTTGTTTGTTTTCTTTTAAAGTGGTGTATCATCCAAAATCCAAGTAAGCGTTGTTTTATATTGTTTAGCTGCAACTTTTTTCGTTGTCGCAGGAACAGTTAATTGAATGCCTTGAGCAGCGGTCGCTCCGCTACCAAAAGCTAATGTCCAAGTGCCCATTCCTGTTGAAAGAGCGGCAGTCGCCACAGGAGAAGTAGCGGCACCAGTTGGATCCAAGGTTACTGGGACCGTTAATGGCGCCAAAGAAAGTAACTGTGTTGAATTGGGTGTTGCTGCTAAAAAGGTCAAGGAAGCATTATCCAAAACAGCGGGTGTTGAATCACTTGTAGCAAATTGCGCACTCTGTTTAACTGATAATTTCCAGCCAAGATTTAGACCACGTTTGTCAGTTACTTGAACATAGTTTGGCACGCTAATTAAATCGCCAGTACTATTTTGCACTTGGTCTAGTTGTGCCGAATAGATTGCTGTACCGGCTTGAATTTGTTTTGATCCAAAATGGATATTTGAAACATAGTCAATACTAAGGGGTCCGGCTGTACCAGGTTGATGAGGATCAGCAGGATTAGGTGTCACAGGCTGAGAAGGGTTCGTCGGGTTGACAGGTGGCGTGACAGTATTATCAAGAGCAAACGTAATATCAGCGTTGGATTGAATAGAAGCGACTTGAGCTGCTTCAACTTTTGGACTATTTAAAAGCATAAGAGGCGTAGCAACGAACAAAATGCTTGAAATGCGCACGATCTTTTTCATTTTTTATTCCTTCTTTCTTGTTTATTTTTAACTTTTAAAAAAGCTAAAGCCTAATTAGAGGGGTGTATCAGAAAGAATCCATTGTAATTCGGCAGTGTAAGATTCTTTGATCGTTAAATTAAGGTCAGGAGCAACGCTTAAAAAAAGTCCATTTTGTTGGTTCCAAGGAATTTCTACATTGTTATCGTCCGTTGCGGTGTATTGATAAACTTCGGTTGCTAAAGAGGAGATAGGAAAATCACTGCCATTTTTTCGATAAATGAAAGCTTGCTGGATCGTTTTATTTGTAGAAGTTGAATGCATGGGCTGACTCTCTCTTACCAACAAATGCCATGGTGTTTTTGCAACACGACCATCGGCAATGAGGAAAGGAGCGCTGATGGTCGATGGTGAGTATATGGTTCGTTTGCTGGGAAAAGGTAAATTTTTAAAGGAAACTGTAGTTGGCATCTGCACAAAACGGAGGGTACCGTTTTTGATAGGTAAAGACTGTTCCTTAGTGATTGGCGTAATTGGCGTTCCGCCACCATCATTGCCAGTAACCGTGCTAGAAAATAAAAGAAATTGGTTTATCCATTCTTCTGTAACCGTTGCTGTATATTGTAAGGTGAATTGTGTATTGGCTTCCGTAAAATTATCTGCTGGCAGCGAATTGTGATAACTCCAATACAGCAAACCAGTGGAACTATCAGTTAAAAGTTGAAGCCCAGCTATTGGCGTACTTAAACCTGCTGCTGATTGTTTTGTTAATGTAGCAGCTGAAAGTTGGGACAGTCCTTTAGGCACCGTTGCTCGTAATTGCTGATTCATCCACGTTGCTGGTTGATTGGTTAAACGTGTGGTTAACGTAAAACGAATGATTTGACCACTTACGACAGAGTTTGCAGCTTCCCAGAGCCCTTGTGCATTTTTCTGCTCAATGATTTGCGTGACCGTTAGTTGAGGCACAGGATAAGCAACTGTTTGAGAAACAGTAGAACTGGTTAGCAAAGGCAGGCCAGTGCGATTGCTGAGCCCTTGGACCCACAAGCTGACCGTTTCTCCTCCTTGGAAAGTGGGTAAATTAGCAAATTGAAAATGGCCATTGGAATCTAAGGACGTTGTGTAAATAGAACCACCATTTATTTGTACTTTAACTTGATAGGTTCCGTTAGATGCTTGAGAAGCTTTACCTGAAAGTTGAGTTGAGCCAGCATTGGCGACTACGTTTGTGACTGGTTGGATTGACCAATTGACACTTTGGTCAGCTGAGGGGCTGCTTTGAATATAGTCGGTTGACGTTTTGGAACGAGCAAAGACAATTGTAGAGAGCGTGTCGCCATATTCTAATGGTGAAGCTAACGAGGTCGAGAAATTTCCGGCTGCATCAACAGAAATTCCCTTCACCACTATGGGGGTAGTGGTTCCATCATGGTGGTTCAAGGTTAATTGAACAGAGTAGCTATAGTTTGGGTCTTGTACTTGTTGAATGGTCCCTGTTACAGTAGTGTCCAGATGATTTGATTGAGTTAGTTTGGCTGGTGTGACTTGAGGAACGGGATAATTCCCTAAATTAAGTTGAGCTTTGCTAATTACGCCTGTTTTTGTATTATTCCCAATAATAATATTAATTGCGCCTAATCCAGTGCCAACATCTGTAAAGGTTCCTCGAATCGGATAGTCTTTGCCGTTAAGAGCAGGAGGGATTGAAATTCCTCGTTTATAAAGTGCGCCGACATCAAACGAAATGGCGGCAGACCATTTGGTTCCGGGAAGTAACACCAAGGTGCTACTTGGAAAAGTCAGATAAACAGAATGATAAGTGCTACTATAAGAGAGACTGACGCCGTTAGTTGAACTGTGAATATCTTGAGTGGCTGTTCCTGGATAACTGACAGTCCCTGTTAAAAGAGTCAGAAAATCTTGTTGCTTTAGAGTGTAGTTATCTAACTGGCTTGAAATTTCTGTAGGAAGTTGAATAGCAATAATCGGTCGATCATTAATTGCTAAGCCGATAAGTGTCACACTGTATTCATACGAAAGTGTGATAATATCTTGGTTATACGTTCCCGTGCTTAAGGTACTTTTTAAGGTGCTATTACCAACAGAAACACTAGCTGGCGTAGGTGCCATAGGTTCATCGTTTTCAGAGGAAGCATGGGTTTGCTCGGTTTCTTGTTCCACGATATCGGTTGCTTGAGTTGTTTGTTGTTCTGTTGAAACTGAAGTAAATGTTTCACTAAAAGTAGAGGCGTGAGTTGTAGGGTTCAGTGTTTCAGAATGAGCTATCAAAGGTTGAGTCAGCGATAAAAAAAGCCATGATATGATGCAAGAAAAGATTCCCCATACGAACTTATTCAAAACCATCCTCTCCTTTTTTGATATTATATGTATAATGACGAAAATATATAATGTGTAAATATTGAGTACATACATTCTATAATGGGCCATTCATAAAGTAAAGCGATTACATCCAATTGTGAACAAGATATTTTGTTCACAATCTTTTAGTGTTTTAAGAAGGAAATTTCTCGAAATTCAATGCTTTTTTAATCCGAAAAAATTAAAAAACTGATAGTTTGCTAAAAATCGAGTCTTTCTTTCACTTCTTAGCACTTAAAATATTTACATTTTCCTAGGGATAGTGTACTATTTAAAGGTATGCATAAATAAAGTTTGATGTATAAAATTAAATGTTATTCGGAGGGAAACAAATGTCTGCGAAATGGGAAAAAAAAGGCACTAATGATGGTGTATTAACTTTTTCAATCGAACAAGCAGTAATCGAAAAAGGATTAACGCAAGCGTTCAATAAAGTGAAAAAAAACTTAAACGTACCTGGTTTCCGTAAAGGAAAAGTATCACGTACTGTTTTTAACCGTATGTATGGAGAAGAAGCGTTATACGAAGATGCGTTAAACGCTGTTTTACCAGAAGCATATGAAGCGGCTGTTTTAGAAGCAGGAATTGAACCAGTAGCACAACCAAAAATTGATGTTGAAAGCATGAATAAAGGGGAAGACTGGGTTATCACTGCTGAAGTAACTGTAAAACCTGAAGTAAAATTAGGCGAATACAAAAACTTAACAGTGTCTAAACAAGACCGTGAAGTAACAGATGAAGACGTGGAAGCACGTTTGAAACGCGAACAAGAATCTCAAGCTGAATTAGTAATCAAAGAAGATGCCGCTGCTGAAAACGGCGACACTGTAGTTATCGACTTTGAAGGCTTCTTAGGCGACGAAGCATTTGAAGGCGGCAAAGGCGAAAATTACTCATTAGAATTAGGTTCTAATTCATTTATTCCAGGCTTTGAAGACCAATTAGTTGGCAAAAAAGCTGGCGAAGAAGTAGAAGTAAACGTTACTTTCCCTGAAGATTACCAAGCAGAAGATTTAGCTGGTAAAGAAGCAGTCTTCAAAGTAACTGTTCATGAAGTAAAAGCAAAAGAATTACCAGAATTGGATGATGAATTTGCAAAAGACGTTGACGATTCAGTAGAATCATTAGACGAATTAAAAGAAAAATTCCGTAAAGAATTGACAGAAGCAAAAGAAGCAGCAGCTGAAGAAGCAAAAGACGAAGAAGCAATTCGTTTAGCTGTTGAAAATGCTGAAATCGTTGAATTACCACACGTAATGGTTCACGACGAAGTTCACCGTTCAATGGATGAATTCTTAAACAACATGCAACGTCAAGGAATTTCTCCTGAAATGTACTACCAATTAACTGGTTCTACAGAAGAAGATTTACACAAACAATTTGAAGGCGAAGCAGAAACACGCACAAAAACAAACTTAGTGATTGAAGCAGTTGCCAAAGCTGAAAACATCGAAGTAACACAAGAAGACATCGATGCTGAAGTGAAAGATTTAGCAGAACAATACAACATGCCTGAAGCGCAAGTACGTAAAGTATTAAACAACGACATGTTAGAACACGATATTCGTATGAAACGTGCTGTTGAAACAATTACTGAAACAGCTGTTGAAAAATAAACATTTTTAATAAGCTCTTCATTCGATAGAGTTTTCTAAAACTGTAGATGGAAGGTGTCTTTCATCTACAGTTTTTTTCATATAAAATAACTTTTGAAAGGGTGTGTCAAAATGGATAAAAATTATTCGAAAATTAAATATGGATTAGTGGTGTTTGGCATCTTATGCTTGACGTACAATCTCTGGGAATTTTTTACGGCCAAGTATTCAACAAAACAAGGTGTGACGTTTGTTATCGAATGTTTACTTGGAATTGGTCTAATCTTTTTACCGGATCTTGTCAATAAATTTTTAAAAATTATTATGCCACCGACTATCGTTTATTTTTACTGGTTTTTCTTATTTATTTCAGTATTCCTAGGAACCTCGTTGCATATGATTTCAATCATTTCGTTCTGGGATAAAATTTTACACTTTGTTAGTCCGATGCTTTTAACTGCTGTTGGTTATGGTATTGCTGCTTTCCTATTGAAGAAAACGAAGTACGCCGATGTTTCCCCGTGGTTATTTTTA
This sequence comes from Enterococcus sp. DIV0774, assembly GCF_050539095.1. Taxonomy (NCBI): domain Bacteria; kingdom Bacillati; phylum Bacillota; class Bacilli; order Lactobacillales; family Enterococcaceae; genus Enterococcus; species Enterococcus sp. DIV0774. The sequence goes on from NZ_CP172923.1 coordinate 459,149, forward strand.
TTATTTGGGTTTGCATTTGCAGGGCTTTGTGGCGTCTTCTGGGAATTCTGGGAATTTATCTGCGATTCACTAGGGAACATGAACTTACAACGCTATAATATGTCCAACGGCCGACCATTTATTGGGCGTGCTGCTTTAATGGATACGATGGGGGATTTATTTACCAATACCCTTGGGGCCTTTGTGATGGGCGTGTACACGTATATCAGAAGCAAAGGAAATCCTGAGTATTTAGAAAATTATGCGATAAAGAGAAAATAATATAGGGAAGTAAAAAAACAAGTTCTTTTAAAAGAGCTTGTTTTTTTGTATTAAATTATTAAGAATATGCGAATTTGCATTTTTAACTAATAAAATAGTTTGGTAAAATTAGAATATAATGGTTATGTAATGATTTTTTTATGTGGATGCACCCCAGTGATATGTTCTAAATACTTATCAAAAGAACAAGTAACTAGAAAGATCAATACTTTGATGACTTATTATTCTTTAATACTATAAAATTGGAAGGGAGGAAGATTAGGGAAAATAACTGCCAAAGACAACGCAACGGGGAAGTGATAAAAAAACAAAATTGGTGTATTTAAGAAAGTGAAAAAAGCAGCGTCTTATGAAAAATTGTATCTTAAAAATAATCTATTTGATTACATATACTTTTAATTTTTCAATGAGATACTTTACGAAAAAAAGAAGTGGAGTGTAGGTTGTATATGAAAGAAACTGTGAAAAAAGCAAAACAAGAAATGAAAGATAGAAGTAGACCGTATCAGATGTATGGGTTTTATTTAGCAATTCCAATAATCCTTATGGTCATTTTTATTTTTGGATTTTTAGGAGTTGAAACCAATAAATCGTGGGGCTCGGTCTTATTTGTTACTACACTTATTGCGAACATGGGAGTGAGCAAGTTAGAAAAATTGCCTAAAAGAAAATATGTTGCACCTGTACTAGTCTATGTAACGGAGGCAATAGCTGTATTCCTTTTACTTGTTTTCTTTGGTGCAATTATAGCTGGAGGGGCAAATTTTGTGATAATTGAATTAATTTTGTATGTTGTATTAGTATTAAGGATTATTACAATCATTTTTTTCTTTATTACTGCTAATGATATAAGAAAAGTTTATCCAACCATGAAACAAGAGGCCAAAGATTCACGAGCAGAATATCTAAGAGTAAAGAAGTTAGCTCAAAAAAGAATATAGTATAGTTAGTAATTCTATAATAAAAAAGCGATTCAACCATGGTTGAATCGCTTTTTTGCTGTTTTTTTAAGCAGGTACTTCGACAGGTTTTTTCAAAAGTCCGTAGACAATTCCTGAAATAATCGCACCAATTAAGATGAACAATAGATATAGTAATGGATTACTTAATAGGAAGACGACGAAGATTCCTCCATGTGGTGCCAATAATTTGATACCAAACGCACCAACCAACGCACCAGTAAAGGCAGAACCTACCACGAAACTTGGAATCACACGTAATGGGTCAGCTGCTGCAAAAGGAATTGCCCCTTCAGTGACAAAAGAAAGGCCCATTACAATATTGGTTAAGCCGGCATCTTGTTGATCTTTTGTAAATTTATTTTTAAATAAACGAGTTGCTACGAAAATTGCTAATGGAGGAACCATTCCGCCAGCCATTACAGAAGCCATGACCACGCTGCCACCTTCTGCAACAGTACTTGCTAGCGTAGCTGTACCGAAAACATAAGCAGCTTTGTTAACTGGTCCACCTAAGTCGATGGCCATCATACCAGCTAATAAGGCACCAAGTAAAGCAGCATTTGTGCCATCTAAGCCAAGTAGGAAATGATTTAACGCATCATTAATTGCTTTCATCGGGATGTTAATGACTAACATTAATAAGCCCGTAATAATCAAACCAAAAACTGGATAGAATAAAATGGTTTTAATTCCATCTAATGATTTTGGCAAGCCTTTGAAGACTTTACGTAAAAGAACCACTACATAACCAGCTAAGAAACCACCGATTAGGGCCCCAAGGAACCCAGCGCCTCCAGCGTTTGCTAACGCACCAGCGGCGAAACCAGCAACTAAGCCTGGACGATCCCCAATACTAGAAGCAATAAAACCAGCTAAGACAGGTAACATAAAGCCAAATGCTGCGCCACCAATTTGGTTAAACCAGCTAGCTACGTCATTGTAATTCCCTAAATTGGCTAATTGATCTTGAGGAACCCCGATAAATTGATCAATCATAAAGGAAAGAGCAATGGCAATTCCGCCACCAATAACGAAAGGTAACATATGAGAAACACCATTCATTAAATCTTTATAGATACGAGAACCGATTGAACCTTCCGCTGAATCCTCTTGGTCGCTTGCAGCCGAGTCACTGCCATGGAAAGTAGGAGCTTCACCACTAATGGCTAAGTTAATTAGTTCTTCGGTTTTACGAATTCCATCACTAACGGGACGATTGACTAATTTTTTACCATCAAAACGATTCATTTCTACTTTTTTATCGGCTGCGACAATTACGCCATCAGCACGAGCAATATCTTCAGCAGTTAAACGATTTTTAATTCCTTCTGAACCGTTTGTTTCTACTTTAATGTCTACGCCCATTTCTTTTGCTTTTTTCTTCAGCGCATCTTCGGCCATGTAAGTATGAGCAATTCCTGTAGGACAAGCAGTCACAGCAATAATATATTTACGATTGCTTTCTGGTGCTGGCGTTGTTTGTTCTTGTTCTGCTTTTTCTTCCGCTTCTTTTTGATCTTCTGCTGCTTGGAAAAGAGCTTGGACTGCTTCTGGAGTTTCCGCTTCTTTCAATTTGCCAACAAAGTCTGGATCGATAAGTAATCGAGAAAGGGCCGCAAGCGCTTGGAGATGTGTATCATTAGCGCCTTCTGGGGCAGCAATCATGAAGAATAGATAAGTAGGTTGTCCATCTAGTGCTTCATAATCAACACCTTTTTTACTTTTAGCAAAAAGAACTGTCGGTTCTTTTACGGCACTATTTTTTGCGTGAGGCATAGCGATGCCGTCGCCTAAACCAGTCGATGTTTGTGCTTCGCGTTTTAAAATTCCTTCTTTGTAAGTGTCAATGTCAGATATGCGGCCACCATCGTATAATTTTTGGACCATTTCATCAATCGCGCCTTTTTTATCAGTAGCTTGTAAATCCATAATCATGACATCTTTTATTAATAAATCATTAATGTTCACTCTATTTTCCTCCCTTAGTGGATTTATTCTGAAATTTTTTCAATTGTTACTTCGTGAATAAGTTCTTGGATAAAATCTTCTGAGGCTAAATCATCAGAAAATGCGGTCGCGCTACCGCAAGCGACACCCCATTTGAAAGCCTCTAAAGGATCTTGTGTTTTTGAAAAGTTGCCAATAAAACCAGCAATCATTGAGTCGCCAGCGCCGACAGAATTTTTCAGTGGACGTTTTAAAACGTTGGAACGATAAACACCTTCTGTTGTGAAAAGTAATGCACCATCACCAGCCATTGAGATAATTACGTGTTGTGCTCCTTCTTCTAGTAACCGATGTCCATAAGGTAAAATGTCTTCAACACTTGTAAAGGTTGTATGATATAATTCTGCCAACTCATGATTATTTGGCTTGACCAATAAAGGCTTTTGTGACAAAGCGTTCATTAAATCTTCACCTGTCGTATCAATAACAAATTCTGCGCCTTTTTCCTTCACAATTTGGATTAACTCTTCGTAAAATCCTTTGCGTAGAGAAGCAGGTGTACTTCCTGAAAGAACAACAATATCACCAGCCTGAACACGACTAACTGCTTGTTTTAGTTCTTGAATTTCTTCGTTTGTTAGAGCAGGTCCTAAGCCGTTAATTTCTGTTTCAGTATCTGATTTCAATTTAATGTTGATTCGTGTATCAGCAGACACGGGAGTGAAATTCGTTTGGATTTCTTCTTTTTTCAACCAATCAGCAATGAATGAGCCTGTAAAACCACCTAAAAAACCTAAGGCAGTGGATTCTGTCTCCATACGTTTTAAGATACGTGAAACGTTGATTCCTTTGCCGCCAGGTAATTTAAAATCATTCGTCATCCGATTTAAATCACCAATTTGTAGATGATCGACATGAACGATAAAGTCGATAGAAGGGTTTAAAGTCACTGTGTAAATCATTTGTTTGCCTCCATTAAAATAGTTTTTTGCTGGAATCCTTGAAGCGATTCAGCAGGGCAGTAGTCAGTTAGTAAAGTAACTGACTCTAATTCTTCCACTTTGGTAAACGTTACTTCATTAAATTTTGTATGATCCAGTAAAACATAGGCTGTTTCTGCTTGATGAATAGCCAAGGCTTTTAGCGCTGCTTCTTCGGGATCAGGCGTTGTTAAACCAAACTCTAAATGTGCGCCGTTAGTTCCTAAAAAAGCTTTGTTAAAACGAAAATGTTGTAGCTGTTCCATACTAGTGGCACCAATGATTGCTTTAGTGGAGAGCTTCAAAGTACCACCAAGCATAATAGTGGGAATTTCCATGTCGCTAAGTTTTGCAGCATGATGTACGGAATTCGTCACTACATGGATTTGTTTCCCAACTAAAAAAGGGATCATTTCTAACGTGGTTGAACCAGCATCTAAATAGATCATATCGCCATCTTGTACACAACTAGCGGCTAAAGAAGCAATCTTTTGCTTTTCGTGCGTGTTTTTGATTGATTTTTCCGTCATGTTTTGTTCAAAGCCTAAATTAAGAATACGCTTAGCTCCGCCGTGAATGCGTTCTAACAAATTGGCGTCTTCTAATTCTTGTAAATCGCGGCGGATTGTGGATTCTGAAGCATTGAATAAGTTAGCAAGTTCTTGTGATTTGACGACTGATTTTTGATCTAACAATTGTAAAATTTTTTGATGTCGTTCTTCCGTAAGCATTTTCATCCCTCATTTCATGGATATAATAGCACAAATGAAAACGCTAATCAATCTAAAACGGTCAAAAACATTCAAAAAAATTAAAAAACAGTCATAAAAAAAGAAAGCTGCTGAACCTGAGTTCAGCAGCTTTCTTTAATTCACTAAATCATTCGGTAAAGTTTTTTGATAAATCTCTTTTTTGACTTGGTAAGCGAGTTTTTCATCGGTCAAAATAATGAGCACATCGCCAACATGCATAACAGTATCACCATGTGTTAAAATTTCCGATTCGCCACGGCGAATGGAAGTGAGCAACATTTGTTTAGGCCAGACAAAATCACGTACCATCGTATCATCTAAGGAACTTTCTGCAGTGATAGGTAATTCAATAATCGTTTTGTGGCCACGAATATTACTTACTTTAGAAGGAACCAAACGTTCTAATAAGCTTTCATAAATTGGCTTGCCGCCAAGACTATCGATGGTAATATAACTAACTAAAGCGACAACCCCTAAAGACATTAAATGAGAAAAATTGCCGACCATTTCTGTTACTAAAATAATCGCTGTTAACGGTGCTTTACCAATCGCAGTAAAATAACCAGCCATGGCAAAAATTAAAAAGTTTTTCACAAAAATTGGATCCATCCCTACGTATTGGACAAGTAGACTGCCATACAATGTTCCGATAATGGCACCTAAAGTTAGAATAGGCAAGAAAATACCGCCAGGGAGATTCGAACCGTAAGAAACCATTGAAAAAACAAAACGTAAAACCAGTAAGCCGACTAAAGCCCAAATCGTAGTCGGTTGATTGCCTAAAGCTAAAACAATTTGATTCCCACCGCCAAGTAAATGTGGAAAGAAATAACCAATCGGTAAAATCAAAATAAAAGGAACAAAACCATAATAATTAGAAGAAAGGCCTTTGATTTTTCCATATACTTTTGGTAAGGACAACAATGTTTTTTGATATATCCAACCTAACAATCCTAGCAAAACGCCCAGCAGGACTAATGTCCAATAGTACTCTAAAGGCAAAGATTTAACGGGACCAATATAAAGAACTGGCTGCAATCCGAAGAAATGCAAAGAAACAAAGTTAGCGGAAATGGCCGCAGAAAAAGAGGTTAACCAAACTAAAGGTGAAAAGGAATGGTGAACCTCTTCTAGAACAAATAAAAGGCCTGCGATTGGTGCATTAAAAGCGGCGGCTAAACCAGCACTGGCACCACTACTGATTAAAATTTTTTCTTCAGACTTGGTGCTTTGCCGCCATTGACTATAGCCTTGTCCAACCACTGCACCTAGTTGAATTGAAGGACCTTCACGTCCCAAAAATAGCCCAGGACTAATCGCTAAGATCCCACCGATAAATTTTTTCCAAAGCACTGGAAACCAGTGAATTTCTAATTGACCTTGAAGTTGTCCTTCCACTTGGGGAATGCCACTGCCTTTAATTGCTGGTTCGCTTTTGATCAGTCGTCCTAATAAATAAGCAAGCACGAGAGAAAATAAGAACCAAGGAATCATCCAAAAGGGTTTTTCGTGAAACGTTTGGTACAGATGCACGACTTGTTCGCCAATTTTTTCAATGCCTAAGCGAAATAAGCTGACAACAAAGCCGACCAGGATTCCGACGACGATGCCTTTAAGGATAAAGCCGATTCGGGTACCATCTAATTGTTTAATTTCATGTACATCATTATTCATTTCATTTTTAGCCTCCATCACTACTTACTAATGTACTGCGGTTTGACTTGATTTACAAGAAAATTTCATATAAAAAGAAAAAGATTTTTTGTTCTTTTCTAAAGAACTTCAAAGGGATTTTTGGTATACTGTATAAGATTGAAAAAAGAGAGAGGACGTTTAATATGACACAAAAACATGCCTTGGTTCAGGGAATGAATCCTCGACAAGAAGAAGCCGTTTTGCATACAGAAGGACCACTGTTAGTCATGGCTGGTGCTGGTAGTGGAAAAACGCGGGTTTTAACACACCGAATTGCCTATCTAATTGAGGAAAAAGAAGTAAATCCATGGAATATTTTGGCGATTACGTTTACCAATAAAGCTGCTAAAGAAATGAAAGAGCGTGTAAATAAATTACTGGAAACGGGTGGCGAAGATGTATGGGTCTCCACTTTTCACTCCATGTGTGTAAGAATTTTACGTCGTGATGTGGATCAGATTGGTTACAACCGTAATTTTACAATTATTGACCCATCGGAACAAAAAACATTAATGAAACGCATCTTAAACGACTTAAATATTGATTCAAAAAAATATGATCCTCGCTCAATTTTAGGTACGATTAGCAATGCCAAAAATGAATTACAAACGCCTGAAAAAGTTGCTGAAATGCAAGGTTCCTTATATGAAAAAATTGTCGCAAAATGCTATGAAGCCTATCAAAAAGAATTACGCAAAAACCAATGTATGGATTTTGATGATTTGATTATGAATACGATTCGTTTATTTAATGAACAACCAGATACGTTGGCGTTCTACCAAAATAAATTTCACTATATTCATGTGGATGAATACCAAGATACCAATCATGCACAATATACCTTAGTCAATTTATTGGCTGCACGTTTCAAAAATCTGTGTGTCGTAGGTGATGCCGACCAAAGTATCTATGGTTGGCGCGGGGCGGATATGCAAAATATCTTGGATTTTGAAAAAGATTATCCAGATGCCAGTGTAATTTTGCTAGAACAAAATTATCGATCCACCAAAAACATTTTGGCGGCTGCGAATGATGTCATCAAAAATAACCGTAACCGCCGCGAGAAAGAACTGTGGACAGAAAATATAGACGGTGAAAAAATTGTCTATTATCGTGGGGACACAGAACGGGATGAAACACAATTTATTGTGAGCCAAATCCAAAAAGAAATGCGGGAAAATGACCGAATTTATGGTGATTTTGCGGTATTATATCGGACCAATGCTCAATCCCGTGTAGTGGAAGAAATGCTCTTGAAATCTAATATTCCATATACCATGGTGGGCGGACATAAATTCTACGACCGTAAAGAAATTAAAGATATTTTGGCTTATTTAAGTTTGATTGCCAATCCAGATGATTCGATTAGTTTTGAACGAATTGTCAATGAACCAAAACGAGGAATCGGTAAAAGTTCAATTGAAAAATTACGGCTATTTGCGGATACGCATGGTTGGGCTTTGCTGGAAGCTGCCCAAAATGTTGATTTGGCAAATATTTCAGGAAAAGCGGGTAAAGAGCTTGGTAATTTTGGCATGATGATTCAAGACTTAACGAAAACAGTGCCCTATTTAACGATTACAGAATTGGTGAAAGAAACTTTACAGCGTAGTGGTTATCGGGAAGCTTTGATGGCGCAAAATAATTTAGAGTCTCAAGCTCGCTTAGAAAACTTGGACGAATTTTTATCTGTGACACAAGAATTTGATAAACGTTTTGAAGCGCAAAACAACGACGATCCAAATGGCGAAGAAACAAAATTGGCGGATTTCTTAACAGATTTAGCCTTGGTTTCTGATTTAGATAATTTAGAAGAGAGCTCTTCGCAGGTAACCTTAATGACGTTGCATGCGGCCAAAGGGCTGGAATTTCCAGTGGTCTTTTTAATGGGCTTAGAAGAAGGGGTTTTCCCATTATCACGTGCCATGCTAGAAGAAAGTGAACTGGAAGAAGAACGGCGCTTGGCTTATGTTGGTATCACACGAGCGGAAGAAGCCCTGTTTTTAACGAATGCTTATTCGAGAACATTATATGGTCGCACGCAATATAATCGACCAAGTCGCTTTTTAGAAGAAATTGAGGCGGAACGTTTAGTGAAACAAGGGGCGGCGGCCAATTTACAGAAAGCTCCAGCGCGCACCTTTGATCCTAAAGTATTCAAGCCCAGCGCAAGTAAACCAGCTTATACACAGCCAGCTACAAAATCAGTTAGCAACAAAGTGGCAAGTGGTGGCGAAAAAGTTTCTTGGCAAGCAGGTGATAAGGTCCAACATAAAGCATGGGGCGTTGGTACAGTCGTTCGTGTAGGCGGTTCGGCCAAAGACTTAGAGTTGGACATTGCTTTCCCAGAAAAAGGCATAAAACGGTTGTTAGCGGCATTTGCACCAATTGAAAAAATTTAACATGCAAAATAGGTCAGCGATTTAATGAGAAATCACCATTAGATAAATTCTTTTTATTTTCTATCTTAGTGTAAATGTGTTAAAAAGACGATGAGAGCATTACACTTATGAGGAGGAGTTCTACGATGGAACAACAACCATTAACATTAACGGCGGCGACAACTCGTGCGCAAGAATTAAGAAAACAACTCAATCAATATTCCCATGAATATTATGTCAAAGATCAACCATCCGTAGAAGATTATGTTTACGATCGTTTGTATAAAGAGTTAGTCGATATTGAAACGGAGTTTCCTGATTTAATCACGCCAGATTCGCCGACACAACGTGTAGGTGGCAAAGTTTTATCTGGTTTTGAAAAAGCTCCGCATGACATTCCAATGTATAGTTTAAATGATGGGTTTAGCAAGGAAGACATTTTTGCTTTTGATGAACGTGTTCGTAAGGCGATTGGTAAACCCGTTGCTTACTGTTGTGAGTTAAAAATTGATGGGTTAGCAATTTCATTACGTTATGAAAACGGGGTGTTTGTACGCGGAGCAACACGAGGCGATGGAACGGTTGGTGAAAACATTACAGAGAACTTACGAACGGTTCGCTCTGTACCGATGCGTTTAACGGAGCCCATTTCAGTGGAAGTTCGTGGCGAGTGCTACATGCCTAAACAATCCTTTGTCGCATTGAATGAAGAACGTGAAGAAAATGGCCAAGATATTTTTGCCAATCCTCGGAATGCAGCGGCGGGAAGCTTGCGCCAACTAGATACAAAAATTGTGGCGAAACGGAACTTAAATACGTTTTTATACACAGTTGCTGATTTTGGGCCAATGAAAGCGAAGACGCAGTTTGAGGCATTAGAAGAGCTTTCTGCAATTGGTTTTAGAACCAATCCCGAACGGCAATTATGTCAGTCAATCGATGAAGTTTGGGCCTACATTGAAGAATACCATGAAAAGCGGAGCACTTTGCCATACGAAATCGATGGAATTGTGATTAAAGTGAACGAATTTGCGTTGCAAGATGAATTAGGTTTCACTGTCAAAGCACCTCGCTGGGCGATTGCCTACAAATTTCCACCAGAAGAAGCAGAAACAGTAGTGGAAGATATTGAATGGACAATTGGGCGCACGGGGGTGGTCACTCCTACTGCAGTCATGGCTCCTGTACGAGTCGCGGGAACCACGGTTAGTCGGGCAAGTTTGCATAATGCAGATTTTATTCAAATGAAAGATATCCGTTTAAATGATCATGTTATTATTTACAAAGCCGGCGATATTATCCCAGAAGTAGCGCAAGTCCTAGTTGAAAAACGTGCAGCCGATAGTCAGCCTTATGAAATGCCGACCCATTGTCCAATTTGTCATAGTGAGTTGGTGCATTTAGATGAGGAAGTGGCGTTACGTTGTATTAATCCCAAATGCCCTGCGCAAATTAAAGAAGGGCTGAATCACTTTGTCTCACGAAATGCAATGAACATTGATGGCTTGGGGCCAAGAGTGTTAGCACAAATGTATGACAAAGGATTAGTGAAAGACGTAGCGGATCTGTATTTCTTAACAGAAGAACAATTAATGACTTTGGATAAAATCAAAGAAAAATCAGCAAACAACATTTACACTGCCATTCAAGGGAGTAAAGAAAACTCTGTCGAACGTTTGATTTTTGGCTTAGGAATTCGCCATGTGGGTGCGAAAGCGGCGAAAATTTTAGCGGAGCATTTTGGTGATTTATCAACCTTAAGTCGAGCAACTGCGGAAGAAATTGTGGCTTTGGATTCAATTGGCGAAACAATCGCCGACAGCGTTGTGACGTATTTTGAAAATGAGGAAGTTCATGAATTAATGGCTGAACTGGAAAAAGCCCAAGTGAACTTGACATATAAAGGTCTCCGGACAGAACAATTAGCAGAAGTGGAGTCACCTTTCAAAGACAAAACAGTTGTTTTAACAGGAAAATTAACGCAGTACACTCGCGAAGAAGCCAAAGAAAAAATTGAAAATCTTGGTGGAAAAGTTACAGGGAGTGTTTCGAAAAAAACTGACATTGTGGTTGCTGGCGAAGATGCTGGCAGTAAATTAACCAAAGCTGAAAGCTTAGGCGTGACCGTTTGGAATGAACAAGAAATGGTCGATGCGTTAGATGCAAGTCATTTTTAAGAAGAAAAATTAACGTTGTCAGATTTTATGTAGTAATTTGATGGTATACTTATTTTAGTCATAAAAGTTATATGAACGAGGACTTTCTGAGTTGAGAAAGGAGGTTGATGCTTATGCGCAATTCTTCTTACTTTAACGAAAGGAGCAATGTTTTTGTCCGTTGAAGCAGCGCTAGGACTGATGATTGGTTTTGCAACACTTGTTGTGACCATTATCTTCGGTATCTTAGCGCTTGTCTTAGACAACAAAAATAACCGTTCATAAGCTTTGAGGAGCTGAACGGTTAAGCGTTTGAAATAAAACCAATAACTCAGTAAGCCGCTAGTTCTTATAACTAGTAGTGGCTATTAGAGAGGTATGTTCCTGCATATCTCTCTTTTCATTTTCATAATAACATATTTCCGTCATTTTTGCGAGCGACAAATTATCAATGAAATTCAAGGTTTCATCTAAAATATCCGACCATTTTATGGTAGAATAGGAACAGAGTGAACAGCTGTGCTAAGCTGTTTAAAGAAATACAATCCAATTGATTAATCTGAAAATGAAAATTTCAGTAAATGATAGAAAGAAGGGTATCTATGGCAATTACAGAAGAACAAGTCAAACATGTCGCTAAATTATCAAAATTATCTTTCTCCGAAGAAGAATTAGCGGACTTTACCAATCAACTAGATAAAATTATTGATATGGTGGAATTACTAGAAGAAGTAGATACAACCGGGGTTCCTTTTACTTCAAATGTGAATGAATCAATCAATGTCATGCGTGAAGACGTAGCGACACCAGGAATGGACCGTAAAGAATTAATGCGGAATGTTCCGGAATCAGAGAATGGTTACATTAAAGTGCCTGCAATTATGGATAACGGGGAGGCAGGAGCCTAATGGAAAAATTATACGACAAATCGTTAACAGAGTTACATGATTTATTGGTCTCAAAAGAAATCACTGCAGTTGATTTAACCGAAGAAACATTAAATCGTATTCAAGATACAGAAGAACAACTAGGTTCTTTTATCACAGTTAGTGAAGAAAAAGCAATGGCATTAGCCAAAGCGATTGACTTAAAAGGCATCACTGAAAGTAATCCATTAGCTGGGATTCCAATTGGGATTAAAGACAACATTGTCACAAAAGATATTTTAACAACAGCTGGCTCAAAAATGTTACACAATTTTGACCCAATTTATGATGCGACCGTGATGGATAAAGTCTATCAAGCAGATATGATTCCAGTCGGAAAATTGAACATGGATGAATTTGCCATGGGCGGAAGTACGGAAACGTCTTACTTCAAGAAAACAAAAAATGCTTGGGATCAAACCAAAGTTCCTGGCGGTTCTTCTGGTGGTTCAGCTTCTGCTGTCGCAGCCGGACAAGTCCCGGTTTCTTTAGGGAGCGATACAGGTGGCAGTATCCGCCAACCAGCCGCATTCAACGGTATTGTGGGCTTGAAACCAACATATGGACGTGTGTCTCGTTTTGGTTTGATTGCTTTTGCTTCAAGTTTAGACCAAATTGGTCCATTGACACGAAATGTTAAAGACAATGCCTTAGCTTTAAATGCAATTAGTGGTTATGACGAAAAAGACGGCACTTCTGCAGGCGTTTCTGTTCCTGATTTTACGGCAGATTTAACTGGCGACATCAAAGGCATGAAAATTGCTTTACCAAAAGAATACTTAGGTGAAGGGGTACAACCTGATGTTCGTGAAGCGGTATTAAAAGCAGCAGAAACATTTAAATCTTTAGGAGCAACGGTGGAAGAAGTTAGTTTGCCACATTCTAAGTACGGCGTAGCGGTTTATTATATTATTGCCTCTTCAGAAGCAAGTTCAAACTTACAACGCTTTGATGGCATTCGTTATGGTTACCGTTCCGAAAATGTCCAAAATCTAGAAGATGTCTATGTTAATTCACGTTCTGAAGGTTTCGGAACAGAAGTTAAACGTCGGATTATGTTAGGAACATTCTCTTTAAGTGCTGGTTATTATGATGCGCACTTTAAAAAGGCTGGTCAAGTCCGTACACTAATCAAACAAGATTTTGAGAATGTCTTTGCGGATTATGACTTAATCATTGGCCCATCCACACCAACAGTTGCCTTTGGTCTAGGGGAAAACATCAATGATCCAATCACAATGTATATGAATGATATTTTAACCATTCCTGTCAACTTAGCAGGACTACCAGGCATGTCCATTCCAGCAGGATTCTCAGAAGGCTTGCCAGTTGGTTTACAAATTATTGGAAAACATTTTGACGAACATACAATGTATAAAGCAGCCTATGCTTTTGAACAAGCGACAGATTTCCATACGAAAAAACCAGTCATTTTAGGGGGGAACGATTAATGAACTTTGAAACTGTCATTGGATTAGAAGTCCACGTAGAATTGAAAACCAACTCTAAAATTTTCTCCTCTGCGCCAGCGCATTTCGGAGCAGAACCAAACAGCAACACAAATGTGGTTGACTGGAGTTACCCAGGTGTTTTGCCTGTCATGAATAAAGGTGCCTTAGAATTTGGCATGAAAGCAGCTCTTGCTTTGAACTGTGAAATTTCAAAAGAAACACATTTTGACCGTAAAAACTATTTTTACCCAGATAACCCGAAAGCATATCAAATTTCTCAATTTGATCAACCAATCGGACATGATGGTTGGATTGAAATTGAAGTTGAAGGGAAAAAGAAAAAAATTCGTATTGAACGAGTGCATTTAGAAGAAGATGCCGGCAAAAACATTCATGGCACAGATGGCTATTCTTATGTAGACTTGAATCGTCAAGGTACGCCTTTAATTGAAATCGTTTCTGAAGCAGACATGCGTTCACCAGAAGAAGCGTATGCTTATTTAGAAGCGTTGCGTTCAATTATCCAATTTACAGAAGTTTCTGATGTGAAAATGGAAGAAGGTTCTATGCGTTGTGATGCCAATATTTCTTTACGTCCGTATGGTCAAGAAGAATTTGGTACTAAAGCGGAATTAAAGAACTTGAACTCTATGAACTTTGTAAAAAAAGGTTTAGCTTATGAAGAAAAACGCCAGGCCAAAGTCCTATTATCTGGTGGCGAAATTCAACAAGAAACACGCCGCTTTGATGAAGCAACTAGTACAACGTTGCTTATGCGTGTTAAAGAAGGCTCAAGTGACTACCGTTACTTCCCAGAGCCAGATGTTCCTCGTTTTTCAATTGATGATGAATGGATTGAAAAAGTTCGCGCTAGTTTGCCAGAAATGCCAGCCTCACGTCGTGCCCGTTATATCAGTGAATTAGGGTTACCTGAATACGACGCAATGGTCTTGACTTTAACGAAAGAAATGTCAGATTTCTTTGAAGCAACCTTAGCAAACGGTGCAGATGCGAAACAAGCATCAAACTGGTTAATGGGCGAAGTTTCTGCTTACTTAAACAGTGAAAAAGTTGAATTAGCCGATACTAAACTAACACCAGAAAATCTAGCGGGTATGATTACTTTAATTAACGATGGCACAATCAGCTCGAAAATTGCGAAGAAAGTGTTCAAAGAGTTAATTGAAAATGGTGGAGATGCTAAAGAAGTTGTCGAAGCAAAAGGCCTTGTTCAATTATCTGATCCAGCGCAATTATTACCAATGATTAACGAAGTTTTAGACAACAACCAACAATCAATTGATGACTTTAAAAACGGAAAAGACCGTGCAGTTGGTTTCCTTGTTGGACAAATTATGAAAGCAACTCGTGGACAAGCAAACCCAGGTGTGGTTAACAAGTTATTGCAAGAAGAGCTTTCAAAACGATAAGAAAGTAGCAGGCAAACCATGAAAAAAGCTAGAGTGATTTATAATCCAACGTCAGGAAAAGAGTTAATCAAAAAGAACTTAGCCGATATTTTATCTATTTTAGAAGAATGTGGTTATGAAGCCAGTGCATTTGCGACCACACCAGAAGAAAATTCAGCACGCAATGAAGCACATCGTGCTGCGCGTGCAGGATTTGATTTACTAGTAGCAGCAGGTGGAGATGGGACCATTAATGAAGTCGTGAATGGGATTGCTCCGTTGAAGCGGCGCCCTAAAATGGCCATTATTCCTGCTGGAACGACGAATGACTATGCACGGGCCTTGAAGATTCCTCGTGATAATATCGTTAAGGCAGCAGAAGTGATTAAAAAAAATCAAACTGTCAAAATGGATATTGGCCAAGCCGGCAAAAATTACTTTATCAATATTGCGGCGGGTGGTCATTTAACGGAACTGACTTATGAGGTTCCGTCAGAGTTGAAAAGTATTTTTGGTTACTTAGCGTACTTAGCCAAAGGAGCCGAAATGTTGCCGCGAGTGAAGCCGATTAAAATGCGCATGACGTATGATGAAGGTGTGTACGAAGGCAACGCCTCAATGTTTTTCCTAGGGCTGACTAACTCGGTGGGTGGTTTCGAGCAAATCGTACCAGACGCTAAATTAGATGATGGTAAGTTTTCATTAATCATTGTAAAAACAGCCAATATTTTTGAGATTCTTCATTTAGTTGCGTTAATGTTAAATGGTGGAAAGCATGTTGATGATCATCGACTAATCTATACAAAGACTAGCTATTTACATGCAGAAACGTTAGAAAAGAACAATAAAATGATGATTAATTTAGATGGTGAATATGGTGGCGATGCTCCAATGACCTTTAAAAACATGCATCAACATATTGAAATTTTTGCAAATGGTGATGCACTGCCGTCCAATGCAATTATGGGTTCTGTCTTAACTGGTAGCGATGAGATTGTCGTAGAATCAGAAGACGAAGAGGAAGAAGCATATAACGAAGCTAGCAAAGAATTTGTCAAAGAAGTTGAACGACTAACAGACGAAGATATTGATGGCGATGGAAAGATTGCCGAAAAAGAAAAGCACTAGGTAGTCCGTGAATAGCTAATGAAAGATTTAGTTGATAAGATCTTTCATTGGCTATTTTTTGACTAAGGGAAAGGATCTCATTCTTTTATTTACCTAAAAAGCCCAAACGAAATTGCTAAATCGCCATGAAAATTCGTTGTTGCTTTTCTTAGGTATTTTCATTAGAATGAGTGAAGTGTATAAAAAGAAGGAGCGACTTATGAAAAATTATCCAGTAAAGAAAAATGACGTCATTGAAGTAGAAATCATTGACTTGACGCATGAAGGTTTAGGCGTGGCAAAAGTGGACCATTATCCATTGTTTATTGAAAATGCCTTACCAGGTGAAAAACTTGAAATCAAAGTCTTAAAAACAGGCAAAAGTTTTGGTTATGGGAAAGTATTGACTGTCCTAAAAAGCAGTGAACAGCGTGTTCCCGTGAAAGATGAAAACTTTACAAAAGTCGGGATCAGTCCGTTGCAACATTTAGCGTACGGCGCCCAACTATCATTTAAAACGCAACAAGTCGAAAATGTTATGCAACGTGTCGCTAAATTGCCAGAAGTCCCTGTTTTACCAACAATTGGGATGAACGATCCGTGGCATTACCGGAACAAAGCACAAATTCCCGTGCGTAAAATTGACAACCAACTACAAACAGGTTTTTTCCGGAAAAATAGCCATGATTTAATTCCAATGGAACATTTTTATATTCAAGACCCAGAAATTGATGCAGCAATTGTTAAAATCCGTGACATTATGCGTAAATATAGCGTAAAACCTTATAACGAATCTGATAATACAGGGAACTTACGCCATATTGTCGTTCGTCGTGGCTACCATACTGGGGAGATGATGGTTGTTCTAATTACGAGAACACCGAAATTATTCCCAATTAGTAAAATTGTGCCAGATATTTTGGAAGCTATTCCGGAAGTAGTCAGCATTGTACAAAATGTAAATCCAAAACGAACCAATGTCATTTTTGGCGACGAAATCATCTTATTACATGGGTCTGAAAAAATTACAGATACTATTTTTGATTTGAAATTTGAAATTTCCGCGCGTTCATTTTATCAAGTAAATCCACAACAAACAGAAGTGATGTATCAAAAAGTTAAAGAGTATGCGGCTTTAACAGGCAATGAAATTGTGGTGGATGCCTATTGCGGGATTGGGACGATTGGCTTAACTTTAGCCCAAGATGCAAAGCAAGTTTACGGTATTGAAGTAATTGAAGAAGCGGTCAAAGATGCAGAAAATAATGCTAAATTAAACAACATTGAGAATGCCACTTTCACGGCTGGTTTAGCGGAAGAATTATTGCCAAAATTAGTTGAAAATGGCTTGCAACCAGATGTTGTGGTGGTGGATCCACCACGGAAAGGGTTAGACGGTCAATTAGTAAACACATTAATTGAAACGCAACCTGAACGAATTGTTTATGTCAGCTGTAATCCAGCCACACTCGCTCGCGACATTGCATTATTAACAGAAGGTGGCTATGAAGCAAAAGAAATTCAACCAGTGGATAATTTCCCACAAACGACCCACATTGAATCTATCACGTTATTAACAAAGGCGGTGGATTAAATGAATGAAAAAGAAAAAATGTTAGAATTAATTAAAAAGAAACAAGGTGGTGGCCGTTCTAAAAAAATGGAAACTCCCAAAAATGATCGTAAAAACATGCGCAAAGGGCCTAAAATTTTTAATAAATAAGCGGTTATCAGTAAAAAGTTGCCGCCCATTAATGAAATGGGCGACAACTTTTTTGTTAAAGCATTCCTAGCCAAACAAATAAGTTGTTATTTTGCTAGTAAATCTGTTATTTTAGACAAAAGACAAGGAGGGCTATTCAGTGGAATATGTAACAACATTAGAAGAATTAGAAGAAAAAATTACAGACAATCGTCTACAAGCCGTCTTTTTGACAGCAAAAAATTGTAGTGTTTGTACAGTTGATAAACCGATTGTCGAAAAAATTGCAACAAAATATGAATTTCCTACATACATTGCAGAAGCTGATAAAAGTCCAGAAATAATTGGACAATTAAATGCTTTTTCTGCACCGACCATTATCTTATACTATGAAGGAAAAGAAATTCATCGCCAAGCTAAAATTATTAACTTTCAAGAAATTGAAAAGAGAGTTCGACAAGTACAAGAAAATAGTTAATTAAAAAGGAAGCCACCGATCACGGAGAGGCTTCCTTTTTAATTATCTCGCTAAATGTTCAGTTTGTTGTTGAGAAAAAAGTTGATAACTGACAAAAACTTCTGCTCTTTTGTTTACTTCTAATTTAACGAAAATATTGTGGATATGTGTTTTTACTGTCCCGATTGATAGGAATAGTTCGTTGGCTATATCTTGATTTGTTTTGCACTCTAAAAGTAACGAAAGCACTTCTCGTTCTCGCTGCGTTAATTGATAGGCATCACAAAAAGGCGCCAAAAGTACGGGTTCATCTGATTGATTTTCTTCCAATTTAGCAGCGTCTTTTTCAAGCACCGACAGAGGAAAATCACGATTACAGAAGTAGATAATGGCGATCGATAGAATGATTGTATAAATATCTTCAGAAACGTTTCGGTTGTTAATTTTAAAGACAATATCAGAATATTGGTCAATATTAAAAATAACGAAGGTATCTTCCAAAAGAATCGCCACACCGAAACCAATGCTTAGCCAACCAATAAAACGAAGATATTTTTTCGCAAGGGCTGATAAAGGATCTATTCGTAATTGATAGAGCGCATAGCATCCAAGGTAAATTAAAAATAGCTGATTGGGTAAATAGTACAACCAAACTTTTAAGGCGGAATTTTGTGAAAATGGAATAGCTAGCATCCATAAACCAATTAAAAATAACCAGACAAATTGATAATTTTTAAAAGGACGACCACTAATAGTATTGATAATAGCCAGATAGGCAAAATTACAACAAATAAAAATGATGGTCTTTAAAAAAGGTGCGGTCATAAAGGTCTGATTATATTCGGTTGCAAACGAATTAATGAACTCAGTCATATAAACAATCACATTGTCACAAATAAAAATAACCATTAAAAAGAGAAGCAATAAAAAAATCGGTTGTTTATTTTTCAAGTAAAGATTTAAGGTAAAGGTTGAAGTAAACGAATATAAAATAATCAACAAGATGTTATAAATAAAAACAAATGTCACGATTGGAAACCCCTTTCATCTTTTATTTTAAGTGAATGATTTTTCAAAATAATTATACCATTTTCAAATCTATGATTGGTCAGAAATTAAAGAGAAATCCGCCTAAACTTTTATAAACCCCTGGTGTACCAACGGTTTATAACCATAAATAAACTTTTTTTAATGAAAAATCACGCCAAAAAAGAAAGCGTTTTCTAACTTTTGGCGGATAGTAAACTCTTCGCTAAACTTGGTAAAGTCAATGTGTAAACAAAAACAACTTTTAGGAGGAACACATCATGAAAAGAGATTACGTTACAACAGAAACATATACGAAAGAGGAAATGCACTATTTAGTCGATTTATCATTAAAAATTAAAGAAGCGATTAAAAATGGGTATTATCCGCAACTGTTAAAAAACAAATCTTTAGGAATGATTTTCCAACAATCTTCAACTCGAACACGAGTATCTTTTGAAACTGCAATGGAACAATTAGGTGGACATGGCGAATATTTAGCACCTGGTCAAATTCAATTAGGGGGACATGAAACGATTGAAGATACCAGCCGTGTATTGTCACGTTTAGTAGATATTTTGATGGCTCGTGTGGAACGTCACCATAGTATTGTTGATTTAGCTAATTGTGCTACCATCCCAGTCATTAACGGTATGTCTGATTACAATCATCCAACCCAAGAATTAGGTGATTTGTGTACCATGGTTGAGCATTTACCAGAAGGCAAAAAATTAGAAGATTGTAAAGTTGTCTTTGTCGGAGATGCAACACAAGTTTGTTTTTCTTTAGGATTAATCACAACAAAAATGGGCATGAATTTTGTTCACTTCGGTCCAGAAGGCTTCCAATTAAATGAAGAGCATCAAGCGAAATTAGCAAAAAATTGTGAAGTTTCAGGCGGTAGCTTTTTGGTCACAGATGATGCAAGTTCTGTTGAAGGCGCTGATTTCTTGTACACGGATGTTTGGTATGGCTTGTACGAAGCGGAATTATCTGAAGAAGAACGTATGAAGGTTTTCTATCCAAAATATCAAGTGAATCAAGAAATGATGGATCGGGCAGGTGCCAATTGTAAATTCATGCACTGTTTACCAGCAACACGTGGGGAAGAAGTAACTGATGAAGTAATTGATGGTAAAAATTCTATTTGTTTCGATGAAGCAGAAAACCGTTTAACATCTATTCGTGGCTTATTAGTATATCTTATGAATGATTATGAAGCAAAAAATCCTTATGATTTAATCAAGCAAGCAGAAGCGAAAAAAGAACTAGAAGTTTTCTTAGACACTCAAAGCATTTAACGGCCAACTGTCCACTGATTGAAAAAATGAATCAGTGGACAGTTTATAAAGAGAGGAAGAGTCTTCATGGAGGGGAAAAAGAAATTTAGTTTAACGAGTGCCATTTTATCAGTCATCTGTGTGGTTTTCGTTGCTGAAGCAGCGGCGCCTGTTGCTGCAATTGGTAATTCTCAGTTTTTTTGGTGGATTTTCTTATTAATTGCATTCCTATTGCCATATGGGTTAATTTCATCAGAATTAGGAACAACTTATATTGGTGAAGGGGGCATCTATGATTGGGTGACCAAAGCATATGGTCATCGTTGGGGTGCCAGAGTTTCTTGGTATTATTGGATTAATTATCCATTGTGGCTAGCTTCATTAGCCGTTATGACGCCAGAACTATTAACGACAATTACAGGTATTAAGTTTTCAACACCGATGATGATTATTGTTGAATTAATTTTTACTTGGATTGTGGTTTGGATTAGTTTTTATCCAGTCAGCGACAGTATCTGGATTCTAAATGGAGCTGCCGTAATCAAGATGGTTTTAGCTGTCTTAATTGGTGGGCTAGGATTGTATGTAGCCTTGACGAAAGGTGTTGCCAATGAATTTACCTTGAAATCAATGCTGCCAACGTTTGACTTAAGGAGTTTATCTTTTATTTCTGTAATCATTTTTAATTTGTTAGGGTTTGAAGTCATCTGTACGTTTGCAGATGATATGGAAAATCCTAAGAAGCAAATTCCACAAGCTATTGTAGCAGCGGGGTTAGTCATTGCGGCCATTTATATTTTTTCAGCCTTTGGAATTGGGGTAGCGATTCCCACCGATCAAATTAGTACCGGCAGTGGTATGATGGATAGCTTTAAACTATTGACAGGCTCGACAGAAGGTTGGTTCATTATGTTGATGGCTTTCCTATTCCTTCTTACGTTGTTCGGCAACATGATTTCTTGGTCATTAGGAGTCAATAATACAGCTTGTTATGCTGCTGAAAATGGTGACATGCCTAAATTTTTTGAAAAACGTAGTAAGAAAAATGACATGCCAATTGGGGCTGCTTTGATGAATGGCATTGTGGCATCGGTGGTCATTGTATTAGCACCAATTTTACCTAATCAAGATTTATTCTGGGCCTTTTTCTCCTTGAATGTCGTCCTATTCTTGTTATCGTATATCCCAGTTTTCCCAGCTTTTTATAAGCTTAGAAAAATTGATCCCGATACACCACGTCCGTTTAAAGTTAACGGAAAACCAGGATTTTTAAAAGTTTTAGTGGTTTTGCCAATGATTATGATTATTATTTCACTGATTTTCACAGCAGTGCCTTTAGATTTTAGTCCCGCAGCATTAAATGAAAAATTACCAATCACAATTGGGGCAATCATTTTTATTCTGTTTGGTGAAGTAATTATTTACGTGAAAAAAATTAAGAAGGGAACGAAAGAAAATGGCTAAACGAATTGTAGGAAGTACCCCTAAACAAGATGGCTTTAGAATGCCAGGAGAATTTGAACCACAAGAGAAAGTTTGGATGATTTGGCCAGAAAGACCGGATAATTGGCGCGATGGTGGTAAACCTGTCCAAGAAGCTTTTACTAATGTGGCCAAAGCAATTAGTCAATTTACACCGATGAATGTGGTGGTTTCTCAACAACAATTTCAAAATTGCCGTCGCCAATTGCCGCCAGAAATTACGGTTTACGAAATGTCAAACAATGATGCCTGGGTCCGTGATTGTGGACCATCATTTGTCATTAACGACCATGGAGAAATCCGTGGTGTGGATTGGACATTCAATGCTTGGGGGGGATTAGTAGATGGTTTATATTTCCCTTGGGACCAAGACGATTTGGTTGCACAAAAAATTTGTGAAATTGAGCATGTAGATTCTTATCGTACAGATGATTTTGTTTTAGAAGGCGGTTCATTCCACGTAGATGGACAAGGAACAGTCTTGACTACAGAAATGTGCTTATTAAGTGAAGGTCGAAATCCACAACTTTCAAAAGAAGCAATCGAACAAAAATTATGCGACTATTTAAATGTTGAAAAAGTTCTTTGGCTAGGTGATGGAATTGACCCAGAAGAAACCAATGGTCATGTGGATGATGTAGCTTGTTTTATTGCACCTGGTGAAGTGGCTTGTATTTACACCGAAGATCAAAATAGCCCATTTTATGAAGCGGCACAAGATGCGTATCAACGTTTGCTTAAAATGACTGATGCTAAAGGACGCCAATTAAAAGTCCACAAATTATGCTGTCCTGTCAAAAATGTGACCATTAAAGGCTCCTTCAAAATTGATTTCGTGGAAGGAACCATGCCACGAGAAGATGGCGATATTTGTATCGCATCCTATATGAACTTTTTAATTACAAATGATGGCGTGATTGTGCCACAGTATGGTGATGAAAATGATCGTTTGGCTTTAGAGCAAGTTCAAACGATGTTCCCAGATAAAAAAATTGTCGGCGTTAATACGGTAGAAGTTGTTTATGGGGGCGGCAATATTCACTGTATCACACAACAAGAACCAAAGCGCTAGGAGGGAAACAGATGTCAAAAATAGTGATTGCATTAGGTGGAAATGCGTTAGGAAATTCTTCGAAAGAACAATTGGCAAAAGCACAAACCGCTGCAAAATCCATTGTTGATTTAATTGAACAAGGCCATCAAGTGGTGATTGCTCATGGCAACGGGCCACAAGTTGGCAAAATTCGCTTAGCTTTTGAGGAAACGAGTCAATCTCCAGAAGATGTCGTGCCGTTTCCTGAATGCACAGCAATGAGCCAAGGCTATATTGGCTATCATTTACAACAAGCAATTGATGAAGAACTAGTAGCCAGAAATTTAGGGGAACAACCAGTTGTTACGTTAATTACACAAGTCGTGGTGGATCCAAAAGACCCAGCGTTTACAAAACCAACAAAACCAATTGGTGGTTATTATGACGAAGAAACAGCCAAACAATTGATGGCGGAAACTGGGAACGTCTATCAAGAAGATGCGGGTCGAGGCTGGCGACGGGTAGTTCCTTCGCCAAAACCAGTTGATATTTACGAAAAGGTTAGCTTGCGAACACTTGTTGATGCAGGACAGATCGTAATTGCTTGTGGTGGTGGCGGGGTTCCTATTGCCTATGATGGTCCAGTCTATCATGGTGTAGATGCAGTCATTGATAAAGACTTTGCGGCAGCTAAAATGGCTGAACTCATTGAAGCAGATGTTTTTGTGGTATTAACTGCAGTAGAACATGTTTTTGTTAACTTTGGTCAAGCAAATCAACAAGCTTTGACCGATGTTACGGTTACGGCAATGCAACAATATATAGAAGAAGATCAATTTGCGCCAGGTAGTATGTTACCTAAGGTGGAAGCGGCCATCAGTTTTGCAGAAAGTAAACCAAACCGCCAGGCGATTATCGGGCTTTTAGAATTAGCTTCGGAAGCAATCAAAGGAGAAAGTGGTACACGAATTACACAATAAATTCTCAGTATTTAACTTTCACAAAAGACTAAAACATACGCATTTAGCGGACTAACTTAATCGTTAGAGAGTAGGACATCGGTCGTTTTGACGGATGTCCTACTCTTTATTTTGTCTTTTTAACGAACAAAACTGTTAGTTGTCATGCAAAAATAAACATAGTAAGATAATCTTTAAATGGTATAGGAGGATAAAAATGTCTAAATTTTTTAAAGTAATCGGAATAATTGCTGTTTTGTTAGTCATAATAGGCGCTGCAGCGTATTGGTTTATACTCAAAAAGTTCACTCCTGAGGCAGAAACCCCAGCAATGTACAATCAAGAGAGAATCGTTAAAACGATTGAAGACCAATTAAAAGAAACAGATGTACAAAAAGCTCGTACCAAAGCACCGTTGATTATTGAAAAAAATATCACTGAATTACAGCAAGCGATTGCCAACGGAACATTGACCTATGAAGAACTTACGGCGTTTTATTTGGACCGTATTTTACAGTTCGATCAAATAGATAATGGTATGAACAGCATCTCTGAAATCAATCCGCAAGCAATTAAGGAAGCAAAGGCATTTGACCAGCAAACCTCTCAAACACCGAAGAAGCCTTTGTATGGTATTCCTGTGACTTTGAAAGAAAATATAAATACGACCAACATGATTTCGAGTGCAGGAGCTTATGCCTTACGCACGTTCAAGCCTAAGGAAGATGCGGAAGTAGTTAAGAAGTTAACAGAGGCGCAAGCTTTGATTTTAGGAAAAGTAAACTTATCTGAACTAGCGAATTATATGTCAATGAAAGCACCAAGTGGCTATAGTTCCAAACATGGACAAACACTTAATCCTTATGGGCCACTCAAAATAACACCTTCAGGTTCAAGTTCTGGGAGTGCGGCTAGTGTGACGATGAATATCGGCGCCTTCTCTTTAGGCACTGAGACGATGGGATCGATTGTTTCCCCCGCTTCTCATCAATCAGTGGTTGGTTTTAAACCGACCCACAGTTCAGTAAGTGGCGAAGGTGTTTTACCATTGGCACCATCATTAGATACAGTTGGCCCGATTGCCCGAAGTGTCGTTGATGCTGCACAAGGCTATAATGCGTTTAAGAAAGACAAGGTTCCGAGCATTGATTCAACGAAATTTACTAAAAATAACTTACAAGGTCAACGCATTGGGTTGCTAGAAATGCCAAGTGCTGAAGAAGAATTTGCGACTGCTAAAAAGGCCCTCCAAAAAGCTGGAGCAGAAGTGATTCCGGTAACGCCAGACATGGAAGGGATTGATGGCGGGGCAGTTATTTCCAATGAATTTAAGTTTGCATTGGAAGAATTTGCGAAACGTTATGACTTACCATTTAAAACACTGGAGGAACTAATTGCATATAATCAACAAGATAAAAAGGTTCGTGCCAAGTATGGGCAAGATTTATTAGAAGCAGATGTTAAAAAGAAACAACCAGATAAAGAAATCATTCAAACAACCATTAAAAAAGCACAGCAAACGTTTGATGCGTTGCTAAAAAAACAACAATTAGACGGATATGCCTTTATTGATTCTGAAGGTACGGGTTTAAGTGCCGTGGCAGGATATCCTGAATTGACGGTTCCTTTGGCGAAAAACAGTGAAGGACAACCTTATGGGCTGACTTTTACACAAACTGCCAATAAAGAGCAAACGTTATTTGAGCAAGCTTACAGCTTTGAACAAAGTACAAAAGGACGGATAGTGCTTTCAGACAACGAGCTATTGGCAAACAGTAAAAAAATAAGTAGAGATGAGCAGTAAAGGGAAACTAGGAATGGCGAAACATCCGTATCAAACCTAATAAAGATAATCGACCTACAAATGAAAGAAAATTATTTGTAGGTCGATTATTTAGGTGAGTCGTTTTTTTTTTGCTTTTTTAGGCGAATGTTTTCATGTAATAAGTTAATAAGTGGCCAGATTCGAGAAATAAGGCCGTCAATTTTTAAGCATTTCAATAAAAAGAGTGAACGATGGCTGTGTTTGAAGCATAAATATGTGCGGTTGCTTCCGCTTTCGCAACATTAATTTGGAGCGCTACCGTCGTAAAGGGTTCTGCAGCAGGAATTATTAGATGGAAACAAATCCATGACTACATAGAAGATTAAAACAAGATGAAGAAAATATTGTGGCAATAAAGGATATCAGAAAGCTTACGAAATAACTATATGTAGTGTCTTTTTTATTTTTTTAATCAATATATAGTATTAAAATCTTCTTTTTATTCCGAAATCTGATTGACTTGTTTTTTAAAACGCAGTACTCTTATTGAGACGTCAACAGAGAAAAGTTTGGTTTTAGGAAGGTCGGAAATTTGTCGTGAATAAGAATTTTTTGGTGAATGATTTTAAAGGTTGGGAAACGAGAAGTTACTTGTTTTTAGCTTTGATGGCGGGGGTACAGTTGATTGCATTTGCTATCAATCCGTCGAATTGGATTACGTTAGTAGGTGGTTTAGCCGGCATCATTTGTGTGAATTTAATTGCCCAAGGAAAAGTCAGCAATTACATTTTTGGGTTAATCAGTGCAGTGATTATTGGCTATTTTGGGTTAGTGACACGGGTATATGCCGAAGTTCTTTTACAAAGCTTCTATATTATTATGGACATTACAGGGCTTTATGCTTGGCTTCGGGCTAGCGAGGATGGCTCGGGTCAAGTAACCGACGTAAAAGTTTTAAAAGGTATTCAGTGGTTGTATGCCTTTTTCACGTGGCTGCTCATTGGCGTAGCTGCATATATTTTGTTAGGTTTTGTAAATGATGCGCAACAAACATTAGATGCAATCACGTTCAGTGTTTCAGCGACAGGGATGTTATTGATGATTAAACGTTATCAATCGCAATTCGTGTTTTGGCTACTAGGAAATATTTTTTCAATTTTGTTATGGTTCCGAGCAGGGACGCACGCTGGTGGTGATTATGCGATATTTGTTATGTATTGTATGTATACTTTTAACTCAATTTTTGGTATGTTTAATTGGTTGAAGATAAAAAATAAAATGGAAAAAAATAGGTAGGGAGTTCGATGGCAGTGATTGTTTTAGCAGGTACGATTGGCGCTGGTAAATCTAGTTTAACAGCTTTAATTGCAAACCGTTTAGGTTCAGAAGCCTTTTACGAATCAGTTGATGATAATGAGGTATTACCTTTATTTTATGCGGAACCGGAAAAGTAC
This sequence comes from Enterococcus sp. DIV0774, assembly GCF_050539095.1. NCBI lineage: Bacteria > Bacillati > Bacillota > Bacilli > Lactobacillales > Enterococcaceae > Enterococcus > Enterococcus sp. DIV0774. The sequence continues at coordinate 486,334 of NZ_CP172923.1, forward strand.
GCATTTTTATTACAAATTTATTTTTTAAATAAACGTTTTGATAGTATTAAACAAGCATTAACGCATGAAAATAATGTATTGGATCGCTCGATTTATGAAGATTCATTACTTTTTCATTTAAATGCAGATTTAGGTCGTGCCAACGAAACAGAGGTCAAAGTGTACGATGACTTATTACAAAACATGCTCCAAGAATTGCCTTATGCTGCGCATAAAAAAAGACCTGATTTGTTAGTTCACATTCGTATTTCATTTCCCAAAATGTTAGAACGCATCAAAAAACGTGGCCGTCCTTATGAACAAATTGAGACAGATCCAACGTTGTATGATTACTATCAAATGTTGAACGAGCGTTATGATCAATGGTACGAAGACTATGATGAAAGTCCTAAAATTCAAATTGATGGCGATAAATATGATTTTGTCGAAGATCCTGAAGCGTGTCAATATGTCTTGGCATTAATTGAGAAGAAAATTGAAGAATTAGAAAGATAAATAAAAAGAAGCAAGTCCGGACTTGCTTCTTTTTGACTTAAAATGTGGATAGATAGGCTAAAGTTGCTACTAAATAAAGGAGTGTAGTGCTAAATTATAGAATCGGATTTTAACCTTCCCCTAAGTTAAAATCGGATAATCTATCTATCGACAGTTTAAGTTTGTATAAAATAGCGGTAGCTATTATCAACGAAGTCATTCATCGGTTGACCTGACTTCTCTAGAAGTATACCATCGAAAATAACCGACAGTTGTTCAAAATTTGGACTTAGTAAGTGTAAATTTTGATTGAAAGTTTCTGTAAATCAATCATTTATTCAAAAAATAATGCTCGAAAGAAGGAAGATAAATGAGCCAAATTTGGTTTGAACGCATTCTACGTTGGCGCAAAAAAGCGCAACGATTTTTACAAGGACGTTATGCCCGGTTCGATGAATTGAATCGAACGCTGTTGCTAACAAGTGTCGTGCTGGCGCTTATCAATATTTTTACTGGCTATCTTTGGGTTCGATTATTGATTTTAATCACAGTCGCCTACGTGTATTATCGCTTTTTTTCAAAACATATTCACCCGCGATTGAATGAAAATCAACGGTTTATTCTTCGAAAACAACGCCTAATGCAAAAGGTTCATGCTTTTCGCAAGCGACACCTGACTCAGAAAGAGTATCGTTATTTTAAATGTCCAAAATGTCAGCAGTCATTACGTGCGCCGAAAGGACGAGGAACAATCAAAGTCACTTGTTCAAACTGCCAAAATCAATTTATCAAAAAAGTCTGACCTTCTGTGTTTTTTGGTCTAGGCAACTTTCGGACTTGTGGTATACTTGAGAAAAGAAACCATTGGATATTCTAAAAGGGGAATATCTTGTTAAAAAAGGAGAGAAAAAACAATGGAAATTAAACGCCAACAAGAAATTGTTGAAGCGTATCACTATGATATGCGAGTACCTGATTCAGAAGTAGAGACAGATTTACGTGTCAGTTTTTCACCAATTGAAGTAGAAGAAGAAAATTATCCAGAAAATAGCTCAGCACTTGTTGCTCGCTTAGAATTTCGAATTGTCTTTGACGAATTTGTTTTATCAGGGGCGATTAGCCAAATTAATCACATTATTGATCGTAAAATTGAAAAACAAGAAGATATTTCGCAAGAAGAAGTCGATGAACTTGTGCGTCCTTTATTTAGCATCGTCGAACGTTTATCTTATGAAGTAACTGAAATTGCTCTGGATCGTCCAGGTGTTCAATTGAATTTTCAACAATCAGAAGAAGCTTAAACTTTAAAAACAGCGTTTATAACGGATTCCGTTACAAACGCTGTTTTTATTCTTGTGAAGATTTAGCAACCAAAGCTTTTTTAAACTGTTCATAATTTTTTGTAGCGATATCCACATAAGCAATCGGCTGACCAACTTTGGTGATTTTTTCGGGAAGATAGGGAGCGAGCATTTCATTGTACAAAATGAACGCAGCTTCTGGTACTTCCTCTGAAAGAACATCATAACTGATAAAGTCAATTTCATAGGTTGGTTGAAAAAAGGCTTTGATGTTTTGCTGCTCTTTGTTTGAAAAGAGCCAAGGACCTCCATTTGCAGGGCTCCCAACATACAACATTGCTCCATCACGGTTGACAGAAAGGATCCAACAAATTTTTTGCATACGCTTACACCTCCTAGAACTAAGTATACCACGTCAGCTTAAAAGAAAGAGGACAAAAAACAAATTATTTTTACAGTGACTAGTAAAACAACGCTTGGTGATAGTTTTAAACTATCGCAACGGTTATTTTCTATCAAAAAGTAAGCAAATTATCCCACTATTTGTTATAAAATAAGGTACAATAGAACTATCACTGGAAACAGTTTGCTGTTTTCAGGGTATTTACTGGAGAGTGAGTACCGGGAACCTTTACTTCCTTTGATGTACTTGTCATTAAAAACATAGGGAGGAACTAAAATGACAACATTCATCACTGTATTAGTGATCCTTGCATTTATTGCTGTGTTATTCGGTTTCTACCAAATGCAAAAGAAACATTTAAAATTCTCAACACGTGTCTTTTCAGCATTAGGCGTGGGGATTGTTTTAGGTGCAATTATTCAATTTGCTTTTGGTACAGACAGTAAAATTACTACGCAATCAATGGAATGGATCGGGATTGTAGGTAATGGTTATGTAGCGTTTCTACAAATGCTCGTAATTCCGTTAGTATTTGTATCTATCGTAGGTGCATTTACAAAAATGAAAGAATCCAATAAATTAGGAAAAATTAGCTTTAATGTGTTAGCCACCTTACTAGGAACAACAGCAGTAGCTGCCTTGGTGGGGATTGGAACAACCTTAGCGTTTGGTCTTCAAGGGGCAAAATTCACGCAAGGTGCTGCAGAAACGTCAAGAATTGCCGAGTTAGCGACGCGTCAAGATGCGATTCAAGATTTGACGATTCCACAACAAATCGTTTCATTTATTCCTAAAAATGTCTTTGCTGACTTTGCGGGAACACGACCAATGAGTACCATTGGGGTGGTAATCTTTGCTGCGTTTGTTGGTGTCGCTTATTTAGGCGTTCGTCGTAAAGCGCCAAAAGAAGCTGAATTTTTTGCAAATTTAATTGATAGTTTATATAAAATTACCATGCGAATTGTTACCTTAGTTTTACGCTTAACCCCTTATGGCGTGTTAGCGTTAATGATTAATGTTGTAGCAACAAGTGATTTTGTTGCGATTATTAACTTAGGTAAATTTGTGTTGGCATCGTATGTGGCCTTAATTATTGTTTTTGCCATTCACATGTTGATTTTAATTACTTTAAAAGTCAATCCAGTTACGTATCTAAAAAAAGTTTTTCCAGTCTTGAGCTTTGCTTTTACTTCTCGTTCAAGTGCAGGAGCTTTACCATTAAATATTGAAACACAAACCAAAGCACTAGGTGTCGATGATGCCACAGCAAACTTTGCTGGTAGTTTCGGTTTATCTATTGGACAAAATGGTTGTGCCGGCGTTTATCCAGCTATGTTAGCAACCATCGTTGCACCAACTGTTGGAATTGATGTCTTTAGTTTACAATTTATTTTAATGTTAGTAGCAGTTGTCACAATCAGTTCATTTGGCGTAGCCGGTGTCGGCGGCGGAGCAACCTTTGCTTCTCTAATCGTTTTAGGCGCAATGAACTTGCCAGTTGCAATTGTTGGTTTGGTAATTTCGGTTGAACCACTTATTGACATGGCGCGGACAGCTGTTAACGTTAACGATAGTATGGTTGCAGGTGTGTTAACAAGTGCTCGTATTCATGAATTAGATCGTGATGTCTTAAATGATCGCGACGTTGTCTTAGATGCAAATATCTAAATCAATAAAACGAAAAGTGTTTGAGCAATGTCTTGCTCAAACACTTTTTTTGGATTTTAAGCGAAAGTGCAGTAATTATTTAAAAGAACGTATATAATAAGTTGTTAACTAAATTCAAAAGGACGTGAAGGAATGTTTTCAAACCAAGTAAAGATTATGTTATATGTGAATAATGTTGAGGAATCTAGTCAATTTTGGCAAACGTTTGGCTTTGTTGAAAAGGAAAGAGAGGAAGTTGACGGCACATTGGTGGTAGAAATTGCACCAAGTGAATCAGCAGAAGCGATTATTGTTTTATATGATTTGGCCTTTATTCAAAAACATTCACCAGAAGTGGCGGGGAATACCCCTTCTCTAATGTTTGCTAGCGATGATATCATTGGTCTCTATAAAAAAATGCAAGAGGCTGGCGTTACTGTCGGTGAAATGGTTCAATTGCCAACAGGCTTAGTTTTTAATTTTGCAGATAACGATGATAATTACTTTGCTGTGATGGGGCAAGAAAGTAAATAAAAAACAGCTTGGCACCAGAATCTAGATTGATTCTGGTGCCAAGCTGTTTTTTATAAAAGTTGAAAGTTTTATAAATTTTACTAAAAACTGTAATTTTCATGAAAATATAGCGTATGATAATGCTGTTAATAGAATAGGCGGAGGTAAGCGGTATGCGTAAACGACATGCAAAGAAAAGACATGGAGGAGTGAATTGGCTTTTTATAGTATGTTTGTTGGTGGTGATTGGTGGTAGTGGTTATTTAATAAAAACGTTCTTTTTCACTAGAGATTCACAAGTTAGTCAAGAATCGAAAGTGGTCTTGGAAGAAGATCGCCGAAGTGATAATTATGCGAATTTAACGAAAGAAATAGTTGCACCAGATAGTGGCGAACTTGATCAAAAAATTCAAGAAACAAATTATATTGGTTCGGCTTTGATCATTAAAGATGATCAGGTTTTAGTAAATAAAGGATATGGCTTTGCCAATTTTGAAAAGCAACAAGCCAACACGCCAAACACAAGGTTTCAGATTGGTTCAATTCAAAAATCTTTTACCACAACCTTGATCTTAAAAGCGATTGAAGAAGGTAAACTTACATTAGATACAAAACTCGCTACGTTTTATCCGCAAGTACAAGGTGCTGAGGACATTACGATTAGCGATATGTTGAATATGACAAGCGGTTTGAAGTTATCAGCAATGCCTAATGATATCGTTACCGATGAAGAAATTATTCAATTTGTTAAACAAAATACCATTCAAGTCAATAAAGGAAAATACAATTATTCCCCAGTAAATTTTGTCCTTTTAGCAGGAATGTTAGAGAAAATGTATCAACGTACCTATCAAGAATTATTTAATAAATTTTATCACAAAACGGCTGGTTTAAAGAATTTTGGCTTCTATGAAACCTTATTGGAACAGCCCAATAATTCAACAAGTTATAAATGGACAGAAGATAATTCATATAACCAAGTGCTCTCAATTCCCGCAGCTAGTTTTGCCCATGAATTTGGGACTGGGAATGTGGATATGACGACAGGTGATTTGTATTGGTACTTACATCAATTAATGAGTGGACACTTAGTTTCCACCGCACTTTTGCAAAAATTATGGACGTCTTCTCAGCAAAGTTCTTATCATGGCGGCATCTATGTTCATGATAATTATTTACGCTTACACGGCGTTGAAGCGGGTCAACAAGCCCTGGTTTTATTTTCAAAAGATATGAAAACCGGGGTCATATTGCTAACTAATTGTGTGAATCCAGCGAAATACAAAGAATTAATTGGTTCGTTGTTCCATGATGTAACCAATTTAACTGTTAAATTTTAAAGCAGAAGCAACAACGATCACTCCAAAGCCTTTTTAGGTTTCTTCTGAGAGACTTTATATTAAAATAAAGGGAAGAACGATCAAAGGGAGTGACGAAGATGAAGCAATCAAAAAATAAACAAGTTGTTATTGGTGAATCAACGGAAAAAAACATTTATCTTCAAGATATAGAACAGGAAACGCAAGCTTTTATTCTCCAAAACAATCCACAATTGACAGCTGAATCGATGATTACATTGGCGGAGTTACTTAATTATCGTTTGGATTACATGAAACAATTGGTCGCAAATGATTCTGAAAAAATCCAACAACTGAATGAATTGGTGGTTCAACATATCAAAGAAGATAAGCTGATTTCCAATAATATGAATGAAAAGATGGAAAAGAAATTAACCTTTGGCCAACGAGCAGCGGATACCATTGCTAAATTTGGCGGTAGCTGGGTGTTTATTGGCTTCTTTTGCTTCGTGTTGATTGCTTGGATCGTGATTAACTCTACCACTTTATTGGGACAACCATTTGACAAATATCCTTATATTTTGCTAAATCTCGCCTTATCTTGTTTAGCAGCTATCCAAGCACCGATTATTATGATGAGTCAAAACAGACAAGAAGCCCGTGATAGAGAACAAGCGAATAATGATTATAAAATTAACTTAAAAGCAGAAGTAGAAATTAATTTATTACATGAGAAAATGGATTATATTATCAATAATCAACTAGAAAATTTGGTGAAAATCCAAAATATTCAAATTGAACTTTTAGGTGAATTGCAAGAACAACTCGCCGCGACTTCTGAAAAGGAGTAGTATATAGAAGAGGTCGGGATAGAACCGTTTAGCTCCGAGAACCAAGTAGGTACTGTTCAACATCTATTTGCTTTGCAAATAGTGTTTCTCAGCAATAAGAAGGAATTTCCGAAAATTGTCATAAAACACAACGAGGTACGAGTTGATGTTGCATGATACCTACCCGGTGCTCTTTAATTTTTGGAGACCAAGTAGGTATTGTTCATCATCGAATCACTACGTTCTTCGTGATTCTCAACACTTGGAAGGATTAAGATACGCCGAACACTTGTGTGAGAAAGTCAATTTCGGCTTATTGTTTTCTCGCCAAAGGCTCGTCACAGTTTTATCCTTGTAAGTTCCGAAGGACCTTCACCAAGTAGGTACGATGATTTCATCTGTTCATGCTTCACAGTGAAACATCGCAACTCTTAGAGCTGTAGCTCTTTTGAAGGCTGTACTGTGACGAGACGCATGTCGAGAAAACACCTTAGAAGTTGTTGAGATCGGAGCAACGCGTAGTGTTGGTTCTGTTCCCGCCGTTTATTAGGCTTTTTTTATTGTGTGTAAATACACAAGCAAAATAATCGCTTTCCCTTTTTTATTCACCGTATAATGGGATAGAATGACTTTATACAAAAGGGGAAAACAAGATGAAATACCAAGTATTACTTTATTACAAATATACAACAATTGAAGATCCAGAAGCTTTTGCGAAAGAGCATCTAGCTTTTTGCAAATCATTAAATTTAAAAGGCCGTATTTTAGTAGCGACAGAAGGGATTAACGGAACGTTATCTGGTACTGTCGAAGAAACAGAAAAGTACATGGAAGCAATGCAAGCAGATGAGCGCTTTAAGGATACATTCTTTAAAATTGATCCAGCAGAAGAAATGGCGTTCCGCAAAATGTTTGTTCGCCCACGTTCTGAATTAGTGGCGTTGAACTTAGAAGAAGACGTTGATCCATTAGAAACGACGGGGAAATATTTGGAACCTGCAGAATTTAAAGAAGCCTTACTAGACGAAGACACTGTTGTAATCGATGCTCGTAACGATTATGAATATGATTTAGGTCATTTCCGTGGTGCCGTGCGCCCAGATATCCGTAGCTTCCGTGAGTTACCACAATGGATTCGCGAGAACAAAGAACAATTTATGGATAAAAAAATTGTTACCTATTGTACTGGCGGGATTCGCTGTGAAAAATTTTCTGGCTGGTTATTAAAAGAAGGATTTGAAGATGTTGCTCAATTGCATGGTGGTATCGCCAACTATGGAAAAAATCCAGAAACACGTGGCGAACTTTGGGACGGCAAAATGTATGTCTTTGATGACCGAATCAGTGTCGAAATTAATCATGTTGATAAAAAAGTTATTGGGAAAGACTGGTTTGATGGAACACCTTGCGAACGCTACATTAACTGTGCAAACCCAGAATGTAATCGTCAAATCTTAACTTCAGAAGAAAATGAACATAAACATTTAGGTGGCTGCTCATTAGAATGTAGCCAGCATCCTGCCAACCGTTATGTAAAAAAATATAATTTAACAGAAGCAGAAGTTGCTGAACGTTTAGCTTTGTTAGAAGCGGTTGAAGTATAAAAATAATAAAAAAATAAACAAAAAAACTTCGAAAATTATTTTTTGAAGTTTTTTTGTTTATTTTTTTGTCTTTAAAAGTGTTGATTTTAAAGCTTTCTTAGCTGAAACCATTTTATTTTTTAAAAGCGTCTGAAAAAAATAAAAAAATCTAATAAATATTTCTTTTATATAATGTTTATTGGCTGGGCCAGTCAATGTTGAAAATGGGGAAGGAGGAATTCAGATGAAAATCATAAAAAGGTTTAGTTTGGTATGTTTAGGGCTGTTGATCATTGGGTTGCAAACAAAAAGCGTTATGGCTGAAGAAAATAATTATGAATCAAATGGTCAAGCGAGCTTCTATGGCACCTACGTTTATGAGAATGAAAAAGAGTCAAATGACGTAGCGTATACCCAACAATCAGAAGAACAGGGAAGAAACAATTTAGCTGCTTCTGGACAAGCAGTTTTACCTAAAACAGGCGAGTCTGAAAATCCACTGTATTCCTTGATAGGAGTTAGTTTGTTGGGGGTAGTCATTTATTTAATTAATAAAATGAAACGAGAGAAGGAGCTTATTTAATGAAAAAAACTGTTTTACTTACATCGGCAACCATACTTTTAGGCGTAGGGTTTCAAGCAATAAACGCATCAGCAGCAGAAACTTTTCCGAAAGAATACAATACGGAAGGCACAATTACTTTTGAAGCAGGCGATAACGAAATCACACCGCCAGTTGATCCAGAAAATCCCGATCCTACTGATCCAGTAGACCCAATTGATCCTCCAGGGCCAGGAACGGGTGGTGCCTTATCAATTGATTATGGGTCAAAATTTAAATTTGGTACACAAAAGATTTCTACGGCAGATCAAACGTATTATGCTGCGCCAGATGAAATGAAAGATGGTTCAAAAAAACCAACCTATGTACAAGTAACTGATAAAAGAGGAACGTTAGCAGGATGGAAACTAACGCTTTCCCAACCTGAACAATTTAAAACAGCTACTGGAGAGGAACTAGTCGGCGCTCAATTAACGTTTACAAAGGCAGAAGCTGCCTCAATGGTGGATGAAAAATATAAACCTACTGAAGTCAGTAGTACTATTTCCCTAACACCTGGTGTAAATAATAATCTAGCGATGAACGCTAAAAAAGAAACAGGTGTTGGGACTTGGGTTTATCGCTTTGGTTCAAATGAAGCAACAAATAAAGAAGCTGTCCAACTATTCGTTCCCGGAAAATCTGTAAAGCTTGCACAACAATATTCAACGAAGTTAGTTTGGGCATTAGAAGATACGCCCGCTAATAATTAAATAAAGGAGAAAAGCAATGAAAAAACAATTCACAGGAATCGTTCTATGCAGTACATTTGCAGTTGCTGGTTGGTCCTTACAAGCGAAGGCAGAAGAGCCAAAAGAGTATCGTTCGAATGGTTTAGTAGAATTTATTCCGAACGTAGATCCGACAGACCCGGTTGATCCAGAAAATCCCGATCCAGAAAAGCCAGTCAAACCAATTGATCCAACAGACCCAGAAGGTCCCAATCCTGGTACCCAAGGACCGCTGTCTATTGATTATGCTTCAAGTTTTGACTTTGGGAAAAATCGTATTTCGAATAAAGACCAAGTATATTTTGCAAGAGCACAGCAATATCAAGAAAATCAAAAAGATACACCAAATTTTGTGCAAATTTCTGATAATAGAGGAACCAATAGTGGTTGGTCTTTAACGGTTACGCAAAAGGAGCAATTTAAAGCAACAAAGGCTACTTTAAATAGTCAGTTGACAGGTGCGCAAATTTCTTTAACTAACCCGACTGTTAATAGTAATGCGCAAAATGTTGTGAAACCAGAGGCAACAAATAAGATTGCCCTTGTTCCAGGGACCGCATCGCTAGTGGCAGCTGCGAAGCAAGGAACTGGTGCGGGAACTTGGGCTACTTATTGGGGCAAAGTAGAAGTGGTTGCAGAACGCGATGAAACCAATACGGTACACAATGTTAATGTTACAAAAGATGTCGCGCTATCAGTACCAGGGTCAACCCCTAAAGATGCCGTGAAATATCAAACAAAATTATTGTGGACGTTGACGGATGTACCAGGAATTTAAAAAGTAGAGGTGAAGAGAGATGCGAAACAAACAAAGCCTAGTCTTTTTGGCAAGTAGTTTATTCTTACTACTCCTTGCGCCTATTACTAGCGAAGCGATTAGTAATCCTTCGACAAATATCAACGAAGTCAATCGGGAAATAGTGGAGGAATCGGCCAATGATCAGGCAACTAGCGCTCCTTCTCACTCGGAAACATTAGAGCAAGAACCTTCCCTAGAAACGACAACAACAACCGATAATCATCCAGCAGAAACAGACCAATCAACGGCTACTTTAGAACCTAGCAAACAACAAAAGGATGACGATAACAGTGTAACGGAATCGGCGATAGTTGAACCACAGCCGCGCATGTTGGCTGCGCCATACGCTACTTCATTGCCTGATGATCCTAATATCATTCCAATCGACAAGGTATTTCAAGAGCCAATTGGAAATGCAACAAGTATTTTAGAAGGTGGGAAGTTATTACAACTAAACCCAGCTGTTAAATCACAAAAAGGAGCTATTTGGTCAAAAAAACCAATCAGTTTATTGTCGGATTTTACCTTTAAAAGTTATTTGTATTTAGGAAACGAGTATGCAAATGCTGGTGATGGTATGACCTTTACCTTAACGAATGATCCTAGAATGTCCACAACGCCTCAAGAAGTCATTGGTTCACCTGGGATGGGAATCGGTGCATACTCCACGAAAGCTGGTCAACCTTATGTTAGAAATGCCTTATCGATTGAGTTTGATACCTATAAAAATACTGGTAGTTCCAACCGAATGGACCGAGAAATTTCACAAGATAAGGGAAATGGGCATTTAGCTTTTGTCACTCCGAAAGCTAATAACAACAGCTATACAGGGGAGCATTCAGGCGTCACCGTTGCGCCAACCTATCTATCTAATGGAACCTGGCGCATGTTGACTGTTCATTGGAATGCCGCAGCCAAAGCATTAACATATGATTTAGAAGGTGTGGGCACGAATACGTATGTAGTTTCAGATTTAAATGCACAATTTGGCGCAACAACGGTTTATTGGGGCTTTACATCTTCCACAGGTGGCAAATACCAAGAGAATGCTTTAGCAATGACACAAATTCCTACCAACGTTACGTCACAAGCAGCCCTTAGCGTGAACGGTCAGGAGTTTAGCTCAGCTGTTGAAGCAGTGAAAAATGATCAGGTGAGACTACGGAATACGTTGAATATTGACAATGACTTTATCGAAGATCGTCAACCGCAAGTAAGCATTGACTTACCTGATGAATTAGCATATGAAGAAAATTCATTAACGATTGATGGTAAAAAGGTAGCAGCCAAAGATCTGACACAAACAGGGAATCACTTAACAATTACTTTAAATGACTACCTAGTTTTAAAGAAGGACATGATTATTGAATTAAAAACAACCCTTCAAGATAATACGCCCGAAAAAGTTTTAACTATGAACTTTGACTATTATGAAGAAGGAACCTTACTGCAAAAGTCAAATAATGTAACGATTACTATTCCTAAACCAACAGAAAAAACAGTAACCGTTTTTTATAAAGACGCGGAAGGTAAAGATATTGCTCCACCTAAAAGTGTAACAGGGAAAATTGGTGCACCCTATCAAGAAAAACCCCTAGATATTTCTGGCTATGTTTTTACAAAAGACTCAGGCAATGCGGAAGGAACAATGACAGAGGAAACAAAAGATATTTATTTTTACTATCGTTTAGGGGAACTATATTTTAAAGAGGCACCAAAACAGATTACTTTTGGTACGGAAAAGATACGTAATCAACCACTAATTAAACTTGGGCATCCCACCGAAGGACTCAAAGTCGTGGATGAACGTAACGCAAATAATTGGCGCTTGCAACTAAAGCAAACGCAACCGTTAACGAATGATTCAATTGTAATGCCAGATGTTTTTTCTTTCGTTTCAACTGCTGGAAGCTCTCAGATTACAAATGAGGCAATTACGCTTTTAGAAAGTAATCAGAAAGGTGAAACAGATTTAACAGCATTACTTGATGAATCAAAACAACAAGGAATTCAAATCAATGTTCCTGTAGCTTATCAAAGAGTTGGAACATTTAAAGCTCGTTTATCTTGGGCGTTAGAAGACGTACCAGGAAATTAAAGAAAAGAATGGAGAAAAGAAAATGAAAAAAGTAACAACAGTATGTTTATCCACATTTATTTTAGGGAGCTTAGGCATGACTTCTCAAGCCTTTGCAGAAGATGGCGGTAGTTATACATCTAATGGTATCGTAGAATTTACACCAAGTGAAGATCCAACTAATCCGGTTGACCCAACGGATCCAACTAATCCAGTTGATCCTATTGACCCAACAGATCCTGAAGGTCCTAATCCAGGAACAAACGGTCCGTTGTCAATTGATTATGCGTCAAGTCTAGACTTCGGTGTTCAAAAAATCACGTCGAAGGATCAGACTTATTTTGCTGCTACCCAAAAATACAAGACGGTAGGCGCAACCGATGAAGTCAAAGAAGGGCCTAACTATGTCCAAGTAACAGATAACCGTGGAACCGAAGCTGGCTGGTCATTAAAAGTGAAACAAGAAGGACAATTTAAATCAACTTCTGGTAAAGAATTGACTGGGGCAGCTATCACGTTTAAAAACGGAAATGTAGTGACTGCTTCAGATTCAGGTAAACCAACAGGCCCAGCCACAATCACGTTGAATTCAGATGGTAGTCAATCAGATGTAATGAGTGCAGCAAAAGGAAACGGTGCAGGAACTTATTTATTTGATTGGGGAACAGATGCAACTACAGCTGCTAAAAGTATTGAGTTAACTGTTCCAGGTTCTACAACCAAATACGCTGAAAAATACGCCACAAAATTAACATGGACGTTGACAGACGCTCCAGGAAATTAGACGAATTTTAAAAAGAAGAATAGCGGGGAACATGGTTACCTGCTATTCACTACATATAGAAAAGGAGTAAATAATTTGAACAGAAAAAAACAACGATTTCTTTTTTTTCCGATACTACTAATTCTTTTAGCGTTAGTACCTAGCAATGGTTATGCCAGTGAATTTAATTTTGCGGTTACGCCTATTCCATCAGAAAAACAAGTAGATAAAGAAAAAACTTACTTTGATTTATTACTAGCACCAAATGAAGAAACTGAGTTGAAAGTGAACTTACGCAATGATACAGATAAAGAAGTAAAGGTAGGTATTTCCATCAATAGTGCCATTACCAATTCAAATGTAATCGTGGAGTATGGTGAAAATAAGGGAAAAAAAGATCAAAGTTTAGCGTTTGATATAAAAGACTATGTTCAATACCCTAGCTCAGTTCGTTTAAAACCGAAAAGTGAACAAACGGTTTCTATTAACGTCAAAATGCCTAATACACCCTTTGATGGAGTGTTAGCTAGTGGTATCACTTTTAAAGAAGAAATGTCGGATGAAGGCAAACGTCAAGACGATAAAAGTCAGGGGTTATCCATTAAAAATGAGTATTCGTATGTCGTCGCATTATTGATGCAACAAAACAAAAAAAAGGTTGAGCCAAATTTACTTTTGAAAAAAGTCTCACCAGGACAGATTAATGCTAGAAATGTGATTTTAGTCAATCTACAAAATGATCAAAAAACATATATTAACCAAGTTGCCTTTTCGGCAGAGATTACCAAAAAGGGGCATGAAGAAGTTTTATATAAAGAGGAAAAAGCAAACATGCAAATTGCACCAAATACCAATTTTTCTGTTCCCATTGCGCTAAAAGGGCAACCGCTTAAGCCAGGAGATTATCATTTGTCTATGACCGTTGTTGGGAATAAAGATGCTGCAGGCTCATTTAAAAAATCAATAAACAATGAATCGATATCTTTTAGAAATCAATGGCAATTTGAAAAAGACTTTACAATTAATGGCGAAGTTGCCAAAGAATTAAATGAAAAAGATGTGACCTTAAAAGAAAATCATTCAAATTTATATTTGCTGATTGGCTTACTACTATTATTGATAGTGATTTTAATCATTGCCTGGTTGATTTGGCGAAAAAAGAAACAGGAAAAAAACGAAAGAGAAATATAAAGAGTAGTTAATTTTTGATTTGATTATCGGCAACGTTTTTGTTTGTTTTTGCTTATCAAACATGCAGTTTATTCAACAAACCTAACTCAAAAAAAGAAATAATAAGAAGGAGTATTGTTAAATATCGTCTGATACCACTTTACTAGTTATATTTTTTGTTTTGTTATGTAGCTAAAGTATTTGGCAATATATGTGAGAAAAATGGATAAATACAAACATTTACTATTATGGAGTACATTGTTACTCTCGTTTTTTCAAGTAACCACTGTGCAAGCAGCAGAAGAACGGAATCCAATTTATAATCCGACCAATCCAACAGAAGAAATTTATCCGATTGAGAATACTGGCACACCAGAAAAAATGGAAGAAACAAATGAAAGTACTATTACTAGCGAAACGCAAGCGGAAGAAAGTAGCGAAGACGTTAGTAAAAAAGAAGTGACAACCAATAATCCAAAAACAAATGAAGAAAGGCCTTCTTCCAAGAAAAGTCAGCATCAAGTATTTTTCACGGATGAATTATTTGATGCTAGCCATATCACCATTGTACCAAATAGCACAGGCGGTGCTGGAACGGAGGGGCAAAACACTTTTTACTTGAATTTCATACGGGAATTAGTAGGAACGGCTATTTATGGGAGAAAGAACTGATAAATGATGAATTATGAAATTTTTTTAAATAAAGAAGATCAACGAAGTTATTCCTTGCTAAGGCATTTAGAAGAAAGTCCCACGCTATCAGGTACTTTTATTGCACTTCGCGAAGAATTATCAATGTCGAATTTTTTAGTCAAAAAAACATTAGAAAAATTAAAAGCAGATATTGACAATCTAAAGTTAAGCGACAGCTTAACTTTAGTCGTTTCTGATGTAGATGTTACACTTGAAATTGATGGAAACTATTCAAGTAAACTTTTGCTCACGAAATACTTAACAGAATCGCTCTCTTTTAAATTAGTGTTGTCTTACTTTAGAGGGAATTATAGTTTGACAAAGTTTGCTGAATGTAATCATGTCAGCACCTCTGTGGCGTATAGTACCTTACAGCGGCTAAAAAAAGCCTTAAAGGAGTATCAGATCTATTTTAGTAAGCGGGAAATTGTCGGCAATCAAAAAGCAATTTCATTTTTTTTGTATAAATTGTTCACGCTTTCCAATCAACCAATTTCCGAACTATATTCGGTAAAAGTTTATAATGAAGCGAAACGTGTATTACAGTCTGTTGAGTTAAACTATACTTTCACCACCTATGAGCGACGCAATTTTTTCCATTATTTAGCTATTATGATTAACAACGAAGGACGTGCGGTGGAAGGGATCGATACGCGTGCACTGAATACATTTTCAGAGGAACTAATAAAAAAATCGCAAGTGGCATGGGCATTGGCCTCAAAATCATTAACGTATACGATTGTTTTTTTCTTATATTTGCATGGCAAACTAGAGAAAAAATATGTCATTCACGAAGATCCTACGATTGAAAGCCTAACTCGTGTTTTCATTGGAAGTTTTGAAAAAGCATTTAATTGTTTAGAGGAGTCAACAAGGAATACTCTAGAAGAAGGGTTAGCAATTATTCATTTCAATGTTATTTACTTTCCGATTAATATGTTTGACGATTTTGAAATGGATTTACAGTTTTTTAAGCAAACATATCCGGAATTTTATTTTTATTTAATTGAATATATTCGTTGGTTAACAGCAAAACATAAAAAAATTGCGAAAGCCAATCACTGTTTGTTTTTTAACTATCTATTGTTGCTAATTAATCATGTTCCGGTTCATTTAATTGCAGAGCCAGCCAAGGTCCTAATTGATTTTTCTTATGGAAAAGAGTATAACCAATTCATCAAAAAAAATTTATCCGTCTATGTGAATTTGAATGTAGAAATTATTGACCCGTTATCAGATACCTTACCAGATGTGGTGATTACCAATTTAAATAACTTGTATCAAGAAGAACAGAGTAAAGTTATGGTTTGGCTGGATCCACCTCGTTCGATTGATTGGGTCAATTTAACGCAATCATTATTGACTATTCAAGAAGAAAAATATCAACAACAAAAAGAATCGACAAAGACAAGCGGTGATCCTATTGAATAGAATCATCGCTTGTCTTTGTGTTTAAGTCTTTACAAAACCACCCAAGTGTTTTATAATATGAATATACATTCATATGAATAGAAAAACATTAATGAGGAGGCGCATAACAATGTCAAAACAAACAGGTGCACACACACATGAAGAAAAAGGTAAAAACGTTCCAGTTATTCTCTTTTTTACAGGATTGGCTCTTTTCTTTATCGGTTTATTTTTAGGGAACATGCTCTTAATGAAAAATATTCTTTTCTCATTAGCTGCTATTTTAGCTGGTTATCATATTATTGGGGAAGGCTTTGGAGATACGTATCGGGATACGAAAAACAATCGAAAGTTTTCGCCTAATATTCATTTGTTAATGACCTTAGCTGCAGTTGGTTCAGCATTAATGGGAAGTTTTGAAGAATCAGCATTGTTGATTTTGATTTTTGCGGCGGCGCATTTCCTTGAAGATTATGCCCAAGGCAAAAGTCAACGTGAAATTACAAAACTATTAAATTTAAATCCAACAGAAGCTCGCCTGATAACAGACGACGGCTCAATTCAAACTGTGTCAGTTGAACAATTGAAGATTGGTGACCGCGTGCAAGTCCTCAATGGTGCGCAAATTCCGACAGATGGCGTCGTGATTGAAGGAAGTACCGCTGTGGATGAATCATCTATTAATGGGGAAAGTATTCCCAAAGAAAAAAATAGTGGGGACCCAGTTTTTGGTAGTACCATGAACGGTTCAGGCACAATTGTTGTTGAAGTAACGAAAGATAGTTCAGAAACAGTTTTTGCGAAAATCGTACAGCTCGTGAACCAATCACAAGAAAATCAATCGGAAATTGCAAGCAAAATTAAACGATTTGAACCAAAATATGTCACACTAGTTTTAGCAGTTTTTCCACTAATTGTTTTAGGTGGCGCATTACTTTTCCAATTGACTTGGGCTGAAAGTTTTTACAGAGGCTTGGTCTTCTTAATTGCTGCCTCCCCTTGTGCTTTAGCAGCGAGTGCCGTTCCGGCAACTTTATCAGGAATTTCCAATTTAGCGAAACAAGGCGTTTTGTTTAAAGGTGGCTCATTCTTATCAAATTTAGCTGAAGTGAAAGCACTCGCTTTTGATAAAACAGGCACACTAACAAAAGGCAAACCTGAGGTCACAGATTATCTTTTTGTTGATGGCTTAGAAGCTCGCCAAGACGAATTAGTAGCTGTTTTAACAAATATGGAGAAAAAATCCAATCATCCATTGGCGACGGCGATTGTTAATCGCTTTGAAGCAGAAACAACGGCTTTAAATTTAGAAGTAGAAAATATTGTCGGGGTGGGTTTAGTAACGACCATTGCAGACACAACTTTTAGAATTGGTAAACCATCTAGTTTCGAACAAGTACCAACAATCATTGAGAAACAAACAACGAAATTAGCGAGTGAAGGCAAAACGGTAGTGTACTTTGCCGAAAATGAACAAGTGATTGGTTTAGTGGCATTGATGGATGTTCCTAATGAAGAAGCAATGAACGCCATTCACTATTTCAAGTCACAAAATATTGAAACAACAATGATTACAGGAGATGCAAAACTTACTGGTGAAGCAGTTGGTCGCTTAGTAGGCGTGGACCAAGTTTTTGCTAATGTTTTACCTGAGGAAAAATCAGCGATTGTTGATCAATTAAAACGCGAAGTAGGAATGACAGGGATGGTTGGTGATGGCATTAACGATGCGCCCGCTTTAGTGAATGCTGACATCGGAGTGGCGATGGGGGATGGTACAGACATTGCTATCGATGTTGCAGACGTGGTAGTGATGAAAAATGATCTTTCTAAATTAGGCTATGCTCACCGTGTCTCAAAACGCTTGAATAAAATTGTGCAGCAAAATATTATTTTTTCAATGTTAGTGGTAGCAACGTTAATTATCTTGAACTTTTTAGGTATTGCGAATATCGCATTTAGCGTACTTATTCATGAAGGAAGTACCTTAGTGGTCATTTTTAATGGCTTGCGTTTATTAGTTAATACAAAATAAGTCAAATAGTCATTTGCAAGAAAGGAGAGAAAGCGATGAATTCTTTAAAAATGATTGAACTTTCTCTCACCGACGTTGTCATTCGGATGGCTCTAGCCGTGGTTTTTGGAGCTTTGATTGGGTTAGAAAGAAGTATTAAAAGAAAAGGCTTCGGTATCAGTAGTAATGCCATTTTATGTTTGGCCTCCTGTACGATTTCCATTTTACAGATTCAATCGGTGGATATTTTAGTCGATGTGGTGAAACAAAATAGCCCCTTGGCGTCCATTATTTCTATGGATATTACACGATATGGCGCCCAAGTGATTAGTGGTGTAGGCTTTCTCGGTGCGGGGATTATCGTTTTTAGAGAAAGGAAAGTCTCTGGGTTAACGACAGCAGTAATGATGTGGAATGTTACTATTATTGGTTTAGTCATTGGGATGGGCTTTTTAACCATTGCGTTTATCAATCTCGTGGCGACTTTGCTAGTATTAGCTCTGGCCCATTTTAAACGAAAAACTCCTTTAAAACGATTGCAGCTTATCGTAAAAATGAAGGAACCCATGATTAAAGAAAGCCGCCTGCATGAACTACTTCAAGCTTCTTTAGAAAAAGGGGAGCGCTTAGTAGAATTGACTTTGGAATCCGAACAAGAGGCAGTGACAGCAAAGATTTCTTATGTAGGCAAAGAAGATTTCTGGCATTCCAACTTGCACCATCTCTTAAAAGAAAAAGGCCACGTTCAATCTGTCTCTGTCACAGAAACAATTTAACCATAAAATAAAGCACTTGGGCGCTAGCGCGCGCCAAGTGCTTTTGTTTAAATATTTAATACTTTATCTAAGAAATCTTTTGTTCGAGGGTTTTGAGGATTTTCAAAGACTTGCTCTGGCGAACCATCTTCTAGGAAGTTACCGCCATCAATGAACATTACTCGGTTAGCCACTTCTTTTGCAAAGCCCATTTCGTGAGTAACTATGACCATTGTCATTCCTTGTTTTGCTAAATCTTTCATTACACCAAGAACATCGCCAACCATTTCTGGATCAAGAGCTGATGTTGGCTCATCGAAAAGCATAATATCAGGATTCATCGCTAACGCACGTGCAATTGCGACACGTTGTTTTTGACCACCAGATAAAGAATCTGGATAGGCATCTTTTTTATCTGCCAACCCAACACGTTCTAAAAGTTCTAACGCTTTTTTCTCCGCTTCGTCTTTTGACAAGCGACCTAAATCGGTTGGTGCTAAAACAATATTTTCTAAAATAGATAAATGTGGAAACAAATTGAAATGTTGGAAAACCATGCCGATATGTTGACGGACTTGGTTGATGTCCGTATTTTTATCTGTCAAGTTCGCACCATCAATAATAATGTCTCCGCTAGAAGCTTCTTCTAATTGATTCAAGCAACGTAAAAAAGTACTTTTACCAGAACCAGAAGGACCGATGACGCAGACTACGTCGCCTTCGTTAATAGAAACATTAATGTCGTTTAAGACCGTGTTGTCACCATATTTTTTTACTAAATGTTCAACTAAGATTTTTTCAGTCATATTAGTTCACCTTCTTTTCAAGGTTTTTCGCTAATTTAGTTAAGCTAGTAATTAAAATTAAGTAGATTAACGCAATAACGAAGTAAACCATTGTACTTTGTAATGTCCGAGCAACAATAATTTTTCCTGTTTGTAGTAGTTCGATTAAGCCAATTGCTGAAAGGATAGTTGTATCTTTCAATGAAATAACAAATTGGTTAATGAATGAAGGAATCATAATGCGAATCGCTTGTGGTAAAATAATTTTTTGCATTGTCCGATTATAGGAAAGACCTAAACTTCTTGAAGCTTCCATTTGGCCAACTGGAACAGCTTTGATTCCGCCGCGCACAATTTCAGAAATATAGGCACTGGCATTTAAAGTTAATGTGATAATCCCAGCAATGAAGACCGGGATATTAAAGCCAAGCACACCAGGTAATCCGAAATAGATGAAGAACGCTAAGACCATTAAAGGAATTCCACGAATTAAATCAACATAAATGGTTGAAAGTACACGTAATGCTTTGATTGGTGAAACGCTGAATAATCCGAAAATAACGCCGACAATTAAAGCAAGTACGAAGGAAATCAACGTTAATAGAATCGTCATCCATAAACCGTGTAACAATTGTTTCCAGTTGTTTTGCATGAAGCCAACAAACGTAGATTCGTCAGCTGTTTCTTCTTTGGCTTCGTTGCCATCTTTTACGTAAGTGCCGATAATTTTATCGTATTCACCTGTACGTTTCATTTCTTTTAAGCCTTCGTTAAACATTTCAAGTAGTTCAGGATTTTGCCCTTTTTTGACAGCAAAACCGTAAGAACCACCTTTTTCACGAGGAATTGGTGTCGCTAGTGGTTGATTTTGCGCAACCCCATAGCCAATGACAGGATAATCATCCATCATGGCATCAACTTCGCCAATTTCTAATGCACTGTATAATGCATCAGTTGTGTCTAAATACTTAATTGAGTAATCATATTTCTTTTTATTTTTTTCTAAGAAATCAGCACTTTCAGTACCAATTTTTACGCCGACTTTTTTGCCTTTTAAATCATCATACGATTTAATTTTGTCATTGCCTTTTTTGACCGCAATTTGAATACCGCTATCAAAGTAAGGAACAGAGAAGTCGAAGGCTTTTTTACGATCATCCGTAATCGTCATGCCTGCAACCATCCCATCTGCTTGACCAGATTCAACAGCTTGGACAGCAGAACTAAAACCAATAAATTTAAATTCAACAGTAAAACCTTGCAATTCAGCTGCACGTTTGACTAAATCTACATCAATTCCGACATAATCGCCTTGGGCATTTTGAAACTCAAACGGAGCAAATGTAGAATCACTAGCAATCACATATTTCTCTTTTTTAGGAGTGATTTTTTTCATCTGTTCGCCAGCGTCTTGTGTGTTTGTTTCATCGCCTGTCGCTAAGTAGTTGTTTAAAATTTTATCATAAGTACCATTGTCTTTAAGATTTTTCAAACCAGCGTTGAACTTTTTGATTAATTCAGGGTTTTGACCTTTTTTCACTGCGAAACCATAAGAACTGCCTGTTTCTTTATCGCCAACTAATTGCAATTTTTGGCCATTTTTCACTGCGTAGCCCAATACAGGATAATCATCAACGATTGCATCCGCTTCGCCGTTTTCTAAGGCTTTATAAAGACCCGTTGCATCGTCAAAATTTTTGATGGTGTAGTCATATTTCTCTTTATTTTTTTCAAGGAAATTGGCACTTTCAGTTCCAACTTTAGCCGCAACCGTTTTGCCTTTTAAATCATCATATGATTTAATTTTGTCGTTTCCTTTTTTTACCGCTAATTGTAAACCGCTATCGAAGTATGGATCTGAAAAATCAAAGGATTTTTTTCGCTCATCCGTAATACTCATTCCAGCAATCATGCCATCAATTTGTTTAGACTGAATCGCTTGGACTGCACTATCGAAGCCTAATGGTTTTAAATCCACTTCAAAACCTTGATCTTTGGCAATCGCATCTAATAAATCAACGTCAATACCAATGTATTTTCCTTTTGAGTCTTGGAATTCAAAAGGGGCGAATGTTAAATCCGTTCCAATTGTATATTTCTTTCCTTCTGCATGTGCTGAAGTGCCACTAATGAATGTTAGCAGAGTTACCATCATCACAAAGAAAGAAAGTAAAAAGTGTTTCCTTTTCATAAAATACCTCCTAGTTTTGCATATTGAACAATTATATAGTAAGAAATAGGAAGCTGACAAGTATTTGAACGCTAAAAAGAGAAAAAAACTCTAATTTCCTTACATTACATGTTATAAAATGTGACATATAAATTAAGTACAAAAGATTAAGATCAGTTGAAGTTCGAAACAGCAAAAGTGGCGAAAATATGTTCGGTATGTTAAACTAATAAGTGGACATTCTGCCAGAATGGGCCGATAATTTAAGAGAAATTAGACACTTTGAGGGGGAGTTATAAATGATCGAAAGAGAAACTTCCAATACCTTTCATTTGGCTTCTAAATATGAGCCTGCCGGAGATCAGCCAGCCGCTATTGCTGAACTAGTTGACGGTGTCAAAGGTGGAGAAAAAGCTCAAATTTTACTTGGAGCGACCGGAACAGGTAAAACATTTACAATCTCTAATGTGATTCAAGAAGTGAACAAACCAACATTAGTGATTGCACATAATAAAACACTAGCTGGACAATTATACGGGGAATTTAAAGAATTTTTCCCAGATAATGCGGTCGAGTATTTTGTCAGTTACTATGATTATTATCAACCAGAAGCATATGTACCCTCAAGTGATACATATATTGAAAAAGATTCCAGTATTAATGATGAAATTGATAAACTACGCCATTCAGCGACAAGTTCTTTATTGGAACGAAACGATGTCATCGTGGTAGCATCAGTTTCTTGTATTTTTGGTTTAGGGGATCCGCGGGAATACAGCCAACAAGTTGTTTCATTACGTGTGGGAATGGAAATGGATCGTAATGAGTTACTAAAAAGTTTAGTCGATATTCAATTCGAACGAAATGATATTGATTTTCAACGGGGGCGTTTTCGTGTCCGCGGTGATGTGGTTGAGATATTCCCAGCTTCACGGGATGAGCATGCGCTACGTGTTGAATTTTTCGGAGACGAAATTGATCGAATTCGTGAAGTAGATGCGTTAACTGGTGAAATTGTCGGCGAAACAGAGCATGTCGCTATTTTTCCGGCAACACACTTCGTGACGAACGAAGAACATATGGAACACGCCATATCGCAGATCCAAGAAGAATTAGAGGCACGTTTGAAAGTGCTTCGCAGTGAAAATAAATTATTGGAAGCTCAACGTTTGGAACAGCGAACCAACTATGATATTGAGATGATGAGAGAGATGGGCTATACGTCAGGGATTGAGAATTACTCTCGACATATGGATGGTCGCCAAGAAGGAGAGCCGCCATATACGCTGTTGGACTTTTTCCCAGATGACTTCTTACTTGTAATCGATGAGTCTCATGTAACAATGCCGCAAATTAGAGGAATGTATAATGGCGACCGAGCACGGAAACAAATGTTAGTGGACTATGGTTTCCGTTTACCAAGTGCACTTGATAACCGACCGCTTCGTTTAGAAGAATTTGAACAACATGTAAACCAAATTGTTTATGTATCGGCAACACCAGGCCCTTATGAAATGGAACAAACAGAGACGGTTGTTCAACAAATCATTCGACCAACAGGTTTACTAGATCCAGAAGTAGAAATCCGCCCAATTATGGGTCAAATTGATGACTTGGTGGGCGAAATTCATGAACGGATCGAAAAAGATCAGCGGGTGTTTGTCACAACCTTAACGAAGAAAATGGCCGAAGATTTAACCGACTATTTCAAAGAATTAGGCTTAAAAGTTAAATATTTGCATAGTGATATAAAAACACTGGAAAGAACGGAGATTATTCGCGATTTACGATTAGGCGAATTTGATATTCTAATTGGTATTAACTTATTACGTGAAGGAATCGATGTGCCAGAAGTTTCCTTAATTGCGATTCTAGATGCGGATAAAGAAGGCTTCTTACGTAGTGAACGCTCGTTAGTGCAAACGATGGGACGGGCTGCCCGGAACGCTGAAGGAAAAGTCATTATGTATGCAGATAAAATCACCGATTCGATGCAACGAGCTATGGATGAAACGGCACGACGTCGGGCAATCCAAGAAGCATATAATGAAGAACATGGTATTGAACCAAAAACAATTATTAAAGAAATTCGTGATTTGATTTCTATTTCCAAAACAGCTGATAAAGATGAAACAGTGGTTCAATTGGATAAATCATATGAAGATTTATCAAGACAAGAAAAAGCTGATTTATTAATGAAACTTGAAAGAGAAATGAAAGATGCGGCCAAAGCATTAGACTTCGAAACTGCAGCCACATTACGAGATACCATTCTTGAATTGAAAGCTGCCAAATAAGTCAACCAACGGATTAAGTAAAAGATACGATGAACTATCGTATCTTTTACTAATCTTTTCTCTATAGAATGACTTGAAATGATTTGACGTAAGAGATTTAGTAAAAGGAGAACATATATGGCAAATGATAAAATTGTGATTCATGGTGCACGCGCCCATAACTTAAAAAATATTGATGTCACGATTCCTCGTGACAAAATGGTTGTTGTAACTGGACTATCTGGTTCTGGCAAAAGTTCATTAGCGTTTGATACGCTTTACGCAGAAGGGCAACGACGTTATGTAGAGAGTCTCTCTGCTTATGCGCGACAATTTTTGGGACAGATGGATAAACCAGATGTTGACAGCATCGATGGTTTAAGTCCAGCTATTTCAATTGATCAAAAGACGACAAGTAAAAACCCGCGCTCAACGGTGGGGACGGTCACAGAAATCAATGATTATTTACGATTGTTATTTGCTCGGGTAGGTCATCCAATTTGTCCTAACGATCATATTGAAATTACCAGTCAGTCTGTTGAACAGATGGTTGATAAAGTCTTAGAGCTACCAGAGCGAACAAAAATTCAAATTTTGGCGCCTGTTGTGGTCAAGAAAAAAGGTCAACATAAAAAAGTGTTTGAAATGATCCAACGTGAAGGGTATGTCAGAATGCGGGTGGATGGTGAAACCTATGATGTTAGTGAGGCACCAGAACTTGAAAAAAATAAAAAACATGATATTGCGATTGTGATTGACCGTATCGTTGTGAAAGAAGGCATTCGCTCTCGCTTGTTTGATTCGTTTGAAGCGGCTTTGCGTTTAGCTGAAGGTTACGCAATTGTTGATGTGATTGGTCAAGAAGAGATGTTGTTTAGTGAACATTATGCTTGTCCTTATTGTGGGTTCACAGTCGGTGAATTGGAACCGCGCTTGTTTTCATTTAATGCACCATTTGGCGCTTGTCCCGATTGTGATGGTTTAGGTGTTAAATTAGAAGTGGACAAAGACTTAGTGATTCCAGATCCCACTAAAACCTTGAGAGAAGGAGCCATTGTTCCGTGGAACCCTATTAGTTCCCAATATTATCCACAAATGTTGGAACAAGCAGCCACCAGTTTTGGGATTGATATGGATACGCCGTTTGAAGAATTACCTGCAGACCAACAAGAAATTATTTTAAATGGTTCTGGCGAGAAAAACTTTCATTTTCATTATGAAAATGACTTTGGTGGTGTTCGTGATGTGGAAGTGCCGTTTGAAGGGATTTTAAAAAATATTAAACGACGTTACCATGAAACAAATAGCGATTTTACACGAGATCAAATGCGGTTATACATGACAGAATTGACTTGTCGAAGCTGTCATGGATATCGTTTGAATCCGCAAGCTTTAGCTGTAAAAATCAATGGCACGCACATTGGTGAAGTCGGTGAATTAGCAATAAAAAATGCGGTCCAATTTTTTGAAGGTGTATCTTTATCTGAACAAGAAACAACGATTGCTCGGCCAATTTTAAAAGAAGTCGAAGATCGGTTAACCTTCTTAAAAAATGTCGGTTTAGATTACTTAACCTTAAGTCGAGCTGCTGGTACACTTTCTGGCGGAGAAGCACAAAGAATTCGCTTAGCAACACAAATTGGATCAAACTTATCAGGCGTTCTTTACATTTTAGATGAACCATCAATTGGTTTGCATCAACGAGATAACGACCGCTTGATTGACTCATTGAAAAAAATGCGGGACTTAGGCAATACATTAATTGTGGTGGAACACGATGAAGATACAATGATGGCTTCGGATTACTTGATTGATGTGGGACCTGGCGCCGGACATCTGGGCGGTGAAATTGTAGCCGCTGGTACGCCGGAAGAGGTTGCTAAAAATCCGCATTCATTGACCGGACAATATCTTTCTGGGAAAAAAGTGATTCCTGTACCAAAAGAACGTCGCAAAGGTAATGGCAAAGCGATCAAAGTCACTGGTGCCAGTGAAAATAATTTAAAAAATGTCAGTGTTGAATTTCCGCTAGGTGAATTTGTTGCTGTCACAGGTGTTTCAGGTTCAGGGAAAAGTACTTTAGTCAATCAAATTTTGAAAAAAGCGCTGGCCCAAAAATTAAATCGTAATTCCAATAAACCTGGGAAACACAAAAGTATCACTGGTTATGAAGCCATTGAAAAGATTGTTGACATTGATCAAAGTCCGATTGGTCGAACACCAAGAAGTAATCCAGCGACTTATACTAGTGTTTTTGATGACATTCGCGATTTGTTTGCCCAAACAAATGAAGCCAAGGTTCGTGGTTATAAAAAAGGCCGCTTTAGTTTTAACGTCAAAGGTGGCCGTTGTGAAGCTTGTCGCGGGGATGGTATCATCAAAATTGAAATGCACTTTTTACCTGATGTCTATGTGCCTTGCGAAGTTTGTCATGGCAAACGTTATAATTCTGAGACGTTAGAAGTTCATTATAAAG
This sequence comes from Enterococcus sp. DIV0774, assembly GCF_050539095.1. Taxonomy (NCBI): domain Bacteria; kingdom Bacillati; phylum Bacillota; class Bacilli; order Lactobacillales; family Enterococcaceae; genus Enterococcus; species Enterococcus sp. DIV0774. The sequence continues at coordinate 513,103 of NZ_CP172923.1, forward strand.
GCAAAAACATTTCTGATATTTTAGATATGACGGTGGAAGATGCCGTAGAATTTTTCAAACATATCCCTAAAATTCATCGTAAATTGCAAACAATTGTGGATGTAGGCTTAGGCTATGTGACATTGGGGCAGCCAGCAACTACTTTATCTGGTGGAGAAGCACAGCGGATGAAGCTAGCGAGTGAACTTCATAAAAATTCTAATGGGAAAAACTTTTATATTCTGGATGAACCAACAACAGGCTTGCATACCGATGATATTGCGCGATTGCTTCTAGTATTAGAGCGTTTAGTGGAAGCGGGCAATACCGTTTTAGTGATTGAACATAACTTGGATGTCATCAAATCTGCGGATCATGTGATTGATCTAGGGCCAGAAGGTGGCGACGGTGGTGGGACGATCGTGGCGACAGGAACACCAGAAGAAGTTGCTAAAGTCAAAGACAGTTACACAGGATATTATTTAAAACGTGTTCTGAAATAAACATTAATGATTAGATAAAGAACCTTGTTTTTATGGGAAACAAGGTTCTTTTATTATAAAATAACAAATATTTTTTAATTAAAATTAAAAATAAATGTTGACTTAATGTGTAATTAAAAGATATACTATGTTTGTTAACAAAATAACAATGAACACGAAGGGAAGTCTTAAATGAAAAACAAAAAAATAACAACAAGTTTATTAACAGCAGGAATGGTCTTAGCTATCGGAATCACACCTTTTGTACATAGTAACACAATGGAAGCAGCTACTTTAATTTCACAATCAGACCATGAAAAAGTAATGAGTTTTACCAAGAAAGACTTAAAAGAAGCAACGGGCATTCAATTGGAGCCGGCGACAGTACAAGCCGTTCATCAGGAATTAAAGCAACAAATCACCTGGGAAACATTAGGCTATTCCACAATTGATGCGCAAAATATTGCGACACGTTTTACACAAAATACATATCAAGCTCTGGGGATTTTAACAGATATCGCCAACCATTCAGACCTTCAATTGAAAGTCATTACCATTAATAATCCCTATCTAGCAACAGCTAAAATTGGTACCTTTAAGTGGGAAACCGTAACTCCTGAAGTTGGCGGGGACCATGAAACAGCAGACAATGAACTAACCACACCGACACCGACTGTTGCCAGTCTTCAAGAGATTGACGTAGAAATCGAATACGATGAAAATGAAATTGAGTTCACCTATGAAATAAAATCGAACGGAACAATTGAAGCAACGTATGAAGATGAATTTGCTGATTTAGAATTAGAAGGTAAGGCAGCACAAGACAAAATCATGACTCTTTTAGATGGATTGTCAATCAAAACAGCTACAAATGAACAAATTAAAGAACACATTACGAAAAAGTTAGCCGTGAATGAACAAGTAAAACAATTTGAGTTTGAAGCTAATTTTACTGATAAAACAGAAATTGAGTTTGTATTAAAATAACACACAGTTATATAGCATAATTCAGCAATTAAAACAGCGTTGACAAAAATGTCAATGCTGTTTTTCTATGAAAGAATAGAAATCTTTATAAGAATGATTGAAAAGCTTTCTTTGATACGCCCGGGGTGTTATAATATAGTGATGCAAGTGAAGGGAGTGTTGAATATGCCAGAAAATTTACAACTGGTTATTATTACAGGAATGAGTGGCGCTGGAAAAACAGTCGCTGTTCAAAGCTTTGAAGACATGGGCTATTTCTGTATCGACAATTTACCACCAAGCTTAATCCCAAAATTTTGGGAATTAATTAAAGAATCTGGAAAAGTTACCAAGATTGCGTTAGTGATTGATTTACGTTCACGGACCTTCTTTAGAGAAATTCAGGATATGTTAGTCGAACTTGAAAATACTAATTTTATTGATACAACGATTTTATTTTTAGATGCCACCGATGAAGAGTTGGTTTCTCGTTATAAAGAGACACGGCGTGCGCATCCAATGGCGATGGATGGTTTAGTGACAGAAGGTATTCGTAAAGAACGTGCAATGCTGGAAGAAATCAAGGCGGATGCTCAGTTGGTCATTGACACCACGGACTTGTCCCCTCGTCAATTGCGGGAACGTTTGAATAAAGAACTAGCAACGAGAGAGACACACGAATTTCGAGTGGAAATGGTGTCCTTCGGCTTTAAATATGGGTTGCCGATTGATGCAGATATCGTTATGGATGTTCGCTTTTTACCTAACCCCCATTATATTGATGAACTACGACCGTTAACTGGAATGGATCAACCTGTTTATGATTATGTGATGGGCTTCCCAGAAACAGATGAATTTTATACCAAATTTATCGATTTACTGCGAACAGTCTTACCTGGATATAAAAAAGAAGGTAAAAGTAGCGTCACCATTGCAATTGGCTGTACTGGCGGACAACATCGCTCTGTTGCATTGACAGAACGTGTTGGTGCTGAATTAAAAGAGGAAGATTACCATGTAAATATTACCCACCGCGACCGCTTAAAAAGAAAAGAAACGGTTAATCGCTCTTAATGAAAACCTATCGAATTCGTAAACCGAAGATCGTGGTTGTTGGTGGTGGAACAGGCTTGCCAGTAATTTTGAAAAGTTTAAGAAATCAAAGTGTTGATATTACTGCCGTCGTAACGGTCGCTGATGATGGCGGTAGTAGTGGCGAGCTTCGTTCCTCTATTAATAACATGACACCTCCGGGAGATTTAAGAAATGTTTTAGTGGCATTGTCAGATATGCCACAATTATATGAAGATATTTTTCAATATCGTTTTGATAAATCAGATAGTCATTTTGCCAATCATGCAATCGGTAATTTAATCATTGCTGCTGTCTCAGAAATGAGAGGAAGTACGTATGAAGCGATTCAATTGCTTTCAAAAATGATGCATGTTGATGGACGGATTTATCCATCATCAGAACGGCCATTAACGTTACATGCCGTATTTAAGGATGGCTCAGTGGCGGTGGGAGAATCAAAAATTGCACTGGATCGCAAGACGATTGACCATGTGTTTGTAACAAATACACACGGAGAAGAACAGCCAAGAGCTGCGCGTAAAGTCGTCAAAGCAATTGAAGAAGCAGACATGGTCGTGTTAGGACCGGGGAGTCTTTTTACAAGTATTTTACCTAATTTAGTTATTACAGAAATTGGTGAAGCCATCAAACAAACGGCAGCCGAAGTAGTCTATATTTGTAACATCATGACCCAAAAAGGGGAAACGGAACATTTTACGGATGCCGATCATGTTCGTGTCTTAAACGAGCATCTACAAGCGCAGTTTGTTGATACAGTACTGGTTAACACAGAAAAAGTACCAGAAAATTACATGGATCCTGAAATTTATGATGAATATTTAGTTCAAGTAAAGCATGATTTTCAAGGATTACGTGAAGAAGGATGCCGAGTCATTTCGACAGACTTTTTAGAATTAAGAGATGGCGGAGTTTTTCATGATGGGGAAAAAGTTGTTGAAGAACTTTTCCGTATCGTATTTGGAACGAAATATTAATTAATCAAAAGAATCAAGAGAGGAGGAGCTTAGATGTCTTTTGCCTCGGATGTCAAAAAAGAGTTAACTGGTTTAGAAGTCCATCGAGAACACGCGAAAGCAGAATTAGCAGCATTAATTCGGATGAACGGCTCACTTAGCTTAGTTAATCAACAGTTTGTCTTGAATGTACAAACGGAAAATGCTGCAATTGCTCGTCGAATGTATTCATTGCTGAAAGATCATTACCATGCACAAGCAGAATTATTAGTTCGTAAAAAAATGAAACTAAAGAAAAATAATGTTTACATTGTGCGTCTAAAACAAGATACACAAAAAATTCTAGCTGATTTGGATATTATGGATGGGGTCGTTTTTAATGGCAATGTGTCAAATGAAATCATGGGTAACGCGCAAAAAATGCGTTCCTATTTACGCGGGGCCTTTATGGCTTCTGGCTCAGTTAATAATCCGGAAACAAGTCGCTATCATTTAGAAATTTTTTCAATTTATGAAGAACACAATAATGATATTTGTAAGATGTTGAATTACTATGACTTAAACGCTCGAACATTGGGACGCCGAAACGGGTATATTTGTTATTTAAAAGGTGCTGAAAAAATTGCCGACTTTTTAACGTTAATTGGTGCCACGAACTCTATGTTGAAATTTGAAGATGTCCGGATTGTCCGTGATATGCGGAATTCAGTAAATCGTTTAGTGAATTGCGAAACAGCGAATTTAAATAAAACTATTGATGCGGCTTCAAAACAAATTGAAAATATTCAATTTATTGAAAGTACAGTAGGGCTGACGTCATTACCGGAGAAACTTCAGGAAATCGCAGAATTACGGTTAGAGTATCCGGAAGTTAGTCTCAAAGAACTAGGGGAAATGATTCCTTCAGGAGCTATTTCTAAGTCAGGTATTAATCATCGTATTCGAAAAATTAATGAATTTGCAGAAAAATTACGAGAAAAAAGTGCGTAACTTTTCTGCTCCAGAAGTGAAGAATAACATTTCCGTTTGAAGTGCTATCCTTCACTTTTTCTTTAAGCGTGTAAAAAAAATTAAAGTGTGCAAAAAGTGTGTAGCACTGAAATGTAGTGTTGACCTGTGGTTTAAAGAAACGACGTTGGCACGAATGTTGCATGTAATAAAATGCAAGCGATTACTTATTGCTGTTTTTAACTAAAAGATTAAAAACTATTGGAGGGGTCAAAATGGTTCAACGATTAATTAGTGCAAATGCATCAGAAATCAAACGGATGTCAAAAGAAGAGCTGTTTCAGAGTATTAAAGCGAGCGAAGGGCGCGTAATTTTATCGGAAAATGTGGTAGTTCATCCATCCGTAGCAGGTGATATCACTTGTGCGGAAATGTCAAAAGCATATGGCGCAGACATGATTTTATTGAATGTTTTTGATGTTAATCAACCGATTGTAGTAGCCGCTTATGAAGGGCAATATACTGCGGAAACATGTGTCCCTAATGATGAGGTTGTTCATCGTTTGAAAGAACTAGTCGGTTTACCGATTGGCATGAATGTCGAACCTGTTGATGAAAATTTAGACTTAGCTTCAACGAGAGTTTCGATTGAACCAGGTAGAAAAGCATCAGCAGCTACTTTCAAAAAAGCCAATGAACTGGGTTTGGATTTTATCTTATTGACAGGTAATCCAGGAACTGGCGTGACCAACGACTTGATTGCTAAGAACGTGGCCTTAGCCAAAAAACATTTTGACGGTATCATTATTGCCGGAAAAATGCACAGTTCAGGCGTAGATGAACCAGTGGTCAGTTTAAAATCAGCTGAACAATTTATTGAAGCGGGCGCTGATATTGTCTTAGTCCCAGCAGTCGGCACGGTTTGGGGCATCGATGATCAACAAGTCAAAGAAGTTGTGGATTTTGCACATTCAAAAGGAAAATTAGTTATGAGTGCCATTGGAACTTCACAAGAAAGTGCTCAACCTGAAGTTATCCAAGCAATCGGCATTAGAAATAAAATTTTAGGCGTAGATATTCAACATATTGGCGATGCCAATATGGGCTTAGTTGGTATTGAAAATATTAAAGAGCTTTCTGATGCGATACGTGGGAAAAGACATACTGTTGCTAGAATGGCTCGTTCGATTAATCGTTAAAAAAGTGAACAGAGGCACGAATTCAGAAAATTTGAATTCGTGTCTTATGATTTTTTTATTGAAAAACGGTATACTAAAAGAGAAATAAAGGTTTGAAAGGATGAGGTTTTTTTATGGATATTTCAGTAATTGATGCAACAAAAGTTAACACAGAAACAGGGCTTCACATTGGTGAGAGCAATGCCCCTGTCAAAATGATAGAATTTATCAATGTTCGCTGTCCTTATTGCAGAAAATGGTTTGAAGAGTCTGAGGAACTGTTAGCACAATTTGTCAAAAGTGGTAAAGTTGAACGTATCATTAAGCTGTTTGATAAAGAAAAAGAAAGTTTACAACGCGGCAATGTGATGCATCACTACATTGACTATTCAGCGCCTGAACAAGCACTGTCAGCATTGCATAAAATGTTTGCTACGCAAGATGAATGGGGAAACTTAACCTTAGAAGAAGTAGCGACGTATGCTGAAAAAAATCTGGGCTTAAAAGAACAAAGAGATGCAACGCTTGTTTCCGCAGTGATTGCTGAAGCCAATGCGGCGCACATTCAATTTGTACCAACGATCATCATTGGTGAGCATATCTTTGACGAAAGTGTCACTGAAGAAGAATTACGTGGATACATTGAAAAATAAAAAAAATGGAAACAGCGACTGTCGCTGTTTCCATTTTTTTTATTTTTAATTTAAGGCGCTACTATTTTCCATTACTTCATCGATTAACCCATATTCTTTTGCTTGTTCGGCAGTCATATAGTTATCACGATCGGTATCACGTTCAATCACTTCAATTGGTTGGCCAGTTCGTTCAGCTAAAATTGAATTTAAACGTTGACGAGTGTCTAAAATGTGACGAGCAGCAATTTCAATTTCTGTTGCTTGCCCTTGAGCGCCACCAAGTGGTTGGTGAATCATGATTTCCGCATTTGGTAAAGCGAAACGTTTGCCTTTTTGACCAGCTGTTAATAAGAAGCTACCCATAGAAGCTGCCATTCCTAATACGATCGTTTGGACATCCGCTTTAACGAAATTCATGGTATCGAAAATCGCTAAACCTGCAGAAACGCTGCCACCAGGAGAGTTAATGTACAAGTAAATGTCTTTTTCTGAATCTTGGGCATCTAAGAATAATAACTGTGCAATCACTGAGTTTGCCACGTTATCATCGATAGGGCCGCTTAGCATAATGATGCGGTCTTTTAATAAACGAGAGTAAATGTCATAAGCACGTTCACCGCGAGATGATTGTTCAATAACTGTTGGAATTAAATTCATAAGTAAATCCTCCTATATAAAGAAACTTTTAAAGTCATTCTATCACAAAGCACTTTGAATGCCTATGAAAAGTATACCTCTTTGGTCAATAAAGGTCAACGAAGTCGCTTGAAAAATTTTGTGTCATTTTTTATCCGAAACTTTTGGATTATGTTATACTAAAATGGAAAATTAGAAAAGAGCGAGGGGAAAAATATGTTTGTTTTTATCGCCGGAATGGTCGGTGTAATCGTCGGTGCGCTAATAGTCACAGCAAGTGCCGCCTTACATTCATCTTACAAAGAGCGAAAAGAAGTACGTTATCGTGAATTAGAACATTTGGTTAAAGAAATTGAATCATTGAATTTATTAAATAAAAAAGTCAAAGAAATTTTACAAAAGCGTGAATTATATATAGACAGATCAATTGAATACTTATCGATGGATGATTGTTTCATTAGCATCGATGATTTTATTTATTTGGAATCATTTTCTGCTCAAAATAATTTTTACTTACCGACGTACTTAATTGAAGAATTTTTCAAAAAAATTGCGCATCGTAAAGTCATTTTGACGGCCAGCGAAGTTGCTGAAATGGGTGGTCACACCTATAAAGGCGGCCGTGTTATTTTAGAAAATTTTTCAGACGAGATTTTAGCAATTATTGAAGATAAAAAACGTAAAATGCAACGTTTGTCTAACGAACCACTTCATTATTTTAAAGCGATTAAATAAAAAAGAACCAGCGTACCCACTAATTTTTTGGGGTATCTGGTTCTTTTTCTTGTTGTTCCATATCGGTCATAGTGTCTTCAATTTCTTTATGTAAGAAATAAGAAATAACTGTACGGATGATTACCAAGGTTGCCAATTTCAAAATATCTTGAAAAGTTGGTTTGACAATGGATTCAATAATATCAGCAGCAATTAAAATTTCTAAACTTAACAGAATGTAGCTACCAAGGAAGTTTTTGATGAACGTATTCATTTTGGTTAAAGTAAAGCGGCTTTGATTTTGTCGTTCACTTTTAATGAAATCTTTTCCTGCTAAACAAACACCCCAAACTAAAACAATAATCGAAAAAACATTCAGTCCTAAAATACATAGCTCAAAAAGTGGGGTTAAAAGCGTCATTAACTGATGGGGCCACTCATTCATCGTATTCACTCCTACCAAAAAGCCTTTTCTTTAACTATAACGAAACGGCTGACTAACGTCAAATATTGTTGAAATAAACAGGCTAAACTATTCAGCTTATAGAACAAAACTAAGAAAATTATGAATAGCATCTAACAATTAAGTAAAAGGACTGTAAAGGTTCTTTTACTTTTTTTGTGTAAAAAAAGAGTCTTAAAAGGAATCAAGTAGCAAAAAGTAAGTGAAAACCAACTTTGTCAGTGGATAGTCTTTTCATTAATTTTTAAAAGACAAATTTTACGTTTTCAAGAGCCGAATACTGCCAAGTTTTAGCCTATAAAGGTGATAGAATCAGAAATTGAGTAAGAGATGTGTCACAAAAGCAAGGAGACACATCGACTTGATGAAAGATTTAAGGAGCTGTAGTTGAAGTAAAGAGAAGCAAGTGTCCCAAACACTAGCGAAAGAAAATAGGGAGGATTAAAATGTTTAAGAAAGCAACGAAATTATTATCGACAATGGTGATTGTCGCTGGAACAGTTGTGGGAAATTTCAGTCCCACATTGGCTTTAGCTGAAGGAGTGGTTAAAGCAGGAGATACAGAAGGAATGACCAATACGGTGAAAGTGAAAGACGACAGTCTAGCTGATTGTAAACGGATATTGGAAGGACAAGCTGCTTTCCCAGTTCAAGCGGGTGAAACGGAACCGGTTGATTTAGTGGTTGTTGAAGATGCCAGTGGTAGTTTTTCAGATAATTTTCCACATGTAAGACAAGCGATTGATGAAGTGGTTCAAGGATTATCTGATCAAGACCGCGTGATGCTGGCTTCGTATCGTGGCGGAAAACAATTTATATTTCCTGATGGAAAAGTAAAAATTAATTCAGCTGATTATGATATGAATGTGCGTGTTGATACTCAATTAACCCATGATAAAAGCCAATTTGTTTCTGGCTTTGGAGATGTTCGGACGTATGGTGGTACACCAACTGCCTCAGGATTGAAACTTGCTTTAGATACGTACAATCAAACACACGGAGATTTAACGAATCGAAAAACATATTTCTTATTAGTGACAGATGGGGTCGCTAATACACGTTTAGATGGTTACTTGCATAAAACCAACACCAATGATTCAATCAATGAATATCCAGATCCAAGACATCCTTTTCAAGTTTCGGTTGAGTATAGTAATGACTATCAAGGTGCAGCAGCAGAAGTTTTAGCGTTAAACCAAGAAATTACTAACCAAGGCTATGAAATGATTAATGCGTATTGGGAAAGTGTTGAATCTTTAAGTTCAGTGAATTCATACTTTGATAAATATAAAACAGAAGTGGGTCCTTTTGTAAAACAAGAGTTGCAACAAGGATCTAGCACACCAGAAGATTTTATTACTAGCCAATCTATTGATGATTTTACAACCCAATTAAAACAAATTGTCAAAGATCGTCTGGCGCAATCGACACCAGCAACAGCTTCATTAACGATTGCCAATCAATTTGATATTCAATCGGCGACCGCTACGGACGATGCTGGAAATGATGTGCCTGTTCAAATTAACGGACAAACCATTTCAGCAACTAGTACAGAAGGTTACGTAGGAAACATCACGATTCACTACGAAGTCAAAGAAAATACAGCGATTGATGCAGCAACCCTTGTAAGTAGTGGGACAATGAATCAAGGAACAATTGCTAAGGAATTTCCAGAAGCGACGATTCCTAAAAATGACAATGCGCATGCGTGTGACGTGACGCCAGAAGATCCAACGATTACAAAAGATATCGAAAATCAAGAGCACTTAGATTTAACCAATCGTGAAGATAGTTTCGATTGGCATGTCAAAACAGCCTTTGGTAACGAAACAAGTACTTGGCAACAAGCCAGTTTAGTGGATAACGTCAACCAATTATTAGATATCCAAAAAGTCGTTGTTACTGATGAAAATGGCAAAGATGTTACAGCCAATGGCACAGTAACACAAGAAAATAACAAAGTAACTTTTGAAATGAACAAACAAGCAGACAGCTACTCATACTTAGCTGGACATACGTACACAATGACTATTACCACTAAAATTAAAGACGGCGCAACCGATGAAGAATTAGCGCCTTATATTGAACAAGGCGGGATTCCTAACCAAGCGGACTTAAACTTTGGCAACGAAGGTGACGTGTTACATTCCAACAAACCAACTGTAACACCGCCTGCACCAACACCAGAAGATCCAACGATTACAAAAGATATCGAAGGCCAAGAACATTTAGACTTAACTAATCGTGACCAAGAATTTAAATGGAACGTCAAAACAGCTTTCGGTAACGAAACAAGCACTTGGACCCAAGCCAGCATGGTGGATGACATTAATAAAGTGTTAGACATCACAGACGTGAAAGTCACAGATGAAAATGGCAAAGATGTTACAGCCAATGGCACAGTAACACAAGAAAATAACAAAGTAACCTTTACTATGAACAAAAAAGATGACAGCTACTCTTACTTAGCTGGTCATACATACACAATGACTATTACCACTAAAATTAAAGACGGCGCAACCGATGAAGAATTAGCACCTTATATTGAACAAGGCGGCATTCCCAACCAAGCGGACTTAAACTTTGGCAACGAAGGGGACGTGTTGCATTCCAACAAGCCAACCGTAACACCGCCTGCACCAACGCCAGAAGATCCAACGATTACAAAAGATATCGAAGGCCAAGAACATTTAGATTTAACCAACCGTGACCAAGAATTTAAATGGAATGTTAAAACAGCCTTTGGTAACGAAACAAGCACTTGGACCCAAGCTAGTTTAGTGGATAACGTCAACCAATTATTAGATATCCAAAAAGTCGTTATCACTGATGAAAATGGTAAAGATGTTACAGCTAACGGCACAGTAACACAAGAAAATAACAAAGTAACTTTTGAAATGAACAAACAAGCAGACAGCTACTCATACTTAGCTGGACATACGTACACAATGACTATTACCACTAAAATTAAAGACGGCGCAACCGATGAAGAATTAGCGCCTTATATTGAACAAGGCGGGATTCCTAACCAAGCGGACTTAAACTTTGGCAATGAAGGTGACGTGTTGCATTCCAACAAGCCAACCGTAACACCGCCTGCACCAACGCCAGAAGACCCAAAAAAACCTGAACCTAAACAACCGCTAAAACCGAAAAAACCGTTGACGCCTACAAATCATCAAGCACCAACGAACCCAGTCAATTTTGGAAAATCAGCAAGTAAAGGAATTCATTTACCAATGACTAATACAACAGTAAATCCACTTTACATGATCGCAGGTTTAATTATCCTTATAGTGGCTATTAGCTTTGGTATAACAAAAAATAAAAAAAGAAAAAATTAGACAAACTAAAAAGGAAGAAAAAACATGAATAAAAAAATTTCGTTCAGTCTGTTAATTTTGTTACTTAGTTTGTTGGTAGGTTTTACATTTATTCCGCATAAAAAGGAATTAAGTTTCAATGAGTATCAAGAAAAAAAACACTCTGGCGAAACATTTTATGTTGTTTTAAAAAAGAAAAACTGTTCAGATTGTCAGGATTTCGAGAAACTATTACAAGCACCTAAACAGGTTTACTATGTAGAATTAACCAACAAAGAGACCATGAAGGAATGGTCAACATTTATCCGAGAAAATAAAGTTTTACATGTGCCATCTATGTTTAAAATAGATAACGGCCATCTCAAGAAAATTGATGGAGAAGGAGATGCGAATCAATTATTCGCAAACTATCAAAAAATAACGAAGTAAAAAGAATAAAAAGACAAGACAAGTTTCCTAAATAAAGGAAACTTGTCTTGTCTTTTTTCTAGTAATAGTCGTTTATTAAATAACATGTGAAATGTTTTACAAATCCATTTTGGTTTGATAAAATAAACGCGAACATATGAATTTGTTTTCATTTGTTTTGGAAGGAGGAACGAATGATTGAATTGATTTTACTTTTGTCGGTGATTCTTTTAGGTTTATTGATTGGAAATAAAAGAGTTGATAAGTGGCTTTTTCTTAAGGCATTACTTTTGTTTTCTGTTATGCTAAGTGTGAGCATCTTAATTTCGGTAGCTATGTATTTATTATTAACAATAGGCGTTGCAAACGTAATAGGAGAGCAGTTAGAGTCGTTATTTCTTTTAGGGATAGTCGTTATCATCAGTACGAGTCTTTTATTATATTTTTTATTGAATTTAACGACGAAAAAAATTGTTTTACCCATCGCTTTAATGAAAATAATTGAATATTATATTCAATGGGTATTGATTTATGTTACTATTTATCAAGTGATTTTTGATCAGTTTATTGTTTCTTCAGAAGTAAAAAATACGTTAAAAGGAACTATTAATGAGCCAGTCGCAATCATTATTGTTATTTTGCCATCATTTATTTCAATTTGGATTGCCGTTGTTTTATTTAGGATTCGTATGGAAGAACTTTAATCAGATACTTTTAGAATGGAGGAGTTTGTATGTCTGCTTGGCAAACATTTAAAAATGGAACAAGGCAATTTTTTAAAGACATCTTGCAGTATTTATGGTTATTTTTTACTTTAAATGTCTTATTATTATTGGTGGGTGGGGCTTTTAGTTGGGCTACTTCCAACGCACTAAAAACTCAAGGTATTCCTTATCTTTCGTTTAATAACCTGAATTTATTGTTAGAAAAGCCGCTTGCTCTGGTGTTATTAATTCTCTTGTTGTTACTTTTTTTAGGTGCAGTTTTTTATCAGTTTACCTTTTTATTATTAGGGATTTTTCAAATACGGCAAGACCATCGCTTTCATTTTAAAGGAGTTACCAAGGCATCTTTTAAGGTTCTTAAAAAGCAAGGTGCCCGTTCGTGGTTATTCTTTTTCGGTTATTTTGTTGTCATTGTCCCTTTTGGTAACCTGATTTTCCAAAGTAATCTATTGACGAAATTTGTGATTCCAGATTTTATTGTTGAATTTTTGTCCCAACGAATTCCTTACTTGGTTGGGTTACTGGCCTTTGGGTTATTAGTCTGGTATTTAGCTATTCGTTTCATTTACACGCTTCCATTAATGATTCTGGAGAGAAAAAAAGCAGGCGAGGCAGTTAAGGCTAGTTGGTCAATGACAAACAAACGATTATGGTTCATTATTCGTAATATTGCATTTGTGACGATCGCGGTATTTGTTTCAACGTATGTTATTTATGTGTTACTTTATCTTCTACAGTTGAAGTTAGATACCTTGAGCGATACCATTAGCTTGCTAGGTGGGATTTTAAATTTAACGGTTGTCCAATTTTTACAGTTTGTCTCTAATGCTTGGCTTTCAGTATTACTGATTAATTTCTTATATACACAATTAAATGTTCAAGCAGAAACGACGACAAAAGTTGCCTTTGACAAAGAAACAAAACGTAATAAATTAGTGACTATCGGAATGGGCCTAGGACTATTCTCCATTTTTGGCGGCTATATAATTTTCAACGCTGTTTACTTAACAGGGCTATTAGAATCAAAACCTTTGATTATTTCGCATCGAGGGGTCACCAATAGTAATGGCGTACAAAATACCATTCCTGCTATGGAAAGAACCATTAAATTTAAACCAGATTATATTGAAATTGATGTTCAAGAAACCAAAGACCATCAATTTGTTGTGATGCATGATGCCAACCTTCAAGAACTCGCCGGCGTTGATGGCACGCCGCAAGAGTTTACGTTGGCTGAATTAACAAAAATGACCGTTAAAGAAAATGGCCAAGAAGCACCAATTGCCAGTTTTGATGATTATTTAGCGAAGGCAAACCAAGCCAAACAAAAATTACTAGTAGAAATTAAAACGTCTAAACAAGATAGTCAAGGTGCGCTTTCTAACTTTATTGAAAAATATGAACGTCCTTTGATAAAGAATAACCATCAGGTTCAATCTCTCGACTACAATGTGATCAAAGCGTTTAAAAAAGCCAAATCAAAAGTAAAAGTTAGTTTTATTTTGCCCTATAATTTCACTTTTCCAGAAACACAAGCTGATTTGTATACAATGGAAGCTACCACGTTGAACGATACCTTCATTTTAAAAGCTGACCAACAGAAAAAAGCAGTTTATGCTTGGACAGTTAATGACTCAGAGGTATTAAGTAAAATGCTCTTTATGGACGTTGCTGGAGTGATTACCGATGATTTGGAGTTAGTCAATGAAGAAGTCAATGACTTTGAAAAAAATCCATCGTACGCGGATCGTATTTTGCATTATATTTTTATGCTACCAAGTGTGGCTTCTCAATAAAAAATGAAGAAGAGGGTTAAACGAAATGAAAAAAGAATTTTCGCGAGTACTTCTTAAAAATCAATCTGATGAAATTCTTATCTTAAAAGATCGGCCAGACACATGGAATTTCCCTGGCGGAAAACAAGAATTTGGTGAATCAGCGCTGGAATGTGCGATTCGTGAAATGAAAGAAGAGTTAGCAGTGGAAATTACTGAACTTGAAGAAATTTTTACTGGACCACTCGTTTTTGATTCAATCGTTTGGCAAGGACATTTTTATTTTGCCAAACAAGCCCAAGGAAAAGTTACGCTGAACGAACCAAATAAAATTAAAGGCGTACAATTTATTAAGCGGTTTGAGGAAGTAAATTTTTCACCAGGATTAGCTCCGCTATTTGATTATTTGGCGCGTAGCGATTATTTAAAGTTAAACAAAACTAACTGGAAATAGAAAGAATAGGAGTGTTTTTTGCTAGGGCTTTGTCAAGCGCATCTTTGATTATTTTAGAAAGTCCAAGGAAAAGTCGTGGGCATTGTTTATTTCTAATAAATATGTTATAGTAATTAAGTAATCAATTTTGATAAGTAATTTGAGTTATATATTTAAAAACTATACTTCTCCTTTTGCCACTCAACATTTTTTGCAATAACTTGCATATTTTTATGCACTAGGAGGAAATATATATGAACAACGGTACAGTAAAATGGTTTAACGCAGACAAAGGTTTTGGATTTATTACAGGTGAAGATGGCAATGATGTATTTGCACATTTTTCAGCTATTCAATCAGATGGATTTAAAACTTTAGACGAAGGCCAAGCAGTAACTTTTGATACTGAAGAAGGTCCACGCGGCTTACAAGCAACGAACATCGTAAAAGCTTAATAATGAATGAAAACGGACCACGTGTTGGTCCGTTTTTTTGATAGCTGTTGTCTGATCTCGTCATTAATTACATAGCAAAACAAAGCAGATGCCATTTAAAGGAGGAGAATCTGAAGACGACCTTAACTGAGCTGTTACTTGTAAGTGGATTATTTTGGCTAGTAATCATAATTGGTGTGATTGCGGGTAGCATATTTCTAATTAAGTATTTTAGAGGTCGGAGCTGAACGGTTCTGTTCCCGCCAATTATCAGGTTTTAAGCCTGGGACAAAAATCCAAAGTGATTTTTGCCCCAGGTTCTTTATTTAATTAGGGTATTAAGTTTTAGGTAAAATAATTAACAAATTAAAAGCAATTTACTATATAATCAGAAAGGGATCTTTAAGAGAGAAGCAGGTGTTTGCTTGTCGCAATACTTTGTTTAGCAGATAGAAAAAGGAAACGTTATGCGTTACAATAGGAACGGAGGAATTTTAACCTTATTGGATTTGTAGCTGAAGCAGAACAAATGTTGTCGCGTTAAGTGCGATTGAGCTTGCCACAAGCAACATTTGAAAAAACTACGGATAGAAAAATCATTCCTAAACAAGAAAAAAACACTCTTTAGATGAATAAAGAGTGTCCAGAAACGTTGATAAATCAACATATTTAAATAACGCGCCCTGAGGGAATCGAACCCCCGTCTCAAGAACCGGAATTTTATTGATGGTTTTTGTGGAGGTTGGTAGTGTTGATATATAAGTAATTGATACTTTTGATAGTTGTAATAAATTTTATAAAATTTTATGGAATGTTTAATGGTCGTCCCTAAAAGTCGTCCCTATTTTAAAAGAGAATACTACATAATTAAATAACGCTACGTAACTTGAATAATGTTCTTTTGACAACTTCAAATTACCATATGTTTTAATTGTAGTTATAAGTGAAATATACAGAAATTATGGTTTTGTATAATAGTTACTATTGAAATGTATTGAGAATACTGGTTTTTAATGTTTTTGTTTGCATGGTAAATAAGTTTAAAAGCAATGATTGTTGCCTCTTGTGTTAGCAAAGATTACTTTTCAAAATTATTTTTTGGTTAGTAAAAATAATTTTGTGAAAATCAAATTGTTGGAGTAAGAACTGGAATTTTATTTATAGACTTTGAGGAAAGAGTAATTATTGAATTATCAATGATGAAGAGTTTTACTAGTTGTAATAGATTTTTATAGTATATATATGTAATCATTGAGTAAAATGTTTTGAATTACTAGATTAGTTGGCAAATAAGTGTATCACCTTATTTATAAAGACCTCATATTACTAATGAAAACTGTGCAAATTTAATGATGAATGTGTAATGGAAGTTGTTTAAACTTTCATAGAGACAAGAATGACTAATATCGTATGTATGTATTCTTATTGTCAAAAAGGTCGAAATATCTAGTTGAATGTGGTAAAATAAAGGGATATATTTCTAACTTACATAGGGTGAGTTGGATAAACTTTTGGACACATAATAGTCGTAATTAGGAGAAGATAGAAAATGAATAAATTGATTTCATTATATGAATTATGTACATCGTTGCAAATATCTGAAATGCAATTGCAAAAGATAATAAAAGATAACAAAATTGAAGTATACAATAATGGTGAAGAAGAATACATTCTTGAAAAGGATAGTTTTGATGTTTTTATCCAAAGTGACTTGAACTTGTTTGAACTTGACGAAGAGACTCCTGAAGCTGATAGAGGAAAATATGATAAGCGTAATAAACTCAACGATTTGACCGGTAAGGAATGGATGCCTGAGACAAAGAGTTTTTGGTATCAAAAAGGACTAGGTAAGAATCATCCACATGCTCAGATTGAGAAACAGCATCCTGCTCCATTTTCGTTCCAAGATATTTCACGGTTGGTTAATTTCTTTACTAAGGAAGGAGATGTAATTTTAGATCCGTTTTCAGGTGTGGGTTCTACTGTTAAAGCTGCTGCTATCAATTCTCGTAAAGGTATTGGAATTGAATTGTCTCCAAAATGGTCAGAGTTATCAATTGAACGTCTTGAAAAGGAAGTCGGAGAAGGTGTTTCAAAAGAGCATAGAATTTTGACAGGGGATTCAAGAATTGTACTTAAGGAGTTAGAAAGAAATTCAGTTGATTTTATTGTCACCAGTCCTCCTTACTGGGCGATTTTAAATAAAAAAGCTGACTATAAAGTTAAAAAAGAAAGAATTGCAAATGATTTGGCAACAAATTATTCGGACTCAACAGATGATTTAGGAAATGTGGAATCATATTCAGAATTTCTAGATATAATGACTCGTGATGTATTTCAAGAAGCGGGGAAAGTTCTAAAAAACGAAAAATACATTGCAATCATCGTTTCTGATTTTCGACATAAGAGTAAGTTCATTAGTTTTCACAGTGATTTAATTCAACGTCTTGATCGTTTGGAACTTGATGATGAATATGAGTATACTTTGCAAGGTGTAAAAGTGCTATTACAGAATCACAAATCATTGCTACCATACGGCTATCCCTTTGCCTATGTTGAAAATATTCATCATCAATACATTTTGATTTTTAGAAAAACTCGGAAGGTTAAGGTGAAGAAGAAATGAATATTGAGTACAATATAGCTTATCATGGTAATAGTGATGAATTAATGGAGAATATAATTGAAGAGGGTGTGAAATTTGATTTAATTTTAACAGATCCCCCATATAATTTAAATAAAAACTTCGGAAATAATTCTGATTCATTGAGTTTCAAAGATTTTCTTAGTGTTAACAGAAAACGAATTGAACAATGCCATCATTTATTGAATAAACATGGTAGTTTACTTTGGTTTGGTATTCACAAGTATATTGGCTTTATTCAAGTTATGATGTATGATGAGGGAATGTATTATCGAGGAATGAACATTTGGAACTATGATAATGGATTCTCTAGAAGTAAGAAGGTACCAGCGACAACTTATGAGCCATTTCTCTGGTTTTCAAATTCAGATAAAAAGTGGACATACAATGCAGATGATGTTAGAGTTCCATATAAAAGTAGTGAAAGATTGAAGAATCCTGTTTATTATAAAGATAAGAGTGGTAACAGGAAAGAGTGGACTCCAAATCCCAAAGGGGCCCTTAGAGGAGATATTTGGAAATTTCCTACCCTTGCAGGTAAGAATTTTGAAAAGGAACGAACTGAACATCCAACTCAAAAACCAGAAGCATTAATAACTGAATTGATTAAAGCTTACTGTCCCAAGAATGAAAATGGATTTTATGAGGGATTAATTCTTGACCCATTCCATGGTTCAGGAACTTTAGGGGTATGTTGTGAGAAGTTAAATAAACAAGGCCATGACATTAAATGGATTGGTATTGAATTGGAGGAAAAATGGGTTCGTGTCGCAAATGAAAGACTTGATTTAGTTAGAGATTCATTAGTGTAAATAAGAGGATGGCCAGTAGTGTTGGCTATCCTCTTATTTCTACTTAAATGGAGAAAAATAACCAGAAAAACTGTCTGGGGAAATACCTCTATTTCGTAAAAGTTCTTTAACGGTATTCATTGATGAATTAGTACTATCCAAGTAGTAATCATCATTTTTTAAATCTAAAGGAGTATCAGTCCAATAATGAGTAGCAAGTGCTAGAATACTAATAGTCTTAATTCTTACTTTCAATATATTATTTATGTCAAAAATAACATTCCAATAGTCAGTTCGTTTATTTGGTAAATCCCAACAGATAACTAATGGAACAATATCATTATTAAAGTTAGATTTTCTGTTCTTAATAACGGCATAATCATCTAATAAGTTTCTTGGGGCGTCTAATATAGCGGTTGAAGGAATCTCAATTTCTACTACAGTTTTAATTTCTTCATTTGAGATTAAAGCATCGAATCGTTCGCTATTATCACCTTTTCTTGGAAAATAGACTGAATAACCTAGTTCTTCAAATAATCTTTTAATGAGCTCATTGTTACCATTGGGTAGTAATTTTAATTCGCTGAATGAGTTATTTAAATTTAGCATTTTTTTATATAGAGAAAGGCTGTTATTGAGTATATTATCAACTATGTTAATCTGTTTCTCTACATTATTATCAAATGATTCGTATATTTCAGCTTTCAAATTTAATCACCCCTCTAACGTTTTTAAAATTTTCTACTTCATAGTGACTATTGTTCTTCAAACAGTAAAATGCAGCTTTTATCAAAATAGACATATCTAATATTGCAATATTAATTTTATACATATTGTATATTTCGTCAATGAGTTTATAAATGTCCGATCTCTTATTCGGCAAATTAAAGCCTATCGCAAAAGAGCTTATGTTAAATTCAGTATTATAAGGTTTTCTCGCTAATAGGAGAATTTTATTTTCTAACGCTTGACGGATAGCCTTAACAGATAACATTTCTTCTTCGGTGGGAGATTTAACTTCTACTGGAATAGAATAATGAGAATCAGGAATCATTACATCGTATCTCATATTATTATTTCCTGCTGGAGGTGGGAATGCTTGTCTATCAAAGATATAACTGAGTAGGGACGCAACAAGAGGATAGAATTCTGTCTGTCTCATTGACTTTATATCATTAATAAATGCCAAAATAGCCGTTACTTCATCTCCGCCAGCTTTTTCTAATCGTTTTGAAAGAGTGCTTGCTATTGAAGAGTTTTGTTCCGAATTAGAGGATTCGGATTCGATAAGCACGCCGCTATTAATATCATTGTCACTACGTAGAGAATAGTGATTTATTTCTGACTTTCTAATACCATTTTTTGTATCATTATTTAATTCAGGAAATAGTTCTTCTATTTCACTTTTATTGAAATATTGAAACGGTGAAAAAAGAATAGCTTGCTTATTGTATTTGCGATGTACTTCACCCAAAAATTTTTTGTGACCATCAAGAGAATTTTCAATATTAAATGAAGCTCTATTCAACATAAATAAAAATCCTAGTTCTGAAATTTCCTGTACAGAGGGACAATCGATTTCAAGATTCAAACCATTTACATTCCAAGAATGTTTTATTTCTTCAATAACAGACTTACCTTTGTCGGTAAGAACCAAAAATGGTTTAGATGTTCCATATATTTTTAATTTTTTCTCGGTAAACCACCCAGTGAATTTAAGGGCAGACAGAGGAAACCGTGTTAAATTACGTACAGAATTTGTGGCCATTGAATTTTCATCACTTAATTCTTTAATTTTCTCATTGAGTTTATGAATATTACCTGTACTTCTAAGGTCGTTAATTAATTTTATTTTTGAAGAAATTTCCTCTTGGTCATAACCATTGGAAAGATTCATTGGGCCAAGAAGTATTTCATCTCTATTAATTTTTCCGTCTAATTGTTCTGAGAATATTAGCATATTAACGAAGGGCTTGTTAACATCAGGGAATTTTACATTTAGTACATGATTAGGATAACTAATACCAAGTAAGCATTGTTCAAATAATAGCTTTGAAGCTTCTCCAGCGACTGCCATATGAACGCCGAGAAATGTAAAACTAAATTGCAAAGCTTGTTTCTCAGAAGTAATCCAGCCTAAAAAACGATATACTTCTGAATAACTTTTTGCTTGCATCTTCATAGACTTACGAGAATCGTCTGGGATACTATATGAACGTTTCAAAGCTTCATCTCCTATATATCCAGAAGAACTAGCGAGTTGTTCACGTGCAAAAAATTCTGCAATATTGTCTAAATCAAAATAGTCAACATTTGAGAATTCTAAATAAAGTTTTTTAAATACTCTTATTATAATATTCATATCAGAGGCCGGATTTCTAAATCTTATCATATGAGTTCTCCTTTGTGTTAAATTTCACGATATTTTGTAATTTAATGTTCAAATGATTAATAATAATAGTAAAACTGTATTGCTTGAAATATTTTCGCTCAAAAGTTTAATACAGTGAATGAGTATCAAATGATTATCTGTTGTGTATCTGTGAGTGTTTTGTGTGAATTATATAGCTTAATTTGGATTTAAATATCTTTTAACAAAGATTAAAAGTGTACTATTAGCAGTCAAAAAATATTTTGTGTAGTTCATTTCCTTTACAAAAATAATAATTATTGAAAAGGGTAAATGCATACTGTGGAGTGCATTTGTTTATGTACACAAGATGCTCAATAATTCTTTTTTTTAATGCAGAATTACTTATGAAAAAGTACTGTGAAAGTTCTTTAAATGTGTAAAATTTTCTTAAGGCATAGTGTAGTGCCTGTTCGTTAGCCATCAGCATACTAGCGCCTACATTAGCTCGATACTCTTTTGGAAGCTCTTCTGGAAAATATCCATTTCTAGAAATCATATCTGAAAAAGTATGCGTCTTGCTATTAATGTATGGAATATCTTTATAGTAATGAATAATCTCATGCATTTTGGTAAAATTTTTTCTTTCTAACATTAATTCTTTATTTGTAACGATAATTACTTCATTGTGAACTTTAGATGTTGAACCAAGCATTTTGTTTTTAAGCTGTTTTTTAAAAGTATATTCAACGAATTCAACGTATTCAACTACTTTTACATATTTTTCAATATCAAAGCATTTAACCTGCTCAATATTTTTGGAAGAATAATAAGCTACTTCTTTTATCAATTCGTTTGAAAGATTAAATGCTTCAAAATAGAGTTTTTCACTAATAAATTTCACCAACAACAGTCCAATCTATTCACTCTTTTTTGTTACGTTCCTTTTTTTCTTTAGCTTTTTTTATAAGAAAATCTTGAAAATCAATTAATTCTTCTTCTAATTCTTCTATATCATCAACGTCCATATCGGAAGTATTTAGACGGAAATGTGAGATAATGTTCTGTCCTATATCTGTTTTTTCTTCAGGGGGAATAGGATTGTTAGTTCTATTTGTAAGGTAATCTGTTGATACATTGTAGAAATCAGCAAATTGAATTAGTTCGTTATCACGAATGGGACGAGTACCTGATTCAATTTTATTGTAAACACTTCTATCCATGTGTAGTTGATCAGCTACTTCTTTTTGAGTTAATTCTTTATTTTCACGTAGTTGTTTTAAACGTTCATTTGTTTTAATGATAATCACCTTCAATCTATTGATTTAATACAGTTTAACATAGATTCAAAATAAATCTTTAAAAAGTTCCAAAATAAATCTTGGCATTTCTTTTGTAGAACGCTATACTGTGTATATGAAGATTTGAAATAGAATTGTTTAGTTCTTTTATGAATCTGAATTAAATAAACAAAAAAGCGTTCACGAGAAGAAAATGAATTTCTGTTTCGCAAACACTTAGATAAATACTAGACACATTTATTTTAAGCGATTTGATGAAATAATACAAGAATGAAATTTTTGTTTGAGGTTATAAGTCTTGTTGAGGTGGTGTGTGCCAGCCGTTGAATGGAACACAAGGTGGCAGTAGTATCTTTAAATAGAGCCATGTTGATGACAGATTAGTGCCGAGCTGTCAGATTATTTCCGATAACCATGTCGTGATGACACGTTGGAAATAGTTGCTGAATTAGATTGAATGAAAAAATCTATGCAAGCTTAGCAAGAGGAGGAGAGCTGTACACCGTATGTCGTAGGTCTATATAATGTGCCGTGATGTAATTTTAATTACTAGCCGTTGAAAAATGATTCTATGAAACGAATGGATAAGGGGCTATTTCATAGCTAAGGCGAACTTTTAGTCAGTTATCTGCAGAAATGCACATTCTACTACGATGAATTTTAGAATCTAAATTGATGTACAAGTAAGGTTGTTATCTGTAAGAGTGGAAAAGATTTTTTCTAAAAGGATAACCAATCTTAGTTTAAGTATGCACAGCTGGATTACTCTGGTTGTGCTTTTTTATTTGAAAGAATAGAATTTGTTATAAAAAATAAGGAGGATAGGAATGAAAGAAGAGTTATTACTTTTTGTAGAGAAGTTTGTTGCACGAATGAAACGTCAGAAAAAAGCATTCTCTATTACGGATATAGAAAAAAGCTATAATTTGGAACGTAAGAAGTTAGGTAAGAGTGCTGTTAAGTTAACAAACATGGAACGTTTAACAATTGAAAGTCGATTATTAAAAAATCAGATTTTGCAACGAACCTATAAAATGACAGGCTATCATAAGCCTATCAAAGTAATGTTTTTGATAGGGTAGGAGGAATTTAGTTTGAATGAAATGAATCTATCATTAATTTTAGCGATAATTACACTTGTTGGAGTGATTTATAGTATTAAAGAAAAGGAAATAGTATTAGGTCTGTACAGTTTAGCAATATTCCTGTTGGTGTTGATTAAAATAATCTATTATTTAACCATTGAATAAATTCCAGTAAATAATTGGAAAGCTAAAAATAGTAAGAAAATGGTTATTTCTATGTGTGATAACAAATAGACTTGAAGTTTATATTTGTATAAACTGTGGTGAATTCTAAAATTAGGTGTTCGAGCTTTTAAGCCAATAATTTTTCTAGTTCTGTTTAATTCAGAATAGTAGTTTTTAGAAAAAGCTCGATAAACTTTGTTAATTTTTTTACCAGTTAATAAGTCTTCTTTTTTGTTAGATTCTGCAACAAGAGTTTCTAAAGGAATTAATAAAGAGTCAGAAATGTAGAAGAGAAGCCCAGTTTGAATTAATTTTTCATGTAGTTCTTTTATGCTTTTTAATCTAAAGGTTTTGTCTATTACAGAAGGAAAAGAAGATTATGAAATTGTATCAGCGACTCATGCAAAAGACAGCCCATGGGAGTTAGTGTTTGAAGATGGTAAAAATAAAGAAATTACAGATGATTTGATTTTGAGTAATCATAATCAAGTGGAAAAATTTTTAGTTACAAATTAGTAAATCTAAATAGAAAGAGAGTGGGGCAATAATCAGATTTTTTTCTGAATATTGTCCCACTCTCCTTTTTAATAATCAAAATGGTGCGTTTATTGTTTATTGGATAAAAAATAAAAAAAGAAAAGAAATTTCGGAGCAGTATGAAGAAAGCAATGAAAATACAGAGTTATAAAGAGGAGAGTAATTCATGTTGATACTTTTATTATTAAAAACAATTTCTATCACAATGATATTGTTTGTAGGAATTAAAACTACAAAAGGAAAGCATGGTGACTACTATTGATTTAGGAACAACACGGTTTATAGTCAGACACAAATGTTAGTCACTGACTTCTAAATATTAAAAATTGTGAAATACTATAATTTCTTTTTGCCAGATAAATACTTTTTAAGATAAGATTATAAACATTTGATTTATCTAAATGTATCTATAGTAAGCTTAGAATAGTAAAATGAAGTGTTTTCCGATTAATATAAATCACTTCGTTAAACAGAATTCCAAGAACAACTTATTTACAGTTAATAACTAGTTATTTATTTCTGTCTAGAATCTGCCTAAAATGTATACTATCAGTTGTAAAAATTGTACCATTTGTACCTAAAAGATTGATTTAAAAGTGTTTGTAAGTATGAAATTCTTTTTCATTTACTCGTAATAAATATGCGATTGTTTTGAATTGTAAGCAAAACGGAATGAATATCAAAGTGTTATTGTTAGTTGGAGTAGAAAATAGAAAAGTTTCAGAAATGACTTATAACACGATAAAACAAGAGTATTAAGTTTTTTTTATAATGAGAATAAAAAGAATGTTTAAGAGTAATGTTTCCTATCATTACTCTTTTTTTGTCTGTAAATATATAGATAAGAAAGGAAAAAATAAATGAGCGAAATGACAATGCAAGTTTTATTATCAGAAGATCAACAAGAATTAATTAAAAAATCTTTACATGAATTGCTATTAAACGAAATTAACCATTTTAAAGATGGTTTAGTTTCAAATGAAAAATACTTAAAGAAAAAGCAAATATGTGTGTATTTAAATTTATCCAACAATACTGTTGATAGATTGATTGAAGCTGGAATGCCTAGAATTAATATTCAAGGCATTATTTTGTATCCGAAAGAAGAAATTGATGAATGGTTAAAGAAGTATCAATCAAACAGAAAATAATTAACAAATAAAAAGCAATTTAATATATAATCAGAAGGTAGTATTCTCTTTCTGATAGAAAGGACAAGTTGAATTGTCAATAACAAAAATGGCAAGTGGTAATTTTAAAGTAGACGTTTATTATCCAAAAGATGTCAGAGAATTTTTAGGACTAACGACAGCTAGATTTAAAAAAACTTATTCTTCGTATGAAGAAGCGATTCTTGTAGAAAAAGAACTTTTAGAGAAAATAAAACAAGTACAAAAGCAACAGAATGTTAATATCTTTGATAGAAAACAAGGGATTACATTTGAAAATTTTTTTAAGAATATTTATTGGTCAATGTATATTTCTGGGTCGTTAGGAAGTAGAAAAGCGCCGAAAAAAGCAACAATAGATAATGCAGAACGTATATTTAGATTGCATATTTTACCTTTGTTTGGTTCATTTACATTATTTGAATTGAATAGTAATAAAGAACTTTTGGTAAGAGAACTAAATAAAAAATCAAGGGAATATGCGAATATTAAAGCGTTAAAAAGTTATGTTAACAATGTTTTTGATGTGGCAGATTTTTTGGATTATATTGACAACAACAATGTTGCTAAAATTCTTCGCTATATTGGGGAACCAAAGAAAGATAGTTTGAAAGAAAAACGTGAATTATTAGGGGAATCTTTAAGTGCTAAAGAATTGGTAGTTTGGATTCGAGCTTTTCAAACTGATTTTGAAAAAGGTATTTTATCTTTGCAAGATTACGTATTATTTATGTTAACTCTTCGTTTAGCAGATAGAAAAAGTGAAAGCTATGCGTTACAATGGAAGCATGTTGATTTTAATTTCGGTGGAAGTATTCTATTGATTCAAAGCAAAGATGCAAAGGGAAATATAACTTCAACTAAAGGAAATAAAAAAACTAGATTTCACATTCCAGAATTTCTATTAAATTTGTTGATGACTTGGAAAGAAAAACAAAAAGAAGAGCTATTAAAAATAGGAATTGTACAAACGGATGAGCAGTTTGTGTTTACCTATAAAACGAGAAAAACGAATAAATTAAATGTTCCTGTGCATATTGATTATTTGAATCATAGAATTAATTCTGTGGAAAAGAGACACCCATATTTAGTTCATGCTACACCTCATATGTTTAGACATACATTTAGTACGTTGGCTTATGAAGGAGGAGCTACTATGGAACAAATTTCTCAGATGCTGACGCATTCAGATACAAATATAACAAAGATATATGTTAATACTGAAAGCGTGGTAGACCTTTCAATACATGAAAAGTTTGAAAAAAGGCTATTGATGGAAAACTCGTCCCTAGAGTTCGTCCCCAAACGAGAAAAAAGACACTCCTTAGATGAATAAAGAGTGTCCAGAAACGTTGATTTATCAACGTATTTAAATAACGCGCCCTGAGGGAATCGAACCCCCGTCTCAAGAACCGGAATCTTACGTGATATCCACTACACTAAGGGCGCGGCACGAATACTAGTTTAGCTGATATTGACAAAAATTACAAGAGGGAGGACGAAAATAATGAAATTTGAGCAACGAATGTCCCAGCAACAAAAACAAGTCCAGAAGTTGGCCATGACTCAACAGCTTCAACAATCCATTCAAATTTTACAATTTAATACGGAAGAACTGGCTGCCTTTGTTGAAGCGAAAGCACTAGAGAATCCATTAATTGATTTACAAGTAGACACGCAGTACACCACAGATTTTCCGATAACTAGTCGTTCTTACACCAACCAAGACGAAGAAAATAATTATATGAATCAAATTCCAGACTATCATTTATCATTATTTGAGTCTTTAATTGATCAAATTCATTTGAATTATCGAGATACATACTTGCGAACATTGGTATTGTTTTTAGTAGAATATATAGACGTGAATGGTTATTTAACGATTTCGTTAGAAGAAGCGGCAGAGAAAACCGAAGCAAGCGCCATTCAAATGCTAGATGCATTAACTTTGTTACAACAGCTAGATCCAGCAGGTGTGGGGGCACGCAATTTACAAGAATGTTTGATGCTACAAACAGAACGAGACGATACCGCGCCTAATTTAGCGTATATTTTATTGGAGGAAGAGTTTGATGCCTTAGTGAGTCGTAAATGGGGCCCGTTAGCTAAAAAATTTGGGATTGAATTAGCAGAAATTCAATTGATTTTTGATTATATACAAACGTTATCGCCAGCGCCAGGGAATATTTTTGATGCGACCGAGGAATTGTATATTCGACCAGATTTAACTGTCCGAATCAAGGAAGATCGAATAGTGGTGATTTCCAACAAAGCTGGTCGACCGACATTAAATTTTCAAGAAAATTATTTCAAACGAATGCAAGAGACTGACGACAAAGAAGTCCAAGAATATATTAAGGATAAGAAAAACGAATTTGAATGGTTAGAGCGCGCAGTGAATCAGCGGGGGGATACAATTTTACGTGTAGGGCAAGAAATTGTGCGCCGTCAAGAAGCCTTCTTTTTAGAAGCAGATCGGCCATTAAAACCAATGACTTTAAAAGAAATTGCGGATGCTTTGTCTATTCATGAATCGACAGTTAGTCGTGCGGTTAATGGAAAATATTTAGAAACCACGTTTGGCGTCTTTGAATTGCGCTCATTCTTCTCAACAAGTATTCTTTCATCAGAAGAAGATGGCGAGGATGTCTCAACAACGATGGTTAAAAAGCAACTACAAAAATTAATTGATCAAGAAGTAAAAAGTAAACCGTTATCTGATCAAAAATTAGTCGAGCGATTAAAAGATTCAGGCATGGAAATATCCCGGCGAACGGTGGCAAAATATCGTGAAGCTTTAGGGATTCCATCTTCATCTAAACGAAAACGATATGAGTAAACAACCAAAGCTTATGAGTGATTTTCATAAGCTTTGGTTGTTTTTTTGTGATTTAAAAAATGTTGGTTTTTTGAATTGTAAAAAAACCCTAAAGGAGGCAAAGTTTGCTTGCCATTTCCTAGGAAAAAACGTATATTAAAGTTACTTGCTTCTTTAAATAAAGGAAAAGAATAATTTTATAGAAAAGTTGGAAAGCACAAATGAATCAGACAGCAAATAGCAAGAAAAAACGCTATATTACAGGTTTTGATGGCATTCGGACGATCGCTGTAATTGGCGTGATTTTGTATCACCTTTTTCCCCAAGTCATGCGAGGTGGCTACTTAGGTGTTCCGATTTTCTTTGTTGTTTCAGGTTATCTTATTAACGACTTGTTGCGGCAAGAATGGGTAGAAAATCAGACCATTGATTTAAAAGGATTTTATGTGCGAAGGATGAAACGGCTGTATCCAGCATTAATTGTGATGCTTTTAAGTGCAGTTAGTTATATTACACTCTTTCAGCAGGATTTATTAAACAATATTCGCAGCGTTGTCGCTAGTAGTGTTTTTTATTACAACAACTGGTGGCAAATTTTTAAAGGGTTTTCTTATTTTGATGGATTTGCGACACAATCGCCATTTGTACATATTTGGTCATTGGCAGTTGAAGCGCAAAATTATTTAATTTGGCCATTACTTTTTATTCTTCTGGAACGCTTTGTTCGTAAACGCGGTCGAATTTTCAGTTTAGTTTTAATCGGCGCCTTAATTTCGGTGACGCTGATGGCCGTTTTATATGTTCCTGGCGCAGATCCTACACGTGTCTATTATGGAACAGACACACGTGTTTTTTCTATTTTACTAGGTAGTGCATTGGCGTATGTTTGGCCAAGCACACGTTTGAAAGAAGAAATTCCAGAAGCCTCTAAAAAAATCTTAAATGGCGCTGGGTTAAGTGCCTTAGTTCTTTTAGTATTAGCCTTTTTAACATTATCAGATCATACAAATTTTGTTTATTATGGCGGCATGTTTTTAATCAGTTTGGCAGCCACTGTCTTAGTGGCCGTCACTGCACATCCAGGGGCAGATATGAATCGTTGGTTAACGAATCCAGTCTTTACGTGGATAGGTAAACGGAGTTATGGCATTTACTTGTATCAATTCCCCATCATGATTTTTTATGAGGCCAAAATTAAGACCTTATCGGACCATGTTTTTCTACATTCATTGGTTGAAATAGCATTAATTTTAGTAGTGAGCGAATTGTCTTATCGTTTTATCGAACATCCACTGACACGATTGTCTTATAAGGATGTCTGGACTCAATTTACTGAGTTCTTACGGAAACCGTGGGACCTTCGTGAAAAAGGGACAATGGCCTTTATGACAGTGATTAGCGTGATTGCAGTATTCGGTTTAATTGTGGCTCCAGCAAACGCTAAAAGTGCGCAACAAGAGCAACTAGAAAAAAATATTGCGAAAAATCAGCAAAAAATTGAAGAACGTAAAAAAGAAGTTCAAGAAAGTGGCACGAAAAATAGTAGCACGTCCACAGAAAGTAGTACAAAACCGAGTGAAAGCCAAGACGTTCTACCCACACAACTCACACCAGAGCAAGTAAAAAAAGCGCAGAATTTAGAAATCACAACTATTGGTGATTCTGTTATTCTAGATGGTGCTAGCGGGTTACAAGATATTTTCCCTAAAATGATTATCGATGGGGAAGTGGGCCGTCAATTGTATAGTAGCATTTCACTAATTGGTGAACTAGACAAAAAGAAAATGCTCAAAGATACTGTTTTAGTGAGTTTAGGTACGAATGGTCCTTTTACAGAGGCACAATTTGATGAATTTATGAAAGCGTTAGGTAATCGAAAAGTTTATTGGATTAATGTTCGCGTCCCAACTAGAAGATGGCAAAATCAAGTGAATAGTTTACTTAGTCAAATGGACAAAAAATACGATAACTTAACGGTCATTGACTGGTTTAATTATAGTAACGCCCATGATGATTGGTTTTATGATGACCGAGTTCATCCAAATGTGGCAGGTGGCGAGCAATATACACACTTTATCGCGGAGAAAATTTTACAGTAGCAAGAAACTTCCAGCTCAGATGAAAGGGGCTGGAAGTTTTTTGTTATAGGAAAAGCAAATATAGGTAATTTAATGATTTTCTTGAAAACCTAAGCTTTTTTTTTAGATATCTGGTATACTGTTTTTGTTACAAGTTCCCGAAAGGATTTAGCAAGTAATTGTCGTTACTTACTAAAGATGCCTTGTAACCGAAACTATTTAGGGGGAATAACATTATGACAGAAAGACATTTATTTACATCAGAATCCGTTTCAGAAGGACATCCAGATAAGGTAGCTGACCAAGTCAGTGATGCAATTTTAGATGCGATTTTGGAGAAAGATCCGATGGCCCGCGTGGCATGTGAAACATCCGTAACAACTGGTTTAGTCCTAGTATTTGGAGAAATTTCTACAACAGCTTATGTAGATATCCAAAAAATTGTTCGTCAAACTGTGAAAGATATTGGTTATACACGAGCAAAATATGGATTTGATGGAGAGACTGTCGCAGTTCTTGTAGCAATCGATGAGCAATCACCTGATATCGCTCAAGGGGTTGACGCAGCCTTAGAAGTGCGTGATCAAGATGAAAAAGACGATATTGGCGCTGGTGACCAAGGCTTAATGTTTGGTTTTGCCGTTGACGAAACACCAGAATTAATGCCATTACCGATTGCGTTAAGTCATCGTTTGGTTCGCCGTTTAGCAGAATTGCGGAAGGAAAAAGTCTTACCTTACTTACGTCCTGATGCAAAATCTCAAGTAACAGTGGAATATGATGATCAAGGTCAACCACAACGTGTGGATACGATCGTCATCAGTACACAACATGATGATGAAACAACCTTAGAACAAATCGAAAAAGACATTAAAGAACAAGTAATCAATGAGGTGATTCCTCATGAACTTTTAGATGATGAAACAAAATACTTTATCAACCCAACTGGTCGCTTTGTAATCGGTGGCCCTCAAGGAGATGCCGGCTTAACTGGTCGTAAAATTATCGTTGATACTTATGGCGGTTATGCTCGTCATGGCGGCGGCGCTTTTTCTGGAAAAGATGCAACCAAAGTTGACCGCTCTGCTAGTTATGCTGCGCGTTATATCGCGAAAAACATTGTTGCTGCTGGTTTGGCGAAAAAAGTAGAAGTCCAATTAGCTTATGCAATTGGTGTGGCGCAACCAGTGTCTATTTCTATTAATACGTTTGGTACGAGTGATCTTCCAGAAAGTAAATTAATCGAAGCAGTTCGTAAAAACTTTGATTTACGTCCAGCAGGTATTATTGAAATGCTAGATTTACGTCGCCCAATTTATAAACAAACTGCGGCTTATGGTCATTTTGGTCGAACAGATATTGATTTACCTTGGGAACAAACAGATAAAGTTGAAGCGTTAAAAGCTAGTTTAGCTGAATAATTAAATAAAAAAAACAAGAAGTCAGCCAAGTATTGGCTGACTTCTTGTTTTTTTTGCAATAATTTTTTTATGAAAAAGCATTTTTTTAAGACATTTTGTTCTTTTTTGTATAGAATAGCTATGGAGCAATTTAGAAAATTGACAATTGAATAGAAAAGGATGTGAACAAATGGCAAAAGAAACAAATGTTAAGTTAGTCACGGTGAGTGTTTTTGTGGCAACATTTATGACAGCCATTGAAGGGACCATTGTGTCTACTGCGATGCCAACGATTGTCGGCTCGTTACATGGCATGGAAATTATGAACTGGGTATTTTCAATTTATTTATTAACGAATGCGATGTTAACACCGATTTATGGGAAACTTGCGGATAAAATTGGTCGTAAACCTGTCTTCATGATTGGCATTATTATTTTTATTTTGGGCTCCTCGTTGTGTGGCCTTGCCCAAGATATGTTGACCTTAATTATTGCCCGCGCAATTCAAGGTGTGGGGGCAGGCGCAATTTTACCAGTTGCGTTAACGATTATTGCCGATATGTATTCATTGGACAAGCGAGCGAAAATTTTAGGTTTAAACAGTGCCGCCTGGGGAATTGCTAGTATTTTTGGTCCGTTAGCAGGTGGTTTTATTGTAGATACAGTCGGTTGGCATTGGATTTTCTTCATTAATGTTCCTATTGGACTTGTTTTATTGGGCTTGATTAGTATTTTCTTAGTTGAACCAAAGCGGGAACGGACCAAGATGCCAATGGATATTTTGGGCAGCGTCACTTTGATGGCAGTGCTGCTAACGTTATTGCTAGGTTTTCAAATGATTAGCGATAATGGTTTTACATTAGTAACATTTGGTTGTTTGAGTTTGAGTGTGCTCTTTTTTGTAGCGTTTGTGATGATAGAAAAACGCGCGCAAGACCCAGTGATTGATTTGCATTTATTTAATCAACCAACGTTTGTTTTAGTAAATCTTATTGCAGCGCTTATTAGCGGTTTCTTAATGGGGATTGATGTCTACATTCCGATGTGGATGCAAGGTGTCTTAGGAAAAAGTGCAGGAATTGGTGGCTTAGTTTTAGCGCCTATGTCGTTACTTTGGATGGCTGGATCATTTATAGCAAGTAGCTTTATGGAAAAATATGCTATGAAAAAAGTCTTAACGATTGGGTTATCGATTCTATTAGTCGGGGCCATCTTTTTAGTGGTAATGCCAATGGCCGTTCCGTTTTGGCTTTTCTTTGTAGTGTCTTCTGTCTTAGGAGTTGGTTTTGGGATTACTATCACAACGACTACGGTGACAGCACAAAGTACAGTGGATCCTGAAAAAATGGGGGTTGCAACATCGTTTAATACGTTGGTGCGTACAATTGGGCAGACTGTGATGGTGTCAATTTTTGGTGTGATTTTAAATGCAGGAATGTTTGCGAAATTGGAAGCGAGCGCGTTAAACGTCGATGCAGATGTCATGAATCAATTAGTGAATCCACATACTGCAAATTTAATTCCAGCTGCGTTGTTAAAACCATTACGCGGTATCCTCTATGCAGGTCTGCATAATGTTTACTTAGTCGGTGCGGGCTTAGTTGTTGTCGCTCTTTTGTTAAATATTTTCGCAAAAGCGCAACGAGCGAAGGTTTAGTGGTACACTAATAGAAAGAGTATTGGAGGGAAAAGTAGATGGCCTTTTTACAAGCAAATATTTATTCAAATGTATTGGAAATGGAAGTGAATGTGAACGTAATTTTACCACAAGAAACGGTAAAAAAAGTGGGCACAAGTACCCAAGCAGCATTGACAGATATTCCCGTGTTGTATTTATTACATGGGATGGGAGGGAATCACAGCGTCTGGGCTCGCAGAACCTCTATTGAGCGGTATGTCGCTGATTTGGGGATTGCTGTCATTATGCCGTCCACGGATTTAGCTTGGTATACGGACACGCAATACGATATGAACTATTGGACGTTTATCTCAGAAGAATTACCGAAAATTTGTCATCAACTCTTTCCACAGTTAAGTACAAAACGAGAAAAAACCTTTGCCGCTGGTTTGTCAATGGGTGGTTATGGCGCCTTGAAATTAGGATTAGCGAAACCAGAATCTTTTGCAGCCGTTGCTTCTTTGTCTGGGGCAGTCAGTTTATCATCCACTAGTTTTGGGGAATTATTAAAAGTCCGTAAGCGAAGCTATTGGGAAGGTATTTTTGGCCCGTTAGATCAAATTGAAGGTTCCATTCACGATCCGCTGTATTTATTACAACAATTAGTAGAAAGCCAAACAGAAATGCCCCAATTTTACCTTTGTTGTGGGGAGCAAGATATGTTACTTTCTGCTAATCAACAGATGGCTCAAGCGTTGGAACAGGCACAGGCAAGTTATACTTTTGAAACTGGACCAGGAGAACATGACTGGGTGTTCTGGGATGAATGGATTCAAAAAGCCTTGGCTTGGCTACCAATACCAAAATAGAGAAAGTAGTTTTCGCTATTTACTTATAAAAGATAGCCCCTGGTCCGTCAGTCATTTCGACTGACGGACCAAGGGCTTTTTTTATTTAGATGAAGATGTGTTGTCTGCTTGCAACCCATCTAAGTAGGTTTTAACGGCTTGAATAAAGGCGGATTTTTGGTGGATGGAGTGTCGAAATTGAATGCTTTCCTCCATGTACGTTAACTCATTGTCGGAGACATATTGTTTCATGTGCAGCACTTGTTCTTTTAAATAGTCATCTCCGTTCAATACTTGCGAAACGAGCTGTTTTTCCTCCGTTGCGTCCATAATCATCCCAAATAAAAGATGTTGTAAAGACGTTACTGCTAAATGAGTCATTTCTGGTGAAAAACCTGCTTTTCTTAAAATGCCCATCATTTGATTCAAATGGCGTAATCGTTGGGGATAGGCAGGGACGGTTTGGATTTCGATAGCTACGGCACAGGGAAATTGTTGATAGAGATCATAATAGTTTTCCATGAAGGCTAGTAAGTCAGAATACCATTCACCACATAATGCAGGTTCTTGAAAGTGCTCTTCAATCGCTTCAGCCATACTTTGAAGTAAGGCTTGCTTATTTTTAAAATACCAATAAATTGCGGGCGCCTGTACACCAAGCTGTTTGGCGACTTTACGCATAGAAAGTTGTTCTAAAGTGGGACTTTTTTCTAACAAAGAAAATGCGGCTGCAATAATCGTGTCTTTTGATAATTTCGGTTCCATGATTTTAGCTCCTATTAAACGTTATCTTCGTAAGTTTATCAAAAAGAAGGTACACTTTATGATAGGAAAAACTTGTGAAAAATTAACTTGTTCGCTTGTATTTTACCACTAAAAATGGTAAATTATGAATCGGCCTTATTTTACAGTGTTAAATTGGTGAAGTCAATGAGCAAATTGATTTTTTTGTAATGGGGAAGAATTCGCAGACCAACACTGAAGAAGCAGGGAACTATTTTAAGAAAGTAGGGATAAGATGGACCTTATTATTCAACACGCCAAAAAATACAAAGGCTCGGTAGTTATTGCCTTGTTGGCGGTGATCGTAATGGTTGTCTCAGCACTTTGGCAACCAAAATTGTTAC
Organism: Enterococcus sp. DIV0774; assembly: GCF_050539095.1. Lineage (NCBI taxonomy): Bacteria > Bacillati > Bacillota > Bacilli > Lactobacillales > Enterococcaceae > Enterococcus > Enterococcus sp. DIV0774. The sequence goes on from NZ_CP172923.1 coordinate 548,181, forward strand.
AACAAGTGTTGGAAGCAATTATGAATGACGATAGCGACAAAATGAAAAACTTAGGGATTCAATTAATTGCCATTGCAGGATTAGGACTCGTTGCAGGGGTTATTAATACAATTTTTTCTGCCAAAGTTGCCCAAGGTGTCAGTGCTGACATTCGTGAAGCAACTTTCCGCAAAATCCAAACCTTTTCATTTGGCAATATCGAAAAATTTTCAGCAGGTAACTTAGTTGTTCGTTTAACAAATGACGTTACTCAAATTCAAAATGTCATTATGATTGCGTTGCAGACACTTTTTAGAATTCCTTTTTTATTTATCGGGAGTTTTATTTTAGCGATGCTAACCTTGCCACAACTATGGTGGGTGATTGTTGCACTTGTCATCGCAGTTATTTTGATTTCTATGCTGTCCTTTTCGCAAATGGGCAAGCATTTCATGATTATTCAAAACTTGATTGATAAGATTAATGGTATTGCAAAAGAAAATTTGTTAGGCATTCGTGTCGTCAAATCATTTGTTCAAGAAAAAAATCAATTGTCACGTTTTACAAAAGTGAGTGAAGAATTAACCACCCATAACTTAATCGTAGGTAGCTTATTTGCTGTGATGATTCCAGCGTTTATGTTGGTGGCGAACTTAGCCGTTGTAGGCTCGATTTTCTTTGTGAGTAACTTAGTCAAGGATGATCCAACTTTAATCGGTGGTGTCGCTTCCTTTATGAACTATTTAATGCAAATCATGATGGCGATTATTATCGGCGGAATGATGATGATGATGACTTCTCGTGCCGCTGTTTCCATTAAGCGGATTAAAGAAGTGATGGAAACAGAACCAGATGTTACCTACAAAAAAGTCCCAGAACAAGAGTTAATTGGTAGTGTTGAGTTTGATCACGTATCTTTCCGTTATCCTGGGGATGAAGAAGATACCTTGAAAGACATCTCTTTCTCTATTCAGCCAGGTGAAATGATTGGGATTGTGGGCGCAACTGGGGCTGGTAAATCTACATTGGCACAATTAATTCCACGTTTGTTTGATCCGACAGAAGGAAAGATTGAAGTTGGTGGTGTCGATTTACGAGAAGTGAACGAACACAGTTTACGAAAAACAGTTTCCTTTGTGTTGCAAAAAGCAATCCTGTTCTCTGGAACGATTGCGCAAAATCTACGCCATGGTAAACGTGACGCTTCTGAAGCGGACATGGAACGGGCTTCCGGCATCGCCCAAGCCAAGGAATTTATTGAAAAATTAGCAGAAGGTTATGATGCACCCGTCGAAGAACGGAGTAATAACTTTTCTGGTGGACAAAAACAACGGTTATCAATTACAAGAGGTGTGATTGGTGAACCTAAAATTTTGATTTTAGATGATAGCACCAGCGCGTTGGATGCTCGTTCGGAGCGGTTAGTCCGAGAAGCGTTGGATAAAGAGTTAAAAGAGACTACCACGATCGTTATTGCCCAAAAAATTTCTTCTGTTGTCCATGCAGATCGTATTTTAGTATTGGATAATGGACGTTTAGTCGGGGAAGGCACGCATGAAGAATTAGCAGCTACGAACCCCGTGTATCAAGAAATTTACGAAACTCAAAAAGGAAAGGAGGAAGCTTAATGACTGATTTAATAAAAGCTAGTAAATTTTTCTATCATTATTTAAAACGTTACAAAGTTTCTTTCCTCTTTATTTTCTTAGCAATTTTCGCAGCGACTTATTTACAAGTCAAAGCGCCGCAATTCGTTGGGGAAGCTATTCAGGAATTAGCGAAATATGCGGTTAATGTGATGCAAGGAAAAGACGATAAAAGTGCGTTCGTTTCTGTCATTTGGAAACTACTCATTTTTTATGTCTTAACTAGTGCCGCTAGTTTCATTTATAGTATTCTCTTTACACAAGTCGTGGGGAAATCGACAAACCGCATGCGGATTGGATTGTTTAACAAATTAGAAAAATTGACGATTCGTTTCTTTGATTCTCATCAAGATGGTGAAATTTTAAGTCGTTTTACTAGTGACTTAGACAACATCCAAAACAGTTTAAACCAAGCGTTGCTACAAGTATTAACCAATATAGCCTTATTGGTTGGTGTCTTAATCATGATGTTCCGTCAAAATGTGGAACTAGCATGGGCCACAATTGCTTCTACGCCGATTGCGATTTTAATTGCGGTCTTTGTGATTAGCAAGGCGCGCAAATATGTCGATTTACAGCAAGATGAAGTGGGTAAATTAAATGGCTATATGGATGAAAAAATTAGTGGGCAACGTGTGATTATCACTAATGGCTTACAAGAAGAAACCATTGACGGCTTTTTAGAGCAAAATGAAAAAGTTCGTGCAGCTACGTATAAAGGTCAAGTGTATTCAGGATTACTTTTCCCAATGATGCAAGGAATGTCATTAGTCAATACGGCGATTGTTATTTTCTTTGGTGGTTGGTTAGCAATCAATGGCTCTGTTGATCGTGCTGCTGCGTTAGGTTTAGTCGTTATGTTTGTCCAATATTCTCAACAATATTATCAACCATTAATGCAAATTTCTTCAGGTTATAGCATGATTCAATTAGCTGTTACAGGCGCTCGTCGTTTAAATGAGATGTTTGATGAACCAGATGAAATTCGTCCCGAAAATGGCGAAAAATTAGAAGAGATTAACAAAGCTGTGGCTTTAAATCATGTTGTTTTTGGCTATAATCCAGAAACGCCTGTGTTGAAAGATGTTTCTATTCATGTGGATAAAGGTGAAATGGTCGCTTTAGTCGGACCGACAGGCTCAGGAAAAACAACGATTATGAATTTAATGAATCGCTTTTATGATGTGAATGAAGGCGCCGTGACGTTTGATGGTGTGGACATTCGTGAAATGGATTTAGATAGCTTGCGTTCACATGTAGGCATTGTTTTGCAAGAGTCCGTTCTATTTTCAGGAACAATTCGTGAGAATATTGCTTTTGGTAAGCCAGAGGCCACGGATGAAGAAATTGTTCAAGCAGCGAAACAAGCGAATATCCATGAATTTATTGTAAATCTTGAGCAAGGCTACGATACTGAGATTACGGAAGAGAATAATCTTTTCAGTACGGGACAAAAGCAATTAGTAAGTATTGCACGAACGATTATTACCAATCCAGAATTATTAATTTTGGATGAAGCAACAAGTAATGTTGATACAGTAACAGAAGCTAAAATCCAAAAAGCGATGGACGAAGCAATTAAAGGGCGCACCAGTTTTGTGATTGCCCATCGTTTGAAAACGATTCTAAATGCGGATCGGATTATTGTTTTACGAGACGGTGAAGTCATTGAAGAAGGCAACCACCATGAACTAGTTGAACAAGATGGATTCTATGCGGAACTTTATAAAAATCAATTTGTTTTTGAATAAGTTGAAAGAGGTCGGGACAGAAGTGTTTAACTCCGAGAAATAAGAAGGAATTTCCGAAAATTGTTCTATAATTTTTGGAGAATTTCGACTTATTTCCGAAGGAGTTGCTTCTGTTCCCGCCGTTTATCAATTTTTAAGCCTGGAACAAAAATTCAAAGTGATTTTTGTCCCAGGCTCTTTTTGCTATGCTAAATAGAAAAAGGAGAAATGTCAATGGAAAAAATGAGGAATGTACGGCAATTACGGCGCACGTTTTTGGTGCTAAATACTTTATTTGTACTGAGTGTATTCAGAGAGAATCGATGGATAAAATCGGCACTACTTTTTTGGTTGTTGGCTAATAGTTTTTTATCTGGAATGCAGTGGTTGATTTATCTTGGGGGCGAAAAAGGCTGGTTGACACATTTGCAGCGGTGGTATTATTGCGCGATTCTTCTCCAAATAGCAGGCACATTGATTGTATATTTTTCGTTTTTTGTATAAAGGTCTCTCGTTTCTTGCCGGAGAATATGCTAAAATAAAAAGCAGCAGGGGGCGAGAAAACCATGGAAAAGCCAAATAAACGCAAAGCTGATTTAGAACGTACACGGCAAATTATTTTGTCTGTCGCTTCTGAATTATTCATGACAAAGGGGTTCAAAAATACCTCCACTCGTGAAATTGCTTTAAAAGCGAACATTACCCAACCGAATCTCTATCACCATTTTAAAAATAAAAAAGAACTGTATTTAGCTGTGATTGAAGAATTAACGTCCCGTGTTCAGGAAGAATTAGTCCCAATTGTTTCTGGAAATGCATCAGTAGAAGAAAAACTTTATCAATTAATCAAAGTTTTGTTAGATGAACATCCGACCAATCTTTTCTTAATGTTGAACGACATGTTTCAAGAAATGGGCCCTGATTACAATCGTACGCTGTATCAAATTTTCAAAAAAACCTATATCAATAATATTGCGGCTATTTTTGAAAGTGAACCTGAAACCAATTGCTTACAAGAGGGCATCAGTGTAGATGATGCAACTCGGTTTATTTTATATAACGTTAGTGCATTATTAAGTATTGAAAAAACGTACCAGCGAAAAACAGTGGATGACGATGTCAAAAAATTTATTCAATTTATGCTACATGGCGTTTTGAAAAGTCACAAATAAAAAATAGAGAAGCCCTGTTGAAAAACAGACTTCTCTATTTTTTTGTAAAATTCACTTATCAATCGATAAATAATTATTGATTTATCGATTGATAAGTGATATAGTTTATTTCGAAAAGAAGAAAGAGGTGAACCATTCATGTTTTTAGGATTTAATGAAATGAAGTATTCAAAAGGACGGTACGTCCTTGTAGTCTTAGTAATGGTCTTGATTGCTTGGTTAATTTTTATTTTGTCAGGTTTAGCGAACGGTTTAGCTCAAGGAAATCGTTTAGCGGTAGATCAATGGCAAGCGAATCAAGTGGTTTTATCAAAAGAGGCCAATAGTAATTTAAATGTATCAGTGTTAGATGAAAACGTGAAAGAAACGATTTCAGGAGGCAAAATTGCACCGATTGGTCAACAGTCGTTAGCTATCCGCCCAGCAGATGACAAAAAGGCTGAATTAACGAATGTTAGCTTATTTGGGATTGAAAAAGAAAGTTTTTTAATGCCAAAAGTGATTGAAGGAAACGCATTTACTGATAAAAATCAAGTGATTGCTTCAGAAACATTGAAAAATCAAGGATTTAAAATTGGCGACAAATTAACTGCAGGGAAATATGATGAGCAATTAGAAATTGCCGGCTTTATTTCTAAAAGTAGCTATAACATTGTGCCGGTTATTTACACTTCTCTGGATACTTGGCGGTCAATTAAATATGGTGACAATCCAGCAATGGCCAAAATGGTTAATGGTTTCATTGTTCGCAGCAAGGACAACGCGGAAGTTAAAACGACTAATAAAGACAGCCAAGTTCTTTCAATTTCAGATTTTATTGAAAAACTGCCAGGATACAGCGCTCAAAACTTGACCTTGGATGGCATGATTTATTTCTTGATTGTGATTGCAGCGTTCATTATCGGTATTTTTATCTTTGTGATGACTTTACAGAAAACAGCAATGTTCGGTGTCTTAAAAGTTCAAGGGGTGCCGACTAGTTTCTTAGCAAAGGCAGTCATGCTACAAACCGCTTTATTGGCTGTTCTAGGAGTGGCGATTGGTCTTGCTTTAACGGGAATTACCGTGCTCTTTTTACCAGAAGCGATGCCTTATGCAACTAATGGACCACGCATGATTTTGTTTAGTGTACTATTGATTTTATCTGCATTAATTGGCGGGGCATTTTCAATTCGAACGATTGCTAAAATTGATCCGTTAATCGCGATTGGAGGTTAGAGACATGGCAAATGTTTTAGAAATGAAAAATATTTATAAAAAATATGGTGAAAAACATACAGAAGTGATCGCGTTAAAAGAATTATCTTTTGCGGTTCAGCCAGGTGAATTTGTCGCAGTAATTGGTCCTTCTGGTTCTGGTAAAAGTACCTTTTTAACGATTGCAGCTGGCTTACAGGCACCGACAAGTGGTGAAGTCATTGTTGGCGGGCAATCACTAAATAAGTTAACGAAAAAGCAACGTTTGGCGCAACGTTTTCAAAAAATCGGCTTTATTTTACAAAGCTCTAATTTGGTGCCATTTTTAACAGTGGAAGATCAATTTCACTTAATTGAAAAAGTTGATAAGTCACGTAAAAATAGTGAATTAAAAGAGCAATTGTTAGAGACGTTGGGGTTAAAAGAATTACGAAATAGTTATCCTCGTGATCTCTCTGGTGGGGAAAGACAACGGGTAGCCATTGCGTGTGCATTGTATCATGAGCCAGACGTAATTTTGGCAGATGAACCAACGGCTAGTTTAGATACAGAAAAGGCATTTGATGTTGTCCAATTACTAGCGAAAGAGGCCAAAGAGAAAGATAAAGGGATTATCATGGTGACACATGATGAGCGTTTGTTGAAATACTGTGATCGAGTGGTTCGTATTCGTGATGGTGAATTGACAGAGTAACAAAACAAATAAAAGAGAACATGATCGGATTGCTAGAGACAATCCGATCATGTTCTCTTATTTCTTTTCAATACAGAAAAGAACAGGTGGCTGATTTTTTTGATTAATAAACTCATAACGTAAGACACTGTAAACATCTTGTGGTAAGGCTTGCGTGTAATTCGTGACCAAATCAAGTTCCTCTGAACCACCTTCGTGGCCATAATAAACGACTAAAATAATGCGACTTCCTTTTACCAAATGAGGCAGTAACCCATCTAACGCCTGTTTAGTCGTAGTGGGTTTTGTAATAATTTCCTTATTACTTTTAGGTAAATAGCCTAAGTTAAAAATAGCGGCAGTGATTTCTGTTTCTTCATCTAGGACAGCATGAAGATGTTCATGTCCTAATGGAAATAACGTAGTTTGTGGGAGTAAATTAAGTTCTGTTAACTTTTGTTCTGTATTGATCAACGCTTCTTTTTGGATATCAAAGGCGAAAACTTCACCAGAAGGGCCAACCAGCTCTGCTAAGAATGCTGTATCATGACCATTTCCCATTGTTGCATCAATGACGAAGTCGCCAGGTTCCACCACTTCTTTTAAAAGTTGGTGACTAAAATGTAGGGCTGTTTGTAGCATTAATTGAAAACTTCCTTTCCTGAAATGACAGTATATTTTCCTTGATAACTGTTGCGGCGTTTCATTTCCGCATCAATCGCATTGAGGACTTCCCATTTTTTCAAGCTCCACATCGGTCCGATAATTGTTTCAAAGGGAGCATCGCCTGTCAAGCGATGAATAACAATTTCGGGTGGAATCATTTCTAACTGATCACAAATCACTGAAACATAGGCTTCTTTACTCATCAATTGTAAGCGTCCTTCATTATAATCCCGCATCATTTTGGTATTTGTCATTAAATGAAGTAAGTGCAGTTTAATCCCTTGGATATCTGAATCCTGAATAGTTCGCCGCACATTTTCGCGCATCATGGCAGGTGTTTCCCCAGGTAGCCCGTTAATTAAATGTGTACAGACCCGAATCCCGTGTTTCCGTAATTTAGCCACACCATCTAGATATGTTTGATAATCATGAGCACGATTAATGGCAGCGCTAGTTTCCTCAAACGTGGTTTGCAAACCCAACTCTACCCATAAATAAAAGCGTTCGTTTAATTCAGCTAAATAGTTCACCACCTCATCAGGCAAACAATCAGGACGGGTACCAATGGATAAACCAACGACGCCTTTTTCATTGACTACTTGTTCAAACCGATGACGAATAACGTCAACTGGCGCATGTGTATTGGTGAAATTTTGGAAGTAAACAATGTATTGATCGACAGTTGGCCATTTTTGATGCATCAATTGGATTTCTTTTTGAAATTGAAGCGGCAGGGGATCGCTAGGTGCAACAATCATGTCGCCTGAGCCAGAAACACTACAGAACGTACAACCACCTTTGGCAACCGTCCCATCACGATTGGGGCAATCAAAGCCACCATCAATTGGCACTTTAAAAATCTTTTCACCAAACTGTTGACGAAGTGCATAGTTCCAAGTGTGATAGCGTTTATTTGGATCATCTGAATAAGGAAAAATTTGCATAATCAAGACTTCTTTCTAGCGTTGTTTGCTTTGAAATCGCCAAACAAAGCGTTTTTCTAAATAAATAGGGTAACTTAATAACAACCAAGCTAAACCAAGACAAAAACCACCTAATATATCGCTAGGGAAATGGACACCTAAATAGATTCGACTAACCCCAATCATGAAAATCCCAATACCTAGTAAAATTTGCACACAAAGGCGGACCGTTTTATTTTTAATGAAAATTGGCAGAATCAATAAAATAGTGCCGTAGAACAAGGTACTTCCTACAGCATGTCCGCTAGGAAAACTATACGTATGTTCAGTTACTAAATGCTCCAAAGTAGGACGTTGGCGCATAAAGAATAATTTTAATAAAGAATTACCTACGCCAGCAATTAAGGCAGTATTAATAAAGAGCCATAATGCTTCAGCATAATATTTCCAAACAATAAATAGAGCAATGACAACGATCGCTAAGATGATAATCGTCAATGAATTGGCAAATTTGGTGTACCAAATAAAAAAGTTATTTAGCTGTGGAAAAGGACGACGAACAAAAGAAGTAATCGTTTGATCAAAGCCTTTGAGCCAGGTTGGATAAAAACGAACAACATAGCCTAAAAACATAAATACTAAAAGAAAACAACTACCTGCAAATTGATAATAAAGTTTGTTTTTCATAAAAAATCCTTTCAAAATTTAATCGCAACAATCCGTATTATACCATCAAAAGGGTAAAAAATTAAAAGATAATTTCATTGCCTGATTGGAGGGGATACAGATATTAAAAAAGTTCTGGCACCACAATGAGAGATTGTGCTGCCAGAACTTTTTTTAATGGCCATGTTTATTGATTATCGTCGTCAGGAGTATCAACGGTAATATCGCCGAATTCGCTAGAAAGGTTAAACTCTGTATTCGCACGACCATTCTTATAAGATGTTCGCTCTTTGTTTAAAAGTTGAACATCGCCTAATTTTGATTCCCCTTTGATTGAAATGTTACGCAAAATTTCTCCAGAATTTACATAAATATCTCCATGGACAAGAGCGACAGTTAATTTTTTAGGCACAGCAGGCATGTCTAAAGAAAAATCACCATTTTCACTTGAAAAGTTAGCTTCTCCTTTGAAATCATAGACGCTAATATCGCCATCTGTCGTTGTTGCTTGGATGTTTCCACGAGCATTTTGCACTCGAATATCACCAGAAGTAGTCGTATTTTTGATTTCATCGAAATAGGCTGAATCCAACGTTATATCGCCGCCAGTGGTTTCAACTGTTGCTGTTTTAGCGGAAGTATCCGCTGAAAGGTAGATACCATCTGAAGAGTTAAGCGTCATTTTTTTGGCTTTAACGCCCGATAGACTAACATAAGAATTTGGTAGATTAGTTGTTAATTCGTCTACGTTAAAAGCATTCAATGAAACTTGTGAATGGGTTGAGCCATCAATCACTAACTTTTTCACATTATTAGGAATCTGGACACTCACGTTCGGTGTGAAGTCACTAAAAATACCAATATTAAAGAATGACAATTCGGGTTGGTTTTGTGTACGAGTGGTATTGATGGTTGCTGTTATTTTATTTTTTTCTTCTTTGACATCTAAGGTGCCTTCAGCTTTTGAATAAAAGGCATTATTCGGTGATCGTAATCCCATGTTGTTACTATCAGTTTTATAAATGGTATAAGGGCCTTTGCCTTTTAAGGATAAGTGAAGTTCTTCGCCTGCTTGTTTATTTTTTAGTGTATAACTTTCTTTTAGCGGTGTGACTGATTTTTCCGCTTGCTTGTAATAATAGACGGCGCCAGATCCACCAATTAGCATCGCTAAGACAGCAATGGATAAGAGAATCCCTGTTGTTTTTTTCATTAGATATCACCTCGTAAAACAGCAATGTTCCATTGGAAATAACGCTTAAAGACATGTGCTGAAAATTTTAAAATTGGTAGAAACAGTAACCAACCAATGATTGATGCACCAAATAAAAAGAGACTCATAGATAATTGGAAAAAGGAAGCGGCATTTGCCTGGGTAATAACACTATAAATACCATAAATTGGTGAAAATAAAGTTGCAGCTCCGGCAATGCCACAACCGACGTACATTAAGGCAATCGCTAAAATAACCCAAAACATGAAGAAAAAATTTAAACAGAAAATACCAAGCACTTGGAAAAATCGGGTTAGCGGCCGATGCTGTGGTCGTTGATAGTATGGAGAATCATTATCATAGTAAAATTCAGATTCTTCTTCATAGGGATGATCATAAGCAGGTGTAGCCGCTGGAATTTCTTGCCAGCCATTATTTTCAATTTTTCGTTCCGTCAATTCAATGCCTTGTTCTTTTAAAATTTCTTCTGCGATAACCCGTGGTTTCCCCAATGATTTTGCCACTTGTTCTTCTGTTTCGCCTTCCGCAACACGAGCATCAAATAACGCCTTGTATTTCGCAAGAATAATAGCTTGATCTTTTGGATTTAATGCTTTTAAATAAATTTTCAGCTCAATAATAAAATGTTCTTTATTCATTCCGCTCCCTCTTTCTACACGATTCATTTCTCATCTTAAACTATAATTTCTTTTTGAGCGAATAACAAGAGGAATTAAAAAAATCAGACTAAGGTAAAGAAGCGTCTACAACTAAAGTCGCAGTTTTTTTCCGAGTAGTAACAAGAGAGGAAATCCATGTTAAAAAACATTACTTCTTTACAATCTAGTTACAGTAATATGAAATTTTGTTGAAGTGTTTTTAATTCGCCAGAAAAAAAGGTATACTTGTTATAATAACAAAACTAAAAAATTACATTTACATATAAGTTAAAAAAGGAAAGTTGGGGACGTATCAATGAAGAAAGAATCAATGTCACGTATCGAAAGAAGGAAAGCACAACAAAGAAAGAAAACGCCAGTACAATGGAAGAAGAGCACTACTTTATTCAGCTCGGCGTTAATTGTTTCATCTGTAGGAACGCCCGTTGCGTTACTACCAGTGACTGCTGAGGCAACAGAAGAGCAGCCAACAAATGCGGAAGTTGCCCAAGCACCTACTACGGAAACTGGCTTAGTAGAGACACCAACCACAGAAACTACGCCAGGAACTACGGAACAACCGACAACGGATTCGTCAACAACGACTGAATCGACAACTGAATCATCAAAAGAAACACCAACAACACCAAGTACCGAGCAACCAACAGTTGATTCAACTATACCTGTGGAATCAGGAACGACTGATTCTTCAGTAGCAGAAATCACGCCAGTAGCTCCTTCAACAACCGAGTCTGAAGCAGCGCCTGCGGTTACACCCGATGATGAAGTAAAAGTACCAGAAGCTAGAGTAGCTTCTGCGCAAACTTTTTCAGCATTATCACCGACGCAAAGTCCTTCAGAATTTATTGCCGAGTTAGCTCGTTGTGCACAACCTATTGCGCAAGCCAATGATTTATATGCATCAGTGATGATGGCTCAAGCAATCGTTGAAAGTGGTTGGGGGGCAAGTACGTTATCTAAGGCACCAAACTATAACTTATTTGGGATTAAAGGCAGCTACAATGGACAATCTGTCTATATGGATACATGGGAATATTTAAACGGCAAATGGTTAGTGAAAAAAGAACCTTTCCGTAAATATCCTTCTTACATGGAATCATTCCAAGATAATGCGCACGTGCTAAAAACAACTTCTTTCCAAGCGGGCGTTTACTATTATGCTGGGGCTTGGAAAAGCAATACAAGTTCGTACCGCGATGCAACTGCTTGGTTAACAGGTCGTTATGCGACAGATCCTAGCTACAATGCTAAATTAAATAATGTCATTACCGCATATAACTTAACTCAATATGATACACCATCTTCTGGTGGAAATACTGGGGGCGGAACAGTTAATCCAGGAACAGGCGGCTCGAACAATCAATCAGGAACGAACACGTACTATACTGTAAAATCAGGGGATACCTTGAATAAAATTGCCGCGCAATATGGCGTGAGCGTTGCTAATTTACGCTCATGGAATGGCATCTCTGGCGATTTAATTTTCGTTGGTCAAAAGCTCATCGTGAAAAAAGGTGCTTCAGGTAACACTGGTGGCTCAGGCAGCGGTGGTTCTAACAATAATCAATCAGGAACGAATACGTATTACACAATTAAATCAGGCGATACCTTGAACAAAATTGCCGCGCAATATGGTGTGAGCGTTGCTAATTTACGTTCATGGAACGGCATCTCTGGCGATTTAATCTTCGCTGGTCAAAAAATTATTGTGAAAAAAGGTACTTCAGGTAACACCGGCGGCTCAAGCAATGGTGGTTCTAACAATAATCAATCAGGAACGAATACGTATTACACAATTAAATCAGGCGATACCTTGAACAAAATTGCCGCCCAATATGGCGTGAGTGTTGCTAATTTACGCTCATGGAATGGCATTTCTGGCGATTTAATCTTCGCTGGTCAAAAAATTATTGTGAAAAAAGGTACTTCAGGTAACACCGGTGGCTCAAGCAACGGTAGTTCTAACAATAATCAATCAGGAACGAATACGTACTACACGATTAAATCAGGCGATACCTTGAACAAAATTTCTGCACAATTCGGTGTTAGTGTGGCTAACTTACAAGCCTGGAATAACATCAGCGGTAGTTTGATTTTTGCTGGTCAAAAGATTATCGTGAAAAAAGGCGCCAACTCAGGTTCAACTAATACGAACAAGCCTACGAATAATGGTGGCGGTGCGACAACATCCTACACGATTAAATCAGGTGATACGCTGAATAAAATTTCTGCACAGTTTGGCGTGAGTGTTGCTAATCTACGTTCATGGAACGGGATCAAAGGCGATTTAATTTTTGCTGGTCAAACAATCATCGTGAAAAAAGGCGCTTCTGCAGGTGGCAATGCTTCTTCAACAAATAGTGCATCAGGCAAACGCCATACAGTTAAAAGCGGTGATTCACTTTGGGGCTTATCAATGCAATACGGAATCAGCATCCAAAAAATCAAACAATTAAATGGCTTAAGCGGGGATACAATTTATATTGGTCAAACTTTAAAAGTTGGTTAATTTAAGATTGAAAAAAATAGCTATCTTTGGTAACATGAGTCTTATAATAGAAAAAAACAATGAGAAGGAATAGTAGAAAGAACCATGTGATAGAGAGCGTATGGCTGGTGGAAATACGTACAGAAGCTTTTGAACTCGCCTTTAAGTTACTTTTTTGAACAAACCAAGTAGGAAAAGTCGGTGACGATCGTTAAGACGTTTGAGGTTAAGGTGACGGTGACTGACCGTTTCTTTGACGAATTTAGGTGGTACCACGTTGCATTTGTATGTTCACGTCCTATAGGAATTTTTCCTATAGGACTTTTTTTTATCACTAAGTGGCTAGTTTAAGTCAGAATAGTGACAATGGCTGCAGGTGGCAAATTTTAAGAATGAAAAATTTTATATTACTAGGAGGAATAACATGAGCTACAATCACAAAGAGATTGAGAAAAAATGGCAAAAATATTGGGCTAAGAACAATTGTTTCAATACATTGGACGACCCAAATAAAGAAAAATTTTATGCACTAGATATGTTTCCCTATCCATCTGGACAAGGCTTACACGTAGGTCACCCGGAAGGCTATACAGCAACCGATATTCTTTCACGTATGAAACGTGCGCAAGGCTATAATGTGTTGCATCCAATGGGCTGGGATGCGTTTGGTTTGCCAGCAGAGCAATATGCGTTAGATACAGGAAATGACCCAGCTGAATTTACTAAGAAAAATATCGAAACATTCCGTCGCCAAATTAATTCATTAGGATTCAGCTATGATTGGAATCGCGAAATTAATACCACTGATCCCGAATATTATAAATGGACACAATGGATATTTACAAAATTATATGAAAAAGGGTTAGCTTATGAAGCAGAAGTTGCGGTTAACTGGGTACCTGAACTAGGAACTGTTATTTCAAATGAAGAAGTCATTGATGGAAAAAGTGAACGTGGCGGTTATGATGTGGTTCGCCGACCAATGCGTCAATGGATGCTGAAAATTACTGCTTATGCAGATCGCTTATTAGAAGATTTAGAGCTTGTTGATTGGCCAGAAAGTATTAAAGATATGCAACGAAATTGGATTGGACGTTCTGAAGGAGCCAATGTGACCTTTAAAGTCGCTGGCACAGAAGAAAGTTTCACGGTGTTTACAACCCGTCCTGATACCTTGTTTGGTGCAACCTATACTGTTCTAGCTCCTGAACTAGAACTAGTGAAAAAAATTACGACACCTGAACAAACAGCAGCTGTAGAAGCATATATTGAAGAAACCTCAAAAAAATCTGATTTAAATAGAACGGATTTAGCAAAAGAAAAAACAGGTGTTTTCACAGGTGCGTATGCGATAAATCCAGTTAATGGCCAAGAAATTCCAATTTGGATTGGCGATTATGTTTTAGCAAGCTATGGCACAGGCGCAATCATGGCGGTCCCAGCGCATGATGAACGGGATTACGAATTTGCGAAAACATTTGGCATTGATATCCTACCAGTAATCGCAGGTGGCGACATTACAACAGAAGCCTATACAGGGGATGGACCGCATATCAATTCTGATTTCTTAAATGGATTAAACAAAGCAGAAGCCATCGCTAAAATGAATGAGTGGCTAGAAGAAAATCACGTAGGGAAAAAAGAAGTATCTTATCGTTTACGTGACTGGTTATTCTCTCGTCAACGCTACTGGGGTGAACCAATTCCTGTGATCCATTGGGAAGATGGAACAACCACAACGGTTCCTGAATCTGAGTTACCTCTACGTTTACCAGTAACATCGGATATTCGCCCAAGTGGAACTGGGGAATCGCCATTAGCAAACATTGATGAATGGGTCAATGTCGTCGACCCTGAAACTGGCATGAAGGGAAAACGTGAAACGAATACTATGCCACAATGGGCTGGAAGCTCTTGGTATTACTTACGATTCATTGATCCTCATAATAAAAATGAAATTGCTGATTTTGAAAAATTAAAACGTTGGTTACCAGTTGATATCTATATTGGTGGTGCCGAACATGCGGTGCTGCATTTACTTTATGCTCGTTTTTGGCATAAATTCTTATATGATATTGGTGTGGTTCCTACCAAAGAACCTTTCCAAAAATTATACAACCAAGGTATGATTTTAGGAGAAAACAACGAAAAAATGTCTAAATCACGTGGCAATGTTGTAAATCCCGATGATGTGGTGGCTAAATATGGTGCGGATACGTTACGTCTTTATGAAATGTTCATGGGCCCATTAGATGCTTCCATTGCTTGGAATGAAAATGGCTTAGAAGGAAGTCGTAAATTCTTAGATCGCGTTTGGCGTCTGATTGTTGATGAAGAAGGCAAAATGCGTGACCGAATTACCACAATTAATGATGGCCGTTTAACGAAAGTTTATCACCAAACGGTTAAAAAAGTGACAGAAGATATGGCAAACTTGCACTTTAATACAGCGATTTCTCAATTAATGGTTTTTGTGAATGAAGCCAATAAAGTGGATGCCTTACCTTATGAATATGTGGAAGGATTTGTCCAATTACTTGCGCCAATCGCGCCACATATTGGTGAAGAACTATGGCAAATTTTAGGTAACGAGGAAAGTTTAACTTATGTCCCTTGGCCAACCTATGATGAAGCAGCCTTAGTAGAAGATGAAGTGGAAGTAGTTTTCCAAGTGAACGGAAAATTACGTGGCAAACAAAATGTCGCTCGTGGGTTAAGCAAAGAAGAATTAGAACAAATTGCAATGAACCATGAAGCTGTTAAAGAATTTATTGAAGGAAAAACAGTGCGCAAAGTGATTGCTGTTCCAGATAAATTAGTAAATATTGTTGCAAATTAAGTTATATGTTTTTATTAAAAAAAGAGCCGGACGTATCAAAACGTCAGGCTCTTTTTAAGGTTGTTTTGTTTTACCTTTTTGATTCATATGTTCTTTACATGTGATTGTTATAACCGAAAGCAAGGCGATGAAGAGAAAAAAGTAACCGAGCGGCGTACAGAAAAAGGCGGGTTCTTTTAAAAGTCCATCGCTAGATAATGTTGATCCAACTAAAATAGAGATCATAAATAATAAAAGACTAATCAAGCCAAGAAATAAGCTAATACGATATTTTTTCAACTTCAGTTCCTCCTTTAATGAACTATCACTAAGATAAATCAAAAAGGTTAACTTTTTTTTAGGCAACTGTTAAAACTTAGATAAGAAATCTATTTTCTAAGTTTGTCGTTGTTGGTAATTGGTTAAGATCATACGTGAAAAGGGACCGACAATCAGCAATTGATAAGGAAGGGCAACAATAAAGTTCAGGCCCCAAGCTTGGAAATACGCACTTAGTGACAATGTCTGGCCTTCCATTAATAAGCCAAATAAAGACATACAAGTCACCATGCCGATAATCATGAGACTCGAAATGGTCAGAATAAGTAATAGCCGTTTTTCTTTATTAAAGGGTAAAGAAAAAGCGATTTTCTTAGCTAAGACACCAACGATGAAAACGTCTAAAATAAAAGCAACGATAAATCCAGGAAGCAAACCTTTTGATAAGGCGTACAATGAAAATTCTCCATGCAATAATAAATTATAGGTGCTCATTCCGAAAACCATCAGAAAGCACATTAACGTAGTAAAAAGCATTCCTTCTTTTTTATTAGTAGGCATTTTTTTCTCCTTTCATTTATTGAGAGTAATGATTGTTCTAGGCAGAAAAGGACAAATTCTCTCGACTTTTACTAGTGTAGCAAAAATAAAAGTTCTTCATAAGTTAGAATTTGCTAAGAATTTGATTCAAATAAAAAGGTGTACTAAGTCAGCAGTACACCTTTTTATTCGTTATTTAGTTTATTTTTGTGTTATTTGTAACGTCCTCTCCAAACCATTTTTGAGAAATTTTACTAAGGGTGCCATCTTTTCGTAACGTTTCAAAGGCAGTATTGATTTTTTGGACTAATTGATTGTCTGATTGGCGGACGCCCACAGCAAAATCTTCATTGTCATAGCCGACATGAGAAATAGTATAGTTTTTTAAATTATCTTCGTGGGAAAGATAGTAGTTGGCGTAGACGCGATCAATTAGGAGCCCATCAATTCGGCCAGATTTTAAATCTAAGAAAGCTTCATTAAACCCGTCATATAAAATAGGCGTTTGGTCTTTAACAAATTTTTTCAAAACGTCAGGCTGACTTTCGAAGCCATCATAGCCAGAAGAGCCATTTTGAACCCCTAAAATTTTGCCTTGCATGTCGCTCGCTGTTGCAATGTTTTTTTCTTTTAAAGAAACAAGTACTTGGTCGTTCGTCATGTAGGGTTGTGTGAATTGAACTTTTTCAGCCCGCTCGCTCGTTTTAGTGTAGCCGTTCCAAATAAGATCAATGGTTTGATTTTGTAATTCTGTTTCTTTCATAGACCAATCAATCGGTTGGAAGTCAACGGAAATGCCATAAAGTTTAAAAACCGCTTTGGCTAAGTCGACATCAAAGCCGACAATGTTGCCTGATTTATCTTGAAAACCCATGGGCACAAAGGAGTCATCTAAGCCAATAATAATCCGTTTTTCTTCGTTAATCCGTGTCCATTGATCTTCGTTGCTTTTTCTTTTACCACAACCTGCAAATAGGAGTAAACTACAACAGATAACCAGCAAGGCTAAAGAATATTTCTTTTTCATCATAAACTCCTTTCTATTGGACGGGGGCAACCGTCAAAAGATTGTCTGCAATTTTTTCAGCGAAAGCCATATCGTGGGTCACGACAATCTGTGTCATGCCTTGTTTCCGTAAATCTAAAATAACTTCTTCCACTTGTTGGCGTAAAGCTGGATCTAGCGCGCTCGTTGGTTCATCGTACCCAAGAACTTTTGGCTTCATTGCTAAGGCACGAGCAAGTGCAACTCGTTGTTTTTGTCCACCGGAAAGTTGGTACGGATAGAGTTTTTCTTTACCAGCCAAGCCCAATTTTTCCAGTAATTCTAAAGCTTCTTGCTGACTTTTTGCTTTTTCTTCTTTTAGTACTAATGTAGGTGCTAAGGTAATGTTTTCTAAAACTGATAAGTGAGGGAAAAGTTGGAAGTCCTGGAAAACGACCCCAACCACTTGATCGGCATTGTCCATTTCAGCAGGATTGAAAGGAACACCATCCAACAAAAGCTCACCAGAATCAATGGTTTCTAAACCAGCTAAACAACGAAGTAAAGTGGTTTTTCCGCCGCCTGAAGGACCAACAATCGTTAAAATTTTACCCTCTGGAATTTCTAAATTTAAGTGATCAATGATGGTCCGGTTATCAAAATGTTTGGTTAAATTTTTAATAGTTAACATGGTAGAGTCCTCCTATTTATAATATTGATAGAATTTTTCAATTTTCTTAGAAGCAACAGTCAAAATTGCCGTAAAGAGTAAATAAATCACTCCCACTAAAGCTAATGGCACTAATGTAACATCGCGGCTCATCGCAATTTTACCAGCACGTAAAAGATCGCCTAAGCCAAGAACATAAATAAGAGAAGTATCCTTGACCAAATTGATAATTTCATTTCCTACGGAAGGCAGCACGATTTTAACAACTTGTGGCAAAATAATCCGGGTGACTGTTTGAAAACGTGTTAAACGTAAAACCTTAGCAGCTTCATATTGACCTTGGGGAATTGCTTGAATTCCCCCGCGGAAAATTTCAGCAAAGTACGCAGCATAATTTAAAATAAATGCGAATAAGGCCGCATCGTAACGTTCAAAGACAATACCAATTAATGGTAAGCCGTAAAAAACAAAAATTAATTGTAACAATAGCGGAGTGCCGCGCATTAACCAAATGTAGAGGTTAATTAAGTAACGTAAAGGTTTAAACGAACTTTGTAAAATAAAGGCAATGATAATCCCCAGTGGAATCGAGCCAAGGAGCGTAAAGAAAAAGACTTTCAGTGTCATGCCAGCTCCGCTAACTAAAGCAGGTAAAATTTCTAAAATATAATCCATCATTTTTTCCTCCAACAATTTTTATTAAAAAACAAAAAAGCCTCTTGGCTGTGAGCCAAGAGGACGAATCGCATTCGTGGTGCCACCTCAATTTACTTATCTTTCACAAGATAAGCCTTATGTAGTTGCGTTGACAACTACTCTCTGTTAACGATAGAGTCACCGGTTTTTCTTACTAAAGGATTCAGAAAAACATCTTTTAGGTGTGAGTAAAGAAGAATCCATCTTTTTCTTTCAGCCAATGAAAAAGTCTCTGTAAAGGAAGAGCTAAATTACTATGTCCTAAGCCTTGATTGTAAGTATGAAATTGTTCGAACGGAACAGAAAACCTGTTGCTTTTCTAGCGTATCCCATTAAGCATATGGAAAAGAGGACAACAGACTTGAGCAGTTGAGGCACTCTCTCAGATTGAAAAGCGCATCTAAAAAACAAAAAAGTCCTTTGGCTGACTAGCCAAAGGACGAATAATCAATTATCGTGGTTCCACCTTAGTTTATTCGTGTTTCGCAACACGAACCTTATGAAGTTCATAACTTCGCCTGCTAACGAGTGGTCCCGGACTTTCCTACTAAGGGTTCAAAAAGTCAACTCCCAGATGTGGTTCGCTGTTTCTTTACGTCTTTTTCCACCAACCAAAGACTCTCTTCACTAAAGGAAACAGTTACTCTTCTGTTCTCTGTTTTTCAATACTTTACCACCAGAAAAAATATCTGTCAACTCTTATTCTTAAAAAAATATTTTTCTTTCAAAAAGTAAGTGCTGAAAAAGGACAAATGTATGGAAAATCATGTAAAATGTAGGTAAGTTGTTTGAACAGAAGGAGGAGTTTTGGTATGAAACAGAAAAAGTGGTTAATCGGACTTGTTGCACTGGGCTTGGTTTTAGCAGCATGTGGAAGTGGCGGTTCGAAAACGACCTCGAATGAAGCATCTACACAGAAAATTAACGTCGCATCTGGTGGTGAACTCTCGACATTAGACAGCGCTCATTATACAGATGTCTATAGTTCCGATATGATTGGTCAAGTAGTTGAAGGCTTGTATCGACAAGATAAAAACGGAGATCCTGAGCTAGCTATGGCGAAAGCAGAGCCACAAGTTAGTGAAGACGGGTTAGTCTATACATTCAAGTTACGAGAAGCAAAATGGACAAACGGGGATCCAGTTAAAGCAGGGGATTTTGTAGTTGCGTTTAGAAACGTGGTCGATCCAGCGTATGGTTCAAGTAGCAGTAATCAAATGGATATTTTTAAAAATGGGCGTGCGGTGCGGGAAGGACAAGCCACGATGGAAGAATTTGGTGTCAAAGCAATCGATGACCAGACACTAGAACTAACATTGGAAAATCCAATTCCTTATTTAGCCCAAGTCTTAGTTGGAACACCTTTTATGCCTAAAAATGAAGCCTTTGCCAAAGAAAAAGGTACTGCCTATGGGACTTCTGCAGATAATTTTGTTGGCAATGGGCCGTTTGTAATTTCAGGCTGGGATGGCAATTCCGAAACTTGGAAATTGAAGAAGAATAATCATTATTGGGATAAAGAACACGTAAAATTGAATGAAATTGATGTTCAAGTAGTGAAAGAAATTGGCACAGGAGCCAATCTTTTTGATAATGGCGACTTAGATTACACTGTTTTAGCAGATACTTATGCACTTCAGTATAAAGAGTCAAAACAAGCGCATTTTGTACCTAAAGCTATGGTAGGTTATTTAAGTCCCAATCATCGCCGTGAAATTACCGGCAATGAACATGTTCGAAAAGCTTTTTTACAAGCGATTGACAAAGAAACTTTTGCAAAAGAAATTTTAGGAGATGGCTCGACAGCTTTAAATGGTTTTGTACCAGCTAATTTTGCAAAAAATCCAGATACAGGTGAAGATTTCCGCAAAGAAAATGGTGATTTATTGCCATATAATATTAAAGAAGCCCAAGCTAACTGGAACAAAGCGAAAGAAGAGTTGGGCAAAGATAAAATTGAATTGGAACTAATCTCAGCGGACTCAGCGATTGCCAAGAAAACCATTGAATTTGTTCAAGGGCAATTGCAACAAAATTTACCAGGTTTAACAATCAAATTAAAATCACTGCCTTTGCAAAATCGTTTGGATTTACAAACAGCAGGTAATTACGATTTAGCCTTTGGAACATGGACACCTGACTATGCTGATCCCATTAATTTTTTAGAATTTTATGACTCAAAAAGTGGCTTAAATACTTCTGGTTATAACGATTCAGCGTATGATGCGGGTCTCCAAAAAGTTAGAAAAGATTACGCCAATGAACCTGAAAAACGCTGGAATGAATTACTAAGTTTAGAAAAAACATTAATTGAAAAAGATGCTGGTGTTTTACCACTATTCCAAGGAGCCATTGGCTACTTGAAATCAGATCGCTTACAAGGTTTGCAAGTATTTTCTTTTGGTCGCACAGTATCCTATCGTTTAGCTTATGTAGAAGAATAAATTGACTTCTGAAAAGTCCTATCTTTTGAAAAAGTCTGCTTTCTGTTTTATCCTTAAAGTAGGAAAATTAACTAAAAAAATCAACTATGAAAGGTAGGTTTTTCAAATGTTTAGCTTTCTATGGGCATTAATTGTCGGAGGAATTATTGGCGCAATTGCTGGCGCAATTTTAGGAAAAGACGTGCCAGGTGGCATTATTGGAAATATTATCGTGGGCTTTTTAGGAAGTTGGGTAGCATCACTCTTGTTGCCTTCTTTAGGACCAGTCATCGGCGGGTTTCCAATTATCTCAGCGTTGCTAGGAGCGATTATCTGTATCGCTATTTACTCTTTTATTGTAAACCGCAAGGCGTAAAATTTTAAAATTAAAAAATACCACCGAGTGTTTCATTCGGTGGTATTTTTGTTTGTTGAAATTATTTAAGATTCTAACATTTCTGCAGGTAATAAAATCGTTTCACGATGGCCATCATCAAAAGCAAAAATTCGCGACGGATATGCCGTAGAATAACTAAATGGTAAGTCGATGGCCATTTCTACTGAACTATTTTCTTGAGAAAAATGGACAGTCACTTTGCCATTATTGTTCAACAAATCAAAGTGAAGTAAGTCGTTTAAAGGGATAACCCCTTTTAGATTTAAGTCAATAATCAACCAAATACTATCAATTAAGCCACTAGGTAAGCTGGAAACAACACCTAATGAAGCATAGCGGCTACGGTCACTATCAAAACGTTCAAACATATGGATGACCTCCTTTTTGTTTACTTACTTTTAGTATACTGCAAATTTTAAAAAAAGAAATTGTTTCGTTTGAAAATATTGCGTAGATTAGCAAAAATTTAATATTCCTCTGTAGCTTCCTAGCTTTGCAGGTGTCATCATTTATATAAAGAAATCAAGACATGCAGTAAAAAGAAAATGGGACGTACGTTGTTTCAACGTACGTCCCATTTCTAAAACTTAAGAGAATCAGCTGAACAAAAGTGTTTTCTTTATTCGGCTAATTCTGGTTCAGTCGTTTCAGCAGCTGTTCCTTCTTCTTCAGGAGCAGTTTGTGCTTCAACAATAGCAACTAGTTGTTCTTCTGGATCAGTTAAAATTTCATAGTCTTTGTGTTCAGGTAAATCAGCGATTGTAAGAGCATCACCAATTTCTAAGTTTGTAATATCTACTTCAATTGATTCTGGCAATTTATCTGGTGTGGCTGCCACTAAAACAGTGTACAAGTTTTGAGCTAAGGTACCCCCAGCTTTCACACCTGCAGATTCACCAATTAATTGAACTTCTGCTTCGACTTCTGTTGTTTCTTTCATATTTACAGATAAGAATTCAACATGAAGCATTTGACCAGTAAAGGTATCTAATTGTGCTTTCGACATTAATGTGTTGATGTTTTTGCCATCAACTGTCATTTTAATAACGGTGTTAGCACCATGTTCGCGTAAAATTTTTGATAAGTCTTTTTCTTCAAAATAGATTGGTGTACTTTCAATTTGGTAACCGTAAACAATGGCAGGTACTTTCCCTTCGTGACGTAGCTGATTTCTTAGTGAACGTGGACGGATAGCTCTTTCTTTAACTTCTAATTGTACTGACATAACCTAATTCCTCCTTGAAATAATGAGTGATTTGGTTAAACTCAGAAACAAAACATAATGGAAAAAAGAAACTCTTTTTTCAGTTGTTCTTGTCTAGAAAAATGCTAACAATAATCAAAAAATCCCCACAAATATTGCCAGGCAACACTCATGGGAATGGTTCATTGTTATCGTTGTTCTCTCCCAGGTCATTACGCTGTTTTTGAGAAACCTTTATTTACTTTACTTATTAACCGTAACACTTATATTTTTATACGTCAAGGAATTACCTTTTTCTACTTTTCATCTTTAACGGATTCCACTATACTAATACCAGAATGGAGCGGAACAATGCGATTAGATAAATTACTAGAAGAACTTCAGTTTGGATCACGCAAAACGGTGAAACGAATAATCAGAGGCAAGCAGGTCACTGTGGATGGCATCGTGACATTAAATGAAAGCCAAAACGTCGATGCACAATTACAAATGATTAAAGTAAAAGGACAATTAATTTCGCATAAGACACATGTGTACTATATGTTGAATAAGCCAAAAGGTGTGGTTAGCGCTGTTTCAGATGCATCTAAAAAAACAGTCATTGATTTGATTGCGCCACAAGACAGACGCCCTGGTCTTTATCCAGTGGGCAGACTCGATGGCGATACGGAAGGGTTACTTCTATTAACAGATAATGGACAATTAGGGTATCAATTAATTCGGCCAAATAAAGAAGTAGCGAAATGTTATGAAGTGAAAGTCAATGGTTTGGTCTCTGCAGAAGATTGTGCTAAATTTAAAGATGGGATTGTTTTGCAAGGAGGCATTCAATGTAAGCCAGCAAAAATAACTGTTCTTGCAGCGACTGAAACGGAGAGTCATGTTTTCCTGACTATTCAAGAAGGAAAATTTCACCAAGTGAAAAAAATGTTTTTATCTGTGGGGAAAAAAGTGACTGCTTTAAAACGCCAAACTATGGGGCCGTTGCGGCTAGATTCGCAATTACCTTTAGGTGCTTATCGTTCATTAACAAGAGAAGAGTTACAATTGCTATTGCCTTATTTTTTTATTGAAAAACAACAAACAAGCAAAGCGTTACCGAGTAATTTGAAAAGAGAAGAGGAACGGAAATGAAAACATTGCTTTTTGATGTTGATGATACATTGTTAGATTTTAAATTGGCTGAAAAGAAGGCGCTCCATGCCTTATTTGAAGAAGAAAATGTACCATTTACATCTGAAGTCGAGTCAAC
This sequence comes from Enterococcus sp. DIV0774, assembly GCF_050539095.1. Taxonomy (NCBI): domain Bacteria; kingdom Bacillati; phylum Bacillota; class Bacilli; order Lactobacillales; family Enterococcaceae; genus Enterococcus; species Enterococcus sp. DIV0774. The sequence continues at coordinate 572,478 of NZ_CP172923.1, forward strand.
ATACCACCGAATTAATCAAGGATTATGGCGTTCATTTGAAGAAGGAAAAATAACAAAAGATGTTCTCCTTGATACACGGTTTGGTTTATTGTTTGACGCGTTTAATCGAGAAGTTGATAGCGTTAAAATGGGAGAAAACTACCGAGAATATTTAAGTCAAGGACATGACTTGCTTGGCAATAGTCAACGTATCTTGGAAAAATTAGCACCCCATTATGATTTATATATTGTGACAAACGGAGTGGCAAAAACACAGTATCGTCGGTTGGAAGATTCGAAATTAATGCCTTATTTTAAAGATATTTTTGTTTCAGAAGAAGTGGGTTATCAAAAACCGATGAAAGAGTATTTTGATTTTGTTTTTGAACGGATTCCTAATTTTAGTCGAGAAAAAACAATGATTATTGGCGATTCTTTGCATTCAGATATTCAAGGAGGCCAACAAGCGAAAATTCAAACTGTTTGGCTCAATCCGACCTCCGCTCCAGCAACACCAACCATTCAACCCAATTATACGATTCAACAGCTAGATGAGTTGTTACCAATTCTTGGGCATTAAAAAGAGCGTGGGACAAAAATCACTTTGGATTTTTGCTCCACGCTCAAAAACTGATAAACGGCGGGAACAGAACCAACTCCTTCGGAAATAAGCCGAAATTCTCCAAAAATTAAAGAGCAATTTTCGGAAATTTCTTCCTATTTCTCGGAGCTAAACGGTTCTGTCCCGACCTCTTTTTAACTTAAATGTAACCGTAAGCGAACCATATCCTTTAAAGGCAAGCCGTTTTCTATAATAGGCTCATCATAATGATGGATAAAAAAATCTGGTTCAATATGTGTCATTCGAAAACCGACTTTTTGGTAGAGATATAGCTGTTGAAAGCCTGTGCTCCCAGTCCCAATCTCCAAGGAATCATACTTTTCTTTTTTGGCAAAATCAATGGCAAAATGTAATAATTCTTGCCCGATGCCCCGCCCTCGGCTTTCTTCTGAGACAGCGATGTTTACGATTTCCAATGTCCGTGGGTGAGTCGGCAACAGGACTAAAATTCCTTGAAGTTCTTCAGTCTGATAGTCAAAGCAAATGCCGCGGGTAATGTAATCTGCCACCATTTTTTTTGAGGGATCTGCCTCATAAAGAAGAGCGTAATGCGCCGTTGTAAGTGCTTCTTTTTTGACTTTTTTAATCATAGGTAGGATTCTCCTTTTATTGATAAGTATACTGTAATTGAAAGAAGTGTGGGCAGATTTTTCATAAGAAGATAAAAATCACATGAAAAGTCTTGGAAAAGGTCTGGCATTCTTCAGAGTTTTCATTATAATAGTAAAAGACAATGAAGTTTTTGAAAAGAAAGAGGTTTATACATGAAAGATAGTCAGCCAATTATCATTGGTGTTACTGGCGGATCAGGAAGCGGAAAAACCAGTGTTAGCCGTGCGATTTTTAATAATTTTCCCGATCATTCAATTATGATGTTAGAACAGGATTCTTATTATAAAGATCAGAGCCATTTGAGTTTTGAAGAACGTTTAAATACCAATTATGATCATCCTTTTGCGTTTGATACAGATTTATTGATTCAACATGTTGAACAACTGTTAAACTATCAAGCCATTGAAAAGCCAGTTTATGACTATGTTGCGCATACAAGAAGTACAGAAACGGTGATCCAAGAACCGAAAGAAGTAATTATTCTTGAAGGGATTTTAATTTTAGAAGATCGCCGCTTAAGGGATTTAATGGATATTAAAGTGTATGTGGATACAGATGATGACATCCGTATTATTCGTCGAATCAAGCGTGATATGGAAGAACGTGGCCGTACGTTGGATTCTGTGATTGAACAATATTTGACAGTTGTCAAGCCCATGTATCACCAATTTATTGAACCTACGAAACGTTATGCAGATATCATTGTGCCAGAAGGTGGCGAAAACCACGTCGCTATTGATTTAATTAATACAAAAGTGGATAGTATTTTAACAAAAATGTAATAGTTAGCTTAAATAGCCGTCTCTATATCAGAGTCGACTGTTTAAGCTTTTTTTGACTTTTAAAGGGTGGTTTTATCAAATATTTTAAGGGATAGCTAAAAAGTTGAAAATATTGCAAGAAACAATATGCTATAATTTTTTAAAGGAAAAGGAGGGAAGGGAATCTGAATGATAAAAAGAGGTGAGGTTTTTTATGCGAATCTCTCACCAGTTGTTGGTTCTGAACAAGGTGGGATTCGACCTGTCCTGATTATTCAAAATAACAAAGGTAACTTATTTAGTCCAACGTTGATTGTTGCACCGATTACCCGTAACGTAAGCAAGCGGCTGCAACCAACGCAAGTCCTCATCGAAATTCCCCATAACGAGTGCAGGACGCCATCACTTATTTTGTTAGAACAAATTCGAACATTGGATAAAGAACGAATGCTACACAAGGTTTGTCAACTTTCTCGTGAAGAGATGGAACAGGTCAATCAAGCTTTAAAAGTTAGCGTTGGTATCCGTTAATTTACATATAAAGAAATCGTTTTGGGGAAACGGTTTCTTTTTTTGTTGAAATGGTTTCCAAATATTCGTTTTTCTCGTATAGTGAAAGAGGAGGCGATCACATGGATAAAATTCGTTATGGAATTATGAGTACTGCCCAAATTGTCCCAAGATTTGTAGCAGGGCTTCGAGAAAGCGCGCAAGCTGAAGTGCGCGGGATTGCATCAAGGCGTTTAGAGAATGCTCAAAAAATGGCTAAAGAATTAGCGATTCCGGTGGCTTATGGCAGTTATGAAGAGTTATGTAAGGATGAAACAATTGATATTATTTATATTCCCACCTACAATCAAGGACATTACTCAGCAGCTAAGCTTGCGTTATCACAAGGAAAACCCGTCCTACTGGAAAAACCATTTACATTAAATGCTGCTGAAGCAGAAGAACTCTTCGCAATCGCACAGGAGCAAGGGGTTTTTCTAATGGAAGCTCAGAAGTCTGCCTTTTTACCAATTACCCAAAAAGTAAAGGCGACGATTCAAGAAGGGGGATTGGGAGAGATTTTATGGGTTCAGTCAGTTACTGCCTATCCCAATGTGGATCATATTCCCTGGTTTTACTCGAGAGAAGCGGGTGGTGGAGCGCTTCATGGCTCAGGAAGTTATCCATTACAATACTTACAATACGTACTAGGGAAAGAGATTCAAGAGGTTACGGGAACCGCAACGTATCAGCAAGGGGCGACGGATAGTCAATGTAATTTAGCTTTGAAATTTGCTGAAGGGACGCTGGGCAATATTTTTATTAATGTTGGTTTAAAGATACCTAGTGAAATGACCATTTGTGGGACAAAAGGGCAAATCGTTATTCCTAATTTCTGGAAAACAGATTGTGCTTATTATACAGATGCTCACGGCAACACTGTCAAATGGTCTGAACAATTCACTAGTGAATTTACCTATGAAATCAATCATGTGAATCAATGTTTACAAGACAAAAAGTTAACTAGCCCCGTAATGACGAAAGAATTAACGATAGCAACCGTTAAAATCGTTGAAAGTTTTTATCAAGAATGGTTTGATAACGAATAATTACCATCACTTGCTATCCAAACTATTCTGTGTTAAAGTGTGTCTTATGCGACGAGTTGACTCAATCAGATAGCTTCGGCTATTCCGTTTTGACGGCTAGTGATTGTCAAACACAACGACACCAGATAGTACGGCTATCAGTTACCGGATTTGTAACGTGTCGGACAGAATACTTTTGTGGAGAAGGTTTCTGTCTATTTATGCAAATAAATAGTGTGGTATCCCTTAACAGTTACTACTGTTAAGGGATTTTTTTTGTATGAAAAGAGAAGTGTTGCACTTTTATAAGTGCAACTTTTTTGTGTTGTGGAACAGATAAAATAACGCTATAGTTTTAAGTGTAAAGGGAAAAGAAAAGAGGTGACAAGGCATGACCGTGTTGTTGTCCAAAAGAGCGATAAATATTTTATTGATGCTTTTGGATTTGGAAGGGAGTATTACCACGCAAGAATTAGCTGAGAACTTTACTGTCAGCGTTCGAACAATTAAGTATGATTTAGAAGATATTCGTGCTTGGTTTGAACAGCACGATGAGACACTTTATTCAAAACGGAATAAGGGAATCTGGCTAGATTTACCTGACTCTAAACGCTTACTGTTAAAAAATGAAATTATCGATGTCGATCGATTTGAAACCTATCCTGATCAAAAAAGACGAGTCAATGTATTGATTTTTCAGTTATTGTCAGTCAAAGGGTACTTAACGGCACAGCAGCTAGCAGATGAATTATTAGTGAGTCGAAACACAATTGTCAGTGATTTGGAACAGGTCGAACGGTTGCTGCAAGCATATGATTTAACCTTAATTCGCCAAGCACGGCAAGGGTTTACAATCAGTGGTGAAGAAAGCAATGTACGCTTACTGATGGAATTTATCACTCAAAAAGAACTTACAGAATACGATATTTACCAAATTATGAACTATGTGACAAAGACAAAAGGGGCTGAAAAAATCCCTAAAATTAAATTTGGGTCAGGGACATTGTTTCAAGGTTGTTATCGTAGTGCATTGAAAAAAATGCGAAATTTAATTAATCCACTCGATCAAAATCAATTTGATTATGCCGAAATATTATCTATTACGTTGAGAGTGGCAATTGCCGCAGCACGTATGCAGATGGCACATACAATTGGGACTTACCGAGTATTATCGCAAAAAACACGCTTTGAACAACGGAACGAAGTACCACTTTTACTTTTACAAGAGGTGTTTGAACGTTATGATTTGCCTTTATTAGCGGATGAATATTTTTATATTTATAGTGATTTATTCGGAACCCATCAACGGCAAGATATGGTTCAATTAACAAAGCAAGTGATTGAAAGCGTTTCAAAAGAGCTGAATTATCCTTTTGTAAATGATCGCCAATTATTTACGAACTTGTTTGCACACCTGTCCTTACGTTTTACAAAGAAACATTTATTTATTAATGAATACAATCCGTTTTCTGAAGAAATCAAAGGAAAACACCCAGCGTTATTTTTAGCTATTCAAAGTGCCTGTAAACAATTAATTCAACGTTCTGTTTTGTTAGTCAACGATTCTTTCTGCGCATATATTGCGTTGCATTTTTTGGCAGCTCAGGAACGACAACAGCAGGAAGCTAAAGTTGTTAGGATTGTGTATGTTTGCTCGACGGGCTTAGGTGTGACCAGTTTAATTGAACAAAAAATTTTAGAGGAAGTACCAAACGTTGAACTCGCAGGATTTGCTTCTGTTTTAAATGCAACTGAAGTGATTCAAGCAGAAAAGCCCGATTTGGTATTGAGTATTTTCCCAATTGAAGAAATGACATACCCATTTATTAAAGTTAGTCCATTGTTGACGGACACAGACTTAAGTTTGATTCGGGAAGAGGTCGATAAAATTTTATTAGGGAAACGTCAAGGAAAAGGTACCGCTCGCTCCACGAAATCTGATGTAATTGAAAAAAATGAACGGATACAAAGCCAAGATTTATTAGTAAAAGCGTATATTATTTATGAAGAGTTAAAACGAATGTTTCAAACAAAGTTACTGAGCGAATATCAAGAAGCCTTTTTACTTCACGTTTTATTAATGACACATCGGATTACGTTTAATAAACAATACGAAGAGATTCCTTGTAATAGAGAAGTATCTCATGAACGGCAAGAAGAAATTCGGCAAATTGAATGTTTATTTGCTAAAAATGAGTTACCTGTCAATCATGCTGAAATTTCAGCATTACTTAATTATTTAGAACAACCAAAGGAGGAAGAGGATGGAACTAGCAATGGAAGCACAGGAGATCATTCGACAAAGTGCTGAACCAGAAAAGCTACAATCGATTATCAAACAAACCAGTGCGCGATTAGCAGAAGCACAAATTGAACCAACGGAATTACAGTGGACGATTTTGATTAACCATCTCAATGAGATGCTGAATCGTTCAAGAGAAGGAACGACATTAGCTGGTGTTGATCGGACGTTATTTACGGAACTAACACCAGAAACGTTGAAAATTGCACAAGAAACAACAGAAGCAATTGGTCAGTTATCAGAAGATGAATGGTATGTTTTAGCTGTTCATTTTGAAGTTGCTAAACAAAACAATTAATAGGAGGAAAAGTTATGATTACAGTAGTTATCGCAGATCGTTTAGGAAAAGGACAAAATGTTGCAAAAGGAGTGGAGCAAGCCGGTGGTCGCGCGGTTGTTGTTCCAGGAATGGGCGCTGATATGCGTTTAGGAGATGTGATGCAACAAGAAAAGGCTGATTTAGGCATTTCTTTCTGTGGCAGTGGTGGTGCAGGAGCGTTAACGGCTGCTACTAAATACGGGTATCCCGAAAGACATGGCATGCGATCAATCGAAGAAGGGGTAACAGCAATTAACGATGGGAAAACTGTTCTTGGATTTGGTTTTATGGATCAGGAAGAACTTGGTAAACGAGTAACTGAAGCATTTATTAAGAAACACGGAGCATAGAAAGTAGTAACTTAGAAAGGAGCGGTAATTATGGATGCCACAAAACGGTCAACACAAACCGTGATTGTTTCTGGAAAAGGTAATAAGAAGAATGAAGCTTTTGCAAGTGCGTTGAATGATGTTTCAAAAAAAGTATTAAAAGAAACAACAGAGGTCCTCATCCGGATTGAACCGAAAGAAGTAACTATTCGTCAGGCAAAAGAACAAGTTTATACAGAAAAATTTCTGTTCTTCTTCTTTCCTAGAAAGAGAGTGATTTATCATGTCGAACTAGCTGTAGAAGTGGAAATCCAAGCCATTGCAGTCGAAGAAGTTGATTTTTTAACGGAAACAATTAAAGAACCGAACGCAGTAGTAGTTCCGTTTCTTTCAAAAAGAGGCGTATAAAGGGAGGAAGAAGGAATGGAATTTGTAATCATTTTGCTGAAGTCATTGCTTATTGGTGGTTTACTAGGTTTTGCAGCTGGCGCAGGCGCTGCTCGGATGTTTCATGCACCGCAAACGCAAGGGTTAGGGGCATTTAGAACATTAGGAGAAATGAACGCGGCACAAGGAGATCCAGCATCACACTTTTCTTTTGGTTTAGGTTTTTTCTTTAATGCTTGGGCTTCGGCCGTGGGAGCAGGGGCCTTTACACAAGATGTGACCCACCGGATTGTGCCTAACTGGGCTGCAGCAATTTTATTGGTAAAGGATAAAGATGTCACTAAAACGATGCATAATCCCAAAAAAATGGGGATTGTCGGGGCCTTTGTAGGAATGGCGACTGTGGCTTTCTTAAATAGTACAGCTGCAGCAATTCCAGAATCGCTACAAGTAACAGCAGTTGCGGTGTTGGTACCTGCAGCAACGATTTTAATCAATACTGTGATGCCCGTTTTATTCTGGCTAGCGGCTTTAGATGCAGGAAAACGGACGGGTTTTTGGGGAACGTTATTTGGCGGATTATCTCAATTAGTCATGGGCAATGCTGTCCCAGGAGTTGTATTAGGGATCTTAATCGGTAAAGGTGTCGATGATTTAGGGTGGACCCGAATGACACGCGGCATGCTTGGTGCCATTATCTTATTATTTATTTTAAGTGGCTTCTTCCGAGGGTTCGACTTAGAAATGATCGAAAGTTTCCGCTTGTCTATTCCTCAATGGTTAAATAATTTACACAATGTCTTCACCGTTAAATAGAAAAAAGGAGGTCTCATAGATGGAACAGCAAGAAAAAAATGAATGGGCACAACAAGAACAAGAAATTCAAGAAGGTTTAAAAGGCAAAAGTTTTTGGTATGCTGATTGGGGCTTTCCCATTTTAGTCGGGATTATGTCAGCGGCAATTTTTGCAGGAACACATATGTATGTAGTTTATGGTGTGGGCGCCTTTAATGAAGTTTCAATTGTTGCGATGCTAAAAGCTGGTTTAGATGGTGGTTCTTATGGCGCTGCCGCAGCATTTGGTGCAAGTTTCCTGTTTGCACGAATTTTAGAAGGTTCTTTAGTCGGAATTTTAGATTTAGGTGGCTCAATTTTAACGGGGATCGGGATTGGCGTACCTGCAATTTTCCTCAGCATGGGTATTAAAGCACCTGTAGAAAACTTTGGCTTAGCACTTTTAACAGGTGCGCTACTAGGGTTAGCAGTTGGTGGCGTAATTGTGTTGATTCGGAAATTTACTATCAATCAAGGAAATTCCACTTTTGGTGCGGATGTGATGATGGGGGCTGGTAATGCCTCAGGACGTTTCTTAGGCCCGTTAATTATTTTGAGTGCGGCGGGTGCTTCGATTCCTATTGGGATTGGTGCTACATTAGGAGCTTTAGGTTTTTACATTTGGAAAAAACCAATCGCTGGGGGCGCAATTTTAGGCGCAATGATTTTTGGTGCAATATTCCCAGTTTCTTTATAATAAGAAAAAGCCTTTTGTTTTGCACTTTCTCTGTCATGAATAAGAATAAGCGTTTACATTATAATGTTACTATGTTATTATAAATGCGAAATAATTATTATTTTTATTAGTTGAACGGAGGAATTAACAAATGAATGGTTTTGTACAGTGGATGGAAGTTAAGTTAATGCCGATTGCGAATAAATTTGGTTCGCAACGCCATATGACAGCGATTAGAAAAGGATTAATTGCAACGATGCCTTTAACAATTGTGGGCTCATTCTTTACAATTTTTCAAAATATTCCAATTGAGGCATACACAAAATTGATTGAACCTTATCAAGCAATTTTAGATATTCCTTCCCGCTATACGATGGGATTACTTGCACTTTATGCAACATTTGGGATTGCTTCATCATTGGCCAAAAGTTATAAGCTTGACTCTTTGACGTGCGGAATTTTAGCATTAATGGCCTTTTTAGTAACAGCGGCACCACCAACACGTGTCTTTGAAGATGTTGACAACGTCATTACAGCAGGGCGCTATATTAATTTAGCAAATTTAGGTTCAGCTTCTTTATTTGGTGCGATTGTAACAGCGCTGTTATCTGTTGAAATTTATCGCTTCTTTATTGAAAAAGATATTATGATTAAGATGCCAGATGGCGTACCGCCTGAAGTGTCAAATTCATTTATTGCGTTAATTCCAGGAGCAGTTATTCTTTTATTATTCTGGGTTATTCGCCACGTAATTGGTTTTGATTTGAATGGTTTCTTGAGTACGTTATTAATGCCACTTAAAGGTATCCTTGCTGGTAACAGTTTATTTGGCGGCTTACTAACAGTCTTCTTAATCTGTTTCTTCTGGGTTTTAGGGATTCATGGTCCAGCGATTATGGGCCCAGTTATTCGTCCTTTCTGGGATATGTCGATTGCAGAAAACCTTGAAGCTTTTACCAATGGTGCAAACGTTCATCAGTTACCTAATATTTTTACAGAACAGTTTTTACAATGGTTTATCTGGATTGGTGGCGCTGGAACTACGCTTTCTTTAGTTGTTTTAATGATGTTTTCTAAATCAACGTATCTGAAAAGTCTTGGCCGTTTATCGTTCTTACCAGGCTTGTTTAATATTAATGAACCAGTTATTTTCGGAACGCCGATCGTAATGAATCCTATTTTAGGTATTCCGTTTATCGTGGCACCGTTAATTACCACAACGTTATCTTATTTCTTAACAGTCGCTAATATAATTCCTATGATGGCTGCACGCTTAGCGTTTGCAATTCCAGCACCAATTGCTGCTTGGATGAGTACCAATTGGAGTTTCTCGGCCGCAGTATTAGTGATTGTTAACTTCTTAATTACAATGGCTATCTACTATCCATTTTTCAAAGTTTATGAAAAACAGCAATTGGATAAAGAAGCAGAAGAATTAGCAGCTGAACAAGCAGCGAAAAATTAAAAAATGTTAGGGCGGGTGTTCTGATATGAATATCCTGCCCCTTCTAAGTCAGAGAAGAAAGTCAGGAGCGTATAAGATGATTATTTGGTTCATTTTCTTTTTTATCGTTAGTCAAATTATTATAGAAAAAGGGCAGTTGCCTACTGTTGTTTATCAATTTGGTTTGGTAAAGACGTTGGTTTTTACGGCATTTTGTATTACTCTTTCCATGATAATTGGCGGATTTCTAAATCAACCAGTATTGCTCGTTGGCTCTACAACAATCCTGTGTAGCTCGGTGATTGCTTGGAAATTTCGAAATAAATTTGAAAATAGCGGAGTGTGAGAACGAAGATGAAAAGAGCATTAGGTGTATCAGTTTATCCAGATCATAGTGATATCAATCAAGATAAAGCGTATTTAAAAAAAGCCAGCGAATGTGGGTTTACTCGAATTTTTATGAGTATGTTAGAAGTGACCGATGGCAAAGAAGCGGTTCAGAAAAAATTTAAAGAATTAATTAGTTATGCGAAAAATTTAGGATTTGAAACAATTTTAGATGTCGTTCCAAGTATCTTTGATGAATTGGAAATTTCATATGATGATTTGACTTTTTTCAGCGAATTAGGAGCTGATGGGATTCGGTTGGATACAGGTTTTGATGGAAATAAAGAAGCCATGTTGACGTTTAATCCATTCGGCGTGGCTATTGAGTTGAATATGAGTAATGATGTCGCTTATCTTGATAACATTTTGACGTATGAAGCGAATCGACCTTTCTTATATGGTTGTCATAACTTTTATCCACAAGCGGGAACTGCATTGCCGTATGATTTCTTTGAAAAATGTAGCATCCGTTTTAAAAAGGAAGGTATTCGGACAGCTGCTTTTATTTCATCACAGGTAGGTGAAATTGGTCCTTGGGATGTGAATGATGGGCTACCTACTTTAGAAATGCATAGACAGTTGCCAGTCACTGTTCAAGCTAAACATTTATTTGCAACAAATTTAATTGATGATGTTGTTATTGGAAATGCTTATGCTTCCAACGAAGAATTAGAAGTATTGGGTCAGTTGAATCGTTATCAAACAGAATTGACCATTGTTTTTGAAGAAGCGACTTCTGAAATTGAAAAAGAAATCGTAACAAAAAATCAACATTTTCGCCGTGGAGATATCACTCAGCAGATGATTCGTTCCACAGAAGTGCGTAAAAAATATAAAAATGAAGCTAATCCCCCACATGATAATCAAGCAATGCTACAACCTGGAGATGTTGTTGTGGGAAATGATGCATTTGGAAAATACAAAAATGAATTACAAGTCGTTTTAGAACCACATCAAGACTCACGCAAAAATCGAGTAGGGCGTATTATAGAAGAAGAACTTGTATTATTAGAATTCATTAAGCCTTGGACAAAATTTAGATTTATAGAAAAGTAGGGAAGAATATGGACTACGATTTACTTATAAAAAATGGACAGACAGTAGATGGTATGCCTGTTGAAATTGCAATTAAAGAGAAAAAAATAGCGGCTGTTGCAGCAACTATTTCAGGTTCTGCAAAAGAAACTATCCACTTAGAACCAGGTACTTATGTATCCGCAGGCTGGATAGATGATCACGTTCATTGTTTTGAAAAAATGGCTCTTTATTATGATTATCCAGATGAAATTGGGGTCAAAAAGGGTGTTACGACAGTGATTGATGCTGGGACAACAGGTGCTGAAAACATTCATGAATTTTATGATTTAGCGCAGCAAGCAAAAACAAATGTTTTTGGATTAGTCAATATTTCTAAATGGGGCATCGTTGCTCAGGACGAACTCGCAGATTTAAGTAAAGTACAAGCGAGTTTAGTCAAAAAAGCGATTCAAGAATTACCAGATTTTGTTGTAGGGATTAAAGCCCGAATGAGTAGGACCGTTATTGGCGATAACGGCATTACGCCTTTAGAATTGGCCAAACAGATTCAGCAAGAAAACCAAGAAATTCCCTTAATGGTTCACATTGGATCAGCACCGCCTCATCTAGATGAAATTTTAGCCTTGATGGAAAAAGGGGATGTCCTAACCCATTGTTTTAATGGGAAAGAAAATGGCATCTTAGACCAAGCAACGGATAAAATAAAAGACTTCGCTTGGCAAGCGTACAACAAAGGGGTCGTATTTGATATCGGGCATGGTACGGATAGTTTCAATTTTCACGTAGCTGAAACAGCGTTGCGCGAGGGAATGAAAGCTGCATCAATTAGCACAGATATTTACATTCGTAACCGAGAAAATGGTCCTGTTTATGATTTAGCCACAACGATGGAAAAACTCCGTGTGGTCGGCTATGATTGGCCAGAAATTATTGAAAAGGTAACCAAGGCTCCTGCTGAGAATTTCCATTTAACGCAAAAAGGCACGTTGGAAATAGGTAAAGATGCTGATTTAACGATTTTCACGATTCAAGCAGAAGAAAAAACATTGACTGATTCTAATGGATTGACACGAGTAGCCAAAGAGCAAATTCGCCCAATCAAAACAATTATTGGAGGACAAATCTATGACAATTAGTTACGAAAAATTCCACTTAAAAGAAGTCATCAACGCTTCTGGGAAAATGACCATTCTAGGTGTCTCCAAAGTTTCGGAGGCAGTCCTTGCGGCTCAACGATTCGGCGGCGAACATTTCTTTGAAATGAGTGAACTTAGTGTGCAAACAGGAGCTTTTTTAGCCAACTTGTTGAAGGTAGAAGATGCCCAAATCGTTTCCTCGGCTTCGGCGGGGATTGCCCAATCGGTGGCTGCCTTGATTGGAAAAGGCAGCTTGTACCACGCGTATCATCCCTATACAGAAAAGATCGAACAGCGAGAGATTGTTTTACCTAAAGGGCACAACGTGGACTACGGCACGCCTGTAGAAGTCATGGTAGCACAAGGCGGCGGCCAAGTGGTGGAAGCTGGCTACGCCAACATGTGCAGTCCAGAACACGTGGAAATGATGATTTCTGAAAAAACAGCGGCCATTCTATACATCAAAAGCCATCATACCGTGCAAAAAAGTATGCTGACGGTGGCCGAAGCGGCCAAAGTGGCGCAACGCTACCAGGTGCCGCTAATTGTTGACGCGGCAGCAGAAGAAGATCTTTTCAAATACACTGAAGCAGGCGCTGATTTGGTGATTTACAGCGGCGCCAAAGCCATCGAAGGGCCAAGTGCCGGTTTAGTGGTCGGGAAAAAAGAATACATTGACTGGGTGCGCCTACAAGGCAAAGGCATTGGTCGAGCAATGAAAATTGGCAAAGACAATATCCTAGGCTTTACGCAAGCAGTGGAAGAATACTTGGCACATGGCAGTGAATCAGGGGTTTCGATGCAAGAGCGCTTAAAACCGTTTGTTGAAGCCATCAATAACTTGCCAGATTTAACCGCCAAAATCGTCCAAGATGGCGCTGGCCGAGACATTTATCGCGCCAGTGTCAAAGTGAACGGCAGAAAAACCGCCAAGGAAGTCATCCAAGCATTAAAAGCAGAAAGTCCAGCTATTTATACGCGAGAATATCAAGCCAACAATGGCATCATTGAATTTGACATTCGTTCTGTCAATCAAGAAGAAATGAACAAAATCGTGCAACGATTACAAGAAATTATGGACACAAAGGAGAAATAAGCCATGTCATTAAAACCTAATTATTTAGAAGAACGCATTTGTTTAAACGTCTTAGCCAATTCAGTAGAAAATGCCCAAGCCTGTTATGAAGCAGCAGAAGGGCATGTTGTGTTAGGCGTCCTTTCAAAAAACTATGAAACCGATGAAGCAGCCATTGACGATATGAAAAAATACCAAGCAGCAACCAACAACGCTTTATCTGTCGGCTTAGGGGCTGGCGATCCTAATCAAAGTCAAATGGTGGCTCGCTTATCAGAAGTTCTACAACCGCAACACGTGAACCAAGTTTTCACAGGTGTCGGCGCTTCGCGGGCCTTACTTCGTCAAGACGAAACAGTGATTAATGGCTTGGTTTCACCCACAGGCAAAGTTGGCTATGTCAACATTGCGACAGGTCCGTTAAGCTCTGGTGCGCCAGCGGCGGAAGTACCTATCGAAACCGCCATCAAATTGTTGAAAGACATGGGGGGCAGTTCCATTAAATATTTCCCGATGAAAGGCTTGGCTCACAAAGAAGAATACCAAGCAGTAGCAGCAGCTTGTGCCAAGTATGACTTTTATTTAGAGCCAACAGGGGGCATTGATTTAAAAAACTTTGAAGAAATTGTTCAAATTGCGGTGGATGCCGGCGTTAAAAAAATCATTCCTCATGTTTACAGCTCAATTATCGATCAAGAAACAGGGGACACTAGAACAGAAGACGTGAAAACGTTACTAACCATGATGAAAAACACATTGAATAAGTAGGTGGCAAAGATGAAAATTGCTGCGTTTGGTGAAGTCATGCTTCGTTTCACTCCGCCAGAGTATCTAATGTTAGAACAAACAGAGCAGTTAAGAATGAACTTTGTAGGGACTGGCGTAAATCTCTTAGCAAATTTGGCTCATTTTCAACTAGAAACAGCATTGATTACGAAATTACCTGCCAATCGTCTTGGTGAAGCTGGCAAAGCAGCGCTAAGGAAGTTAGGAATTTCAGATCAATGGGTAGGAGAAAAGGGCGATCATATTGGTAGTTTTTTTGCAGAAATGGGTTATGGAATCCGACCCACACAAGTAACTTATCAAAATCGCCATCAGAGTGCTTTTGGCATCAGCGAGGCGAAGGACTACGATTTTGAGGCCTTTTTAGCGGAAGTAGATATGGTGCATATTTGTGGTATTTCGTTAAGTTTAACTGAAAAAACTCGTGATGCTGCTTTGATACTTGCTCAAAAGGCGCATGCCTATCAAAAGAAAGTTTGTTTTGACTTTAATTATCGACCTAGTTTGAATACAGCAAATAGCGCACTCTTTATGCGTCAACAGTACGAACGCATTTTACCTTATTGTGATATTGTTTTTGGCAGTCGTCGTGATTTGGTCGAGCTATTAGGTTTCATTCCGCGAGAAGATTTAGAAGGTGAGGCACAAGAAACTGAACTGATTCAGCGCTTCATGTCTCAATACAATTTGGAATGGTTTGCTGGGACAACGAGAAGTCATTCCCAAAATCAAAACTACTTAAGTGGGTATTTATATACCCAAAATGAGTACCAACAGAGTGAAAAAAGACCGCTTCTTAATCTTGATCGAATTGGTGCTGGTGATGCTTATGCGGCGGGGATTTTATATGGCTATAGCCAAAATTGGTCGTTAGAAAAGGCAGTTACCTTTGCCACAGTCAATGGGGTCCTTGCACATACGATTCAAGGAGATATTCCTTTGACAACGGTCAAACAAGTGAATCACGTTCTTGAGCATCCGAATCTTGATTTAATTCGTTAAAGAAGAAAACCAGAAGAAAAGTCGCGTGTGGCTTTTCTTCTGGTCTTTTTTTCATTATAATTAAAAGAAACAGATTGCAAAGGAGGCAGCAGGATGAGTGTTGCACATCTTTTAACAGTTTTAGAAAATGATGAATTTATTGAACGGATTCAAAAACGACCAGAAGCGTTCATTGGAACGACTGGCTTAGTCGGCTTAGAGAATTTACTTGTTCAGACAATTAATGGTTTATTAGAGTTTTTCATTGAAAAGAATCAAGGGAAAATTGCTATACAGTTATCGCGTCAACAAATCTCTTTTCAGGTATCTTCCACACGACCGCTTGTTTTTGAACAAAAGCAAGTCGATTTAGAACCACCTTTTCTGTATTTATCTGTTTTACAAGCCTTCTCAAAACAAGTAGGGATCAGTATCGATCAAGAAAAACAGCGGACTATTTTTATTTATCATCAAGGGCAATTGAAAAAACGATTATTATTACCTATTGAAGAAACCCAGGAACGAATTGAAGTCTTATTTTGGCCAGATACGCAAATTTTTGGTACAGAATCACTTTCTTATATGCGTGTTTTACAACAATGTCAACAGATTGCCATGTTGAATCCAGGCTTAAAGATTCTCTTAACACAAGAAGAGGAACAAAAAAATCTTTGTTATTACCCTAAAGGTTTAAGTAATTATTTATTTGAAAAAGATAACCCATTAACTAGAAAAGCTGCACCGATTATTCAAGCCAAGCAAACAGAATTGGCCCTTGTTCAATTTATTTTGAGTAAAAATCATGCGCCGCAAGTGCAAAAAACATTTGTTAATGGGCATTATCCTAGTCTTGGTGGAACCCACTATGAGGGTTTTCTTGATGGCGTAGTGGCCGCCTTTAATCAATTTTTAGAGGAGCAACATTACTCATTATCTGTGACAGCAGATAGTTTTTTAGCAGAATTTGATTTTGTTTTAGCCATTACGATACCAAAGCCCCGCTACACGGATGCAACGAAAACCATTTTAAGAAATACAGAGTTATTTGAAGTGGTTAAAGAAGTCGTTTTTGACGAATTACAACACTACTTTCAACGTCATCCCAAATGGTTAGAGCAAGGAAGAAGCGAGGGAAATGAATGAAAATTTTTGTCGATGGCGATGGTTCACCTGTGAAAGAGACGGTTATTGAAGTCGCTGTAGAGAAAGCTTTGGATGTGGTGATTGTTACTAGTGTAGATCATTATTCCTTAAAAGATTATCCAGAAAATGTCTCTTTTGTGTATGTTGATAAAGGAGCGGATGCTGCTGATTTTAAAATTGTGCAGTTAATAAAAAAAGGGGATCTTTTAATTACACAAGATTATGGCTTAGCTTCCTTGGTCTTGCCAAAGGGAGTGTCAGTTTTACATCAACTGGGTTATCAATATACGAAAGAAAATATTGATGGATTGTTAGAACAACGCTATTTTAGTGGCCAAATTCGGCGAAAAGGTGGCCGAACGAAAGGACCTAAACCTTTTACAGACCAAGATAGAATAACGTTTAAACAAGCCCTTATTGAGCTGGTGGAACGGAGTCTTTAGCAAGGAAAAGGCAAGCAAAGAATTTTGCCTTCACTAAATTTGCTTCTATTATGAAACTGGGTTTTATGCTAAAATAAGTAAGGATAATTTGAAAAATAATTTTTTCTAAAAGACAGGAAAGAAACTAGGAGGACAAGCATTTGAAGATTATTTTGTTGTATGGCGGCAGAAGTGAAGAGCACGATGTGTCTGTTTTGTCTGCATATTCCGTTTTAAATGCAATCTATTATAAATATTATCAAGTACAGTTAGTCTTTATTAGTAAAGATGGTCAATGGGTAAAAGGCCCTCTCTTATCTGAACGACCACAAAATAAAGAAGTTTTACATTTAACTTGGGCACAAACACCTGAAGAAACAGGCGAATTTTCAGGAAAACGAATCAGTCCTTCGGAAATTTATGAAGAAGAAGCGATTGTTTTCCCTGTTTTACATGGGCCAAATGGTGAAGATGGAACAATTCAAGGATTCATGGAAACCATTAATATGCCTTATGTGGGCGCAGGTGTCTTAGCTAGTGCTAACGCAATGGACAAAATCATGACGAAATATCTTTTACAAACTGTTGGCATTCCACAAGTACCATTCGTGCCAGTTTTAAGAAGTGACTGGAAAGGAAATCCAAAAGAAGTCTTTGAAAAATGTGAAGGTTCTTTAATCTATCCGGTCTTTGTTAAACCTGCCAATATGGGTTCTAGTGTCGGAATTAGCAAAGCGGAAAATCGTGAAGAATTGCAAGAAGCATTGGAAGAAGCTTTCCGTTATGATGCCCGAGCAATTGTTGAACAAGGGATTGAAGCACGTGAAATTGAAGTAGCCATTTTAGGAAATGAAGATGTCCGTACGACTTTACCTGGTGAAGTGGTGAAAGATGTCGCTTTCTATGATTATGATGCAAAATACATCAATAACACGATTGAAATGCAAATCCCAGCGCATGTTCCAGAAGAAGTAGCCCATCAAGCGCAAGAATATGCTAAAAAAGCGTATATTATGTTAGATGGAAGTGGCTTAAGTCGCTGTGATTTCTTCTTAACAAGCAAAAACGAATTATTCCTGAATGAATTGAACACCATGCCTGGTTTTACTGACTTTAGTATGTACCCTTTACTATGGGAAAATATGGGCTTGAAATACAGTGATTTAATTGAGGAATTGATTCAGTTAGCTTTGAATCGTTTTAAACAACGCCAAGAATTTTATAATAACTAAGAAGAAAAAATCACACAAGACTGGGACATGACAAGACTTTGGCATGTCCCAGTCCCTGTGTCAGAGGAGCAAAACATAATGAAATTAACCTTCTGGGAAGTAGCGCAAGCGGTTGAAGCCAGTAATGATTGGCAACAATGGCCTGATTTTCCTTTAACAGGCATTGAATTTGATAGTCGTAAAATTGTGAAAGGAAACCTTTTTGTTCCTTTACAAGGTGAAAATGATGGTCATCGTTTTATTGAGAGTGCCATGGCTAATGGCTGTCAGGCCGCTTTTTGGGGACAGGATTTAGTCGATGCGCCGCAACAATTGCCTGTTTTGCATGTTACTGATCCACTGGTTGCTATGCAAAAATTAGCTACCTATTATTTAAATAAAATGCAACCGAATGTCATCGCTGTGACTGGCAGTAATGGAAAAACCACCACTAAAGATTTGATTGCTGCTGTGTTATCTGAAAAGTTTGTGACTTACAAAACGCAAGGCAATTACAATAATCAAATTGGCTTACCCTATACTATTTTACACATGCCTGATGAAACAGAAAAACTGATTTTAGAAATGGGCATGGATCATGCTCAGGAAATTTCTTTCCTTTCCAATCTGGCTCAGCCAGAAGTTGCTGCCATCACAATGATTGGCGAAGCCCATGTGGAAAATTTAGGCTCACGAGCAGGCATTGCACAAGCAAAAATGGAAATCGTAGATGGTTTAGCCAAAGACGGTAGTTTATTTGTGCCAAGCGATGAACCTTTGCTAGAACCATTGGTGGAAAAAGTTACGCAACAAGTGATTACTTTTGGTTTTAGCCAGGAAAGTCAACTTCAAGGAATCGTCACAAATGAAGCCAAAGAGCAAACCTCATTCAAAATCAGTGATACACAAATGACGTTTACGATTCCAGTGCCAGGAACCTATAATGTCACCAATGCATTAATCGCAATTGGCATTGGTCGGTATTTCCAATTAACGGATAGTGAGATTCAAAAAGGGTTGGCTACAGCGGAACTAACAAAGAATCGGACAGAATGGCTGAAAGCAGCGAATGGTGCCGAAATTTTAAGTGATGTGTACAATGCCAATCCGACAGCTATGGGTCTTGTTCTGGACAGTTTTAGCAAAATGTCCAAAGTAGGAAAACGAATTGCTGTTTTAGGAGACATGCTGGAATTAGGTCCTGATTCTGCTGCCATGCATCAAGAAATGGCGCAGCATTTAGCCCCAGATGCGATTGAAGAAGTCTTTTTATATGGTTCTGAAATGGCTTATTTAGCTGATAAATTGCAAGAAACCTATGCACCAACTAACATTCATTCTTTTAAAAAAGAAGAAAAAAATGAGTTGATTGAAGCTGTCAAAAAAGTCTTACAGCCAGAAGACATGGTGGTTTTAAAGGGAAGTAACGGGATGGGACTTCGTGAAGTCATCGATGCACTTTTGGAAAAGTAAATAAGTTTCATAAAACTTGCTGAAAATAGGATTCTATGATAGAATGACCTATTGCCGGAAGATGACGAGAAAAATTGAATCGTAGTAAATAAAATAGATCTATTTCTATGTTTAATAATAAATGTGAAGCTGAACGACCACGTTTGGCTTTTCTAATGCCATAAGGTGAATTTTTCGGTGAAATCAGGAAAGAAGAAATAGTTGGCACACTATAATGGATTTCTTTTTAACAACTGAAAGTGAAGACACCTGAAACTAGGAAGAAATCGTTCTTTCCGAAACAAAATCTAGGAGGATATCATTTGAAATTTAAAGAACTTGGTTTAGCGCCAGAATTATTATCAGCGGTAGAACGCGCAGGCTTCGAGGAAGCAACCCCTATTCAATCAGAAACAATTCCGTTAGCGTTAGCAGGAAAAGACGTAATCGGACAAGCACAAACAGGAACAGGGAAAACCGCTGCTTTTGGCTTACCAATGCTTAACAAAATTGACGCAGACAACCGCGTTATTCAAGGATTAGTCATTGCACCAACCCGTGAGTTGGCTATCCAAACACAAGAAGAGTTATTCCGTTTAGGCCGCGATAAAAAGATTCGCGTCCAAGCCGTTTACGGTGGGGCTGATATCGGTCGCCAAATCCGTGGACTAAAAGATCGTCCACATATCGTTGTAGGTACACCAGGACGTTTACTAGACCATATTAACCGTCGTACCTTGAAATTAGAAACTGTTGAAACATTAGTTTTAGACGAAGCAGATGAAATGTTAAACATGGGCTTCTTGGAAGACATTGAAAAAATCATCTCACAAGTGCCAGAACAACGTCAAACACTTCTATTTTCAGCAACTATGCCGCCAGCAATCAAGAATATTGGCGTGAAATTCATGAAACAACCAGAACATGTGAAGATTAAAGCCAAAGAAATGACGGCTGATTTAATTGATCAATATTATGTACGTTCAAAAGACTTTGAAAAATTTGACATTATGACACGTTTACTAGACGTGCAAACCCCAGAATTGACCATTGTCTTTGGTCGGACAAAACGCCGTGTTGATGAACTTGCCCGCGGGTTAGAAGCGCGTGGTTACAAAGCAGAAGGCATCCATGGCGACCTATCACAACAAAAACGGATGAGCGTTTTACGTTCATTCAAAAATGGTAACTTAGATATCTTAGTGGCAACAGATGTAGCAGCACGTGGGTTAGATATTTCAGGTGTCACCCATGTCTATAACTACGATATTCCACAAGATCCAGAAAGTTATGTTCACCGTATTGGTCGGACAGGTCGTGCTGGTAAAGGCGGTATGTCTGTGACGTTTGTAACACCTAACGAAATGGGTTACTTACATGTCATCGAAAACCTAACGAAAAAACGGATGACACCATTACGCCCACCAACCGAAAAGGAAGCATTTAAAGGACAATTAAGTGCAGCTGTTGAAACCATCGAAAGTGATCTAGAAGAAAATGGTTTAGAGAAATATCTAGAATCTGCTGAAGCGTTATTAGAAAAATATTCAGCGACAGACTTAGCTGCGTTATTATTAAAAACAGTAGCGAAAGATCCAGCAGATGCGGTTCCTGTAAAAATTACCCCAGAACGTCCATTGCCTTCAAATAAAAAAGGCTTTAACAAAAATGGCCGTGGTGGTGGCGGTGGGAACAACCGTAATCGCAACCGTGGTGGCAATGGTAAAGGTGGCAGCTATCGTGGCAACAAAAACCATAAAGATGGCGACCGTAATTACAAAAATAGCGACCGCAAAAATAAAGATCAACGTGGCGGCAAACGTCATAACGATAAAAAACGTGGTTTCGTCATTCGCGAAAACGCTAAATAATCAAAAGAGCGAGTGTTCCGTCTATGAACGGAACACTCGCTCTTTTTTGGTAGATAATCGTTAAATAGAAAAACTCAAAAAAAGTAAAAAAGGCATCAAAATGATATAAAAAAAGAAAAACGCCAAAATTATCCAAGTTTTCAACGAGGAAGTTAGATTGAAGAGTTTCAGTTTTTGTTGTAGCAAATGAATGGTTATAATCCAAACCAGTTGCAAGAGAAAAAATAGGCTGGGATTTTTAAAGAAGATTGGAAATATGTAGAGCAACAAAGTAAAAATAAACAGGGCGCAACGAAGTAACTTTTTTTGCCGAGAAGTTAAAGTCATACGTTTTTCTCCTTTTTCTTTTTATTCTCCCATAAGTAGCCAAAATTTTCTATAAAAAATCAGAACATCCACTTAGTTTCCTGATTTTTTTCCGATACTTCTTAGTTGTTTTCTTACTTTTATAAAAATTCAGAAAAATTTTATAAAAATGTAAATAGGAAGAAAACGTATGGTACTTCAATTTGTGTGAGGATCTTGTAAAACATTCTTTATTTTTTTTGCGAATCAGTGGAAAAATTTTGAAATTTTGTTAAAATGAAAGGTAATTCGGAGTAACTATATTAAATAGGAAGTAAGGCGGAAAATGATAAAGGGAATTGGTATTGACGCAGTAGAATTAAGTCGGATAAAACCGATTGTTGAAAAACAAGGATCGTTTATTCAACGGGTTTTAACACCTAGCGAATTGACCCTTTTTGAAAAGTTATCTACAAAACGTCAAATAGAATTTTTAGCTGGTCGTTTTGCTTGTAAAGAAGCGTTTTCTAAAGCATGGGGCACAGGGATTGGTAAAGTTGGTTTACAAGATATTGAGGTGCTGACTGAAAAAACAGGTGCACCATACGTAGCAAACTCGCCCCATAATGGTAAAGTGTTTGTCTCGATTACGCACACAGATACTATGGCGATTGCACAAATTGTTTTAGAAAGCGAATAATAGAAGCAACGAAGAAAGAAGGATGTACAATGGTCGTTGGATGGCATCGTCCTACACGGTTACATATCGATACGCAAGCAATTACTGAAAATGTCCAAAAGGAATGTCAACGTTTGCCAGAAGGAACCGCTTTATTTGCGGTTGTAAAAGCGAACGGCTATGGGCATGGCGCCGTAGAATCCGCCAAAGCGGCGAAAAAAGGTGGCGCGACAGGTTTTTGTGTCTCCTTATTGGATGAAGCAATTGAATTGAGAGAAGCAGGTGTTCAGGACCCCATTTTAATTTTGAGTGTGGTAGACTTAGCTTATGTGCCTTTGTTGATTCAATATGATTTATCTGTAACGGTAGCTACACAAGAATGGTTAGAAGCTGCTCTTCAACAACTAACGCCTGAGAGTAACACGCCATTACGTGTTCATTTAAAAGTCGATACTGGCATGGGACGGATTGGCTTTTTAACCCCGGAAGAAACTAAGCAAGCAGTGCGGTTTGTTCAATCCCACAAAGAATTTTTATGGGAAGGGATTTTTACTCATTTTTCAACAGCTGATGAAATCGATACAAGCTATTTTGAAAAACAAGCAGGGCGTTTTAAGGCTGTTCTAGCAGTTTTAGAAGAGTTACCTCGGTATGTCCATGTTAGCAATAGTGCGACAGCGTTATGGCATCCTGATGTGCCAGGAAACATGATTCGCTATGGGGTAGCCATGTATGGATTGAACCCTTCAGGTAATAAGCTGGCCCCAAGCTATGCGTTAAAGCCGGCCTTACGGTTGACCAGTGAACTCATCCATGTAAAACGCTTAGCGGCTGGTGAAGGGATTGGCTATGGCGAAACCTACGTAACTGAAGCTGAAGAATGGATTGGGACAGTGCCAATCGGCTATGCAGATGGCTGGTTGCGTCATCTCCAAGGATTTACAGTGCTCGTGAATGGTAAGCGTTGCGAAATCGTCGGACGAGTGTGTATGGATCAATGTATGATTCGTTTAGTAGAAGAAGTTCCTGTCGGCTCAGTCGTTACATTAGTTGGAAAAGATGGCAATGAAGAAAATACGTTACAAATGGTAGCCGAAAAATTAGAAACCATTCATTATGAAGTTGCATGTACTTTCTCACAAAGAATCCCCAGAGAATATAACTAGATAGGAGGTTCCACTATGGTCAAACGCGGAGATATTTATTTTGCAGACCTTTCCCCAGTAGTGGGCTCGGAACAAGGTGGCGTCAGACCCGTCCTTGTTGTCCAAAATAACTTAGGTAATCATTTTAGCCCAACGATTATCGTTGCGGCGATCACAGCCAAAATGGCAAAGCCAAAATTGCCAACACATATCGGGATTAATTCTGATGAAACGGGCATTGAAAAAGATTCAGTGATTCTTTTAGAGCAGATTCGAACAATCGATAAGGGTCGCTTGAAAGAAAAAGTTTGTCATTTGAGACTTGATATTATGGAAGAAGTTGATCGTGCCTTA
Organism: Enterococcus sp. DIV0774; assembly: GCF_050539095.1. NCBI lineage: Bacteria > Bacillati > Bacillota > Bacilli > Lactobacillales > Enterococcaceae > Enterococcus > Enterococcus sp. DIV0774. Next base: position 596,285 of record NZ_CP172923.1, read on the forward strand.
GGCATCAGTGTTGGACTTAGTAGCGATTCAGCCCCAGCAAAAGCAAATTCAGCTACATAAAGAACGATAGCTACTATGAAATCAACAAAGACTAATTGGATTTTTTTAAAAGCGACTGATCTAGTTCGGTTCGTTAAACATAGTTTGAGTAAAAGCGAGAGAGATAGCCAAGTGGCATCTCTCTTGTTTTTTTGTTTTGTATTTAAAAAATTAAAATATAAATATAAAATTCAAATTTTTATCATCTTATTTTAAATAAAGTTGTTGGCAAGGCTCAAACGGAATGTTACAATCAATACTATATAGAGTTTTTAAAGAGCGTAACAGGTGATTTTACAAGTTTTGATTGTCGAGCGATGACATAAAGGAGATTATATTTGTATGATGATTGTTGTACTTTTAATGAGTAGTTGCTTATTTTTATTTGTAAGCTATCAATTGTATTTGCGATTACTTGTCGAAAAACTGGATTCAGAGGACCGGATATTAAAGAGGAAAATAAATTTCTATAAGTATCAGAAAAATAGTCGTTTAATGATTTATTTATTGTTTAGTGTTTGTCTACTTAGCGTATTATTGTTAGGAATTGTTTATACATATTATCAATTAAATCAACGAAATATCCGCATGGAACAACGGATCGAGCGTTTGGCACAGGGCCAAGCTACTCAAGGTGACAAAATAAAAAAACAAGCGATTAAAAAAACAGCCTTAAATCAGTTTCCCTGGAAGCAAGCTGTTTCGGCAGAATCGGCCGCTGTCTTGACGAATTATGAATTACAATTAGCGCGTGAATGGCGTCCTTACCTCGGAGAGACGAGTATCACAATGATTAGAAGTGAAAAAACACAAACCTTGACACTGTCTGTTTTTTCAGTTGGTTTAAGTTACCATGAATTTCAAACAGGTCAAGACAATATTGTAGCACTGATTGCAGCGTTGAATTCAGTTAAAGAAATTACCATGATTGATTTTAATTTTACTTATCGAGATCAAGAGCAAACCCTTGTCAAATCCATTGATACGTATGCTCGTGAGACGTTGGAAACAAATTTGGAGCCTGTCGTGATTAGTTAAAAGGACGAGAGAAAGGACATATAGATGACAAAAAGACGTTTAATCAAAAAAATTAAAGATATTTCGGATGATACGCTTGAAAAAGAAGTCTTTTTTCAGCCAGGATTCGAACCAGAAAAAATAATTAGCGGAATCAAACCAGAACAACAGGAAAAAGAAATGGCGACGTTAAGAGAAAGGCTCACCTACTATCAGAAAAAAGAAACAGCCTTTAAAAAACTTCAAGAAGAAAATGAGCAATTAAAGAACCAACAAGAAACGGAAAAACAAGCATTAGAAGAAAAAAACCAGTCATTACTTGAAATACTAAATCAAAAAGAACATGAAATTTTTGAATTGGAAGAGCAACTGGAAACGAACAGTGAAACCACGACAGAGGCTACCACTCTTCAAACAAATCTGCAAAACGCAGAAAAACAATTAACCACTGTACATAATCAAATGGAACGTTTAGAAAGTGAATTAACGCAGCAAGTGGCAGAATTAGAAAAAGAATCGGCTGAACAGCAACAACATATCCAGACATTACACAACCAGTTAGCAGAAGAAAAAGGAAAGTTGGAGAAAAAAGGGGATATTACAGGAATGGAAAAGCAAGTAGAAACGTTAACGACAGAATTAGAAGAAAGCACAACGACTCAACAAGCATTGCAGGAACAAATTGAAAAACTAACTGTACAATTACAAAAAGTAGAAGCCGAAAAACAAGCCTTACAAGAGGCTGTCCAACAAGAAGTGATTGTGAAACAACGCATGGAGGAGTTAAAGAATGAGCTTCAAAATAGTTTACAGCAAAAAAATGAAGCAGAAGTAAAATTAGGGCGACTGCAAGGTGTCAATGACAAACATCTTGCTGAAAAGCAAGTTTACGAAGGGGAATTAGCTGCTCTAAGAAAAGAAGTAGAGGCCAAAGAAGACAATTTAGAACAAGTTCAAAAAGAATTGAAGACACTACAAGCCGTTTCAAAAAATATTGAACCGAGTAGTGAGCAGTTAACAGAACTGCTACGCGCAAAACAGCAAATTAACGATTTATTAATGAAAAATCAGCAATTACAAGAAGAGGCTTTAAAATCGCAACAAGAAATTGGCGAAGTGATGGTTTCTGCCAAAAAAGAAGCCAATCGGATTGTTAATGAAGCGAAAGTAGAAGCAAAACACCTAATCAATTCTGCAGAATTAGAAATGTTAAATATTGGTAATCGAGCGAAAAGTATTTCGAATGAAGTCGAAGCGTCAAAAGTAGAAGTACTTGAGATTTATCGCGAATTAGAGGAACGCTTAACTAAACTGACACGTCTTGAACAAGATAACTATTAATAAAATGGTCAGTAAAAAGTTAACGGGAGCAAGGAAACTACATTGTCTTGGGGTCCTTTTTTTAGCTGTTACACTAAGTGGCTCTGCAGAACGATTACAGGCTGCTGTTGTCTCAAAGAAAGAGCAGCCGCTAAGGCAACCGCTTATCAGGAAAAACATAGTAACAGAGAAGAGCGAATATCTTGTAGAAGCAAATCAAAGTATCTGGGAGCTGGCACAAGATGCGCAGAAACCACTGAATCAGTTTATGAAGGAGAACCAGTTACGTAGTAGTTATATAAAAAAAGGAACGCAATTAGTCAAATAGAAAAAAGGAGCAAGAAAGGAAAAGTTTATTTAAGAAGCTTTTCCTTTTAAGAAAACGATGAAAGAATGGATAAAGCCCGTTATGCGAACAATTCGCCACATTAAGCGCGCCTTCTTGAAGCAAAAGTTGCCTGCGACATATCAGCTAAAAAAGCAAAAGACTAACAAAGCAACGGAATATTTGCTTGAGCAAACAGATAACCATCAATCAATAAGAGGACCGAAAAGAAAAATGACTGCTGAAGAGATTAAAAAAAAGCGGCAAGCCTACCAAAAGAAACAACTCATCCAAGTCGTTAAATTTTTTATGCCAGCTATTCTTTTCGCCATTTTTGTGTTCTTTTTTGTGTTAAAGACATCTAGCTACCCAATTGCTGGGCAATCCATGAAGCCGACACTTAACGCAGGGGAACGAGTCTTAGTACAACGGACGAAGCAAGTAACAAGGTACGATGTGATTGCATTTAAAGCACCGTTGGCTAGCACAGGTACGTACGTCAAGCGAATTATCGGGGTTCCTGGTGATCGAATTTGGGTAAACGAGGGAAAACTTTATCTTTCGGAAGAACCTATAGCAAGCGATAATGAGGCACTGCCTGAGAATGCCAGTCGTTTTGACTTATCAGAAGAAGCGGCAGCCCAACTTCGCCTGTTTCAGAAGATTCCAGCTGGTCATTACTTTGTCTTAGGGGACAATCGTACGCATTCAAGTGATAGTCGTATGTTCGGCTTTGTCGAGATACAAGCGATTGAAGGAATCGTGGTATTTAAAATGGCGCCGTTTAAAGAAATAGGGAAAGTAAAATAAAAAGCTTAAGTCAGCCATCTGAGAGTAGGGCACTTAAGCTTTTTTTATTAGAGATTATTTGCCCAATAACAATTGAATGATTTTTTCAATTGATTGTAGGTCGTAACGATTACTAATATCCGAAAAAATATAGTAATGGTCATACTGGGCAACGAGCTGTTCATTATTGGTATTCATTAAAAGCAAATCATAATGGTTTTCTGCGTTGTAAGGCTCAATTTTCAGCGGATATTTTCCAGCGATACTCTGTTGTATTTTTTGTGCTACCAACTCGCTATAAGCACTGCTCAGTGAGTGATAAACACCAATCGTTATTTTTTTTTCATTTAATTCAGCAATGTGATTCAAAATAAGTGTATAATTAATTTCAGTAAATTGATTTTGGTACTTAGAAGCAGTGGCTTTTGTGGCAAAGTTCGTTGTAGCGATCTCCACTAATTCGTAAACTTCACTTTCACTAAAAGGATGACGTAAGACTTTCAAAAGTGACTGAATCGTCCAATAATCAAAGGGTAAAATAAATCCTGAAAAATAATAGAGTTGCGCATGTAATTGGAAAAGTAAATTTTCAATATAAAGTAGCCGAATAGGCAGCACGTAATGGGATAAATAACCACGTGCTTTAAGGTACGTTAAAATGACCCGGTTCATTTCGTTAAGATACGTTTTTTCAATTCGTTGTTGTTTTGCTAAACGAAAGGCGAAAGCAGCATTCGCAGAATAATTATGCATGGAACAAAAAAAGTCATAAAACATATAGGCTTCATTGATTGTATATGGACGGTCGATTCTTTTCATATATGTATGTATAGATAAATTAATTTCTTCAAATAAAGGTCGATCGAGTTGGACATCATGCGGACTAATCGTTGGCAGAGGTTCTAAAACCATACGACGAAAAGAAATTTTCATCCAAAGCTTAATTTGAAGAATTTCTGTATGGTCAAAGGTAATTCTGGGGATTTCTTGTAATATCTCGATTAATCCTAGGTATTGATTGGCCAGTTCTTTTTCTAAATCTGTTTTTTCTTCAAAGATAAACCAGAAAAAATTAAAAAAGAAAAAGCGAATTTGTTTTTCTTCGCCGATAAGTTTTCCTCGTTTGATACATAAATTAAACTCATTGAGTAAGTCATTTAATTCAACGATTTTTCGATAATAGGTAGCAGAGCTGATGGCATAATTCTGTTGAAAATACCCGCCATTTATTTTATTTTTATGAAAGAGTTGCTGAACCATGTGAAACTTAATAGATTTATTCAAGAACAACATGATCATTGCTTTCATGGAAAAGGTTGGTGCTTTATTTAGATAAAGGGTATCACCTAGTACAGTCACGGTGAGGCTTTCTTGAAGTTGCTCTTCTTTCAAAAATTGTTCTAAAAAAGAAAGATACTCATTCAATGTTGGTAAACTAATATTGAAAAAATCTACTAATTCATTTCGTGTCGCTTGGCCTTTATTATTATATAGGAACAATAGAATATCATTCATATAATCATACGGTTTTTCTAAAAAATCTCGTTTTAACATCGTTGCTCACCTCTCTTTTAAGAATACTGTATCTATGATAAAATGGCAATAAACAACTGATAAAAAGATTGTTTTTTGAAGTGTTTTTTATTATCATTTAGAAAAAGAAATAAAAAGAAAAAACAAAGTATTTAAATGACAACAAAATAATTAAAATGAAGGAGTGACAGAACATGAACAGCGTAGTAAATTTTAGAGATATTGGAGGATTTCCAACGCAACAAGGTACATCCGTCAAGACAGGGCATTTTTTTCGGAGTGGTGAACTCGTCAATATTGCACAAGCGGATCAACAGAAACTGGTAGAGGACTATCAAATTAAACGAATCTATGATTTTAGAAGTGCAGCAGAAACGCAAGAACGACCAGATGATTTAATTCAAGGAACCAACTATTTACATATAGACATTTTGGCCGATATTCAGGCGCAGACCGCTTCATTAGAAGGAATGCTTAAAACGGTTGGTTCACCCGATGCAGCAATGGACATGGCTTATAAAGAAATGGTTCTTTCCAATTCGGGGCGCAAAGGTTACCAAACATTTTTTGAAAACTTTTTAAGTTATCCACAGGAAGCTATTTTATTTCATTGTTTCGCAGGAAAAGATCGAACAGGAATCGGCGCAGCCTTGATATTAAGTGCTTTAGGTGTGGAACATTCTCATATTTTAGAAGATTATTTAAAGACGAACGAGCAAAGAAAAGCTGCTAACGAGCAAATTATTGCACAGTACCAAGCAAATGGAACACCTCCAGCAGAAATTCAACAATTAGAAACGCTGCTTTATGTGAAAAAAGAGTACTTAGCGACCGCTTTACAGGCGATTGAAAAAGAATTTGGTTCGGTAGAGGGCTATTTAAAAGAGGGACTCGGCTTACCTTTATCCGCCAAAAAAGACATGCTAAGTCTGTATACAAAATCATAGATCCTAAAAAAAGGACTATCCTTTCTAAAAAAGAAGTTTTATAATAGAAAAGAATCTGTTTGTAAGGAGGGATAGGGAATGAAAGAAGGACAAGAACAATTCTTAACGTTCATACTAGATCGAACAAAAGAAGATAAAAAAGAAAAAATGCAAGCGCTACTTGCAGAAATGTTTGAACGCCAACAAACAGGCAAACTAGATAAAATGTACTTGATGACAAAAGCACCAAAACTTTTGGCTTATTTAAAACCAGAAGCCATTGATGAAGTTAAACAAGTCGTTTCGGAATTTTCTAAAAATATGAAATAAACAATCTTAGCTTGAACTTACGACATTTTAAAAATGTGTCGTAACATTCAAGCTTTTGTTTGTTATTCTCTTGTATTTTATGCTAAAGTTATTCAGGCACAAAAAAAAGCAGGTGATTTTATGAAACATATAAAAAATACATGGGAACTATTTATTTTAGATTGGAAAAGAATTTTTAAAAACCCAGTAGCAACATTTTTGATTGTTGCCTTAATGATTATTCCATCATTATATGCATGGTTTAACATTAAAGCACTATGGGATCCGTATTCAAATACAGGAGAGTTACCAATAGCGGTCTATAGTGATGACCAAACAGCAACTTTTCAAGATAAATCGGTCAATATTGGTGATGAAGTCTTGAAAAACTTGAAGAAAAACAAGCAATTAGGTTGGCGTTTTGTTGATTCCAAAAAGGAATTAGACAAAGGAGTCCAATCAGGAAAATATTTTGCCGGGATTTATTTACCTAAAGATTTTTCCAAAGATTTGCTAAGTTTTACTTCTGGTGATATCAATAAACCTAAAATTGAATACTCAATTAACGAAAAAATTAATGCAATTGCGCCGAAAATTACGTCAAAAGGCGCTTCTTCCATTCAGTCACAAATTTCGGAAGAATTCATCAAAACGGCAAGTAGTACGTTAATCAAAACATTCAATGATATTGGCTATGATATTGATAAAAACATGGTTAGCATTCAAAAAGTTAAGAGCATGATTTTAGATACAGATGCCAACATTGGAACCATTGACACGTACGCGAAACAAGTCACAGACTTACATGGTAAGGTGCCTGAGCTAAAAGAAAAATTAGCGAAAGCCAACGATGCGATGAAATATTTACCTGAAGTTGATGCTTTAGGAGAGAAGATTGTTGAGCTAAATGGTAAAATGCCAAGCATCAAAGAACAAGCTAGTGTTATTTTGACGTTACAAGAAAAAATTCCAGAAATTCAAAACGCTGGCCGACAAATTGCTATGATTGATGAAGACTTTGCCTCTGTGGAACAAACAATGAGCGAAGGAATCCAAGAAGCAAAACAAGGATTAGAAATCATTCAACAAGTTCAAACGGCGTTACCAGATATTCGTAAACTAGGTGATCAAGCCAATGATTTAGGGAATGTCACATTAGATGGCGCCACTCAATTGGAAAAGGCGTTACCTGGAATTACTCAAAGTGTGGGGACGATTTTAAAAGCAATTGGAACAATTAGCGCTGGTGTAAATACAGCACTAGAAGATTTAAAAAATCATCGTTTACCAGTTGAAGAAAGAGAAGCAATTAAGCAACAACTGTCTGAAAGCCTAGGAAAACAACATGAAAATATCCAACAGCTGATTCAACTGTTTACACAAATGCAAGAAGCAACAGGTAGTGAGGCGTTACAAGATACTATCAATAAATTGAGAACGATTGATGATACTGTGGTTAAATTAAAAATAGCGGTTGATGAAATCGATGTGAATGTGGCAATAAATACAGATGATATTCAAGCAAAAGCTAAACAAGTAGAAGCAACCGTCAATAGTATTAACCCTAATGCGATTGAAAACACAGTAAAAACGATTTTAGACAAATTAATTGCTACCATCCAAAACGCTCAAGGTCAACTAAACAAAGCGCAACAAATTGACTTTGAAGGGTTATTGAGTTCAACAAGTCAAACGGTCACTAATGCGATTTCTTTATTAGAAAAATATCAAGCCGAAATGCCGGCAATTAAACAAGAAATTCATGATGCGAATACGATGTTGAATGGCAATATGGAAACCATTGTCAATGGCATTAATCGTGGTGCTGATTTGTATAAAAACGATTTACCAGTCATTCAAGACAAAGTCAGCAAAGCGGCAGCCTTTATGCAAAATGACTATCCAGGTATCCGAAAAGATTTAACGAATACCTTGAAAACAGTCAATGAGAAAATGCCAGATGTTGAAGCGGCCTTAGACAAAGCCAACGAGCTGATTATTAATGATTGGCCAAATATCAAAACAGGATTACACAAAGCAGCGAATGCAATCCGTAAAGGTGAAAAAGAAGTTGACTTAGGCGAAATTCTTAAATTACTAAAATTAGATGCCAATAAAGAAAGTGACTTCTTTACACAACCAGTTGAAGTCAAAGAACATGCTGTTTATCCGATTGCTAATAATGGTTCGGCAAGTACCCCATTCTATACAGCTTTGTGTTTGTGGGTTGGCGCTGTGTTATTCTCAAGTGTTGCGACAACGGATGTTTATCTCGAAGGAAAAGATAAAAAACGCTTTTCTAAACGGGAACAATTTTCAGCACGGATGTTTACCTTCATTGTCATGGGGATTGGTCAAGCACTGATTGTAACCTTAGGTAATTACTTTGCGTTAGGCGTAGATGTTCGTAATCCAGCGTATAGTGTCTGGTTTGCGGTATTGATTGCCATTACGTTTATGATAATGGTTTATGTGCTTGTTGCTCTCTTTGGCAATGTAGGGAAAGGAATTGCGATAATAATCTTGGTACTATCCATCTCTGGTGGGGGTGGGAACTACCCAATTCAAGTCTCAGGTAAATTCTTCCAAATGATTAATCCGTTCTTGCCGTTTACGCATGCCGTGAACTTGCTAAGGGAATCAGCAGGAGGCATTTACTGGCCAAATGCTTGGTTTGCCATTTGGATTATGGTGGGGATTTCAGTCGTCTTTAGTATTGGCGGTGCAATTCTTTATCCACATCTGGAACACAGATCGAAAAAATTTGCGGCTTTAGCGCAAAAGAGCCATTTATTCCATTAAAAAACAAAAAGCTGAAAACGTCTCTAGCGTTTTCGGCTTTTTATTTTTCTTTATTTTCAAGGCAACCCTAACAAAGAAGTTTTGGGGGCTCTTGCTTTTGACTTTTTGGCAATGCTAAATAATAAAATCTCCCTCAGAAAGTGAGGTTTTTTGTGTACAAATGTATAAAAAGGTTTTATAGTATTTTTTTAAGAAATAAAAAGTGGGTAGGGGTTGTAAAATGATTCAAGCATTGCTTCAACGATATGAGAAAAAAATTGAACGTCGTAAATTGGAAAAACGAACAGCATTCGGTGCTTTTGCCGGTCGGATTGGGCTTGTTTCTAATTTATTTTTATTCGTTAGTAAATTTATGATTGGCTTGCTTTCAGGTAGTGTTTCAATCATGGCAGATGCCATTAATAGTTTGTCCGATACTATTTCTTCAGTTTTAACATTAGTCGGTTTTTATATTGCTGGTAAGCCAGCGGATAAAGAACATCCCTATGGCCATGAACGTTTTGAATATATTAGTGGAATGCTTGTATCATTAGTGATTACGTTTATTGGGTTTGAGTTTCTAACGACCTCCGTGGATCGCATCCTGCATCCAGAATCAATCAAGGTGACACCCATTTTATTTGCTGTTTTAGCTTTATCAATTGGGATTAAAATTTGGCAAGGGCTGTTTTACAAAAAAGTATCAGCAAAAATTGATTCTCAAGCATTAGTTGCTTCTGCTAAGGATAGCTTTAATGATGTTTATACTACATTAGCTGTTTTGATTTCTGCATTTATTGAAGGCGTCACTGGTTTGCGAATTGATGGATATATTGGTTTTTTAATTGCTGCATATATTATTTATAGTGGCTTGCAGTTAATTCGCGAATTTATTAATGAGTTGATGGGCATGCGTCCGAGCCAAACAGAAATTGATGAAATGAAGAATGTCTTATCAAAAATGGAAACAATTGTAGGGTATCACGATTTACTGATTCATAATTATGGTCCCAGCCAAACGTTTGCGTCTGTTCACATTGAAATTGATGATCGCTGGGATTTAAATAAAGCCCATCAGACAATCGATGCGATTGAAGCGAAGTTTAAAGAAGAGTTGGATGTTAACCTTGTTTGTCATATTGATCCAGTGAATTTGTATGACCCAACACAACAATTTGTTCATCAAACAATCAAAAAGATTATTCGTTCTTTTGATGCGTCTTTAAAAGTCCATGATATCCGCTTAGTTACCCATGGCGAAGAGCCAAAGATTTTGTTCGACTTGGTTTTGCCTACAGAATCAAAATTATCTGAATTTGAACTGGGTGTGGAAATTCAGCGGCAAGTTTATGAAAAAATTGGTCGTTATAAAGTGGAAATTACCTTCGATCATACGTACTTGTTACAATAAAAGGGAATAATTAACTAAGTTTTTAAGCGAGAGCCAAAAGGTCAAATAGACTTTTAGCTCTCGCTTTTTTGTTTAGAGAATGCAAATCCTTTTGTTATCTGGATTCTCTTGATAAGATAAAGGAAGCGGGAGACTTTAAATGAGTGTCTGATTAAAAAAAGATGGTGATTTTTTTATCTTTTTCAGTAACAAAAATCAATTGACTTTTCATTGTGAGAAGCGTAGCATATGGATTTGTTTGATAAAAAATAATGAAAAAAGTGAGCGGGTCACTCTAGAGAAAAGGAGTCGAAAAAAATGGCGGATTTAAAACGACTGTTCATTGGGAAACCATTGAAATCAGCCGAAAATGATGAACATAAATTAAGCAGATTTGCAGCGCTTGCGTTGTTATCTTCTGATGCACTTTCATCCATTGCGTATGGTACAGAACAAATAGTGGTGGTTCTGGTTACTTTGTCGGCGGCTGCGATTTGGTATTCATTGCCAATTGCTGCATTTGTTATTATTTTACTTATTTCTTTAACATTGTCGTACCGACAAATTATTCATGCATATCCGCATGGCGGCGGCGCATACGTTGTTAGTAGTGAAAACCTCGGCAGAAATGCCGGTTTATTGGCTGGTGGTTCGTTGTTAGTCGATTATATGCTAACAGTAGCCGTTTCAGTTTCAGCGGGCGCAGAGGCGATTATATCGGCGATTCCAGCGTTATATGGTCATCAAGTAGCAATTTCTATTGGGATTGTGATATTGATTACCTTAATGAACTTGAGAGGCCTGCGAGAATCTGCTTCGTTCTTAATGTTGCCAGTGTATAGTTTTATCGCAATTATTACCTTACTGATTGTTGTTGGGCTATTTAAAATTGTGACTGGCGCACAGCCATTAAATGCGACAGCTTTACCAGGAGCCGTGGTTCCAGGAATTTCTATTGCCTTAGTTTTACGGGCGTTTTCATCTGGTTCTTCTTCCTTAACAGGGGTTGAAGCAATCAGTAATGCAGTGCCATTCTTTAAGAAACCACGAGCAAAAAATGCTGCTGGGACGTTAGCGTTAATGGCAACGATTTTAGGGTTCTTCTTCGTGGGGATTACATTTATTAACTATTGGTATGGGATTGTGCCAAAAGAAGAAGTGACAGTTCTTTCACAAATTGGGAAAGCGGTCTTTGGTCAAAATATTTTATATTATTTATTACAGTTTGCGACAGCCTTAATTTTAGCGGTTGCCGCTAACACAGGATTCTCAGCCTTTCCAGTTTTGGCTTATAACTTAGCCAAAGATAAGTTTATGCCGCATATGTATATGGATCGTGGCGACCGTTTAGGCTATTCAAATGGTATTTTAACTTTAGCTGCTGGTTCCATTGTTTTATTATTGATTTTCCAAGGTTCCACAGAACGTTTAATCCCATTGTATTCAATTGGTGTGTTTATTCCGTTTGCTTTGTCTCAATCGGGGATGGTTGTAAAATGGCGAAAAGAAACTAAAAATTGGTTGCCAAAATCAATTGCTAATATTGTCGGTGCCTTTATCTCTTTCGCGATTATCGCCATTTTGTTTATTTATCGATTAGGGGACATCTGGCCGTTCTTTATTATTATGCCAGTGTTGATTTATGCATTTTATCGGGTCAATACTCACTATAAAAATGTGGCGGAACAGCTACGTTTAGAAGACGGGGCACAGTTACATGAGTTTGACGGGAATACAGTTATTGTTTTAGTAGGGAACGTAACCAAGGCAAATGTCGGCGCCTTGAACTATGCGCGTTCCATTGGTGATTATGTTGTTGCCATGCATGTCTCAATGGATGAAAACGTTGAGAAGGAAAAAGAAATCCAGGAAGAGTTTAAAAAACACTTCCCGGACGTTCGTCTATCAATTGTACATTCTTCGTATCGCTCACTGCAAAACCCTATCTTACGTTATGTTGATTTGGTTAGTAAAAATGCCACGAAGCATAACTACAGTACAACGGTTTTAGTACCACAATTTGTACCAAATAAACGTTGGCAAAATATTTTGCATAACCAAACAAGTTTACGTTTGCGGATTCGTTTAGCGTGGCGGGAAAATATTATTGTGGCTACCTATAGTTATCACTTGAAAAAATAAATAAAAAAATCTGCCATCTTTTGATGGCAGATTTTTTTATTGACGTAATTGTTTTTGATAAATTCTAGCGCAAGACTGCTCTTCGGTGGTTACCATTGTCAAAAATTCCCAGTTATATCTTTCATAAAAAGTAGTATGGTCTGTGAGCAAATAAAGCTTTTTAAATCCAGAATTAGCAAGAAAATCACCAACTGTTGTTAAAAGAATTCCTGCTAAGCCTTGGTGACGAAATGTTGGTTCGACATACAATGCACAAAGGTTTGGCGTAAGGTCTGCACGATTGTGGAAGTCATTATCAATTACGCCCACGCCTGCAACGATGTCCTGCTGTTTATTCAAGCAGACCCACCAATGTGGTACGTGGTTTTCGCTAGTTAGCATTTCCTGCATACTTGCTTGATACGCTTCAGCGGGGATTTGCCACTTTTGGCTAAACCATTGAGCAGCTGACGGAATTAAGTGTGGTTGTTGGTTTAAATCGATAATAGTATAGTTAGACATTATTAATCTCCTAGATAAAAGAACAGATCCCATTGAAAAGAAACAATGTTGGATCTGCTCTGCATTTTTTATTAATTGGAATGTTTGCTAGCTGGGTCTAAACGACGTTCAATAATCCCTAGAACCCAATCTGTGATAATCGCCATAAAGGCCGTTGGTAAGGCACCGACTAAAATGATAGAAGCACCATCTGTGGCATTGGTTCCACGAATAATAATATCCCCTAAACCACCAGCTCCAACGAAAGCACCAATCGCAGTAATCCCGATTGCGACGACTAACGCATTTCGAATACCTGCCATGATTACTGAAACAGATAAAGGTAACTCGACCATATAAAGAAGTTGTACTTTTGTCATACCCATTCCTTTACCAACATCTAAAATATTGCGATCCACTTGAATCATGCCAGTGTACGTATTCTTGATGATTGGTAGGAGAGAATAAAGGAAGACCGTTACAACCACCGTGTTGACGCCTAAGCCCATTCCCAACATTAAAATCGAAAGCATTGCCAAAGCTGGTACTGTTTGGATAATGTTCGCTAAACGGATAATCCAGTTGGCTAAGCTACGTTTACGTGAAATCATAATCCCGATAGGAATCCCGACAATTGCAGCAAAGATTACGCCATAAATCGAAATTAAAAAGTGACGTAAAAATTGTTGAAAGACGTAGCCGCCATTTTGTTGGAAATAGTAGATAAATTGTTGGAATAAATTCATATTATTCATCTGTTACTCCCCCTCAAAATAGTTATTTTCTTTTAAGAAACGTTCGGCTACGACCGCAGGTTCAATTAAATCATTATCTGCTTGATAGTTCAATTCTTGCATTTTTTTGGTAGAAATTTTACCATCTAAGCGATTTAAGACATCTTTAATTTCCGGCGTTTCTTTTAATAATTTGTCACTAACCACAGGAGCGGCATCATAAGGCGGGAAAAAGCGCTTGTCATCTTTTAACATGACTAAATCGTAACTACCAATCCGGCCATCTGTTGAGTAACCTAAGATAACGTCCATTTTTCCAGCGTTGACTGCATCGTACACCAAGCCAATTTGCATTGGTAAAATAGATTTAAATTGGAAGTTGTATTCCTTTTTAAAGCCTTCATAACCGTCGCCTTCACGTGTGATCCACGCAGTATCGACACCAGCAACTAATTTGTCTGCGACTTTCCCTAAATCACTGACTGTTTTTAAATTGTATTTCTCAGCCGTTTCTTTTGTAACTAAGAATACATAAGTATTTTCAAATCCATATGAAGGGAACCAAGTTTGTTGATAACGTTTTTCAAATTCTGATTGAACTAGGTTAAACGCTTTTTTAGGGTCTTTTTCTGCTGGTAAGCCCAGCGTAGTAGTCACGTCAGTACCAGTATAACGAGCTGCAGAAATTGAGGCATCTCCGTTTATCATTGCTTGGTGATTGATGGTAGTAGTGGCTAAGTTGTTAATCACATTTGTTTTTTTATCTGTGTAATGCTCAACCATATCCGCTACAATGCTCCCTAAAATCTGCGCTTCTGAAGTAATCCCACCTGTAATGGCAACAGTGTTATCATCAGAAGTTGAAGCGAGACCAGGTAAAGAACAACCTGCCAATAAAAGTAAACTGCTTAAGAAGAGTAAGCTTAACTTGAGTTTCTTTTTCATCATTATTCGCCCTCCCTTAAAGCTTTTGGCGTTAAACGATTTTCTAATAATCCAAGAAGAACATCTGCTAAAAGTGCTAAAATAGTTACTGGAATAGTCCCGCCAAAGATTAATTCTGGCTGATAGTTATTTAATCCACTGAAAATCATATCACCAAGACCACCTGCACCAATATAAGAAGCCAGTGTAGCCCAAGCAATGACATAGACAGCAGCTAAACGAATGCCGGCCATAATTGTTGGCATGGCAATGGGTAATTCAACACTAAAAATAGACTGTAAATTGGTCATGCCCATGCCTTTAGCAACATCTCGGTAATTTTCATCGACATTTTTCATTCCGATATACGTGTTTCTTAAAATAGGTAAAAGGGAATAGATGAATAGCGCGATAATAGCGGGTGTTTTACCGACACCAAAAATTGGAATCATCAAAGCTAATAAAGCTAACGAAGGAACCGTTTGTAAGGCACTTGTTAAACCAATGACAATATTGGCTACTTTGGGCAAACGTGTTAACCAAACGCCAACGGGCACAGCGATAGCGACCCCTAATAAAAGTGCAAAGAATGAAATATAAATATGTTCAATACTTTTTGAAATCATTTCTGATCCATATTCTTGAAAGAAGCTACTCATTGCTTACGCCTCCTCTTTATCAGTTTCGGACTCGCTTTGTTTTGCTTCTACAGCTTCACTAATCGTTGTTTCATCGCCCCAGATAACATCATAAACAATGTCAACAAGGGAAGCACGTGTTAAGATGCCCACCACTCGTTTTTGTTCATCAACGACTGGCACATATTTTAAGCCACGTTTTAAGATTCTTTGTAAAGCATCACGTAAAAGAGCGGTTTTTTGAACAAAGAAGACATCTTTATTCAAGATATCACCGACACTAGAAGCTTTGCCACGTTGCTGATCTAATGTTTCAACATCGATAAAGCCTTTAAGCACATGGGAATTATCAACAACTAATAAGGTATCAACCCGTTTTTCACGCATCAATTTAATCGCTTCTTGTAAAGATTTTTCCGGCGTGATAGTAATAGCTGAATTTAACATGACTTCATCAACAGTGGTGAAATCAGGTTTGGCTTGTAATAAGCGATCTTCTCCGATGAGTTCTTCTACAAATTCATTGGCTGGATGACGTAAAATATTATCTGGTGTGTCAAATTGAATTACTTTGCCTTCGCTCATAATGGCAATTTTATTTGCTAATTTCAACGCTTCATCCATATCATGAGTAACAAAGACGATAGTTTTTCCTAAACGTTCTTGCAAATCTTTCACTAAATCTTGTAATGAATCACGGGTGATAGGATCTAAAGCACCAAAAGGTTCATCCATTAGAATAATATCTTGATTGGCAGCTAAAGCCCGCACAACGCCGATTCTTTGTTGTTGTCCCCCAGAAAGTTCATTGGGATAGCGGTCTAACATTTCTCGTGGTAACTCAACCAAATCAATCATTTTTTCGGCTATCTTATTGCGTTCTTCTACAGGTACTTTTAATAATTTAGGCACTAAAACGATATTTTCACGAATGGTCATGTGAGGCATCAAGCCGATATTTTGAATGACATAGCCAATTTGGCGACGTAGCTCTACAGGATTGATTTTTTGAATATCTTGGCCATCAATTAAAATTTTTCCTTTTGAAGGGTCGGTCATGCGGTTAAGCATCCGCATTGATGTTGTTTTTCCACTACCACTTGTCCCGATGAAGCAGATAAATTCACCTTTATCGAAAGACAAATTAATGTCATCAACGGCGACTTTTCCGCCTTTATAAAATTTTGATACATGCTGAAATTCTATCAACTTACTCACCTCAACTAAATATTTTGAAAATGTATCTTATTACTAGTATGCTATAAAAATGCGATTTCGACAAATGTAATCTATTTTTAATGGGAAAAAGAAGGCGGTAAATTTTTTTTAATTCGTTCTAAAAAAAAGAAAAGATAACTATTGTTTAGTAAAAGTTATCTGAACGAAACAAGATGTTAAAAAGAGTATTCTGAGAAGGAAGAAAAGCCGCTATAACAAAGAAAAGTGTCCTTTGTAGCAAGTTGACGGGAGCTGAGTTTTTCATTAGAATGGAAAGAGAACAAGGGAATAAAATAAAAAAAGGCGCTTCATGATTTAGCGGCAACTAAATCACGAAGCCTTGAATAGTCACCTGTGCAAGTGGACCATCAAGTTGCCCGTTCAATCAATGGAAACCATTGATCACTTTTATTTTACTGAATTTTTGAAAAAATTACCAGTTTTTTTAAGAAGTAAGAAGTGGAAGAACGAAGGATGCTTTTTATGGAATGTGCAATGACGTTCAGAAAAATCTGAAGGTCATTTTTTATTCTCTTGTTCAAACATTCAAACATAGGGGAAGAGAGACGGACGTAATTTTGTCACCGATTATTACGTCCGTCTTCCGTTGTTTTCTAAAGCGTTGGTTACATGTCTTTGTAGAGGTTGGCTTCAATTGCAGTCCGTTTTGGTTCTAAAAAAGGCGGTAAAGCCAACGTTTCCCCTAAATGTTCCAGAGGCTCATCCAATGTAAAACCAGGAGCCAAAGTAGCAAATTCAACCCGATTCCCGCCTGGTTCACGAATGTATAAACTTTTAAAATATCCACGACTTACATACATTTCAATTTCCCAGCCTTGTGCTAAAGCGCGCGTGTGTAGTTCTTGTAATGCTTCATCATCAGCCACAGAAAAAGCAATATGATCCATACTGCCACGCCCCATTCGGCTTGTTTTATCCGACGTTGTTTGATGAACAGAAAAGCTTTCCGTCTCACTTAAAATAATCGTATTGCCAACTGCTTGCCAACCAAGAAATGTTTCAAAAAAGGCCAAGGTTTTTTCAGAATCTGGCACATGAAATTCAGTAGAGGCCAAACCGATAATTTGAACCGCTGCTGGAATGTCGTTAGAAACAACGAGTGTTTCTTTTAATGGATTTTCAGGAACTTCTGTCAGGATAATATGCGTATCATCTGGATCACTGAAATGTAGGCTCTTTTCTTTTTTGTTAAATGGAATTTTGTTTTCTGTTAAACGTTGTTCCCAAAAGGAAAGGCTATTTTGGGGAATTTTTAAGCCAATCGTGGCTAAATAATTTTTTTCTTCATAGCGGTTGCCTAATAAGGGCACGATAAAAAAAGTTACTAAGCTTCCCGGTGTGCCTTGATAATCGCCATAAAAATAATGAGGCATGCGATTGTTGTCTTGATTTACGGTATTTTTGACAAAACGTAAGCCTAACAATTTTGTATAGAATGATTGGTTTTCTTGACCATGACGCGCTAATAGTGAAACATGATGAAATTGAGCATGCATTTTGAGTTCCTCCTTTAAATAACTATGTATACTTACTTAAAGTAAGTATAGTGCTTCTGACATTTTTTGACAACTATTTAGTTTGATTTAGAAGGCTGACATAGCCAGAAACAAGAAAAAGTGTTAGAATAACCAAGATAAAAACTAGTAGAAAGAGTGACGGAAATGCTAAGTACAGAAGATTTTGATTTTGATTTACCAGAAGAATTAATTGCTCAAACCCCACTAAAAGATCGCGCTAGTTCACGATTATTAGTTGTAAATAAAGAAACAGGGGACATGGAGGATAAACATTTCCATGATATTCTTGATGAATTACAGCCTGGGGATGCATTAGTCATGAATAATACACGGGTACTGCCGGCCCGTTTATATGGAGAAAAACCTGAAACAGGCGGTCATTTGGAAGTTTTACTTTTAACAAATACAGAAGGCGATACATGGGAAACCTTGATTAAACCCGCGAAACGTGCAAAAGTCGGCACGGAAATTCAATTTGGCGATGGTCGCCTAAAAGCGGTGGTTAAAGAAGAGTTGGAACATGGTGGTCGAATCATTGAATTTAAATATGATGGTATTTTCTTAGAAATTTTAGAATCGTTAGGAGAAATGCCATTGCCGCCATATATCAAAGAACGTCTAGATGACCCAGATCGTTATCAAACGGTTTATGCTGAAGAAAATGGTTCAGCTGCAGCACCAACAGCGGGTTTGCATTTTACAAAAGAACTATTAGAAGAGATCAAAGCAAAAGGTGTTCATCTCGTTTATTTAACTTTACATGTCGGTTTAGGAACATTCCGTCCCGTGAGCGTTGATAATATAGAAGAACATCATATGCATAGCGAATTCTATCGTTTAACT
This sequence comes from Enterococcus sp. DIV0774, assembly GCF_050539095.1. Taxonomy (NCBI): domain Bacteria; kingdom Bacillati; phylum Bacillota; class Bacilli; order Lactobacillales; family Enterococcaceae; genus Enterococcus; species Enterococcus sp. DIV0774. The sequence continues at coordinate 615,231 of NZ_CP172923.1, forward strand.
GAAGAAGCGGCTAAGCAACTAAATGAAGTACGCCAAGCAGGCGGTCGGATTGTTGCGGTTGGAACAACTTCTATTCGTACGTTGGAAACAATTGGCACAAAATTTAATGGTGAAATCCAGGCTGACAGTGGCTGGACCGATATTTTTATCACACCAGGGTATCAATTTAAAGTCGTAGAGGCTTTTTCAACGAACTTCCATTTACCAAAATCTACGTTAGTGATGCTTGTGAGTGCCTTTGCAGGAAAAGACTTAACATTGGCTGCTTATCAACATGCAATTGAGGAAAAATATCGTTTCTTTAGTTTTGGCGATGCAATGTTTATTAAATAAGCGACACTTTGTGAGCAGAATACTTGGGATTGAAACAAAAATATATTATGATAAACACGTGATTTTTGGAATCACAGTAAAGGTGTGCTTTATTTTTTCTTCCCCTGTAAATAATAAAGTTAGAAACCAAAACGCTACTAGGACAAAAATGCTTAGTAGACAATCTTAGAATAAAAAGAACGACGCAACCACGGTTGCGCCGTTCTTTTTTTATGTAAGCAAAGATTAATTATTGAAACAACAATACGAAGAAGTGCTTTCTTCGTATTGCCGGTACTAAGTTGTACCTCGGCAACTCCAAGTACAATCAGAAAAATTGTCTTGTTAAGTACAGCTTATACTGTTTAGGCTTCTTGTTCTACATCGTCATTCAGTGTTTCTTTGAAGGTGAACACATCATCAATGGTTACGCCAAAGACGTTCGCGATGTCATGCGCAAGAAGTAATGAAGGATTGTACTTGTTTCGTTCCAGTTGAATAATTGTTTGTCGAGAGACACCGACTCGATTGGCCAAATCTTGCTGGGTCATACGAGCCATAGCACGATAAACATGAATTGAACTTTCAAACGAAGATTTTTTCTTTTTTCGCATAGCATTCCCTCCTTTAAAAGAAGATAAAATAGAATGTGCACCTTGAATATAACACATATGATTATTTGATACAAATATATTTTATTGCCTAAAAGAAAAAACCGAGCTTAAATTTAAGCTCGGCCTTGTTAACGGGAAGACATCAATTGGTTGAATAAGTGTTTACATTTCGCGATACATGTAAAGCAAAAGGTGAACGTGATGTGGTGAAACTAAAACCTTGTTTTCATACAGTTTCGACGCTTGGATGGTGGATAACTTGCGTTAGGTGATAACAGATAGGGTAAATGCTTTATAGAAACTCCATCCTTCTATAACCTTTCCCTATTTTCCGATACGAGTTATCACTAACAATTACTCTACACGTATTGTTTACAGGTGAATCTTGCAATTCTAACAACTTTGAGTTTACCGATTTTTATCTACTGAGAAAATCTTCAACCAATTGATTTGCATGTCCTCCTTACACTTAAAGAATAGCACCTTTTGGAAGCGTTTGCAAGTTATAACACTTATTAATAAGATTAAATATAATATTTTTCTGGTTATTTTATAACATGTAAAATAAATAATTGTGCGAACTAAATAACATTGTATTTTTTGTTGTTTTTGTGTTGAATATATAGAAATAAACTATTTTTTATCAGACAAAATGAAAAAAATGTCCATTGCTTTTTGGCTGAATTCGTTTCTTTTTTCATAAAATTCCCATAATCAAATAGAAACATTGCTGTAGCAACAACGAAAATACCAGTTTTTTCTGGACATATGAGAGAACGCTAAGCCAAAGATGAAAAAAGTTGCGTGTTCAAAAAAAATCATGTTATATTTAATAGAGACACTATTATATAGGAAGAAAAAATTAGAGGGGGAATAGGATGGAAGCTTACAAGCAAACTGTCGATACTGTCACAAAAGAAGTTTCAGTCAATACTGAAACTGGTTTAACACAACAAGAGGCCCAACAACGGCTGAAAGAAAATGGCCGCAATCAATTTGAAGAGGCTAAGAAGGATTCTGTGTTAAAGAAATTCATTCACAGTTTATCTGATTTTACGACGATTATTTTATTAGTTGCTGCGGCAATTTCGTTTTATACAGCAATCGTAACAGAACATGGCGAATATTTTGAAGGAATCTTAATTATTGCAATTGTGATTATCAATGCTGTTTTGGCCATTGTTCAAGAAGGAAATGCTGAAAAATCTCTGGCGGCTTTACAAGACATGAACAAGCAAAGTAGTGCAGTCTTACGAGATGGCAAGGTAATCGAAGTCGATGCTGAAGAACTAGTAGTAGGAGATGTTCTAGTTCTTGAAGCTGGTTCAATGATTACAGCCGATGCACGACTTATTCAAGCTTCTCAAATGCGCGTAGAAGAGTCAGCACTAACAGGTGAAAGTGAACCTGTTGAAAAAGATCCTACATACGTGGGGCATGACGATGATGGCTTAGGAGATCAAATAAATATGATTTTCAAAGGCTGTACCGTTGTGAATGGCCGCGGACGAGCAGTAGTAACTGCAACAGGAATGAATACAGAAATGGGTAAAATTGCTGGGTTACTGAATAACAGCGATCAGCAAAAAACACCATTACAAAAACGCTTGAATCAATTAGGCAAACGTATTAGTTTGTTAGCTTTAGGGGCTGCAGCAATTGTTTTCATTATTGGTGAACTGCAAGGAGAACCGCTTCTTGAAATGTTTATGACAGCCGTTTCCTTAGCGGTGGCAGCTGTACCAGAAACACTAACCGTGATTGTAACGTTAACCTTAGCATATGGTGTTCAAAAAATGGCTAAGAAACATGCGATTATTCGTCGATTGCCAGCAGTAGAAACGCTAGGAACTGCGAATGTTATCTGTTCTGATAAGACAGGAACACTGACACAAAATAAAATGCGCGTCCGCCGAGTATGGCATCGTGGTGATGAAGTAACGGATACGGAAGATGCCATGACCGATGAAGCCATGGAAGTATTGAAAATGGCTGCTTTATGTACAGATGTCATTGTGGAAAAAGAAGGCGATGAACTAACTGTTACAGGGAATCCGACAGAAGCGGCAATTGTTCGTGCTGTCGAAGAAAATTATCATACTAAAGAAGAACTTGAAGAAAAATATCCTCGTATTGGTGAAATTCCCTTTGATTCAGAACGAAAAATGATGACTACGGTCCATCAATGGGGGAAAAAGTACATCTCAATTACTAAAGGAGCCTTTGATGTGTTACTACCACGTTTTGGTTTCGGAGATGTCGATCAAGCGGCTATTGTTAATGATCGTTTCGGAAAACGAGCGTTACGAGTTATTGCTGTCGGTTATGCCGTATATGATGAACCACCCAAGGAAATTACATCAGAGGCTTTAGAAAAAAATCTTCGCTTGTTAGGCTTAATTGGCATGATTGATCCACCACGTCCAGAAAGTAAGGGCGCCATTGCTCGTGCGAAAAAAGCTGGAATTAAAACAGTCATGATTACTGGTGATCACGTGGTAACAGCCAGTGCAATTGCTAAAGAATTAGGAATTTTAAAAGATAAAAGTGAAGCCTTATCTGGTTCAGAACTGAAAAAAATGAGTGATGAAGAATTAGATAAACGTGTTAAAGATTTATCCGTTTATGCACGTGTAACCCCTGAAGATAAAATTCGAATTGTTCAATCATGGCAACGTTCTGGCGCTGTTGTAGCAATGACCGGAGATGGCGTGAATGATGCGCCAGCCTTGAAAGCTAGTGATGTCGGTTGCGCAATGGGGATTACTGGAACAGATGTGGCCCAAGGCGCTTCAGATATGATTTTGACGGACGATAACTTTGCAACTATTGTTGATGCGGTTGCACAAGGACGTGCCGTGTACCGAAATATTCGTAAAGCCATTAACTTCTTATTAAGCTGTAATATTTCTGAGATTTTTATTGTTTTAATTGCCATGTTACTTGGTTGGGGTGCGCCATTTACTGCAGTTCAACTGTTGTTTGTTAACGTGGTCGCAGATGGGTTACCTGGTTTTGCATTAGGAAAAGAACCAGCGGAAAAAGGAATTATGGATGAGGCACCAATCCCTAAAAACGAAGGGATTTTTGCACGAGGCTTATGGCAAAAGATTGGGATTAATGCAGCAGTGTTCACAGTCATTACTTTGTTTGGTTTTTACCTAGGTGCCTTTGTACCAGGTGTTTCAGCCTATGTTTCAAACAGCTATGAAGTTGGACAAACAGTGGCATTTTTAATCTTAGCTTATTCCTCTATCTTACATGTCTTTAATGTTCGTAGTGCGAACTCTGTTTTCCGTGTAAAATTATCAAGCAACAAGTCGCTCTTTGAAATGGTCGTTTTAGCATTACTAATTACCACAACCATTGCTTTATTACCATTCACACAAGAACTATTTGGATTAGTGCATATTAGTTTAAATCATTGGATGTTAGCAATTTTCCTATCCTTTGTGCCAATTTTCGTCAATGAAATGATTAAGTTCCATTTCTCTGAAGTTGAAGAGGAAGAAGAAGTGATTTAAATTTAACAGGAATAAAAGGAGCTACCTTTGTTCAGAAAATTATCTTAATAGTTAGCAAGTGGGGCAGCAGTCGTTTCGACTGCTGCCCCACTTATTTTTGATTTTTCTTTTTTCAAAATAGGTGGGTTTCTTATCTAAGATGAACATTCTCTAATAAAAAGACTTGCTAAACGATTTAAAACGTATTATAGTGAGTAGCATCGTTAGTCAAAAAGCGCTTTTTGACTAATGAAAAAGATATATAAAACGTTATATAATAAAGAGTTTTAAAAGTTTTTATGGAGCTGTTGGTTAAACTAAACGAAGTCATTTCTTTTGTAGGAGGAAAGTATTGTGTTACACAAAGCAGAGGGGTTTGATCGTCGGAAATTTACGATGGCAGGGATCTTAGTTGCCATGGGCGTTGTCTATGGAGATATTGGAACGAGCCCTTTATATGTAATGAAAGCCATTGTAGGAGATAATGGTGGCTTGGCACGGGTTTCTGAATCGTTTATTTTAGGTTCGGTCTCGTTAATTTTTTGGACATTGACTATCTTAACCACGATTAAATATGTTGTTATTGCTTTAAATGCTGATAACCATGGAGAAGGTGGGATTTTCTCTCTTTATACATTGGTTCGTAAAAAAAGTAAGTATTTGATTATTCCCGCAATGATTGGCGGCGCCGCTTTACTGGCTGATGGCGTTTTGACCCCAGCTGTGACAGTGACGACAGCGATTGAAGGCTTACGGGGGATTCCGGCATTTTTTGAACGTTTTGGCAATGACCAAACGATTATAGTGGTCATTACGTTGACGATTATTTTAATTCTTTTTTCTGTTCAACGATTTGGAACAGAATTGGTCGGGAAAGCTTTTGGGCCGATTATGTTCTTGTGGTTTACTTTTTTAGGCATCATTGGTTTAATGAATTTTAGCCAAGATTGGACGGTTATTCGTGCATTAAATCCATATTATGCTTTGCAATTACTAGTCAGTCCAGAAAATAAATTAGGTCTATTTATTTTAGGGAATATTTTCTTGGCTACAACTGGTGCTGAAGCTTTATATTCTGATTTAGGGCATGTAGGAAAAATGAATATCCGCATTAGCTGGCCGTATATTAAGATTTGTTTGATTCTTAATTATTTAGGGCAAGCTGCGTGGTTGTTAACGGTCAAAGAAAACCCTGAAATGCAGGCATTAGCTGAAATTAACCCATTTTTCCAAATGATTCCACGAGGTATTCTTGTATTTGGCGTTGTTTTTGCAACAATCGCCGCAGTGATTGCTTCGCAAGCGTTAATATCAGGTTCGTATACTTTAGTTTCTGAAGCGATTAAATTGAAGTTATTACCAAGACTTAAAATTATTTATCCTGGGAGCAATATCGGTCAAATGTATATTCCAGCGGTAAATTTAATTTTGTGGTTAGCTTGTTCAGCAATCGTGCTGGCTTTTAGAACATCGACACACATGGAAGCTGCGTATGGTCTATCGATTACGATTACGATGTTAATGACAACCATTTTATTGTTGTTTTATCTTTTGGATAAAATTCCAGCTTGGTCTGCGTATCTAATTTCCTTGTTCTTTGCTGCCATTGAAGTTGTCTTTTTCTTTTCAAGTGCTGCGAAGTTTTTCCATGGTGGATATGTTGCTGTGGGAATGGCAGTCTTCTTGTTATGCATCATGATTATTTGGGAACGCGGCAACGAGATTAAGGAAGCGACGGCGGAACAAGTGTCGTTGGAAAAATATGTACCACAACTTAAAGCTTTGAAAGAAGATACATCTGTACCAATGTATCAAACCAACGTGGTCTTTTTAACCTCCGATCGAGTGGACGGCGAAATTAATCGTAATATTATTTATTCGATTTTGGACAAACAGCCAAAACGAGCGAATGTTTATTGGTTTGTTAATGTTCAGGTAACAGATGAACCCTTTACTCAAGAGTATTCTGTTGATATGTTAGGGACTGATTTTATTGTGCAAGTTCAGCTATATTTAGGCTTCCATATTTCTCAAGAAGTGAATGTATATTTAAGACAAATTGTTCATGACTTGATGAAAACAGGCCGCTTGCCAAAACAGCCACAACGTTATTCATTAACGCCAGGGAGAGAAGTTGGCGATTTCCAATTTGTATTAATTCAAGAAGAATTATCTAACGTTTCTGAACTGAAAAAATGGGATCGACAAATTATGCAGGCAAAATTAGCTATCAAAAACTTAACTACCTCTCCTGAAAGTTGGTTTGGCTTGGAATACAGTGAAGTCAAATATGAATCCGTTCCTTTAATCATTGGTCCACAACGGAAAACGCACTTAGTCGAACGAAAGAATCGTTCATAAATAGAAGAAATTTAACTAAAAGATTGAGCCTAAGTCCTTGAGATACATGGCTCAATCTTTTTTGTAGAATCAGAGTAAATACTGTAATTCCACAAAGAATTCATTTAAAAGTGTTTGGTCTTTAAAGGAATTCATTCGCTTAAAGATGGCCAGTAAGACTTCTTTTTGTGGTTCAGTTAATTGATCTACTTTTAACAAAGGAAGAAAAGCGATAATCAGAGAATAATCCAATTCTGGATTTTGAGAATGTGTAAATAATTCATGGAGTTCTGACAAAATAAACGGATGATAATAAGATTGGTCAGACTGTTCTTCTGCAGTTGTTGGTTCATAAATAGAAATACTCTCTCGGGAATGAGAGGGGGCTTCTACTGTTAAAGGAAAAGCATAAAAGGACTGCTGTAACTTTTGCGCTTGAATCATAATTTTTAAGGAATCGTGATAGGATAGCTGTTCTTCAGATAAACGTACCATCAACTGAGTAAAAAAAGGTGGTTTTAGCAGTTGTTTATTTTGAAAATTTTCTTTTAATAGCTGGCGCACAAATCGATCAAAATCACCATAAAGTAGCCAATCTACTGTTGTGTCACAGGCTTTAGCGATTTTTTTTAAGTATCGTTTATTGGGTAAATTCAAACCTAATTCCCAGTTACTAATTGTACTTCCACTAGATAAACCAATTTTATTGGCTAAATAACGTAAAGTGTACTTCTTCTTTTTTCGAGCTTCACGCATGCGCGCCCCGACTTGCTTTGTAGTAATTTTCATTGAAACACTCCTTTTGTAATAAATATGAGGATAAGGTGTTCTTAAAATATACATACGCAAAATTCGGCTCTTTTTTTTTCTAAACTAAAAAAAGTAATTATTTCTAACAATTTTCATCTTGTGCTATGCTTAAGATGAAAATACTTAAGAAGAGAAGGGATCATATGTCAGCAAAACATAATCATGAACAACACCAGGAAAAACAGCCAACAGTGTCCCACGATAAAATGAATCACATGAATCATGATATGGCGCATGAACAAATGGCTATGTCACACCAACATGAAGGAATGAAGGGAATGGACCATTCAATGCATATGGGGAATTTTAAACAAAAATTCTGGCTGTCATTGATTTTAGCTATTCCGATTATTGTTCTTTCACCAATGATGGGTTTTCAATTACCTTTTCAATTTACTTTTCCAGGTTCTGATTGGTTGGTCTTAATTTTAGCAACTGTGCTATTTTTTTATGGTGGACAACCATTTTTAAGTGGCGCTAAAATGGAATTACAGCAAAAGAGTCCAGCAATGATGACTTTAATTGCGATGGGGATTTCGGTATCATATTTTTACAGCTTATATGCGTTTTACATGAATCATTTTACGAATCAGGCCCACGTGATGGACTTTTTCTGGGAATTAGCCACTCTGATTGTTATTATGCTTTTAGGCCATTGGATTGAAATGAATGCTATTTCTAATGCTGGTGATGCCTTGAAAAAAATGGCTGAACTGTTACCTGACACAGTCAAACGAATGACTGAACATGGGGAAGAAGAAATTCCTTTGCAAGATGTTCAAGAAGGCGATCGCTTGATTGTTCGTTCGGGAGATAAAATTCCGACAGACGGTAAAATTTTGAAAGGAAGCACAACAGTCGACGAATCGATGGTTACAGGGGAATCAAAAACAGTAGAAAAAAACATTGGCGACTCCGTGATTGGTGGAGCTGTCAATGGCAACGGAATGATTGAAATTTCGGTAACTGGCACGGGTGAAAATAGTTACCTGTCAAAAGTTATGGAGATGGTTAAACAAGCGCAGTCGGAAAAATCAAAACTAGAATCCATTTCAGACCGTGTAGCCAAGTGGTTATTCTATATTGCCTTATTCGTAGGTGTGTTAGCATTTATCGGTTGGTTACTCGTAACGAAAGATTTGTCTCTAGCATTTGAACGAATGGTTACAGTTTTTATTATTGCCTGTCCCCATGCGTTAGGCTTAGCAATTCCTTTAGTGATTGCTAGAAGTACCTCCATTGCTGCTAAAAATGGCTTACTTTTAAAAAATCGGAATGCATTAGAACAAGCCAATAAGGTTGAATATGTGTTGCTGGATAAAACTGGAACTTTAACAGAAGGACAATTTACAGTTACTGGCTTAGAATTAATGAGTAAGCAGTTTACTAGAGAAGAAGCACTTAAATATATTGGGGCATTGGAAAAAAATGCAAATCATCCGTTGGCAATTGGAATCATGAACTATTTAAATAAACAAGCCGTTCAACCTTATGAAGCCCATAATCTGCAAGCTTTATCAGGCGTAGGACTGGTTGCTACTGTTCAAAACCAAGAAGTCAAAATAGTCAATGAAAAAGAAGTTGCACGGTTACAGTTAACCTTCGATGAAACAATTAAAACAAACTATCAAGAGCAAGGAAATACCTTGAGCTATTTAATCATCGCTGGTCAATTAGTCGCACTGCTTGCTTTAGGAGATAAAGTCAAACCAGAAGCTAAAACATTTATTGCAGAGTTACAAGCGCAAGGAATTACGCCAGTCATGTTAACAGGGGATAATCAAACAGCTGCCAGTGCAGTTGCTAATTATTTAGGAATGAAGGAATACTACGCAGAGCTCTTACCAGAAGATAAAGAAAAAATTGTGCAACAGTATCTTACTGAGGGGCATCAGGTCATGATGGTAGGAGACGGTATTAACGATGCACCAAGTTTAGCCCGTGCTTCAATCGGCATTGCGATAGGCGCTGGTACAGATGTAGCGATTGATTCGGCAGATGTTGTACTGACGGATAGTGATCCTAAAGATATTTTAAGGTTCTTAGATTTAGCCAAACAAACACGACGTAAAATGATCCAAAATCTTTGGTGGGGAGCTGGGTACAATATTGTCGCCATTCCTTTAGCGGCTGGGGTTCTTGCACCAATTGGGATTGTTTTAAATCCAGCTGTAGGTGCTGTCTTGATGTCATTAAGTACAATTATTGTAGCAGCAAATGCTATGACACTGCATATTTCAAAAAAATAATTCGATATAATTGTAGAGAGCGGAAAGTAATCAATACTTTTTGTTCTCTATTTTTTTCTTCTTAAAAAAATTTTTGCCTTATTTGACGTATTCTTATAACAAGGGAGTGAAAGGGGACGATATATGGATTTCAAGGAATTATTGTCTTTTGAACATAAAAATATGTTGGAATTGTTGGATTTACTGCAACAAGAGCAGACATTTTCTGTTTTGATGGCTGCAGAAAAACTAAAGGTGAGCGACAAAACCATCCATTGTTACATTCAACGTTTTGAAAAAAAGCAGGAAACGTTTAAGATAGAAGGGCTTTGTAAGATTTATACAACGACCAAAGGAATTGTAAAATATCGTGAATTATGCGTTTGTGGCTTGGCTCGATTTAGACAAAAATTTTGTTATTTTATTCCCGAATTTTATATTTTACGTTGTCTAATTGAAGAGCGAATCAATTATGCGCAATTGACCCAGGTATTGGGATTACAGGAATCAACTCTTCGGAAGAAACTTTCTAATATTCGACGTTGGCTAGTTAATTTTGATATTATTGTACGTCAAAAACATTACGATTTAACTGGCAATGAATGGCAAATTCGACAGTTAATCCTTTGTTTTTATTTGTTTTTTCAAGAAAGCTGTCTGGAAGAAAACAGAGAAATGACTCGGAAAATCATTACCTTTTTTGAGTTGGATTTAAATGTAGCACAACAGAATCATCTTAGTTGGCTAATTTATATTTGGGAGAAACGATATAGAGGCGGGCATGAAATTTCAGTGTCAAATGCTAATTTATTTCAACAAACAAGTGCTTTTTTTTATTTATTTCGTGTGGAAGTGTTGAGCACTTCTTTTATGTCTCTTAAAGAACAAAAAGCGTTATTTGTGATTCTTGAAGCACATTTTGGTGGTTGTTTTGGCAAGAGAGCGCGAAAGTATTTTATTCATGAGCAAATGAAAATAGAAAGTTTATGCTTAAAAACAGCTATTTTTATTATGAAAGAAATTAGGAGAAATTTTACACAACATCATTTTAATTATCAAGAAATTCATTTATGTCGATTTTTAAGTACGCATATGAATAGTTTATTAGACGGACAAGCATGGTTGCCAGCTCATAAACAGGAACAAACACTTGCTGCTCGTTATCAACAAACCTGGCACAGATTACAAAAACTTATTAGGCTTTTAAAACGCCTATATCCAGTCTTTACTTCAGTAAAAGAACGGGAATTGACGAGTTGCTATTTTTATCACATCCTAGATTTATTTGACCCGATTTTATATGAAAAAAAATATATTATTTGCCTATTGACGGACTTTCCTCCAGAAAAGGAACAAGCGTTGGGACAATCTATAAAAAGCTATTTCAGTGAAAAAAAGAATATTACAATTATTTATGGAAAACCAACGTATCAACTTCACCAAGCACATCTAGTAATCGTCAATCATTTGTTTCAGATGAACGTAGCGCTTTCTTCTGAGACAGTTGTTTATTTGCCAGAGGAATTATCTCCTGCTTTTTTTGAAAAAGTCGAAGCGAATCTATCGTAAGAAGTCCAATTTTGTCTAAATAATGTTAAAATGAAGAAGTAAGAGGAATGGATGAGGAGGATATTAAAATGAAACAACTGCAATTTGGTACAAGTGACGAAACAGTTTCTTCGGTTATCTTAGGATGTATGCGCTTAAATGGTGCTGAAAATCCTCAACAGGTAATTGAAACTGCTTATGATCATGGCATTACATTTTTTGATCACGCCGACATTTATGGTGGCGGCGACTGCGAAACCATTTTTGGTAAGGCCTTAAAAGAAAGTACCATTCGTCGTGAAGATATTTTTATACAAACAAAATGTGGGATTCGTCAAGGCTTTTTTGACTTTTCAAAAGCACATATTTTAGAAGCGGTCGAAGGGAGTTTACAGCGTTTAGGTGTAGATTCAGTCGATGCATTATTGTTGCATCGTCCAGATACTTTAGTGGAACCAGAAGAAGTAGCTGAAGCTTTTCATTTATTAGAAAAACAAGGGAAAGTTCGCTATTTTGGTGTAAGTAACCAAACGCCAGGACAAATTGAACTTTTAAAAACAGCTGTTAAACAACCATTATTAGCCAATCAATTACAATTTGGCATCAAGCATACTGGCATGGTGGATCAAGGCTTACAAACAAATATGGAAATATCAGGAAGCATTGATTATGATCATGGTATTTTAGATTATTCACGGTTGAAACAAATGACTATTCAAGCATGGTCACCGTACCAATATGGTTATTTTGAAGGTGTCTTTATTGGAAATGAAAAATTCCCTGAGTTAAATCAAAAATTAAACGAATTGGCTGAAAAATATCAAACAACGCCAACTGGTTTAGCCAGCAGCTGGATTCTGCGCCACCCTGCTAATATGCAAGTCATCGCAGGAAGTATGAATCTTGGTAGAATTGAAGAAATTGCTAAAGCAGCAGACATTGTGATTAGTCGCGAAGATTGGTACGATATTTATCGTGCAGCGGGAAATGTTTTGCCGTAAAAAAGATTCTCATACTTGTGAAGATCCAGCGTGTATTGCTGATTGATTTTGGTATTTGATATAGTTGTCACTAAGGAACTATGTCAAATACCTTTTTCTTTCATTCTGCAATCGCCGTCTACTGCAAATTCTGTAGTTTTTTGTTAAAATAGAAAGGAAACTAGTTTGCTAAAGATGAGGGGAAAAAAATGACCAAAAAAAAATTATTACTCGTTGATGGAAACAGTGTAGCCTTTCGTGCATTTTTTGCGCTACATAACTCATTAGAACGATTCAAAAATAAGAACGGCTTGCATACAAATGCTATTTATGCATTTAACAATATGTTTGAAAATGTAATGCAAAAAGAAATGCCTACTCATGTTTTAGTCGCTTTTGATGCAGGGAAAACCACATTCAGAACAGAATTTTATTCAGAATATAAAGCCGGACGTTCAAAAACACCGGGGGAATTTAAAGAACAAATGCCGTATATTCGTGAACTTTTAGAAGGTTTAGGCGTAAAATATTATGAACTACCTAACTATGAAGCAGATGATATTATTGGTACATTAGCCAACAAAGTTGATAAAGATGAATTTGATGTTGTTGTGTTATCAGGGGACCGAGATTTGACGCAATTAGCGACGGACACTGTCAAAGTAGATATCACTGTTAAAGGAGTTAGCGATATTGAATCATATACGCCTGAGCATATTGCTGAAAAATATGATGGGTTAACGCCTAAGCAAATTATTGATATGAAAGGGTTGGCTGGCGACACGTCGGATAACATTCCAGGTGTAACGAAAATCGGTGAGAAAACTGCGATTAAGCTGTTAAAACAATATGGCTCAGTTGAAGGGGTTTATGAGAATATCGATGAAATGAAAAAAAGCAAAATGAAAGAAAACTTGATTAATGATAAAGAGCAAGCCTTTCTTTCTAAACGCTTAGCGACAATTGAAGTCAATGCACCAGTCGAAGTCAATGTGGAAGACTTGGCATATGAAGGGAAAAACTTAGAAAAATTGGTTTCTTTTTATAAAGAAATGGATTTTAAACAATTTTTAGCTAAGTTGGACATTACAGAAGAACCTGTTGAAATGGAAGATATTTTATTTGAAGTAGTTGAAGATCAGTTAACCAATGAAATGTTTACAGACGATATGGCTCTTTATGTTGAGATGATGGCAGATAACTATCATACGTCACCGATTGTCGGCCTTGCTTGGGGCAATAACAAGAAGATTTATACCACGAATAATTTAGCTGTTTTTGAAAGTCAGCCATTTATCGACTGGTTGATGGATGAGACACGTAAAAAAAATGTCTATGATGCAAAACGGACGTACGTTGCACTAAATCGCTATGTAGGAAAAATGACAGGAATTGCCTTTGATGTTTTATTGGCTGCTTATTTACTTGATACCAATGACAATAACGCTGATATTGAAGGCGTAGCACAACATTACGGATATGATGCGATTCAATCTGATGAAGCGATTTATGGAAAAGGGGCCAAAAAAGGCTTGCCAGAGGACGAAGAAGTTTTCTTTGGTCATTTAGCACGTAAGATTAAAGCAATTCAATTTTTAACAAGCAAATTAGATAGCGAATTAACAGAAAAGAATCAAGCTGATTTATTCTATAAAATGGAATTACCACTTTCTCGTATTTTAGGCGATATGGAAATAACTGGTATCCGTGTTGATGCCACGCGCTTAAAAGAAATGCAAGTAGAATTTTCAGAACGTCTGAAAGAAATCGAAGAAAAAATCTATGCAGAAGCTGGCGAAGAATTTAATTTGAATTCACCTAAACAATTAGGCGTTATTTTATTTGAAAAAATGGGCTTACCTGTGATCAAAAAGACGAAAACCGGCTATTCAACAGCGGTAGATGTTTTAGAACAACTAAAAGAACAAGCACCAATTGTGGCAGATATTTTAACTTATCGTCAAATTGCCAAAATTCAATCGACCTATGTTGAAGGACTCTTAAAAGTAATTCAGCCAGATAATAAAATTCATACTCGGTATGTACAAACACTGACACAAACAGGACGATTAAGCTCAGTAGATCCCAATTTACAAAACATTCCTATCCGTTTAGAAGAAGGCCGAAAAATTAGAGAAGCCTTCGTACCAAGAGAGGATAATTGGTTGATTTTCTCTTCTGATTACTCTCAAATTGAGTTACGTGTGCTCGCGCATATTTCTAATGATGAGCATTTAAAAGAAGCGTTTGTGGAAGGACAAGATATCCATGCCAGCACTGCAATGCGAGTTTTCGGTGTTGAAAAAGCAGAAGATGTCACACCTAACATGCGTCGTCAAGCTAAAGCAGTGAATTTTGGAATTGTCTATGGTATCAGTGATTATGGCTTGTCCCAAAACTTAGGCATTACTAGGAAGCAAGCACAACAATATATTGACACCTATTTTGAAAAATATCCAGGCGTGAAGCAGTATATGGAAGAGATAGTCCGCGATGCCAAAGACAAAGGCTATGTGGAAACATTGTATCATCGCCGTCGTTATTTAAGTGATATTAATTCAAGAAACTTTAATCTACGTTCGTTCGCTGAACGTACAGCGATTAATACACCGATTCAGGGAAGTGCCGCAGATATTTTAAAAATTGCGATGATTGAAATGGCGCGTCGTTTAAAAGAAGAAAAATTACAAGCGACAATGTTATTACAAGTGCACGATGAATTAGTTTTTGAAGTACCAGAATCAGAATTAGAACAATTAAATCAACTCGTCAAAGAAGTGATGGAGCACGCAGTTTCCTTACATGTGCCACTTATCACCGATAGCAGTTGGGGAAAAACATGGTATGAAGCAAAATAATAGCTTACCCATTAAGAACGATGAATAAAATAAGGATAAGTAGGATCTGGACGTTGATATCTAAGCGTTCAGACCTCTTTATATAAAGGAGCAAAAATAATGCCAGAATTACCAGAAGTAGAAACAGTGCGAAAAGGACTTGAAAAACTTGTTGTAGGAAAAACCATTCAAGAAGTCATTGTTTTTTGGCCAAGAATTATTGAATCACCAGAAGTTGATGTATTTCAAGGTCAATTAGCTGGTCAAACGATTGAAGGGATTGAGCGAAGAGGAAAATTTCTGATTTTTAAATTGTCTGATAATGATATGATTTCTCACTTACGGATGGAAGGAAAATATGAATTTCATAAGGCTGATGATGAAATTGCCAAACATACCCATGTAATGTTTACTTTTACAGATGGCACGCAATTACGTTATTTAGATGTACGGAAATTTGGCCGTATGACATTGGTTCCTAAGAATCAAGGTCATCAATATAAAGGGATTTTAGCTTTGGGCCCAGAGCCAACACCAGACGTTTTTCAATTAGCTGCTTTTCAACAAGGATTGAAAAAGCATCATAAGGCAATTAAGCCATTACTGTTAGATCAAAAGCTAGTGACGGGCTTGGGGAATATTTATGTAGATGAAGCACTTTGGCAAGCGCAAATCCATCCAGAACAACCAGCAGATTCCTTAAAACCTGCGGAAGTTGCTACGTTGTATCAAGCAATCATTGACGTCTTGGCACGCGCTGTTGAAGCAGGTGGAACCACCATCCGCACCTATCTAAACGCGTTAGGAGAAGCAGGGACTTTTCAAGTAGCGTTGAATGTCTATGGGCAAACAGGCTTACCTTGCAATCGTTGTGGTACGCCAATTGTTAAAACAAAAGTGGCACAACGTGGTACTCATTATTGTCCACAATGCCAACAATTGAAAGGTCGTCGATTGAAATGACAAAAGTTTTAGGGATTACAGGAGGGATTGCGACAGGTAAAAGTACGGTTGTTGCTCTTTTTAAAAAAGCGGGTTATCCAATTGTTGACGGCGACATTATCGCCCGCGAAATTGTTGCAAAAGGGCAACCAGCCTTAGCCGCAATCGTTGAAACTTTCGGACCAGAAATAGTATTAACAACTGGTGAATTGGATCGGAAAAAATTAGGACAATTAATTTTCGCTAGTCCTCAAAAAAGAGAGCTGTTAAATGAAACGCTGAAACCTTTTTTAAGAAAAGAAATTTTACGTCAAATTGAAGAAGCTAAAAAGAAAGCCTCCCTGGTTATTGTTGATATTCCTCTGCTTTATGAAGCTCATTATGAGGCGATCATGGATCAAGTTGCTGTGGTATATGTACCAGAAAAGATTCAAAAAGAGCGTCTGATGGCCCGAAACCAATTAACAGAAGAAGAAGCGCAACAACGAATTGCTAGCCAATGGTCGATTGAAATGAAAAAAGAACGAGCAGATATCGTTTTTGATAATCAAGGAACTAGAGAAGAAACGGAACAACAAGTGAAGAAGTGGCTAGAGGAACAAACTGGAAAGAAGTGAATATTTTTTAAATGGCGTAAAATGTTTTGAAAATTTCAGAAAAAACAGTGAAAGTCTTTGTTTTTATTAAAGAATGGCAAAGATTCAACTAAGAACCAGTTCTAAAGACCTAGTAATAGCGCAATTTCATGTTATAATATAGGCAACAAAAATTATACAGAATAGAAGAGGTGAACGTTATGCGTTGTCCAAGATGTCATCATAATAATTCCCGTGTTATTGATAGCCGTCAAGCAGATGATGGACGTGCAATTCGCCGTCGTCGTGAATGTGAAAATTGCAGTTATCGGTTCACTACATTTGAAAGAATTGAAGCGGCGCCATTACTTGTAATCAAGAAAAATGGGGATCGTGAAGAATTTAATCGTGATAAAATTTTGCGTGGGCTCATTCGCTCTGCGGAAAAAAGACCCGTTGCTATGGAACAAATGGTTCAAATTGTCGATAATGTTGAAAATCGAGTGCGTAGTTTAGGGGAAAATGAAGTCTCTACAACGCTTATCGGTGAATATGTGATGGAAGATTTAGTCAATCTAGATGAAATTGCCTACATCCGCTTTGCGAGTGTTTATCGACAATTCAAAGATATGAGCGTGTTTTTGAAAGAGTTACAGGACATTGTCGACAAAGCAAAATCTTCTTCTCCTGACTCAGAAAATTAAAAAGGAGGTCTTTCTTTGAAAGGAAATCGGCAAAGAATCCAACCAAAAAATATTTTTCAAGCGGTTATTGATTCACCGCTTTCTGATCAAGAGAAAGAGGTTTTAACCTTTTTATATCAACCAATTGTCGGCGCCAATGCGTTTAGTTTATATTGGCTTTTGTTATCTGAAACAACAGACTCAGAGGAGAATGGCTCGCTGTTTCATGCAGATTTAATTAGTTTGCTGGACTTGAGTTGCCAACAATTAGAAGAAGCTTGCTACAAATTAGAAGGCATTGGGTTGCTAGAAACGTATAAAAAAACAGATCGGGAATTAGGAGATTGTTATTTATATTATTTAAAAGCACCTGAAACAGCCGCTCGTTTTTTTAAAGATGAAGTGTTAGCTTTAGTGTTATTTAACCGGGTTGGACAACGGAAATTTGATCAATTAGTGCAAAAGTTCCAACCGCATCCTACCAAAACAGAGGGCTATCAAAATGTTTCCGCTAGCTTTCAAGAGGTTTATGCCTTTAAAGAAGAACAAATTGTTTCCGAAGCGAACCGATTGACAACGATTCAAGAAACTTTTTCTCAACAAGAAAAAGCGAAGAAAATTTCTGTATCAACGGATTCTTTTGATTGGCACTATTTTGTGGAAGGTTTGCACCGTTTAGGTTTACAACTGCCTGAAGATGAGGCTAGTTTTCAAGAAGAAGTCTATGTTTTTCATCAATTATATGGCATCAATGAGTTAGATATGGTAGACTTTGCTTCGAAATCATTTGACTATTATACAAGTCGAATTTTGCCTAAGGAATTAGTGCGAACGATTCATCAAGCGTTTGATCCTGATAAAAAACCACAATCAACAAACGTAGTGACAAACAAGCAAGCACAATTGACGGTGGAAGAGCAACAAACGTATCGATATAACGCATTAAAAATGAATGGTTTTTCTGAACTGGATATTCAAATGATTATGGATAGTGAAAAGAATCCGCCTATTCAATATTTAGAAGCTTTAAAAAATAGTCGAGGCGGCTATACGACACCACAAGAACGTTCATTAGTGAAATATTTGGTTGCCAAATCAGGCTTACCGACTAGTGTGATTAATATTTTGATTAACTATGTTTACAATATTCAACAACAACCGACTTTAAAAGCGGAGTATGTGAATCGAATTGCGAATGAATGGGGACAAAGTGGCATTCATTCACCAGAAAAAGCAATTGAACATGTCAGAGAATTGGCAAAACAAAGCCAAACCAAACAAAAACAGCGACAACAAAATTATTCAGGGAAACGCCAAACTGTTCGACAAGAGCGATTGCCAGAATGGGCAGATCAGCCAAACGATGAAACAAAACTTTCCCCAGAAGAACAAGCCGAGTTAGATCGACAAATTCAAGAATTTTTAAACCAAGGAGGTGACCAATGATGGAAGACGTAGGAAAAGAAATGTCAAAAATTATCCAGAAGCGTGACATCAATGAACGATATGAAGAGCTGGTTAACGAAGTATTGAAAGATCAAGATGTTCAAGCCTTTATACAAGCAAACCGAGAGCGTTTAACCGATGAAGATATTCGTAAAAGTTATGCTAAGCTGTATGAATTTGTTCAAGAAAAAAAGAAATTTCAATTAAACGATCCGGCAATGATTGCCCCCGGCTATGAGCCAAGATTAATGTTGAATTTTCATTACATTGATGTAACATATGTCCCAACGGCTGATTTAATCGCCCGTCAGAAGGAAGAAGAAATTCGTAATCGAGTAAGGGCAATGGACATGCCAAAAGATGTCCGAGAAGCAAATTTACGAGATTTCGATCCATCTTCTCAAGGTCGAGCCAAAGCGTTAGCAGAAGCAATGCAATTTTTAAGAGAATATCCTGCGACACCAAAAGAATTTCATAAAGGGCTCTATTTACAAGGCCCCTTCGGTGTAGGAAAATCTTTCTTATTAGGTGCGATGGCTAATGCTTTAGCAGAACGTGGATTTACTACGACAATTGTTCATTTTCCAACATTTACAGTAGAAATGAAGCAAGCCATTGGTCGCGATCAAGTTGGTGAAAAGCTCGATGCAGTAAAAAAATCCCCTATATTAATGATTGATGACATTGGTGCGGAATCCATGACTAGTTGGATTCGTGACGACGTTTTAAGCGTAATCTTGCAATACCGAATGCAAGAACAATTAGTTACTTTTTTCTCTTCCAATCTAGATTTAAAAGCTTTAGAAGAGCATTTAACCGTGACGCAACGAGGAGAACAAGAGCCGCTAAAAGCCAGACGAATTATGGAACGTGTGCGTTATCTGTCAAAAGAGATTACGATGACAGGAAATGATCGACGAAACGGTTAAAGCAATCCTTTTATTTTTATGGATTGCTTTTTTTCTTGCGCTTGAAGAGGTAGCGTAAGTTTCGCAAAAACAAGTACTTTTGTGTACACTGACAATAAAGAAGTGAGGAAAAGAGGCGTAACAATGAAGAGAAAACTTTGGATTTTTATTGGGGTATTCGTGGTGCTTCTGGGAGGATATTTTCTTTTGTTTAGAGAAAAATCCTATAAAGTAGAGGTGGAAAAAGTGAATCCAAAAATTCAACGCTTAATGTCGACAGACAAACAACATTTTTTAACAAAACATGAATTTCACACAAAAGAAACCGCTGAACGCAAAGATTTGTTGAAGTTTTTTATTGAAACCCGGCTCAAAACAGACGGCGGCTTTTTAACCAATTATTTACCAGATGCTGAACGCAAAGATGTCGCCACAGGACATGAGTTGCTAAGTGAGTCTTCGGGTCTATATTTGCGTAATTTAGCTTTTGATACGCAGGGACGTTTTGATAATTTTTACAAGCAGACGAAAGACACCTTTTACGACGGCGTCCAATTTAGTTACCGAATTGACGAGCAAGGCAATAAGTACAATGTCAATGCCTCGATTGATGATTTACGGATCATTCGTTCATTAATTGAAGCAGGGGGGCATTTTAAAACAGATCAGTATGATCAAGAAATTAAAAAATTAGGCAAGAGTTTTATGAAAACCTCTATGAAAGATAATATTCTAATTGATTTTTACGATAGTAAATCAAAACAACAGTCTTCAGAAACTTCTTTGTTTTATATTGACTTAATTACGCTGGGTTATTTATACAAAGAATTTGGGATTTCAGCAGACTACTTGCAGTATCATTACCAATTAATAGACGATGGCTATATTTCTGATGATTTACCTCTTTATCAAACGAAGTTTAATCATCAAACAAATAAATACGAAAACAACGGAACACTTAATATTATTGAATCTTTATTAACGATTGTCCATTTAAGTGAAGTGGGTATGGCGAAGCAGACTAGTATTGATTTTGTGCGAAAACAAGTTCAGCAAGGAACGCTTTTTAACTCGTATGATTTAAATGGATCGCCCGTGGATAAAAATCAATCTGCAGCTAGTTATGCGATAGCGGCTTTAATTGGTGTTGCCGAAAATGACAAAGAGTTGTATCGTGCGGCAATTACAGTACTTAATAATTTTCAAATTATGGATTCAAGCAGTCCGATTTATGGAGGATTTGGTGATAAAGT
The DNA here is from genome assembly GCF_050539095.1 of Enterococcus sp. DIV0774. Lineage (NCBI taxonomy): Bacteria > Bacillati > Bacillota > Bacilli > Lactobacillales > Enterococcaceae > Enterococcus > Enterococcus sp. DIV0774. Next base: position 636,210 of record NZ_CP172923.1, read on the forward strand.
TACGAAACAAGTCTATTCCTATAATAACTTAATGGCTCTTTTGGCCTATGATTTCTAGATGAGGTGAAAGCATGGAAAAGATCAAAAAACACATGAACTCGGCTTTTAAATGGTTGAGTCGTTATATTTCTCCAAGTCTTTTGGCCGTTTTAGGGATTGGGTTAGTGACAAGCATTTTGTTATTTGTTTATCCGATTAATGGCTTGGGAGATAATGGCGAGTATTTTCGTGTGTTAAATTCAAATAGTCTTTATCGTGTCAATGGTGATAGCTACGACAATGTGGCCTATTTTGTTAAGGACTTTTCAATTATGCGTTATTTTAATGAAACAACGACGCACTTTGTTTCCACTCAACAATTTTTCATCACCATTGCCATTTGGCTTAATAAACTTTTTTATAGTCAAACACTTTTCGATATTCGTTTCTTAGGTTTCGTTTATCTTAGTTGTTTTTTAGTGTCAATTTATATTCTGGTACGAGGCTTAACCGAAGGCGTATCTTTGAAAAAAAGTTATCTTATCTCCTTGTTGGTTATTTTCATCTTGGGGGATACCTCCTATACGATTTATTTTAATTCCTTTTATACAGAAGCAACGAGTTTTTTACTTTCTGTGAGTGTCTTAGCATTTTCAGTCTATTTTTATCGGGTGACGAAACCACGAACTTGGCTCAGAAGAATAGTTTTAGTTATCTTGGCACAAGCAGTAGTACTTTTAATAGGAACAACACGCCAAGAATATTTGCTGATTATTGGCGTAATTATTGCTGGATTAGGATTTTTTGTCTACTTGTCACAACGTTACCAACGATTGTCAATGACGGCCTTTTTAATTGCGTTGATTGGTTTTACAACGTTAGCAGCTTTTATCGTTCCTAACGATATCTATGAACGTGATGTCTACCACAGCATGACGCGCGGTGTAATGAAGGATAGTAAGGTTCCGGATAAACGGATGTCAGAGGGCGGAATCAACCCGCAATATGGGTTGCAAAAGGGACGTTCCTACTTTGAAGAATACAGTCCTGTATCACCAACTTCTGAACAAATGAAAAAAGATTTTTTTGATAAAACGAGTTTTGGATGGGTGTTATTGAATTATTTAAATTATCCATCTGAATTATGGCAAGGACTGAATTCAGCGGTCCCAAATGTTTACTTAGTAAAGCCTAATAATGTGGGGAATTTTGAGAAAACGACGGGGCGTGCACCGCTGGAACAATCTAAATTTTTTATGGTGTATAACCGTATTAAAGCCAGTTTTTTTCCTAAAAACTTTGCTTTCTATCTATTATTAGGCGTGATTCTGTTTGGTTTATATGGCGTTGGTTTATACAGAGGACTCAAGAGAAACGAACCCAGATTAGTTTTTCGCTTCTTTTTAATGACAGGAATTTATCTAAATTTATTAGTTGTTTTCATTTCAACAATTATTATTGATGGGGATAGTGACTTAGTACGTCATTTGTTTTTAGTCTCAGTATTTTTAGATTTTCTCTTGTTACAAATTGTTTCTGATATTATTGGTAAACGAATGTGGCAAGATACAACACCACAAGTCATTGGGGAGGTAGAGGGAATTGAAAAATAAACAATATCTTATTGGCTGGGTGTGTTTCTTACTCTTTTTCGTTTTTTGTGGCTTTGCCAAACCGGCGCTGGCTGCACCAAGTAAACATGTCTTACTTGTCTATGACAGCTTGAATATTGCCGGGAAAAAAGAAAATGATGTGGATGCTTTACAACGAGTGTTGACGAGTTTTGGAGTAGAAGTTCAGAGTGTGGCGGTGTCAGACTATGTGCCTGGCGAATTGCTAAATGATGGCTATGACAGTTTGATTTCTATGGTGAATTGGCCTGAACAAGCCGGCGTTATTGCCTCTGATTTTCTAGCGGATCGAGTTCATTTTAAAGGCAAACAATTACACATTGGTCGAAACATGCGTGACGATGAAAAACAATATTTTAGCGGTACATGGAAAGAATTAAGTCATCGTCAATATCGGTTAGAAGATGAAAAAAACCGCTTTTCTCAAGTATTGCCTTTTCAAGATCAATCAGTTGTGCTGGAAAATACGCAAGGTCAGACAGTTGGTCGATTAAAAACACAAGAATTAGCACCAGAAGAATATCCATTTGGTGTAATTGAGAATGGGCATGCTTTTCTCCCAATGTTTGAACGCAAAGGCGCTGTTTTTTTAGAAAGCTTGGACGTAATTAGTCAATGGCTGGAAAGTGAAAAAATGTCACGGCCGTTTTTGACGATTTCTGATTTTAACCCGTTAAGAGATATGTCTGTGGCAACCTATTTGCAAGAAGAATTAGTTAAAACCACGTATCCTTATATTTTATCCAGTACGAGCGTTTCACAAAACAATACGATTTTACCTTATAAACTATTTACGAATGCGTTACGTGCGTTTGCTTCGACGGGGGTTATTTTCTTAGAAACACCGGTCGTTAACAATGTTGATTTAAATGACCAACGTGCCTTGAAACAATTGATGGAGCAGCAGATTAGTTTATTGGTCGACAGACATGTCTATCCAGTAGGCATTTCTGCTCCAGGATACTGGAATCAAGACCTTCAATACCAAGAGGATGGTCTAGCAATTAGTGATACAGTGATTCTAAGAGAAAATCCGCCGATTGAACGCGTTTTTTATCGGAACCAAACGGGAGAATCAATCACTTATAAGAATGCTTTGTTTGATTTACCGTATGATTATTTATCGGGGATTGAATGGACGGATAAAGATAATCCGAATGACTATCGATTTCCAATGCCGACCACCATTAGTTTTTCATTTCCAAATTCTAAAAAAGAAGTGGATCATCTAATTCAAGAAGTCAAGGAAGCACCAATAGTGTTTAGTGTTTCAGAAGCGGATCAACATTTCACTGTTCAAACACAAACGCAGAAAATCGAATTTCGGAATAATCGGTTCTTCTTAAACAATCAAATTGTCAATGGTTTGGCTGATACAGGGGCCTCAACAGTTGAAAAACAACGATTTACAGGGTTATTTTCATTCTTTTTCAGTATCACAAACAATATTTTGATTGGCGTTGTCACGCTGACTTTAATCATCCTGATTATTTTGTTTATGATTGGACGAAAGAATTATCGGTCGAAATATATTAATAAGGAGGAAGACAAATGACCATTGCTGACATTGTAATGTTAACAGCAACTATCATTATTTGGAGTCTACTAATTGTAAATATTCTCTTAGTTATTTTTGGCTATGTTTATTATTTAAAAACAGATCCTGTCGCACCACCACCTGTAGAGGACGAAGACGCGCCGTTTGTTTCAATTATGGTGCCGGCCCATAATGAAGGAATTGTCATTGTGCGGACAGTTGAAGCGTTATTGAATTTTAATTATCCGCAAGATCGCTATGAAATTATTGTGATTAATGACAACTCAAGTGATAATAGTGCTGAGCTTTTAGCGAACGTCCAAAAAAAGGCGGTTAATCGAAATTTGCAGATTATTAATACAGACAATATAACAGGTGGGAAAGGTAAGTCTAATGCCTTAAACATTGGTTTCAAGCAAGCCAAGGGGGACGTGATTGCCATTTATGATGCGGACAATACACCTGAACCGAATGCACTCCGTTATTTAGTTGGAGAGTTAATCGCTAGTGAGGAATACGGCGCGGTTATTGGTAAATTTAGAACGAGAAATCGCAATGCAAGCTTGTTGACACGCTTTATTAATATCGAAACACTTGCCTTTCAATGGATGGCACAAGCCGGTCGTTTTCAATTATTTAAGTTATGCACGATTCCTGGCACAAATTTCATTGTTCGTCGTAGTATTATTGAAGCCATTGGCGGCTGGGATGACAAAGCGTTAGCCGAAGATACAGAAATCAGTTTTCGCATCTATATGATGGGCTATAAAATTAAGTTTCAACCAAAAGCAGTGACGTGGGAGCAAGAGCCGCAAACTTTGTCAGTTTGGTTCCGACAACGGACGCGATGGGTCAAAGGCAATATTTATGTTATTGTTAAAAATGCTAAATTATTGTTTAATCCTAAAGCGAGTCGGATCCGTTTTGATATTTTATATTTCTTGTCCATTTATTTTCTCTTAATGACATCGCTCGTTTTGTCAGACATCATGTTAGTTTTATCAATGTCTGGTTACTTAACAACGACCTTGCAAGGATTTAGCAATTCCTTATGGTTGTTAGCGATTTTGTTATTTATTTTCAGTACTTTTGTCAGTATTACGACCGAAAAAGGCGAAATGACTTTAGAGAATATCTTAATTATTGCCTTGATGTATATTACATACAGTCAGATGTGGCTAGTAGTCGCCGCTTATGGCATGGTGATGTATATTAAAGAAAATGTTTTTCATAAACAAACACAAACAAAATGGTACAAAACTGAACGATTTAAATAAGGAGGAAACGTGCAATGAAACAAAAAACAGTCACTTTAATAGGGTTGTTCTTTCTGGCAATTCTGATTGGTGTCGCAAGTCCGACCGTATACGCCGAAAACAAAGAACAAGACAACCATACCTTTACACAACCTTTTCAAAATAAAACAATCTCTTTAACAGGTACTTCTGTCCGTAGCACCATGTATTTTACAAAAATTGATTATTGGGACGTAAAAAAAGCATCATTCAATATGACTTACCAAATCACACAATTAAAAAATAATCAGACCTCAGATTTAACTGTGGCAGTTAATGGTGTGAAGTTTTATTCTTGGCGTCCTGAAAATACGACTGGTATTCAACAAAAGACGATTGAAATCCCTTTGGAACTGATTAAAGAGACAAATACATTGACTGTTGAGGGCCAAATTATTAATCAGGCAGGAAACGATATGTATAATTTAATTGAAACTCCGGCAAATTGGTTAACGATGTATGAAGGATCTAACGTAAACTTCCAATACGATTTACAATTACCAGAGAATACGATTCATTCTTTTTATAATCATTTTGTGGGAGCAGACACGATTGCGAATAAACACAGTGTTATTTTGACACCAGAAAATGCATCGGAAAAAGAATTAGCTGCAGCGACCCATGCGTTAGCTGGTGCTGCTCGTTTGATTACTACCTCAGAAGAATTGTTGCCAATGGCTTCTTTGAACAAAGAACAGTCAGCACCCTATCAGTTGATTATTGCCAGCTATGATAAATTACCAGATCAGTATAAAAGTCAAATTGATAGCAAACGTGTGGAGGACCAGGCTGTCTTAAAATTTTTCAATCAACCAGATAAGCATGTTTTAGTAGCTACTTCTAAAGATGAGGACTTACTTGTTCGTGCGGGACGTTATTTAGCCAATTATGAATTAATGACCCAAACAGATAAAGAAGAGACAACAGTTGATGAGAATACCGATACATTTAGTTCAACTTTAGAATTTGATGGTAATTATCCATTAACCTCAACGGGGGACAAGCTAGAAGGGGCCTATCACCAAGAACAAACGTACTTTGTCAATTTACCAGTGGATCGAAACAATGCCAATGGCAGTCGCGTGCATTTACATTTTAAATACGCTGAAAACTTAGATTTTGATTCTTCTTTAGTGACGGTTTACGCCAATGATAAACCAATTGGCAGCAAGAAATTAACCGCTGCTCGTGCGAACGGTGATGAATTAAATCTCGAATTTCCAAAGAACTTAGAAATTGCTGATAGTTTTGTTTTAAAAGTTGCTTTTGATTTGAATGTTAAATCACCAGAAGTTTTACGAAATGGTCAGACTCCATGGGCCTTTATTGAAAATAATTCGAATGCATTTATTCAAACAGAAGAACTGAATGACATATTATTTAACAACTATCCGAACATTTTTATCAGAAGCCGTTCTTTTGCTGATTTAGCGATTTTATTACCAGAAAAAATGGACGACAACTATTTTAAAGTGTTGACCAATTTATTTAACTTAATTGGTAATTATGCCGAAAGTAATGTCGGTGAGATTACGTATTATAAAAAAGCGCCTAAAAATGCGGCATTAGAAAATCATAACTTGATTATTTTTGGTACGCCTAAGGATAATCCGATGATTCGTAAGTTAAACGATCAGTTGTATTTCCATTATGATAAGGACTTCACACGTTTTGTTTCAAACGAGAAACTGAGTATCGAAAAAGATTATGGTAAACAAATCGGTACGGCGCAGTTAATGTTTTCTCCATATAATGCGAAAGCCGCGGCGTTAATCTTAACAGGAGCTAAATCACAAGGTGTCTTTTTAGCCTCTACACAAGTGAATACAGAGAAGAATACTTCTATGTACAAAGGAGATGCCATTGTAGTCGATCCGAACTATCGTCGCTATGATTATCGTTTCAAAAAACGTGTAAGCAACGTTAGCAACGAATCATTAGGTAAACGAATTGTCAATAATCATAAATTAATGATTTATCTATTTGTCTTCTTAATTGGTATGACCATTATTGGATTAAGTGCGTTCTTCATCGTGAAGAAGAATTTGAAAGGTGGGGAATAGAGTGAATCAAAAACGAGTGACCTTACTTTTGGATTTAACTTTGTTAGTAGGAATTGTTTTGGTTGTCGGCACAACCATCTTTATGGCCTTAGGAACGAATGATTTTTTTGTGGACTTAAGTTGTCTATTAATTTCAGTTATCTTAATTATCGTTACCTATTTTGTAGGAATTACAGCGGGGTTAACATTTTCGCTTATATTTATTTTTCTACAATTGACTTATGTTGTATATCAGTATGTCTATCATGATTTGTTTAGCTATGGCTCATTATTTTGGCTAATCATGCCGCCGCTCTACTGTTTAACAATCTATGCAGTGACTTACCAAATTCGTACGATTGAAGAAGAAAATATTCGCTTACGTAAAGAAACTTCACGGTTAAATGCGTTAGATGCAGTAACTAATTTAAGAACAGCAAAAATGTACGAGGAAGGATTCGATTTATTTTCTGACATTTCTACACGTTATGAAGCGCCGTTATATTTAGTCGTGATCCGAGTGGCCTATTGGGAAAGTATTCGTAACTTATTAAGTCCTGAACAAAAAAATGAATTGCTACAAATCGTGACAGCGGCGATTAAAGAGACAACGGATGATCGCTTCTTACCATACTTTATCGACGGCACACCGCCGACTTGGGCGTTATTAATTTTCCGCGATGGGGATGACGGATACACTACTAGAAAAGAATTCAAACAACAAGCTCAAGAGAAATTTGCCCATTCTGAAACCTTAAGAAATATTACTTTGACATTACAAGTTTCCTATACCAAATATGATCCTGCCGAATTTAACAACGCTTCAGAATTTTTAGGGGATGGAATTAATTCTCTTCAATATGATGTTTAAAAAGGAGGCAAACAAATGACTGAAAAAATTGCTGTTTTTACAGGGAAATTAGCAGAGGCTGGTGTGTTAAATGAGACGCAGCCATTGTCAATGCGATTACATTTAGAAAATATCCAAGCAGAAAGTGATCCAGAATCCATTGTTCCCTTATTTTCTCATGGGGTAATTTTAAACATACTTGTTGAACAGTTAGAGGAAAGTATCCCACTGTCTCACTTGAAAAAAGGAACCAAAGTCCGTTTCACAGTCGTGGGCTTGCCACCGATGACTATGTCGATTCCACCGCATGTTGGTGGGCAAGCGATTGAATTGATAGAAGAAATCTAAAAAGCTTCTGCATTAGCTATGATTATTAGCTAATGCAGAAGCTTTTTTATTCAAAGGTCATTCTTTCAATTCGATCGAACGCTTCCTTTAATAAATCTAAATTTTGTGTTGCGGCTAAGCGAATGTACTCATCGCCCGTTGTTTCACCAAATGCTTTTCCAGGAATCACTAATACCTGTGTCTCTTTTAAAAGCTTTTCCACAAAAGGGACGGAAGTTAGTCCAGTTTTTTGAATATTAATGAAGGCGTAAATACTTCCTTTGACTGGATGAAGCGAAAGGAAAGGGATCTTTGCTACTCGTTGGGCCACATACTCTAAACGTGTTTGGAACACTTCAACGATTGGGTCTACAAATTCGTCAAAATGTTGTAACGCATAGATTCCTGCTTGCTGTGACAACGTAGGCGCAGAATACGTAACGCCTTCATTAATTAATTTGGCTACTTCGTTAATATAGTCTGGGGCAATCATATAACCAATACGCCAACCAGTCATTGCAAAGGCTTTTGAAAAGCTGCCAAAAGTGATAGTATTTTCTGGAGCAAACGTAGCCATGGGAGTAAACGTTTCTTGGAAACAAAAGGCTTCATAAACTTCATCTGAAAGAATGTATAAGTTGTGTTCAATCGCTACCTGTGCAATTTCTCTGAAAGTTTCTTCAGAGAAAACAGCGCCTGTCGGGTTATTCGGTGAATTAAGAATAATCGCTTTGGTTTTAGGCGTGATTTTTTCTTTCAAAAGAGCTACATCAATTTGGAAACCATCTTTTTCATAGGTTGGTAAAAAGACCGGAACGCCATCTGCTAAAAGAACTTGGTCTTTATAAGGAGAGAAGTAAGGTTCATGAATAATCACTTCATCTCCAGGATTTAGAATCACTTGTAAGGCAAGGTACATCCCGTGCAGAGCGCCAACTGTGGCCCGGACTTGATTCGGTTGAAAAGATAATTGATAATGTGACTGATAAAACTGAATGACCGCCTCAATGAATGCCTCGCTACCATCAGAAGCGGTATATTTTGTATGCCCATTTTTGGCATCGTTAGCTGCTTGTTCGATAATCCGCTCATCGGTAATTAAGTCAGGATCACCAATCGATAAATCGATTAAATTTGGGGTCTTTTTCGCTAATGTTGCAATATCCATGAGTAAATTTTCAGTAGGTTGTTGGTAACGTGTTGCGATATTCTTGCGATCCATACCAGGTGCTCCTTTTTATAAAACTTTTCTTAGAAAATCTTGTGTTCTTGGGTTTTGTGGCGCATCAAAAATTTCTTCAGGTGTGCCTTCTTCTTGAATAATTCCTGCATCCATAAAAATGACACGGTCCGCGACTTCTTTTGCGAAACCCATTTCGTGGGTAACCACTACCATTGTCATCCCTTCAATAGCTAAATTTTTCATAACGGATAGCACTTCGCCCACCATTTCAGGGTCTAAGGCAGAAGTTGGTTCATCGAACAGCATCACGTCAGGGCGCATGGCTAAAGCACGAGCAATCGCTACCCGTTGTTGTTGCCCACCAGAAAGTTGAGCGGGATAATTTTCTTTTTTATCTGATAAACCAACTTGTTCCAGTAAAGAAAGAGCATGTTCTGTGGCTTCAGCAGCGGCTTCTTTTTTTACTTTAACAGGACTAATCGTTAAGTTTTCCAAGACATTTTTATGCGGGAAAAGATTGAAATTTTGGAATACCATGCCCATTTTTTGACGAAGTTGATCAATGTTGGTATTTTTATCTAATAAATTTTTTCCTTCAAATTCAACGCTGCCACCAGTTGGTGTTTCTAATAAGTTCAAGCAACGTAAAAAAGTACTTTTACCACTGCCAGAAGGGCCAATAATTACGACAACTTCACCAGCTTCAATTTCTAAGTCAATTCCTTTAAGTACTTCATTTTTTCCGAATGTTTTCTGTAAGTTTTTAATGTTAATCACTAGTACTCATTCTCCTTTCAGCAACACCTAATAGACGTGAGATAGTAAAGGTTAGGACGAAATAAATCAACGATACAATTAAGTAAGGTAGGAAGGGTTTAAAACTTGCTCCTTGAACGTTGCCAGCTTGGAAAATTAGTTCTGAAACACCAATGACTGAAACAACGGAAGATTCTTTAATTACTGTAACAAATTCATTGCCTAACGCTGGTAAAATATTTTTAATAGCTTGTGGGAAAATGATGTATAGCATTGCTTGGTTTTGATTCATTCCCAAAGAACGAGCAGCTTCCAATTGTCCTTTATTAACTGCCTGAATACCAGCACGAATAATTTCTGCTACATATGCACCACTGTTTAAAGAAAGAGCAATACAACCAGCTGCTACTTTTGATAAGTCTAAACCAAGAACGCCTGTCCCGAAATAGACAATAAAAATTTGAACAAGCAAAGGAGTGCCACGAACATATTCAATATAAGCAATGGCAATGCCACGTAAAATTTTGGAATTGGCTAACTTCATTAAGGCAAGTAATGCCCCTAAAATGGCACCAAACAAAACACCAATGAAAGCTAGGAAAATGGTATAGCCCGCACCGTTAAGGTAGAACTTTCCATACTTTTGTAAAAAGCTTTGATCTTTTTGGAACATTAATTGATTGGCTTCTTTTTTATAACCGTCCATTAATTTTTGATCATTAATTTGTTTAATAGAGGCATTTACTTTCTCCGTCAAAACAGGCGCATCTTTAGGAAAAGCAACGGCAGTATCTTTTGAGCCTTTTTCAAAGGTAACATCAGCAAAAGCTAAATCCTCATTTTGAGAAACATAGGCTTCGCCAACCGGTTCTTCCATAACGACTGCATCTAATTTATTATTTTTTAGATTCATAATTAAATCTGGAATTTTTTGAAGAGAAGTAGGGACAGCACCGGTTAATTCGGTTTTAATTAATTCTTCTTGTGTCGTTTGCTTTTGGGCACCTGCACGAACGCCTTCGAAATCTTTAGTGGAATGAAATTTATCTTTGTCTTCTTTCCGAACAATGACTCTTTGTTGAACGTTCATATATGGTTGAGAAAAAGCTACTTCTTTTAATCGTTCAGGCGTTGGCGACATGCCAGAGATGACCATGTCAATCTTGCCAGTTTTTAAGGCCCCTAACAGAGCATCGAAGCCTAGTTCTTCGATTTTTAATTTAACGCCTAAATCGTCGGCAATTTTTTGAGCAATAGAAATATCAAAACCGACAATTTTATCTTCACCATCTACTTTTGCATGAAATTCATAAGGGGCATAGTCTGCGGATAAGCCGACAACTAGTTCTCCCTTTTGGATGATTTTGTCATAGACTGGATCGTTTTCGGCTGCAAAAGTTTCTTTAATAGGTAATAATGAGAGCAACAAGAATAAAATTGGTAAAATCGTCTGTAGCCATTTTTTACATTTGGTCATTTGCGTAAACTCCTTTTTGTATTATTTTTATAAATATTCAAAAAAAGCGAATAAATGTATAAAAATTTATTGTGTTATGATGTGGTTTATCATATCATAGAATATGTAAAAGGAAAAGTAGTAGAGTTGAAAAAATACAACTTTTTCAAAAAAATTTTCAAAAGTCAAAAATGAAGGGGATTTTCAAGATGGAACAATCATTAATTGTGAGAGGGACACCACAAGAGTATCTTTGCGAAATTGGTTCGTGGGAATTATTAGAAGGACAACTATTATGCAGAAATATTCATCGTGTATTCATTTTACACGGGACTGAGTCATGGCAAGCGGCAAAACCGTATTTTCCGACGTTTCAAAAAGTAACAGCTGTTTTTGAAAACTATGGAGGTGTTTGTACAGATCAACGTGTGCAAGAGTTAGAAGCGCAAGTGCTGGACAATCATTTAGAGGCCATCGTCGCTGTTGGTGGAGGAAAAGTGGCCGACTTGGGCAAAGCCTTAGCACACAAAATGGCGTTACCGGTCATTATTTTGCCCACTTTAGCAGCTACTTGTGCACCGTGCACGCCATTGAGCGTAATGTATCGAGAAGATGGAGCAATGGAACGGTATGACGTTTTTCCGCAAGCAAACGCTTTGGTGTTGGTAGAACCAAGAGTGTTATTGCATTCGCCTCGGTCCTTAATGGTGGCAGGTATTGGGGATACATTAGCTAAATGGTACGAAGCAGATGCGATTATTTCGCAGTTAGATGTCCAAGTGTTACCTATTCAAGTTTCTCATTTTGCCGCGGAAAAATGTCGCGATATTTTGTTAAATGAAAGTATCAATGCTTTAAAAGCGATGGAAGAGCAGCAATTAAATCAATCGTTTATTGATGTCATCGAAACGAATTTAATTATTGGTGGAATGGTGGGTGGCTTTGGCGATGATTATGGTCGGACAGCGGGTGCCCATTCCATTCATGATGCACTAACTTTGCTGCCAGCTAGCCATCGACAATTACATGGAAACAAAGTGGCGTATGGTGTGTTTGTTCAATTAGCTATTGAAGAGAAATGGCAAGAAATCGATGAATTGATTCCTTTCTATCACCAACTAGGTTTGCCTATTTCTTTAAAAGAAATGGAGATGGACTTAACTGAAGCCGAGTATCAAGAAGTAGCAGAACGTGCTTGTATAGAAGGTGAAACGATTCATTATATGAAACAAAAAATTACCCCTGAAATTGTGAAAACAGCGATGCAAGATTTAGAAAAATATACAGCGACAAAATAAGTGCCAAACAGCAACTAGCTCATTTGAATTATTTGAACTAGTTGCTGTTTTTTAAGGATCCTTTTTTGAAAAAAGAAACCTTGAGAAATCCTTGCAAATTCAATAAAAAAAAAGTATGATGATGGGAGGACAAATTATAGTAGAAAGTAGGGAAATGAATGACGGAACCAGCCATTCGTTATCGTTTAATCAAAAAAGATAAACACACAGGTGCGCGTTTAGGTGAATTAATTACTCCTCACGGCACATTTCCAACACCAATGTTTATGCCGGTAGGTACACTTGCGACAGTTAAAACAATGTCACCAGAAGAATTAAAAGAAATGGGTGCCGGTGTTATTTTAAGTAATACTTACCATTTATGGTTACGCCCAGGTGAAGATTTAGTCGAAGAAGCAGGCGGTTTACACAAATTTATGAACTGGGATCAACCTATTTTAACTGATTCAGGTGGCTTCCAAGTCTTCTCATTAAGTGATATGCGGAAAATCGAAGAAGAAGGTGTGCATTTTAGAAATCATTTAAATGGTTCAAAAATGTTCCTTTCTCCAGAAAAAGCGATCAATATTCAAAATAAATTAGGATCAGATATTATGATGAGCTTTGATGAATGTCCACCATTTGATGAAAGCTATGAGTATGTCAAACGCTCGATTGAACGGACTTCTCGTTGGGCTGAGCGTGGCTTAAAAGCCCATGCGAATCCTGATAGACAGGGATTATTCGGTATTGTTCAAGGTGCGGGATTTGAAGATTTACGTCGTCAAAGTGCTAAAGATTTAGTGAGTATGGATTTTCCTGGCTATTCGATTGGTGGCTTATCTGTTGGTGAGTCTAAGGAAGAAATGAACCGAGTCTTAGACTTTACGACACCGTTAATTCCTGAAAATAAACCACGTTACTTAATGGGTGTGGGTGCCCCTGATTCATTAATTGATGGAGTGATTCGTGGGATTGACATGTTTGATTGTGTGCTACCAACACGTATTGCGCGCAATGGTACTTGTATGACTTCACAAGGTCGCTTGGTTGTTAAAAATGCCCAATATGCAAGAGATTTTCGTCCGCTTGATGAAAAATGTGATTGTTATGTTTGTCGTAATTATACGCGGGCCTATATTCGTCATTTGATTAAATGTGATGAAACATTCGGAATCCGTTTAACATCGTATCATAATTTATACTTCTTGTTAGACTTAATGAAAAATGTCCGTCAAGCAATTATGGACGACAATTTATTAGAATTCCGACAAGCGTTTTTTGAAGAATATGGCTTTAATAAAGCGAATGCAAAAAGTTTCTAAAAATTAGAGGAAAAAACTAGTTCTTCAAGCATTTTTTTGATACAGTTAGTAGTGTGAATAATGCAGAGTGAGGTGAAACAAATGGGTGGCGGATTTACAATGATTTTTACATTAGTCCTTTTAGGAGGAATGATGTTTTTCATGACACGTTCTCAAAAGAAACAACAACAAGAACGTCAAAAACAACTAAACGCAATGAAAACTGGCGATAGTGTTGTCACAATTGGTGGTTTACATGGTGTTTTAAGTGAAATCAACGAAAAAACAGTTTTAATCGATTGCGAAGGTATTGTCTTAGAATTTGACCGTGCAGCAATTCGAACTGTAACACCTGGAACTGCTGTTACAAATGATTCAGCAGTAACTAGTGTACCAGTCACAGAAGTTGAAGAGACAGTCACAGAAGAAGTAACTGAAGTTCCTGAAACATCAGATCCTTCAAAAGAAAAGAAAGACTAAACGGTTCAACTAATTCATTTAATGGTTAGAGAGAGCGGAACAGGCTTTTCAAAGGCGAAACTGTGACCAGTAGTCACACGAGAAAGCCAATAAGAAGAGATAATTCCTATTCCGCTCGTGTCGTTTATCTTAAAATGTAGGACTAGGAAGGAGCCTGGGACAAAAATCACTTTGGATTTTTGTCCCAGGCTTAAAAATTGATAAACGGCGGGAACAGAAGCAACTCCTTCGGAAATAAGCCAAAATTCTCCAAAAATTAAAGAACAATTTTCGGAAATTTCTTCTTATTTCTCGGAGTTAAACACTTCTGTCCCGACCTTGTCCTAAGTCCTTTTTAACTATTAAGTTTACAAAAAAGGTTCCTTTTTATAGTGTTGGAAGATAGTTAAAAAGTGAGCAATCTTTCGCTTGGTTGGAAGGAGAAGAGCCCATGACAAAGGAAAAATTAAGTTGGTTACAACAAAAAATGCTCAATAAAAGTATTAAAAAGAAGTGCCAAAATTTTCGTGAACTAGGTTATTCTTCCATCAACGAAGAAGATTTATTGACTTATTTACTCACCTATCGTTGGAAAAAACAAACCCATTTATCTGTCAAAGACTGTCGCAAAGACATTCAGAAGGTTAAGCCGAATGAATTTTTTGACTATCAACAATTATTGGCACAGACATCAAAAAATCCTTTAAGGGACTGGCATGATATTGAAGACTTATTCTAGAAAAAAGAATAGGTCTTTTTTTTTGAGATAAAAAAAATTATAAATAGTTGTGAAAAATATCACAAAAACTATTTACAAGATTCGTTTTATGTTGTATGATGTGAATGTGAAATAGTTAACAAAGTTTTTTTAAAATGAAACTCTTAGGAGGATGAACATGGTTAAAACAGTAAAAAAAGAAAAGACAGAAACAGTTGATGTTTCATCAATGATTGATGAATTAGCAACAAAAGCGAATGTCGCTTTAAAAGCAATGGAAGATTTTACACAAGAACAAGTAGATCACATTGTCCATCAAATGGCGATGGCGGCGTTAGACCAACATATGCCTTTAGCAAAAATGGCTGTCGAAGAAACTGGCCGTGGAATCTATGAAGATAAAGCAATCAAAAATATGTATGCATCTGAATACATTTGGAATAATATTAAACATGATAAAACAGTGGGTGTAATTAACAAAGACGAACAAACCGGTTTAATGGAAATTGCTGAGCCAGTTGGCGTGGTATGTGGGGTCACACCAACAACAAACCCAACGTCAACAACTATTTTTAAATCACTAATTGCCTTAAAAACAAGAAATCCAATTGTTTTTGCTTTCCATCCTAGCGCACAAAAATGTTCGGCAGAAGCGGCACGTATTGTACGGGATGCGGCGATTGCAGCAGGTGCACCAGAAAATTGTATTCAATGGATTGAACAACCATCGATTGATGCAACATCTGCTTTGATGAATCATCCAGGGATTGCCATTGTTTTAGCAACTGGTGGCGCAGGCATGGTAAAATCTGCGTACTCAACAGGTAAACCAGCACTAGGCGTTGGTCCTGGGAACGTACCAGCTTATATTGAAAAAACGGCTAAAGTAAAACGTGCGGTTAATGATTTAATTGTTTCAAAATCATTTGATAATGGAATGATTTGTGCTTCTGAGCAAGCGGTCATTGTGGATAAAGAAATTTATGCTTCTGTCAAAGCTGAGTTTGAAGCACACAATGTTTACTTCGTGAAACCGAATGAATTACAAAAACTAGAAGATGCAGTGATGAATGAAGGTAAATACGCAGTAAATCCAGCGATTGTCGGTAACTCTGCAGAAAAAATTGCTGAATTAGCAGGAATTAGCGTACCAAAAGGCACAAAAATTTTAGTCGCTGAATTAGAAGGTGCAGGTCCAGAATATCCATTATCAAGAGAAAAATTATCGCCAGTTTTAGCAATGATGAAATCAAACAATGCAGAGCATGCATTTGAACTATGTGAAGCGATGTTAAACTTAGGTGGTTTAGGACATACAGCAGTAATTCATACAGAAGATGAAGAGTTACAAGTTGCTTTTGGTTTACGTATGAAAGCTTGTCGTATTTTAGTGAATACTCCATCAGCAGAAGGCGGTATCGGTAACATTTATAACGAAATGATTCCATCCTTAACACTTGGTTGTGGTTCATACGGGAAAAACTCTGTTTCTAAAAACGTATCAGCCATTAACTTAATTAATATTAAAACGGTAGCGAAACGGAGAAATAATATGCAATGGTTTAAATTACCTCCAAAAATTTTCTTTGAAAAAAATTCTTTACAATATCTACAAAAAATGGAAAATGTTGAACGTGTCATGTTAGTTTGTGACCCAGGTATGGTTCAATTTGGCTATGCAGATATCGTACGTAAAGAGCTACAAAAACGTAAAAATGATGTGAAAATCGAAGTATTTTCTGATGTTGAACCAAACCCATCAACAAATACTGTTTATGCAGGTACCAAAATGATGGTTGATTTCCAACCAGATACAGTGATTGCCTTGGGTGGCGGTTCTGCAATGGATGCGGCGAAAGGCATGTGGATGTTCTATGAACACCCAGATACAGAGTTCTTTGGTGCAAAACAAAAATTCTTAGATATCCGCAAACGGACATATAAAATTGCCAAACCAGAAAAAACACAATTTGTTTGTATCCCAACTACTTCAGGAACTGGTTCAGAAGTTACACCATTTGCCGTTATTACTGATAGTGAAACACACGTGAAATATCCGTTAGCAGACTATGCGTTAACACCAGATGTAGCGATTGTTGATCCACAGTTCGTAATGTCTGTGCCAGCTTCAGTCACTGCAGATACAGGTATGGATGTTTTAACACATGCTATTGAATCTTATGTTTCCGTGATGGCTTCAGATTACACACGTGGTTTAAGTTTACAAGCAATCAAGTTAGTTTTCGATCATTTAGAAAATTCAGTGAAACGTCCAGATATGGAATCTCGCGAAAAAATGCATAATGCATCAACCATGGCAGGTATGGCATTTGCCAATGCATTCTTAGGTATTTGTCACTCTATTGCTCATAAAATTGGTGGGGAATATGGCATTCCACATGGTCGTACAAATGCGATTTTATTACCACATATTATTCGTTACAATGCGAAAGATCCATCAAAACACGCAATGTTCCCTAAATATGATTACTTCCGCGCCGATACTGATTATGCAGACATTGCAAAATTCTTAGGCTTAAAAGGAAATACTACCGCAGAATTAGTAGAAGCTTTAGCAACAGCAGTAGCAGACCTAGGTAAATCAGTCGGAATTGACATGAACTTGAAAGCCCAAGGTGTCTCACAAGAAACATTAGACACCACGGTTGATCGTATGGCAGAACTTGCATATGAAGACCAATGTACAACTGCTAATCCGAAAGAACCATTAATTAGTGAACTAAAACAAATTATCTTAGATGCTTATGTAGGATAAAAGAACTCAAATAAAGAGACCAGAACATTAATGTTCTGGTCTCTTTAACGTTTTGCGAAAACAGTGCTGTCGATACCACGGTTATGACACCAATTAACTAAAACTGGATCGAGGATAAGTGCGGTACTCGTCAATTCTTCTGTCGTCTTTTTTCCTAAAAGAGTATAAAGCATTTTCACTTCTTCTTGCCATTGCTGTACAAGGGCTAAGGTATTTTCTAAACCATTTTTATTCATAAGGGAAGCTAAGATAGTCCCAGCAACTCCCATGCTTTTGGCACCTAAAGCGAGTCCTTTGACAATATCAAGAGAGTTACGCACACCGCCAGAGCCGAGAATAGTTAGTTTCTTTTGCCAATTTTGTGATTCCAGAAGAGAGATGACCGTTGATTGCCCCCAATCATCTAAGAAAGAAAGTTCTCGTTTCTTCCGCCGGGCATTTTCAATTTGTGTAAAACTCGTTCCGCCTTGGCCGCTCACATCCGCTGCTTGAACGCCGATAGAGGTGAGTTTTTCTAAGGTTTCTTGGCTCATGCCAAAGCCAACCTCTTTGACAATGACAGGCACTTCTACGGCCTGTACGATAGCTTCAATCTTGGTTAGCCAATTAGTGAAATCACGATCTCCTTCAGGCATGACCAATTCTTGGGGCACATTTACATGGATTTGTAAGGCATTCGCTTGAAATAAATCAAGCGCTCGCTTTGCTTCTTCCACACCCAAGCCTGCACCAATATTGGCAAAAATGAGTCCATCTGGGTTTTCTTTTCGCATAATTTGATACGTATCCGCTAAACTAGCATCTTTTAACGCTGCCGAGACAGATCCTGTCGTAACTAAAAGGCCAGTTTCTTTGGCAATAATGCCTAATTGCTGATTAATTTCTTTTGCACGCTGACTACCACCTGTCATTGCATTGACATAAAAAGGTTGGGGAAGCTGAAAAGAAAGAAACGAAGTGGAAATATCCACTTCGTTAACAGCGGATTCAGCAAACGATTGGTGAACAAAACGCACACGATCAAAGTCATTACTTTTTTCTTTGTGGAACGCTTTAGCTAATGATAGATGTTCATCTTTTCGATTCATGCTTCTCCTTACACTCCTTTTGACCATAGGTATAGACGTGAAGTGGCAGTGGGGTAATTCCGTCTTTTTCCCAAGCAGTCATTAATGGTAAAATCCCAGATTTTTGGCGGAAAATTACAATCCCACAATCGCCCCCGCCAGCGCCAGAAGATTTCGCAGCTCCTGTATAAGATTCAGCCAAATCACAAAGATTTTTCAAGGCTTCTGTTTCGATTACCACACCAGTCAGTGAAGATAATTCGGCGAGTAATTGGCGATTTTTAGTAATTTGTTTTTGAATAACAGAAATTTTTCCTGTGTTAAAGCCATTAATCATTGTTTCGACACAAAGCCGACTCTTCATTAAGAACTGCTCATAAGCCGCTTGTTTTTCTTCTTTTGATTGATGGACTCGATCAACTAAGTCTGAAGTGGACGCAGGGCTACCTGTCCAACCAATTAGTAAACGTAGTTGTTTCGGTACTTTTAACGGAAAAATCATTAATTCAGGCCAGTCCATTGCTAACAAATCAGTTAATGTTTCAGTGGCTACTTTTTGATTGACCCAATCATGATCGAAGGTTGAAAAGGCAATCCAGCCCCCGTAACAGCTGGCGGCGATATCTCCGCAAGAACCATTTCCTTGAACGGCTAAGTGAGCTAATGCTGATAATTTGAAAATTTCCTCATTTTCCAAACCTAAATCATAAAAAATATTCAAGGCTTTGACAGTTCCAACGGTTACCGCACCGCTTGAACCAAGACCGTATTTTCGTCCATTTGAACTATCTAATTCACTCGTCACTTTTAAATGATAAAATGACAATTCTTTGTTTTGCTCTTGCGCATATTTTTCAGTTAGATGAATCGCCGCTAAAACATAATGAAAAGGATTTTCGCGAATATCTAATACAAGCTCACCATTTCGGCGTGTCCAACGAATAGGTAAAGAGCTGTATTGTGCAGATTGAATACTGCCTTCATCTGTTGTTTCTTCGACAGTTACAGTTACGAATTGATCCACAGCAACGATAATGGCAGGGTGGCCAGGTTCAACAACGGCATATTCTCCTGCAATAAATAACTTTCCTGGCGTAGTAACTTCAATCATGCTTATTTATCCATTCCTTTCGTTTCAAACAATTCAATTCCGGGACCAGCAAAAGCTGGGACTAACTGCTCTTTTGAAAAATGTTCACTTAAAAATGTTTTTAATGCTTCTAAGTTTTTCTTTTCGACTAAGACCTTGACATTCGGACCTGCATCCATTGTAAAGTAGCAAGGAATTCCTTTGGCCCGTGCTTGGCGAACTAAAGCCATCGCTTGTAAGCTGCCTGGGGACCAGTAAGTAAATGGAGGGACAGCGCCTAAGGTTGTTCCATGCATCCTTAACCCATTGGCTTCAATGATTTCTCCTAAACGAGGGAAGTCTTTTGTTTTAATTGCTTCATGAACTTGGGATAAATCTTTTTCCACATTGTCCAACCAACCTTGATAAAAGCTAGAAGTTTCTACTGTTCGTTTCATTCCATCACGGCTGGAAACATCTTTTTCGCCATCATTAATTAAGATAAAGAGCATGGCCAATTCGTTTTCCCAATTATTGGCTGGAATATTTTCAGCAAACGACGTTTCATCAGAGTGGCCTTTGTTCCATTGAGCAAAACCACCAAAAATACTACGACAAGCAGAACCTGAACCACGTCGCGCTAAACGGGATAAGTCTTTTGCTGAAAGATTTAATCCTAAGGCTACGTTACAGGCCCCAGCTAAAGCAGCTAGACCACTCGCTGAAGAAGCCAAACCAGCTGCAGTAGGCACAAAATTTTGACTTTCCACTTTTGCAAACCAAGTACAATCGGCTTGTTGACGAACAAGGTTCAAAAATTCTTTGACTTTTTTTGTTTGTTTTTCGTTTTGCAAGGTACCATCTAAAATAAATACATCTTCTGAATAATGGGCATCAAATGTCACAGTTGTTTCTGTGTAAAAGGCATCTAATGTTAATGATAAACTACTATTCATTGGTAAAATGTATTCTTCATTGGCTTTTCCCCAATATTTAATCAGAGCAATATTTGTATGCGCTCGTGCTTTTCCTGAAAGCATTACTTTTTCACCTCTAATGATTGAATCCATGTAGCAACAGCTCCATTTTCTTCTAAAGTCTGTGCAATGGTTTGTGCGGTCTTTTTATTATCTGTTAAGGCAATCATACAGCCACCGCGACCGCCGCCGGTTAATTTTGCTCCTAGAGCGCCATGTTCTAGAGAGAGAGCCACTAGTCGATCCAGCATATCGTTGCTGACGGTTAATTGCTGGAGTTGCTCTTGCGCTAACGTCATTAGCTGACCTAATTTTTGTTTATCATCTTGTAAAATTGCCTGCTTCGCTTCTTTAGTAAAAGAACCTAATTGTTTCATTGTTTCAGCGATTGCTGTGGGATTATTTTGAGCTAGCTGCGCAATGTCTTTCACTGCTTCACGTGTTTGACCTTTAATTCCCGTATCAGCTACTACTAAGTAGGCATTAGATAAATTCATCGAGAAATGTGTGGGCGGAAATCCTCTAGTAAAAAATAAGGGATCAGCGCCGCTTGTTGCTGCGGCATCGATACCACTAGGATTGCCATGAGCAATTTTCTCACTTAAGGAAACAAGCTCAAACAATTCTTGATATGTATAAGCGTAATCAAAATAATCAAAAAGGCTTCGAACGATGGCCACAGCGGTTGCTGCGCTTGAGCCCATTCCTCGTTCAGCGGGAATCGTACTTGTTAAGGTCAAAGTGCCTTTAACTGTATCTTCCTTTAAAAAATGTAAGGTTTGCTGAACAACTTCCTTGATATTTGCTAGCTCTTGGGGCACGTCTTCAAGCAATCCTGTAAAATATGCACAATCAATCTGCATAGTTTTTGCCGGGGTAAAGACGGCTGTGATTTCTGTCGCTTGAAAAGGAAAGGCGATTGCTGGTTCGCCGTAAACAACGGCGTGTTCCCCCATTAAAATGATTTTTCCCGTCGCTTGACCGAGGCCTTGTTTTTTTATATTCATTCACTGACATTCCTTTTGAGTAGAATCGAGTATAGGACAAAAGACGTTCTTGGATTAGAAGAACGTTTGTCATAATCTCTTCATGATTTATAGGAAATGATTCCAAAAGTTTCTCTTGTTCCAAAAAAAGAGATTGCTTAACCTAAGATAGTTTACCTAAAAATAAGGCACAAGTAAAATGGTTCCGTTGGTTTTTCCAAAAAATTAATAACAATTTAATAAGAAAGAACCGACAGAACCAGTTATTCGGCTATTTTTTTAAAATTTTCTTAGGTAATCACCAAACCAAGGGCACTTGCCAAATAAATGGCTTGTTCAGGGGTGACTTTAAGACCTGATAAATAGTTTGGTGAGAAAGTCAAGCGTTCAAAGGTGTTTTGGGAAAAATCCAATCCTTTTAAAGAAGTATTTAACCAATTACTTTCGGTTAAATCGCAAGCTTCTAGAAGGAGTTTCTTCCAGGTGACCTCGAAAAATTCACTTTCGACTAAACGTGTCTGATTAAAGTGAACAAGATTAAAATTTGCAAAACGAAAAGAAGCATAATCGGCTTTGCAATCTTCAAATAGACAATCTTTTAAATAGCTATCTGCAAAATTCGTTCCTGTCAAATTGCAACGAAGGAAAGTCACTCGATGAAAACTACCAGATAGCCATTCGACGTTAGAAAAATCGCAAGCTTCAAAACGCACATTACTACAATCAAAAGAAGCAAACTGGCCATTTGCTAATGAAAGATGATCGAAAACAGCATCCCGAAAGACTAAGTTACGAACTTCTTGATTCGGTAAATCAATCTGCTGATACAAATGATTTTCTAAGATTGCCTCATCTTCTAATTGACAGTTCGTTAATAGAGGAAGTTGTTCTGGCAAATTTGGTGGCAAGGGATAAGTTATTTTCATAAAACGCCTCTTTCTTCTTGTTGATTTTCAAAGGTTTCATCAATTGAGTAGGCCCGATTATAGAAACGTAGCGCAGTTGTGAAAACATAAGCGCCGGCAAAACCAAGTAAACTACCTAACACAATCCCGACTAATCGATAGTTTAAAAGATTACTAATGACTTGCTGTCGTGCAAGATTTGATAATAATAAGGACATCGGGGTAATAAAAAAGCTGGCAATCGCATAGTTTCTGTTAATGAATCCTTCAAAAGCTGCATATAGAATACTAATGATACCGATTGTTTGTAAAGGTGTAAAGGGAATCATTAATAAAATTGCAGAAAGCAACAAACCAAGACTCGTACCTAGAATCCGTTGCACATTTCGCTGCATCACAGAATGTAAATTTTCCCCTTGTAAAATGGCTGCGCAAGTAAACGTCATCCAATAGGCATTGACTAAATGAAGCGATTGACTTAAATAAGCCGCTAAAAATAAAATGGCCGCATAATGCAAAGCATCTAATAAAGAAGCGGGATCGATATAAAGTCGTTCTTGAAGAGACATCCGTTTTTGAAAAACGTAGGGGCGCTTGTCGATGAAATGAAGCACAATGCCCATGATAATGCCGGTCACTACTCCTAAAAGAACAAAACTGGCCATGATGGGAATCTTATGTAAAGGAAAATTGTTGCTTGTTCCCATTGCGGTTGACATGATAACTAACAAAGCACCAGGCTTCTCAATGCCATACAATCTAAAAAGTAAGCGTGCAAGAAAAGCGACGATGGCAATTGTAATGGGAATCAACCAAGGTACATGGTGACTTAGCATTCCTAAGCTGTTGCCCAGAACAATAAAAAAGCCAACAATATTCAGTCTGCGCAATAATTGAGGCAAAGGAAGCGGCTGATAATAAATAAACGTATAAATGCCCATCGAGCCAAAGGTCCCAATGAGTAAATTATTGGAAAAATAACCAATTAATAATGGAATTGCCATACAAATTGCGACACCAACTAACCGAAATAATTCGTCATTTGCTTTATCGATAGCAAACAAATCCTTTAAAAACGTAGAATTTTTCATATTTTGTCACTCCTTTACTTCCTAATTTACCATAATGTTTAGAAAACTGACAAAAGAATTGCAATAAAAGACAGGAAGAAAAAGAGTGGTTTCTGATAGGAAGAGAAGAAAAATTAAAAAAAGTTAACATTTTGACTTGCAATTTTAATATGAAAAATGTAAGATATATTCCATAGCAATAAATAATTATTAAATTCTGATTTTTCAGAAAATACAGATTGCATTATTTTAGGAGGCAACACTATGAAATTGAAAAAGTCATTAACATTCGGTGTGATTACATTATTTAGCGTAACAACTTTAGCGGCTTGTGGAGGCGGCGGAACGTCAGATAGCTCAAGCGCGTCTGGTGGCGGTAAGGCAAGTGGCGAACAAGTTTTACGTGTCACAGAACAACAAGAAATGCCAACAGCTGATTTATCACTAGCAACAGACAGAATTAGTTTTATTGCATTAAATAATGTATATGAAGGAATTTATCGTTTAGACAAAGATAACAAAGTCCAACCTGCAGGTGCAGCGGAAAAAGCAGAAGTTTCTGAAGATGGACTAACATACAAAATTAAATTAAATAAAGATGCAAAATGGTCAGACGGTAAACCAGTGACTACTAATGACTATGTTTACGGATGGCAACGAACAGTTGATCCAGCGACAGCTTCTGAATATGCTTATCTGTATGCCTCTGTAAAAAATGGTGATGCCATTGCTAAAGGGGAAAAAGATAAATCAGAATTAGGAATTAAAGCAGTCAGTGATACAGAATTAGAAATCACTTTAGAAAAAGCAACACCATACTTTGATTACTTATTAGCTTTCCCATCATTCTTCCCGCAACGTCAAGATATTGTGGAAAAATATGGTAAAAATTATGCATCAAACAGCGAAAGTGCTGTCTACAATGGTCCATTCGTCTTAGACGGCTTTGATGGTCCTGGTACAGATACAAAATGGTCATTCAAGAAAAACGATCAATATTGGGATAAAGACACAGTGAAACTGGACTCAGTAGATGTGAATGTTGTGAAAGAATCACCAACCGCGTTGAACTTGTTCCAAGATGGACAAACAGACGATGTCGTTCTTTCTGGTGAATTAGCCCAACAAATGGCCAATGACCCAGCTTTTGTTAGTCAAAAAGAAGCATCAACACAATATATGGAACTAAATCAACGTGATGAAAAATCACCATTTAGAAATGCGAACTTACGTAAAGCCATTTCTTACTCAATCGACCGTAAAGCGTTAGTTGAATCAATCTTAGGGGATGGTTCTATCGAGCCAAACGGTTTAGTACCAGCAGATATGGCAAAAGACCCAAGTGGCGGCAAAGACTTTGCTAAAGAAGCAGGTAGTCAAATTGAATATGATACGAAAAAAGCTAAAGAATACTGGGAAAAAGCGAAAAAAGAATTGGGGATTTCAACCTTAACAATGGATATTCTTTCTTCAGATGCAGATTCTTCTAAGAAAACAGTTGAATTTGTTCAAGGGTCAATTCAAGATGCTTTAGATGGTGTGAAGGTAACGGTTAGTCCGGTTCCATTCTCTGTTCGTTTAGATCGTTCAAACAAAGGCGACTTTGATGCAGTAATCGGTGGTTGGAGTGCTGACTATGCTGATCCAAGTAGTTTCTTAGACTTATTTGCTTCAGATAACTCATATAACCGTGGACGTTATAACAATCCAGAGTTTGACAAGTTCGTGAAAGCTGCAAGTAGTGCAGATGCGACAGATCCTGAAAAACGTTGGGATGATATGTTAAATGCAGAGAAAACGATTATGGGAGACATGGGTGTGGTACCATTATTCCAAAAATCAGAAGCGCATTTACGTGCTGAAAAAGTCAAAGATGTCGCAGTTCATCCTGCTGGCGCAACGTATGACTACAAATGGGCATACATTTCAGAATAACCTGACAAAAGATCGATAGCAAACAAAAAAGGACCTTTGCCATGGAATAAAAGGCAACGGTCCTCTTGCTATCTTGTCTTAGACCAAGTAAAATAGTAGAAAGCCTAAAGACAGAATCAGTAAGATGCCCCCAGTTTTTAGCCAGAAAGAGCGATGTGCATCGCCAATGACTGAAAGCGGGATAAACTCTTTCGGTTCATTTTTCTTTTTAAAACGAAACGCGTTTTTCATTGAGCGCTGAAAGTTATCGAAAAAGCCAGAGGACATAATCCATAAAGCAATGCCGATAATTAAAAAGAAAAGCGAAACGATAAAGAAGGTATCTGATAATGAGGAGGTAGTGATAGGTTCTTTACTTATTAATAAGTAAAGAAAAATGCCGATACTGGAAATAACGGCTGTAATAATTGGCCATTTAAAAGTTTTCATGTGTTCACCCTATCTATTATTGTGGTCTATCTAGTCATTACTTTAACGAAAATAACTGAGGAAGTCAAAAAAATCTCGGAGGTGTCATTATTGAATAGTTTTGGAAAATATTTTCTTAAACGGATCTTTTTCATGATTATCACTTTGTGGTTAATCGCAACGATTACGTTTTTCTTAATGCAATTATTACCAGGTACGCCTTATACCAACCAAGAAAAACTTAGTCCAGAAACAATCGCTATGTTGAATAAACAATCTGGCTTAGATAAACCAGTGATTGTTCAATACGGAATTTACTTAAAGAACCTGGTAACGGGAGACTTTGGTATTTCATTCCAATTTAAAAACCAACCTGTTGCTAAGTTATTAGCTGGTCGAATTGGGCCATCCCTTCAACTGGGAGGACAAGCGATTATCTTTGGTACGTTAGTCGGTATTTTATTGGGGATTATCGCAGCGATGCGTCAAAATACTTGGGTAGATACGTTGGCAACATTGTTAGCCATTTTAGGTCGTTCTATTCCAAACTTTGTTTTCGCGGTATTATTACAATACATTTTTGCAATGAAATTAAGAATCTTACCAATTGCTATGTGGAATGGTTTTGCCTACACAATCTTGCCAACTATTGCCTTGGCAATGAGTCCCATGGCCGATTCGGCTAGGTTTATTCGAACCGAGATGGTAGAGGTCTTGCATAGTGATTATGTCGAATTAGCTAAAGCAAAAGGCTTGAGTCGCTGGCAAGTTGCATTCCGCCACGGGTTAAGAAACAGTTTAATTCCATTGATTACCTTATTAGGACCTTTAGCCGTTGGTTTAATGACAGGTTCTTTAGTAGTAGAAAATATTTTTGCCATCCCTGGAATTGGGGAACAGTTTGTAAAATCAATTATGACAAACGACTATCCAACAATTATGGCAGTAACTATTTTGTATTCAACAATGTTAGTTGTTGTAATTCTGATTGTTGATTTACTTTATGGTTTAATTGATCCAAGAATTCGCGTATCAGGAGGTGCAAAAGGCTAATGGAAACAGTCAATAAAAATAATCTACCACAAGCGATTAAAGATATTCCGGCAGATGAGTTTCAGCCTCTAAACACTTCAACTCTAAAAGAAAGAGAGCGTATTGCCACACCGTCTTTAAGTTTCTTACAAGACTCATGGCGTCGTTTGAAAAAGAATAAAGCTGCAGTTATCTCAATGAGTTTCTTAGCAGTTATTATCTTTATCTCTATTATTACCATTTGGGTTTCACCACATAACCCAACGAAACAAAATGTTTCTTACATTAACTTACCACCACGAATTCCTGGCTTGGAAAGCGTGAATGGTTTAAATGGTAAAACAACAGTTGCTGGTCAATTAGTTGATAAATATGCACAAGCAAACGTTCCGGATAACGTAAACTTTTATCTAGGAACAGATGGTTTAGGTCGTGATGTCCTAAGTCGTTTATTTATGGGAACACGTATTTCCTTATTAATTGCGTTTATCGCGGCGATTCTAGATATTACGATTGGGGTAACGTATGGACTGATTTCCGGGTTAGTCGGCGGTCGTGTCGATACAGTAATGCAACGTATTTTAGAAGTTCTTTCTGGTATTCCTAACTTAGTTGTTATGATCTTGATGCTAACAGTCTTTGATCCAGGGATTGTTTCGATTGTTTTGGCCATGGTTATTACAAACTGGATATCAATGGCCAGGATTGTGCGAGCCCAGACCATGAAACTAAAAGATCAAGAGTTTGTCATGGCAGCAGAAACATTGGGCGAATCTCGTTGGAAAATTGCTATTAAACATATTTTACCGAATATCTCAAGTGTCATTATTGTCCAAATGATGTTCAGTATCCCATCGGCAATTTTCTTTGAAGCGTTCCTAAGTTTTATTGGGTTAGGCTTACGTCCACCAACCGCATCTTTAGGAACCTTGTTAAACGAAGGATACAAAACTTTCCGTTTCCTTCCATATTTAATGTGGATTCCAGCGGCAACACTTTCAGTTATCATGATTTGTTTCAACTTGTTAGCTGATGGTTTACGTGACGCATTTGATCCTAAGATGAAAGAGTAAGAGTGGTGAATGACTATGGAAAAAGTATTAGAAGTTAAAGACTTAAGAATCTCCTTTGATACATTTGCAGGTAAAGTCAACGCCATTCGTGGTGTGAGTTTTGATCTTTATAAAGGTGAAACGTTAGCCATCGTAGGTGAATCAGGGAGTGGTAAATCTGTTACAACCCGCAGTATTATGCGTTTGTTGAGCAGTAATGCCAATATTGATAACGGGGAAATTTTGTTTAAAGGACAAGATATTGTTCATAAAACAGAAAAACAAATGCAAGCCATTCGTGGTAAAGAAATCGCAATGATTTTCCAAGATCCGATGACTTCATTAGACCCAACGATGCCAATTGGCAAACAAGTGGCGGAATCATTAATCAAACATAATAAAGTCTCAAAAAAAGAAGGCTTAGCGCAAGCATTAGAATTACTAAAATTAGTCGGCATTCCTAATGCTGAAAAACGTTTGAAAAACTATCCACACCAATTTTCTGGTGGGCAACGTCAACGGATTGTCATTGCAATTGCTTTAATTTGTTATCCCGAAGTTCTAATTGCAGATGAACCAACTACAGCGTTGGATGTAACCATCCAAGCACAAATTTTAGAGTTATTAAAAGATTTACAAGAAAAAATTAGCACTTCGATTATTTTCATTACCCATGATTTAGGGGTAGTAGCAAACGTGGCTGACCGTGTCGCTGTCATGTACGGTGGACGTCTGGTTGAAGTGGGAACAGCAGAAGAAATTTTCTATAATCCACAACATCCATATACTTGGGGACTTTTAGGGTCAATGCCAACGATGGAAGGAACAGAAGACAAACTTTATGCGATTCCAGGTTCACCTCCAGATTTATTAGATCCACCAACTGGAGATGCCTTCTATCCACGGAATGAGTTTGCTTTAAAAATTGATACAGAAAAAGAACCACCTTATTTTGAAGTATCACCGACACACAAAGCAGCAACGTGGTTATTAGCACCACAAGCACCAAAAGTTACGCCTCCAGCAGAGATTGTTCGTCGTTGGGCAATTTATGCAGAGCGTCAAAAAAATCCAGGAGGTAGTAATTAATGGCAGAAGAGAAAAAAGTCCTATTAGAAGTCACTGGTTTGAAACAGTATTTCAATGTTGGTCGTAAAGACGAAGTAAAAGCCATTGATGACATTAGTTTTCATATTTATGAAGGCGAAACCTTTGGATTAGTTGGCGAATCAGGAAGTGGAAAATCAACAACTGGTCGCAGTGTCATTCGTTTATATGATCCAACTGCTGGTGAAATTCTTTTCGATGGAAAAGACATTAGCAAAATTAAATCAAAAGCGGACATGCAAGCATTCCGCCGCGATGTTCAAATGATCTTCCAAGATCCATATGCTTCATTGAATCCAAGAATGAAAGTCAATGATATTATTGCTGAAGGAATCGATGTCAATGGATTAGCTAAAACACCAAAAGAGCGGGAAGAAAAAGTCAATGAACTTTTAAAAACGGTGGGCTTAAATCCAAGTCACAGTACGCGTTATCCTCATGAGTTTTCTGGTGGGCAACGTCAACGGATCGGGATTGCTCGTGCTTTAGCGGTTAATCCACGTTTCATTATCTGTGATGAGCCGATTTCGGCTTTGGATGTGTCGATTCAAGCTCAAGTAGTAAACTTATTACAAGATTTACAAAAAGAACAAGGCTTAACTTACTTGTTTATCGCACATGACTTATCGATGGTAAAACATATCAGTGACCGAATTGGCGTAATGCACAGTGGGAAATTATTGGAAATGGGCACAAGTGATGATGTCTATAATTTCGGCGTTCATCCTTATACAGAAAGTTTGCTTTCTGCGATACCATTACCAGATCCAGACTATGAACGCACACGTAAACGGATCGTTTACCAGCCTGCAGCGGCAGATGGAAAAGATCGTGAGCTCCGTGAAATTCTCAATGGACACTATGTTTATTGTGCTGAAGACGAAGTTGCAATGTACCGTGAAAAAATTGAAGAGAAGAAAAGAAAAGCTGGTTTATAACCAGCTTCTTTTCTAACTATCTTGGTAGGGTGGTTATGAGATGAAGGCTCTGAAAGCTTATAAATACAGACTTTATCCAACCTCAAAACAAGAACAGTTTATTCAAAAAACATTTTCTTGTGTTCGCTTGGTGTATAATTTAATGTTACAAGACCGGATTGATATCTACAAAGAGATGCGAAAAAATCCTCAACAAACGTTTAAAATGCCAACGCCAGCTAAATATAAGAAACAATACCCTGTCCTCAGAGAAGTTGATAGTTTAGCCTTGGCAAATGCACAAGTTTATTTGGATCGAGCCTTTAAAAATTTTTATCGGGAAAAAGGGATGGGCTTTCCAAAAAAGAAAAAGAAAGAAACGGTGCATTCCTACACTACGAACAATCAACATGGCACAGTCAAAATTTTGGATAATCGTTATTTGAAAGTACCTAAATTGAAATCTTTAATTAAAATGAAGGTGCACCGCCAACCGCTGGGGGAGATAAAATCTGTAACTATTTCTATGAGTGCGAGTCACAATTATTATGTTTCCATTTTGTGTGAAGCGCCGATTGAAACGAAAACAAAGCAACAAAAAATGGTGGGAATTTGTAGCAGTAGGGAAAAATTTGCGCTGCTTTCGAATGGTGAAAGCTTCGAAAAAAGCTATTGTTCAAAGCATTTAAAGCAAAAACTACGTCAAGAAGAACGAAAATTAAACAAGCGTAAAATGATTGCTTTAGAAAAAGGTGTCGATCTTTCGCAAGCAAAAAATTATCAAAAACAAAAAATAAAAGTCGCAAAAATTCGCGAAAAAATAGCCAACCAACGAATGGATATTTTAAACAAAATTACAACGGAATTGGTTTCAAGTTACGATGTTATTTGTATTGAAAAAGCCCATCACAGTAATGAACGGCCGCCAAAACATGATCGTTCTGAACTGGCTTGGTCTTTATTTTTAGCTAAACTGTTGTATAAAGCACAATGGTATGGCAAAGAACTCATTTGTATTGAGTCAGAGGAGATCGAAACAGAGTTGTCTTTTTCTGAAAGTACAGAAAATTCAGAGTATCTTAGAAGCCAAAAAATCTTAGAACGTGGCTTGTCTAAACGAGAAACCTTATAAATAGAAGAACTGTAGGGACTACAGGGATCGCCTAGGGGATAGAAAATGTACACCATGTGTTGAACCATTTGTTTCTAGGAAGTCACATTGGGACAGTCCACTAATTATTAATAATCAAAATACGAGTTCAAACGAATCTAGTGCTAGATTCGTTTTTTTTTTTGAGGAAATATATTGACAACTAGGATAAACTAAGGTAAACTAGTGAAGTTGAGAAATGAAAGCAGAAGCACCCGCTTCTCGCCTTAGTTGAGTATATCGCTGGGCTAGATAAAGTATTCCTTATTTTTTTAAGTAAGGCAGACTGTTGGCGGGTTCTGGATAGGAACCTGTTTTTTTATTGCATTTAGCAAACAAAGCAGACTTCCGTTAGGATTTTCTCTTAAAAATTTTGGAGGTGAATGACCATAGCAAAGGATATGATGGTTAACGACGGCATTCGTGCACGCGAGTTACGTTTGATCGGACAAGATGGTGAACAATTAGGTGTAAAAACCAAAGCAGAAGCATTACAAATCGCTGAATCTGCAAACTTGGATTTAGTACTTGTAGCGCCAGGAGCGAAACCACCAGTTGCGCGAATTATGGATTATGGAAAATTCCGTTTCGAACAACAAAAGAAAGAGCGTGAAGCTCGCAAGAAACAAAAAGTGATCAACGTCAAAGAAGTTCGTTTAAGTCCAACAATTGACGTAAATGACTTCAATACAAAACTTCGTAATGCGCGTAAGTTCTTAGAAAAAGGAGACAAAGTGAAAGCTTCTATCCGTTTCAAAGGCCGTGCCATTACCCATAAAGAGATTGGTCAGAAAGTTCTTGATCGCTTAGCTGAAGAAACTGCGGACATCGCCACAGTGGAACAAAAAGCGAAAATGGACGGACGCAGCATGTTTCTAACGCTGGCACCGAAAAACGACAAGTAAACGAAGAGACCGAGCATTCGGACTTTTGGTAATTTCTACAAGAAGGATATTCGACAGTTGTGACTGTTAGAGTCTTTCACTTGAAGCAAAGATTTTGAGGAGGAAAATTAGTCATGCCAAAACAAAAAACACACCGCGGATTAGCAAAACGTGTAAAACGTACTGGTGGAGGCGGCTTAAAACGTGGCCGTGCCTTTACATCTCACCGTTTCCACGGTAAAACTAAAAAACAACGCCGTCAATTGCGTAAAGCAAGCATGGTTGCAAAAGGCGATTACAAACGTATCCGCCAACAATTAGCAAGAATGAAATAAAACAACTCGGTGACTTTTAGATTACCGTCAAGAGAAACAAGATATTAGGAGGAATTCAACATGGCACGTGTTAAAGGTGGAACAGTAACCCGTAAACGTCGTAAAAAAGTCCTTAAGTTAGCGAAAGGCTACTACGGATCAAAACATACTTTATTTAAATCAGCAAAAGAACAAGTAATGAACTCTTATTACTATGCATTCAGAGACCGTCGTCAAAAGAAACGTGACTTCCGTAAATTATGGATTGCACGTATCAACGCGGCAGCTCGCATGAATGGCTTAAGCTATTCTAAATTAATGCACGGTTTGAAATTGGCAGAGATTGATATCAACCGCAAAATGTTAGCTGACTTAGCCGTTAACGATGCAGCAGCATTTACAGCGTTAGCTGAACAAGCAAAAGACGCTTTAAGCAAATAAGCTTAAACAATCTTTCACACCCTACTCCTTGAGTAGGGTGTTTTTTTAATAACTCCGTTGGTAACTTTCATCTATAAATGAAAAAACTTGTGAGAGCGGAATTTCTTCAGAAAGACTTAACCAATGCTCTTTATTCATATGATAGGCAGGAAAATAGCCAGGTTGGTTCTTTAATAAGGCAATCAATTCAGGCGCAAGTTTAACGGTTAAAATAGTGAGCTGCTTATTCTCGGTAGCGCCGAGCAGTTGTGCATCCAGTGGCATAATTAAAGCAAACCATTTTGCATTTCTAGGATGACGAAAGACGAGATAGTCTGGATGTTTTTTAAAAGGAAAATCGGGCGTTATCTGATAACGTTCTTGGATATAGGCGCTAATAGTTTCTTGAAAATTCATAGGTTTCTTCCTTTCGTTAAGGCTAGGCATATCTATTTACATCATAGCAAAAATTACATAAAATTACTTCGTTCAAAGGAATGGGAGGAGGGAGCAGATGACATTAATTTCAACAATTTTAGTAACCTTGGTGGCTGTAGAATTTTTCTACATTATGTATTTAGAAACGATTGTACCAACATCTGAGACAACAAGCCGTGTTTTTAAAATGGATAAGCAAGAGTTACAAAGAAAATCAGTGACTACATTGTTTAAAAATCAAGGAATCTATAATGGACTAATCGGTGCAGGACTTATTTATAGTGTCTATTTTGCGCAAGCAACGATGGAGATGACAAAATTTTTATTGATTTATATTATTTTAGTGGCGGCGTACGGTAGCTTAACTAGTGATAAAAAAATCATTTTAACACAAGGCGGTTTAGCTATCGTGGCTTTGCTTAGTTTACTTGTTTAGCCATCAGAGTTAATAGAGAGAGGCAGTCAAATCGACAGAAAAAACACGGTTGATTTGACTATTTTTTATAGAATTGAGAGAGACAAAATGTGGTATACTTTGTTTATTAGATAGGGAGGAATTAAAAATGCTGAACCAAAAAGAAGTAAAAAAAACCGATTATCCTCAATTAATTTCTCTATGGCGTTCTTCAGTAGAAGCTACCCATTTGTTTTTGAGTCAGGCAGATATTGATAAAATCGAAGTGGTTTTACCTGATTATTTTCAACAAGTTCAATTAAGTATGTGGTTAAATGAAGAACAGAAATGTGTGGGCTTTAGTGGAACAAATCAACAAACTTTGGAAATGTTATTTATTGACCCAGTCTATTTTCGTAAAGGCTATGGTGGAGAAATTATCAAAAAGTTAATAGAGCAAGAATCAATTATCTTTGTTGATGCTAATAAACAAAATGAAGGGGCAGTGAAGTTCTATCAATCTCAAGGGTTTCAAGTAATTGGTGAATCAAAGGAAGATCCTCAAGGAAATCCGTTTCCTATTTTACATATGAAACGGATATAGAAAAGAGGGAAGAAATCATGCGGGTAATCGTTACTGAATACCAACCAGCCTGGGTGGAACAGTTTGAAGAAGAAGCCCAAGCGTTGAAACAGATTCTAAAGGAAAATTGTCTTAAAGTTGAACATATCGGTAGCACATCTGTGCCTAATTTAGCAGCCAAACCAATTATTGATTTTTTGGTCATTGTTGAAGAAATTGAAAAAGTAGACCTGTTACAAGGGGAATTTGAAAGAATCGGTTATGAATATATGGGGGAATTTGGACTATCAGGACGTCGTTATTTACGAAAAGGCCCGATAAAAAGAACACATCATGTGCATATTTATCAGTTTGACAATACGCAAGAAATTTTGCGCCATCTTGCTTTTCGAAATTATTTACGAGAAAATCCGGCAATTGCTACAACCTATGGTACATTAAAAAAGCAATTGGCCCAAGCACACCCCGATAGCATTGATAAATATATGGATGGCAAAGATGCGTTCATTAAGAAAATAGAAAAAGAAGCGTTGAAGAAATATTGGGAAAAATAAAAAAAGTTGCTAAAGCTAGCAACTTTTTTTTGGTTCTTTTTTGAAAAAATGATAAAGAAGACCACTTAAAAGAACACCTAAAATAATTCCAATCGCTAAATTATGCGTATAGACGATCACACTCACTGTCACGAGTAAAATAACAATTTCAGTAATTTCAAAAGTTCGGAAAAGCTGCAAACTTTCCCAATCAAAGGTGTCGACTGCCACCGTCATCATGATCCCAATCAATGCAGCTGTAGGAATGGCTACCATCACGGATTTAAAAACAAAAATGAATAGAAGGAGGGTAATACCTGAAATCAAAGTAGAAAGCCGTTTTCGTCCCCCTGATTTAACATTAATGACCGCTTGCCCAATCATCGCACAGCCAGCTTGGCCACCAAAAAAGCCGGTAATTATATTAGCGAGTCCTTGCGCCTTAACTTCTCGTTGGCTATCACTTTGGCTCGCTGTCATTTTGTCCACAATGGGGATCGTCAATAAAGATTCAATTAACCCGACCATTGCTAAGGCAACAGAGCTAGGTAAAATAATCCGCAACGTTTCTAAGTTGACGGGTACATTAGGCCAACGGATCGCTGGATGAAACTGACTCATTTCACCAAGATCACCTACCGTTTGCAAATGACCTTTTAAAAAATAGGACAGGATAGTCATGAATAAAATAACAATTAAAGCAGGAGGCACAATTGTAATAAACTTAGGTAATAGATAAATAAGTAAGATACTACAGATAATCATGCAGTAGGACCACAGTGTTTGATGAGGCAATTGTTGTACTTGCGCCATGAAAATTAAAATAGCTAACGCATTGACGAATCCGTACATCACTGTCTTGGGAATAAAGCGCATCAATTTGTGGATACCTAAATAACCTAAAATAAATTGCAGAAAGCCTGTTAAAATAGTCGCAGCAAGCATGTATGACAAACCGTGTGCTTGAATTAAGCCTGCAAGGACTAAGGCCATTGAACCAGCAGACGCCGAGACCATTGCCGGACGGCCGCCCGTAAAAGTAATCACAAGTAAAGTAACTGCTGAAGCAAACACTGCAGAAAGCGGGTGAACACCAGCAATAATCGCAAACCCGATTACTTCTGGTAAAATGGCGACAGAAGAAACGAGACCCGCAAATAGATCATTTCGTTCATTGCCTAACCATTCGCTTTTTTTAATACTAAATAACATCGAAAAACTCCTTTAAGTTAATAAAACCTTATTCATAATAGCATGAATAAGCTGAAATAAAAAAGTTTGACGTGTTAACGTCAAACTTTTTTATTAGAACTGTAGCAGTGCCAACAACAAAATGGCTAGGACGACTTGAACAGTTCCTACTGATAAACCATAGATTAAGAAACGTTTGCCTTCTTGGAAAAACTTTTTAAAATCGAGTCGTAACCCGATTGCTGCCAAGGCAGTAATTTCAAACCAAGAACTAAAGAAATGAGCAGTCTCACTGATCACGACGGGGAAATGAATCAAACTATTAAAGACACAGGCAATGAAAAAGCCAACTACATACCAAGGTAGGGCGCTGCTTTTTTTGGTGACTTTTACCAACTCAGCTTCTGATTCTGCCGTCTTACTTTGCTTGAAACGTCCAAATAAATAGACAACTGCTACGAGTAGG
Source organism: Enterococcus sp. DIV0774 (assembly GCF_050539095.1). Classification (NCBI taxonomy): domain Bacteria; kingdom Bacillati; phylum Bacillota; class Bacilli; order Lactobacillales; family Enterococcaceae; genus Enterococcus; species Enterococcus sp. DIV0774. The sequence continues at coordinate 672,698 of NZ_CP172923.1, forward strand.
ACAATCCGCATAATTTTAAAGAGCATCGCAAGTTGAACTGCGTTCTCATTGACCATATTGGCACTGGCGACAACCTGACCAACTGATTGTAAAGTCCCTCCGATTAGTGCGCTACGAGCCAACAAATTGGTACCATAGAGAATCCCACTTAAAATGGGTAAGGTCAACATTAAAACGGTTCCTAATAAGTTTACTAAAGTAATGATTTGGCCTTTTTCTTCCTCATCTGCTTGAATTGCTGGAGCAATCGAAGCAATGGCAGAGGATCCACAAACGGCATTACCACCAGCCATCAATAAAGACATATTATCAGAAAAAGCCAGTTTTTTACCGATCAAATAGGCAAAAATAATGGTCAGCGACATTTGAATGAGAATAAATGCGACACCTTGTAAGCCAATTTGGGCAATCGTTTGAAAGGTCACGGTGGTTCCCAATAAAACAACAGAAAATTCTAGTAATTTACTTTCGGCTACTTTGGTTCCGCGATTTAAATTGGCACCGCGAACAAAGGTATTTCCCAAAAAGATTCCTAGTAAAATAGCTATCGTTGCGGCGCCTAAGCTAGGTAACCAGATGGCAAGAAACTTGCTAAGGCAGGCGACAAGGAAAGCTGTTAGCAAGCCGGGAAGAATTTGGAATAAAGATTGGATATAATCATTTTCTGAATTTTTCATTGAAAAAATCTCTCTTTCTTGTTCATTACTTCCAGTATAACGAAATTTTTTACATTTGAGAAATAAATAGTTAAAATAATATTTATAATAGAAAGTTATCGAAAGGATGCCTATGTTTAAATTATTAAAGACTTTTCAAATTGTGTATGAGCAAATGAACTTTTCCAAAGCAGCTACCTGCCTATATATCTCACAACCAGCCGTTTCTAATCAAATCAAACAATTAGAAGAAGAATTAGGCTGTTCATTGTTTTTAAGAAATGGTCGACAAGATGTAGTCCCTACTAGGCAAGCGGAAGTCTTGTATAATCGTTTGCTAAATTTAGCTGATGATTGGCAAGAAACATTAACAGCTCTTCATCAGGCGAGATTACCTAAAGAAACTTGCCGAATTGCTGCGTCTAATACTTTTGCAGTTTATTATTTGCCGCAACTGATGCAGCATTTACAGACACAGTATGCAACGATCAATTTTGTTTTAGAAATGAACAATTCAGAAGAAGTAGTGGAAAAAGTTGAAAAACATCAAGTTGATTTTGGCTTTATCGAAAAACCATTAATTACGAAAGGCGCCTCTCGTGAAGAAATTATTCAGGATCAATTGGTTTTAGCTGGGGACCCTGCCAATCAGAATTGGTTGGTACGTGAAAAGGATTCTGGGGTCTTTCATTATACCCAACAGTATTTAGAAGAAAGTAATCAAAGCCCAACACTCATGACGGTTAAAAATAATGAAATGATTGTTAAAATGTTGGAATTGGGCATGGGGCAATCGTTGCTTTCAAGAAAGGCGATTACTGAAAAAATCCCCTTCCAAACGTTAGGTGAAAAGTATTGGCGTTCCTTTTATTTTTTGACACGGGGACATTTAAAATCCTCCTTGCTTCAAGAAGTAAAACAAGCAATTTATCGATTCTATCAGAAGGAAATGAATAAATACTAAAACGTTCTCTTTGTTTATTTATCAATCTTTGACTACACTAAAGAAAACGAAGGAGGGAACCACAATGCCTAAATTTTCACCTTGTTTATGGTTTGACACACAAGCGGAAGAAGCTGCTAACTTCTATACAACAATCTTTGAAAAAGGTGCGATTCTAAGTAAAACGAACTACGTTAATGAGGAGCACCAACCTCAAGGAACATCATTAATGACCATTGAATTTACCTTGGCGAACCAAACAATCATTGGTTTAAATGGCGGACCAGAATTTTCCTTTACGCCAGCTAGTTCATTTTTTGTTGAATGTAAAACATTATCACAAACAGAAACGTTGTGGAAAAATTTAACAGCAGATGGACAGATATTGATGCCTTTTGGGGAATATCCTTTTAGTCCTTTATATGGTTGGGTAGTGGACAAATTTGGTGTCTCTTGGCAAGTGTCTTTTTCAGGAAAAGAACAAACAATTGTACCAACCTTTATGTTTGCTAATGAAAAATATGGCGAAGCAGCCAAAGCTCTATCAGAATGGTTGGCGATTTTCGGTCCAGGCGAAATAATTGAAAAAGTTGAATATGAAGATGGGAACATTGCGCAAGCACTTTTCACATTACAGGAGCAACCGTTTCGAGTAATGGATGCACGAGATAAACATGATTTTGATTTTACCATGGCCTTCTCCATTTATATTGATTGTGAAAATCAGGAGGAAATAGATCGGCTATGGCAACAAGTGACTGCTAAAGGGAAAGAATGGCCGTGTGGCTGGATGGAAGATCAATTTGGGGTCAGTTGGCAAACAGGCAATCCTGAACTGAAACGTTATTTATCTGACTCAAATCCAGCTAGAGCAAATGAAGTGACCAAAAAATTGTACCAAATGAAAAAAATAGATTTAAACCAGTTAAAAGAAGTGTATGACAAATATAATCATTAGAAAAACTGAGGTTGTCTGATCCACTACACTTTGGTACGTTGGTATCAATTCCAATACATGGAACATACTAGAGTTGAAGGACTTGTCTTTTAAGGATCAAGACCTTCAACTCTTAAAAAAGGCTCGATTCTTGCGAGTTCCAAAGAAGCCACTTCTATTATGTTGTTTATCTTAAGGGTTGGGACTCTGCCGATTTTTTTATAAGATTATGCTATAATTAAGAGTAGTAAATTATTGAAGGAAAAATGAAAAGTCCAAAATAGGAAGTGGTAAAATGATTGAGTTAATTGTGTTGTTAACAGTTTTTACTTATGGAACGAACTTTGTTTTATATCTTATTTTGAAAAATAAAAAGTCCATGCCAATTGTCGAAAAAGCTTCTATTGTATTAGGAATTAATATGTCTGTGTTATTATTAGATGGTATTTTTGCTTTTGTTGGTAAATTCATCATGTTATCAGAATGGGAATTATTAGCGCCTATTTTTGAAATAGTGTAAAAATCATCATAAAGTCCTATATCCAAAAAGAATGAAGTTTGTTAGGATAAGAAAGATGAAAATTTAGAAATAAAAGAGGTGGGATTGCATGGCTAAAATCATGATTGTCGAAGATGAAACAACCATTCGAGAATTAATTAGCGAGGAATTACAAAAATGGCAATTTGAAACGATTGGAACAACCGATTTTAATGATGTATTGGATGATTTTCAAGAGGAGAATCCTCAATTAGTCTTGATGGATATTAATTTACCTGTGTACGACGGGTACTATTGGTGTCAAAAAATTCGTGAAGTTTCTAAAGTACCAATTATTTTTATTTCGAGTCGTAGTACCAATATGGATATGATTATGGCGATGAACATGGGCGCGGATGATTTTGTTACAAAACCGTTCCAGATAGATGTTTTAATTGCTAAAATCAATGCTTTGTTGCGCCGCTCTTATAACTATTCCGATACGGATAGTGAAGTGCTTTCACATAATGGCATTACTTTAAATGTGGACAATGGACGAATGGAAATCAAAGGCGAAATGATCGATTTAAGTAAAAATGAATACCGATTACTGTATCTTTTAATGAAAAAGCACGGAAAAATTTTAACACGTGAAAAACTATTGCGCGCTTTATGGGACGATGAACGTTTTGTGGATGACAATACGTTGACGGTAAATATCAATCGTTTACGAAAAAAAATTGAGCAAGCAGGGATTGCTGGCTATATTGAAACCAAAGTGGGCGTCGGTTATATGGTGCCCTAGATAGGAGTAGACAATGACCATTCTAAAGTATTTAAAAGATCGCTGGTTATTACTAATTGGTTGGTTATTTTTTCTGTTCTTAACTTGTTTTATTTTATGGTTGGCTCCTAATGTCCGCTTAGATTGGACAGTGGTTGGCTATATCTTTTTACTGCAAAGTGTTTTTTTATCGCTATTTTTAACAATTGATTATTATTTAAAACGTAAGTGGTGGCTTTCGTTGGCAACGGAAAAAGAGCCGCCTTCTTTACAAGAATATTTGAATACAGCAGAAAAAGAAGAAGAACTACTTGTCCAAACGTATATTAACGGTTTATTGCAAGAGCACCAACAAACCATGCAGCAAGCAATTAACAACCAACAGGACCAAAAAGATTACATTGACTCTTGGGTTCATGAAATCAAAGTCCCCCTAGCGGCTATCACGTTACTGGTACAATCTGTCGAAGATGATATTCCAGAGAAAAAATATTATCTATTGGAAAATGAGTTAGGTAAAATTGATGAATATGTCGAGCAAGTCCTATATTATGCTAGACTGGACAGCTTTTCTCGAGATTATTTACTCCAAGAATATTCTTTAAAAGAAATTGTGCAATCTGTTGTTCGTACGCAAGCAAATTATTTTATCCAAAAAAGATTGCAATTCTCAATTGAAGGAGAAGATGAAGCGGTTTTAACCGACCGAAAATGGGTCATTTTTATTTTCCGCCAATTATTAAGTAATGCAGTCAAGTATACGCCAGAAGGCGGCACGATTACGGTTCTAATTTCCAAAAATAAACAAGGTATTTATTTATCTTTAAAAGATTCTGGGATTGGCATTCCGACGCAAGATCAACGACGCATTTTCGATAAAGGATTTACTGGTGAAAACGGGCGAAAAAGCGAACAGCATTCGACTGGTCTTGGTCTGTATTTGGCTCATAGCTTAGCGAAAAAGTTAGGTCATGATTTAACAGTCGAATCGACAGAAGGGCAAGGTACGACGATGACATTGTTTTTCCCTTCCCTCAGTTATTATAATGAAGTGAAATAAAAAGTAGGTCTATCAGCAAATTAAAGATGTGATAGGCCTTTTTTTATTTATTAAAACTTTCTTGCTAACTTCTCTTACTCTTCTTAGTTGTTTAGAAAACGTTTTTATTGTTAGAATGAAATGAAATAAATTTGTTAGGAGAATATTATGAGTTTACTTATCGCTTTAGTGCCCATGATTGCGTGGGGCAGTATTGGTTTAGTCAGCGGTAAAATTGGTGGAAGCGCCAATCAACAAACGTTAGGTATGACAATCGGCGCATTACTATTTTCAATTGTTGTCTTTTTTGTCATCCAGCCTACGTTGACGACAGCCACATTAATTGTTGGATTTATATCTGGTTTATTCTGGAGTTTGGGACAGAATCAACAATTTCATAGCATGAAATATATGGGCGTTTCAGTTGGCTTACCAATTTCAACTGGGATGCAGTTAGTTGTTAATACCGTTGCAGGGGCTGTTTTTTTCCATGAATGGACAAAAACAAAAGACTTTGTTGTGGGCTTTATCGCTTTAGCATTTTTAGTTTTTGGGGTGTATTTAACAGCTCGACAAGATGATGATAGTCAACCGAAAACCTCAAACAGTATGTTAGATTTTAATAAAGGGATTCGGGCCTTGATTTTCTCAACAGTTGGGTATGGTGTCTATACCATCATTATTAATGCCACTGGTTTAGATCCGTGGGGAATTATTTTGCCACAAAGTATTGGTATGTTAGTGGGGGCTAGTTTCTTTGCCTTCAAAAAAGTCAAAGTTGATCGTTTTGTTTGGATGAATATGACGACGGGTCTGCTTTGGGGCTTAGGAAATATTTGTATGTTATTAACCATGCGTGAAATTGGCTTAGCTATTAGCTTCTCTTTATCACAAATGGGGATTATTATTTCGACTCTTGGGGGCATCTTCCTTTTAGGCGAAAGAAAATCAAAAAAAGAAATGTTTTATGTTATTTTTGGTTGCATTTTTGTTATTCTAGGTGGTATTCTTTTAGGGTATATGAAAGCGTAAATAGTTTATTTACGCTTATTTTTTTTACGGGGGTAAACACATGTCTATTTTCAGAAAAAAAGAAATCACTGTGCCTGTCAATGACAGTGGTGGGATGAAAAAAAATCTTAAGACGATGGACTTAATTTTTCTAGGAATTGGGGCTGTAGTAGGAACAGGGATTTTTGTTGTGACAGGTGTCGCAGCGGAACGTTATGCAGGTCCAGGGCTCGTCTTATCATTTCTGGTAGCAGCAGCCGCGATTATTTTATCTGGTTTATGCTATGCAGAATTTGCATCACGTATTCCAGTCATTGGCGGGCCGTATGCCTACATGTATGTGGTCTTTGGAGAAATTGTGGCTTGGATGACTGGTTGGATGATTATTTGTGAGTTTTTCTTGGCGGTTTCATCCGTTGCTTCAGGTTGGTCAGGCTATGTTCATGGCTTTTTGGATAGCTTAGGTTTTTCTTTACCGCAAGCGTTAAGTGGCGCTTATAATCCAACAAATGGTACATATATTGATTTGATTGCCATGTTGGTCGTTGTAGCCGTAACTTTTTGGGTATCTTTAGAAGCGAAAACAGCGTTACGTTTAAATAACTTAATGGTTTTCGTGAAGTTTGGAATTATTTTATTATTTGTTCTCGTGGGAATCTTTTATGTGAAACCAACGAACTGGCAACCATTTATTCCTTATGGTTTTTCAGGCGTTTTCAGTGGTGCTGCTTTAGTTTTCTTTGCCTTTCTAGGGTTTGATGCGGTCAGCATGGCCGCGGAGGAAGTGAAGAATCCGAAAAAAGATATTCCAAAAGGGATTATTGGTTCCATTATTATTTCAACATTGTTATATATTGTTGTTACGTTAGTTTTAACTGGAATTGTTCCATTTACGGATTTAGGGGTCAAGGATCCGGTGGCTTTTGCGATGCGTTTCATTAATCATGGCGCAATTGCGACAATCATTTCAGTTGGTGCTATTTTAACCTTATTAACAGTGACGATTGCGATGATGTACAGTTTAGCCCGTGTGATTTATGCGATTAGTAAAGATGGATTATTGCCGCAGTTTATGAGCAAAATTGATGAGAAGCGGCACACACCTAAGAATGCAACCTATGTAGCTGGATTTTTAGCAATGGTTTTTGCTGGTGTTGTTCCAATGGAGATGTTGGCTGAACTTACAAATATCGTGACACTCTTTTATCTGATGTTTCTCGCTTTAGGAATTATCAAATTACGGACAATGAAAGGAGAACCGCAAGCAGGTGAATTTAAAGTGCCGCTTGTGCCGGTTCTACCATTAATTTCAATCGTGGTTTGCGCGGCTCTAATGTTCCAATTGTCTTTAGCTACTTGGCAAGTATTTGGCGTAGCCGTAGTGATTGGTTTGGCTATTTATTTCTTTTATGGACGACACCATAGTATCGTTCGTTTCGAGACAAAAGAATAAAAATGAACGAAAAAAGAGAGGAATACTTGTCAAATAGACAGGTGTTTCTCTCTTTTCTTTCTGGCATTTTCTTCATTTTCAAGAGAAAACCGACAAGAAATATAGTTTAATAATGTCTAATTATGGTATACTGTTTAGGAGTAAATCCTGAGGGTTTAGGAAAATGACTAAAGGAGGTTTTTTCTGTATGTCACAGAAAGAAACATTTTATATTACCACCCCAATTTATTACCCAAGTGGGAAGTTACATATTGGGAATTCATATACAACAATCGCCTGCGATGCAATGGCCCGTTACAAGCGTTTAATGGGTTTTGATGTATTTTATTTAACAGGTGTGGATGAACATGGCCAAAAAATTGAAAAAAAAGCTGCTGAGTTGAATGTGACACCAAAAGAGTACGTTGATAAAATGGCAGCAGATGTTCAAAAATTATGGAAAACATTAGATATCAGCTATGATAAATTTATTCGGACAACGGATGATTATCACATGGCAGCCGTGCAACAAATTTTTGATCGTTTAGTAGAACAAGGAGATATCTACCTTGGAGAGTATGAAGGTTGGTATTCAGTTTCTGATGAAGAATTTTTCACTGAAACACAATTAGCTGAAGTATATCGTGACGATGAAGGCAATGTCATTGGTGGGAAAGCACCAAGTGGTCACGAAGTCGAATTAGTTAAAGAAGAATCCTATTTCTTCCGCATGAGTAAATATGCGGATCGCTTGGTACAATATTACGAAGAACATCCAGAATTTATTCAACCAGAATCTCGTAAAAATGAGATGCTAAATAACTTCATCAAACCAGGATTAGAAGATTTAGCCGTTTCAAGAACGACTTTCTCTTGGGGAATTCCATTAAAAAATGATCCAAAACATGTGGTTTACGTATGGATTGATGCGTTATCAAACTATATTACAGCACTAGGTTATGGCTCAGAAGATGATTCATTATTCCAAAAATATTGGCCTGCGAACGTGCAAATGGTTGGGAAAGAAATCGTGCGTTTCCATACGATTTATTGGCCAATTATGTTAATGGCCTTGGATTTACCATTACCGAAAAAAGTCTTTGGACATGGTTGGTTATTGATGAAAGACGGAAAAATGTCTAAATCTAAAGGAAATGTTGTTTACCCTGAAATGTTAGTAGAACGCTACGGTCTAGATGCGTTACGTTACTATTTATTACGAGCAATTCCATTTGGTAGTGACGGCGTCTTTACACCAGAAGATTTCGTTTCTCGCTTAAATTATGATTTAGCTAATGACTTAGGAAACTTGTTGAATCGAACAATTGCGATGATTAATAAATATTGTGATGGCAAAGTACCAGCCTATGCTTCAAAAGTTACCCCGTTTGATAGTGAACTATCGACAACTGCGGCGAATGTTATTGGAAAATATCATGAAGCAATGGAAAAAATGGAATTTAATACGGCCATTGCAGAAATCTGGACGCTAGTTTCTCGTGCCAATAAATATATTGATGAAACAGCGCCTTGGGTATTGGCTAAAGAAGAAGAAAAACGCAACGAATTAGAAAGTGTCATGATCCATTTAGCGGAAAGCTTACGAATTGTGGCAATCTTATTGCAACCAGTCATGACAGAAACACCAGGGAAAATTTTCGAACAATTAGGCTTAGATCCAGAAACAATGAACATGGAAAATATTCATTTTGGTGAGTTCCCAACAGACGTAACAGTAACAAGTAAAGGAACACCTATTTTCCCACGTTTAGAAATTGAAACAGAAGTAACGTATATTCAAAAGAAAATGTCCCAAAGCGAAAGTGCTACAGAAGAGGATATTAAATGGAATCCAGAAGAAACAACGTTAGTTTCAACGAAAGAAAAACAAATTAAGTACGATGATTTCGATAAAGTGGAATTAAAAGTTGCCGAAGTTATTGACTGTAAAAAAGTCAAAGGAGCAGATAAATTATTGCAATTCCGTTTAGATGCTGGAGATGAAAACCATCGTCAAATTCTTTCAGGTATTGCTGAATTTTATCCAGATCCAGCTGCGCTAATTGGCAAAAAAGTAGTCATTGTGGCTAACTTAAAACCAAGAAAAATGCGTGGTCAAATTAGCCAAGGAATGATTCTTTCAGCTGAATCACCAGAAGGTAAACTTCAAATTGTTGAAGCACCAAAAGAAATGCCAAATGGTGCAGGAATCGCATAAAAGCATAAGTAGTAAAGATAAAAGGTGAATTGTAACCTTTTATCTTTACTACTTTTTTTGTATACTAGAAGAAAAGTGATTTGATGTGGGGGAAGTTTGATGGCTTATCATACTTATGAATTTTTAAAAAGACGTAAAAATGATCCAAAATGGAGAAAGGCCTATACATCTGCTAGGAATAAACGTATTATTGGTGCTTTAGTTACGATAAATATAATTATTTGGGGCTTTGTTTTGTGGAAAAAAATAGAAAGTGGCGATATAGAAGTAAATAATATTATCGACGTCCTAAAATCGAAAATCAACGAATTTTTAAATTAAAAGAATCGAAGAAAAGCCTAGAAAAAATCATTTGCGATTTTTCCTAGGCTTTTCTATTTTAGAGTTTCACTTTTTTAGGTATTCGTTTTTTACCAAAACGGCCTTTCGTTAGGCGACTTGGTAAAATGATCAGTAAGAGTGAAAAAGGGACACTGATAATTTGCCACGTGAGTAAGCGGCCTAAGCTATTATTTTTATAGAGCCACTCTAATATAAAATGCAGCCCTAAAATACTTAACAAAGCCAAGCCTGTCAGGAAATAAGGCGTTGATACCCAGTCGGTCGTTTTCAAGAGACTAAAACCTAAAGGAATTAGATAAAAGTAAGCACTTGTTAAAGTAATACGCCAACTTTTCATAACGGTGCCTAAATTAATTATAAAAAAAAGTAAAGATAGGACTAAAGCAAAAGGTGGAAACAAAGCCACTAACGCCGAATAGATGGTTCCCCAGACGAGCATTAAGGGACCTTTAACAATAGCGGCAATAAGTGTAAACAAGCCAATTAGGAGTAACTGCTGTGTCAGTGAGCCAAAGGTTAGCAAGCCAAATAAAATAAGCAGTAGCCAGTGCCAAATGGTTTGGTTTTGTTGTTTTCGCTCAATAGTTACATTTTTTTGGATAGAGGTTTTTAAAAAATTTTCTAAATCAGGTGATTGTTTCACCTTATCACGCTCCTCTCAACTTAAGAGACAACAAACGAGTAGGTCTGCTAATTAAAAAGCAGTACCTACTCGTCTATTATAAGTGGTTTTTCTAAAAATAAAATCCGCCTTAAGTCTCAGTTACTGGGCTGCCAAGTAAAGTGTAAACCATTCAGAAAGTGTGCCGGTATAAGGTAAAACGACCCGTTTCATTCCACGAGAAATAGCAGTATACAGGATTTTTTTATCTCGTTTATTGTCGGAATAACGATTAACATTTGGGTTATGAAGAATTACATTATCAAATTCTAGACCTTTTGCCATATCAATTGATAAAACTTGCAGTGACGGATGTTCTTCCAATGAAAGAGAAGCACTAAGTTCTTTTGTTAATTGTTCTTTTTCTGCAAAAGTTTTAGTAATAATGGCGGTGCTTTCTTTCGGATCAAAAGTTGCAATGGAAGTGACGATTGCTTTAAGATAGTCAGACGCAGAGTCACAAGGAATAAATGTCGGCTTTTCTCCATCATGCCGGATGGGCACAATGGTTAATTGCTCTGGTTGAGTGCCTAATGTTTGGAAGAGTCGTGTAATTTCTTTACTTGAACGATAGCTGTTTAATAATTGATAGGTTCCAACAGAACGGCTGGTTTCGTTAACCAATAAATCATGGGCTTCAGAAAATTCAATGGCTGTATTAAAAATGGCTTGATTTTCATCACCAGCTAAAGTAAAACTAGCTTTAGGGAAAAGTGTCAGCAGTAATAATAATTGGGCTTCTGTATAATCTTGGACTTCATCGACTAGGATAAAAGCCATTTGCTGGTTGGCGAGGTTTTCAATAAATGCATGTTTCACCAAAATAAGGGCCACAATTTCATCGGCTGTGAAAACAGCTGTCTCTTTTTGATACGATTTTTCAGTGAATAAAGAATAAAACGTTTCAAAAAAGGCCCATTGATCTAGCCAAGCATCATTTTTAATAGCGGCAGTGATAGAGCGATATTTTTTCTTCAAACGTTTTAAAGCAAAATCAGCCAGATGTTTTTCATTATCTTCGGTAATCACTGTGCCAAAATAACGAATTTGTTCAGCTTCTGTTAAATCTTGGAATTGATCCAACATTTTTTTAGAATGGGCTTGTTTTAATAAGTACCGTGTCCAAAGACTGGTTAATTTTTCTTTTGTGGCTGAAATTCGTTGGCGAATACTCAAATCAGCTGGTGTTTCTTGATAAAGTTTAAAAATTGTTTCTGAAGTAAATAAGGTCTGCTTTTTAAAAGTTAAAGGACGGAAAAAATGTGGCTGCACAACCGCTTTTTCAGGATTGCTTAAAAGAAACGTTGCAAATTCTTTTGAACGAATAACGTGCTCTTGCTCCGTTGCCTCAGAGCGAGTAATGCGTTCGAAATAGTCCGTTTCTTCTTCCATTGGCCATGCTTCTTTGGTAGTGAAGCGCAAAAATTGTAAAAGAGTCAAATTCAAGGGATTTCGTTCGCCTAAATTCGGTAAAACTTGAGAAATATAATCAATAAATGTTGAATTTGGTGAAAGTAATAAAATATTATCCGCTGTAATTTCTGCTCGATGTTGATAAAGTAAATAAGCAATCCGTTGCATAATCGCAGACGTTTTCCCACTACCAGCAATCCCGTTGACTAGTAGGAGTGGCTGCGTTTCGTCACGAATTATTTGATTTTGTTCTTGTTGAATGGTTGTCGTAATGTCCTTCATATAAGGAGAAGCATCTTCTTCTAAAGAATGCAATAACACATCATCTTGAATCGCAATGGTTGTGTCAAAATAGTTGATTAATTGATCTTTTTCAATAATTAACTGTCTTTTCAAATCAAGTTGTACTGGAATGGTTTGTTGATGTGCCATGTAGGCTGTTTTTCCTAAAACATTGTCATAAAATAACGAAGCAATCGGTGAGCGCCAATCGTGAATGCGCGTTTCTTCTTCTAAAGAAGTAAAATCGTTTACGCCGATATAAAAGTTTTCTGGCTCTTCAGGGCTGTCTTCAAAAGTCACGCCAATTTTACCAAAATAAGGAACTTGTAATAGGCGTTTCACTTTGTCTAAATTTTTAGCCGTTGCTTCATTTTTTAAGTTCCACTGATCAATTTCACGGTTCTTCATTTCCAACATGGCAAACGTTTCTAGATTATCGGCATAACTATCAAAATTCAGCTTAGAATCGCGACCAAATTCCTCTAGCATATGTTTGCCATCTTTCATTGTGTTCGCCAATTGCTCTTCGTAAACTTTTTTAGCCGCTTGCAGCTCATGATAAACCATTGTTAAATGCTGTTGTTCATAAATTTTTTCATCGGTCATGGAGATTCCTCCTTTTAATAACATGACTGAATAGTATACGTTACTTTTAGCATAAATGCAAGCGCTGTTTATGAGGAAATGGCGAATCTTGTCGCCTAGTCATTCAGATTTTTCAAGAAATATGATAAAGTAGAGAGGAGATAAAGGAGGCAATCATAATGATTTTTGATACACATACACATTTGAATGCAGAACAATTTAATGATGATATTCCAGAAACGATTGCACATGCCCAAGAATTGGGTGTTACAGAGATGGCCGTGGTCGGTTTTGATGAACCAACGATTGAAAAATCTCTTTCACTTAGTCAGGAATATGCCAATATTTATAGTATCATTGGTTGGCATCCAACAGAAGCGGGTAGCTATACGCCAGAGGTTGAACGACGATTACAAGAACAATTAACGTTGCCAAAAATTGTCGCATTAGGTGAAATCGGTCTTGATTATTACTGGATGGAGGATCCTAAAGAGGTGCAAGAAAAAGTCTTTCGCCGTCAAATTGCGATTGCTCGGGAAATGAATTTACCGTTTAGTGTGCATACGAGAGAGGCATTAGAAGATACCTATCGAATTTTAAAAGATGAAAAAATTTCAGATATTGGTGGAATCATGCATAGTTTCAGTGGCGATGCTGAGTGGATGAAGAAATTTTTAGATTTAGGTTTGCATATTTCTTTTAGTGGAGTCGTAACGTTTAAAAAGGCATTGGATGTTCAAGAAGCGGCGATGGCGGTACCACTCGAAAGAATGTTGGTGGAAACAGATGCACCCTATTTAGCCCCTGTTCCTTATCGTGGTAAACGGAATGAACCAGGCTATACACGATACGTAGTGGAAAAAATTGCTGAATTGCGTCAACTAACCTTTGAAGAAGTGGCAGAACAAACGAGAGTCAACGCTCATCGCTTGTTTCGGATAGATAAATGAAGGAAAAAATGAAAGTTGCAGAAATCATTGTCGTTGAAGGAAAAGACGACACACGCCGCATTCAAGAGGTAGTTACAGCAGATACGATTGAAACGATTGGCTCTGCTATCAATGATGAAATTTTGACACAAATTGAACACGCACAAGAAACGAGAGGCGTGATTATTTTTACAGATCCAGACTATTCGGGCGAAAAAATTCGTAAAACAATAATGGAAGTCGTTCCTGATGCAAAGCATGCTTTTTTATCAAGAAAAGTTGCAGTGCCTAAAAAAAATGGCGGTAGCCTAGGGGTTGAACATGCTAGTGATGAAGCAATTATTGAAGCCTTAAAAAAAGTCGTAACACCTGTTCAAGCTGATGAAGACTATCAAGAAATTCCTAGACAAACACTAGTTGAATATGGTTTAATAGCGGGAGCAAATGCCAAAAAATACCGTGAATTATTAGGAGATGACCTAAGAATTGGCTATACAAATAGCAAACAGTTAGTCAAACGGTTAAGCATGTTTCGGATTACAGAAGCAGAATTGAAAGAAAGCATGACACGTATTTTAAAAGAACTTGCAAACGAAGAATAACTACATGGAGGAACAAGCGTGACGGACTATAAAGAAATTGCCACACCATCCAGAACCAAAGAAATACTAAAAAAGCATGGATTTTCATTTAAAAAGAGTTTAGGTCAAAATTTTTTGACAGAGCCTAATATTTTAAGAAAAATTGTAGAAACAGCGGGAATTAATCAGCAGACAAATGTTGTCGAAGTCGGGCCTGGAATTGGTGCATTAACAGAGCAATTAGCGATGAACGCGGCACAAGTTGTGGCTTTTGAGATTGATGATCGCTTGATTCCTGTCTTAGCGGATACCTTAAGTCGCTATGATAATGTGACAGTGGTTCATCAGGATGTTTTAAAAGCTGATTTGGTCGAGACAACCAACCAAGTTTTTCAAGAGAAGTATCCGATTAAAGTGGTAGCTAACCTACCTTACTATATTACTACGCCAATTATGATGCATTTTTTAGAATCTTCTTTAGATGTAGCCGAAATGGTTGTGATGATGCAAAAAGAGGTCGCTGATCGAATTGCTGCTAAACCAGGAACGAAAGCTTATGGCTCATTATCAATTGCTGTCCAATATTTTATGGAAGCAAGTGTCGCCTTTATTGTGCCAAAAACAGTTTTTGTGCCGCAACCCAATGTTGACTCGGCGATTATTAAATTGACGCGCCGTGCTACACCAGCGGTGACAGTGACCAATGAAAAAGAATTTTTCAAATTAACCAAAGCCAGTTTCCAATTAAGACGCAAAACATTGTGGAATAACTTAACGCATTTTTATGGGAAAGATGAACAAACGGTAGCTTGGCTAAAAGAGAGCCTAGCTGAAGCAGAAATTGATCCTTCTAGACGTGGTGAAACATTGTCTTTAGAAGAATTCGCTCGTCTAAGTAATGCTTTAGAAAAAAATAAACCAGTATAAAAAAGAACTTTCTGTTATTTATGAGAAATAACAGAAAGTTCTTTTATGTGTCTTGACACATTGCGGCTGTTCAGCTACACTTGAGAAAAACAAAAGGTGTCATGACACCTTCAGGAGGCAGTTTTAATGAAAACAAACTCAGTAAAACGTTTAACAATTTCAGCACTTTTAATTGCAATGGGGATTATCATTCCAATGGTTATGCCAAGAATTACCATTGGTCCAGCCAGTTTTACATTAGCAAGTCACGTCCCAGTTTTTATTGCCATGTTTATTTCTCCAGTGGTGGCAATTGCGGTTAGTCTAGGAACAGGTTTTGGTTTTTTCTTATCCGCAACACCGATTATTGCTTTGCGGGCCTTATCTCATTTGATTTTTGCAGTCATTGGCGCAGTGATTTTACAAAAGCATCCAGAAATTTTAATCAATAAAGAGGGGAAATTCACTTTATTAAATGGGAAATTACAGTTGTTTAACGTGGGAATTGGAGTGATTCATTCCGCTGCCGAGCTAGTGGTTGTTTCTGTATTTTACACAATGGGCAACTTGCCAGGAACCTATTATACAGCCGGCTTCATGTATTCTATTTTTCTTTTGATGGGCGTTGGTGGATTAATTCATAGTTTGGTGGATTTCAGTATTGCCTACTTTTTAGCAAGTACCTTAAGTAAACATGTAGATATTCCAACTTTTACAGAAGCAAAACAACCCAAAGTGATAAAGAAGAAGGTTAAATTAGCATAAAGAGAAACAATCGAGGCATCCGTCATTGCGACGGATGCCTCGAGATTTTTTTATTTAATGACTTCTTCTGTTTGAGGGTCGAAGAAATGTCCTTTGTTAATATCAAAAGCTAAGTCAATCATTTCACCAGGATGGTGGAAGTCACGAGCATCTACTTTTGAGATAAACTCTGTATCACCAATTTTTGTATAAAGCATGGATTCAGCCCCTAATAATTCAGAAACAACGACTTCAGATTTAATCACCGCATCTTTCATTGCCGTTAAAGCCACTTGTTCGCTATGAATATCTTCTGGACGAATACCGAAAATTAATTCTTTGCCTTCATAACCATGTTCAACAAGCTCTTTGTTTCTTCCTTCAGGAATTGCTAGTTTTAAGCCATGTTGGTTAGAAATAACCCCATTGTTTAAGGTAACTTTGAAGAAATTCATGGCAGGTGAGCCGATGAACCCTGCTACGAACATATTTTTAGGTGTATTGTAAACTTCTTTTGGTGAACCAATTTGTTGAATAAAGCCATCTTTCATAATTACGATTCGGTCAGCCATGGTCATCGCTTCGGTTTGGTCATGTGTCACATAAATTGTCGTAGTTTCTAAACGTTGGTGTAGTTTAGCGATTTCAGCACGCATGGCTACACGTAATTTTGCATCCAAGTTTGATAAAGGTTCATCCATTAAAAAGACTTTGGCATCACGGACAATTGCTCGGCCAAGTGCAACACGTTGGCGTTGTCCACCAGAAAGCGCCGCAGGTTTACGTTGTAAGTACTCTGTTAAACCCAGAATATCCGCAGCATTTTCCACCCGTTTTTTAATTTCAGCTTTATCATATTTTCTTAGTTTTAAACCAAAGGCCATGTTATCAAAAACAGTCATATGCGGGTAAAGCGCATAGTTTTGGAAAACCATGGCAATATCACGATCTTTCGGTGCAACGTCATTCATGACTTTGTCCCCAATTGATAATTCACCTTCAGTAATATCTTCTAAGCCAGCAATCATTCGCAATGTTGTTGATTTACCGCAACCAGAAGGTCCGACAAAGACGATAAATTCACGGTCTGTAATTTCTAAGTTAAAATCTGTAACAGAATAATGTTCTGCATTGTCATATTTTTTATACACATTTCTAAGCGCCATTTCCACCATTTGATACGTCACTCTTTTCTTTTTGATTTGTTACTCATAGTTTAAATGAAAACGCTATCTTTCAGCAAGGGAGAGTTGCACAAGAAAAAGAAGACTTTTTCGTCAAGGTGACAAAGGGCAAACACTCTCAGCGGATTTATCGATAAACTTTTGTTATAATATAACAAAGACAGGAGTTGGATAACATGAAAATCGCTTTAATCGCTCATGATCGTAAAAAAACATTAATGATCAAACTAGCAACCGCTTATAAACATATTTTAGAAAAACATGAATTGTATGCAACAGGGACGACAGGCATGAAAGTGATGGAAGCAACTGGCCTACCCGTGCATTGTTTTAAATCGGGGCCATTAGGTGGGGATCAACAGATTGGCGCAATGATATCAGAAGACAACATTGATTTAGTTATTTTTTTAAGAGATCCTCTTTCCGCACAACCGCATGAACCAGACGTGACGGCTTTGATTCGTCTAAGTGATGTCTATGAAATTCCTTTAGCGACCAATATCGGCAGTGCTGAAATTCTTTTGAGAGGTGTCGAGGCGGGGTTTGCGGACTTCCGTGAGGTTATCCATGAAGGGGATCGTCGACCGTTAGCTTTTTAGAGAACCTTAATGGTTATTTTGACTATTTTGTGGTATATTTTATGAGGACTTTTGTCCAAATAAAATAACAGAGTAGGAGACAAAGCGTTAAGTGCTAAAAGGATGGGATGTTGCCTTTTGGACGAAGAACATAAACAGTGTGTTGCTAGAAAGCAAAGGTTCTTACTTTGCTTATCATCAGAACAACACGTTCAGCTTTTTAATGTTCGCGGTTTTGTTTTCGCATTCGCTGCATGGTTCGTCATGTAGCAGCTCTTAGAGGAGATGCTAAAAATGACAAAGAAAAAATTTGGCACAAAATCCATTGCGTTAATGGGCGTACTCATTGCGGTGGTCGTTGTCTTTTCACGCTTTTTTGCGTATGAAACAACGTTTTTAAAAATCAGTTTCACGTTTATCCCAGAATCATTGATTGGGATGATTTTCGGACCTTTTTGGGCTGGAATCGGCACGGCGGTGGCTGATGTGGTAGGAATGCTGCTTTTTCCAAAGGCAGGCTATTTTCCTGGGTTTACTTTAAATGCCTTTTTGGCTGGTGCTATTTATGGTTATTTCTATTATAAGAAAGAAATGACATGGCAACGAGTGATTTTGGCGACATTGTTGGTCACCGTTTTAATTAATATCATTTTAACTCCTTTGTGGTTAAGTTTAATGTATGGCGTCAATCTAGCAAATTTTGCTTGGTGGGTGCCACGCTTAATTAAAACAGTTATTTTCTTTCCTATTCAAGTAATTGCCACTTATTATTTAGGCAATAAAATTCCCTTTAAACGTTTATTTGGAAAACCATTATCTGAATTAGATCAATAAATTTAAAATTAAAAGAGTCACTTTTCATCATCCCAGAAAAGTGACTCTTTTTTATTGTGCTTTTTGATTAAACTGTGCTTCGTAAAGGTCACGATAATAACCCTGTTCTTTTTGCAATAATTCGTCATGGGTGCCAATTTCAACTACTTGACCATTGTCCATAACTAGAATTTTTTCAGCACTTTTGATTGTTGCTAAGCGATGGGCAATAACAAAACTGGTCCGGCCAGTCATCATTTGTAAAAAAGCATCCTGAATTTTTTGCTCGGTCAATGTATCAACTGAACTGGTCGCTTCATCTAAAATAAGCATCGGCGGATTACTAATCATCGTGCGTGCAATAGTCATTAATTGTCGTTGTCCTTCAGAAATTTTAACGCCTTGGGAACCAATCTCGGTATCTAGTCCTTGAGGTAAACGCATGACGAAATCAAAAATATGGGCTTTTTTCATGGCTTCTATAATTTCTTCGTCAGAGGCTTCGGGATTTCCGTACGTTAAATTTTCCCGAATGGAACTATCGAATAGCCAAGTATCTTGGAGAACCATGCCAAAACTTTTTCGTAAGCTATCCCGAGTAATTTGAGTAATGTCGTGAGTATCAACCGTAATTTGGCCACGGTCGACCTCGTAAAAGCGCATTAACAAATTCACTAATGTTGATTTACCCGCACCAGTTCGCCCAACAATGGCAATTGTTTCTCCTGGTTCAGCAATTAAATTAAAGTTTTCGATTAAAGGTCGCGTCGGCGTGTAAGAAAAATCAACGTCTTTAAATTCAACACGGCCTCGCGCTTCTTTCAAAACAATTGCGTTCGGGGCATCAGGACGTTCAACTGGTTGATCCATCATATCGAAAGTACGTTCCAATCCAGCTAAGGCTGCTTGGATTTGGTTGGTGATTCCTGAGAGTTCAATAAAAGGTTTAGAAAACTGACTAGAGTAAATGGTGAAACTGGAAATAACACCAACTGTGACTAAAGGATTGCCACTTAAAACTAACAAGCCACCGACTAATCCAATCGATAAGTAAGATAAATGGTCGATAAATCGAGAAAGTGGGTTGGTTAAGGAGGAAGAAAACTGAGCCTTCTGTCCTTTTTCATACAACGTTTGATTCAATGCTTCAAATGTTTCTTGCGTAGCTTGTTCTTGTTGAAAGGCTTTAACAATTTTTTGGTTGCCAACCATTTCTGAAACGAAGCCGGAAATTTCACCAACAATCGTTTGTTGTGCAGCAAAGTTTTTTTGTGAAGCTTTTGCAACAAGCCAGTTTACAATAAAAATAATCGGCGTACTGATAAGAACCACTAATGTGAGCAGGGGACTTAGCCGAATCATAAAGAGCAAAGCAACAACGACGGTGGCCATGCCAGAAAATAATTGGTTGAAGACAGCCGAGCAAGCCATTGAAATATTGTCAATATCGTTGGTAAAGCGACTGACGATATTTCCGTGTGATGTTTGGTCATAATAACTTAATGGTAATTGATTTAAATGGGCAAAGGCATCTTTTCTCAGCTGTGTGGTCGATAAATAAGACACGCGATTACCGAGACGTTGAATCAGCCATTGACTTAGAACGGTTACGAGTAAAATCCCTGCTAATAAACCTAAAATTTTGATGAGTTGCGCAGCATTGACTTGTCCTTTACCAACCATTGTATCAACGGATTTACCTATATAATAAGTCATGAGGACAGTCGAAAAACCACTGAGAATTCCTAGGATTAAGGCGCCAATAATTTCTTTTGGATAGCGTAGTAAATACGGCTTAAAACGTGAGAAGGCACCAAAATGAATTTTTTTAGTTTGCATGGGTATCCTCCTCCTGTGACGCAACGATTTCTTGATACTCTTTAGAAGAAGTAAGTAATTCTTCGTGGGTGCCAAGGCCAGCGACTTTTCCACTATCTAGGACTAAAATTTGATTCGCCGTTGCAATCGAACTCACGCGTTGTGAAATTAAAATAACGGTTGTCTCTGCTCGTTCTTTTTGTAAAGCACGGCGCAGATTCAAATCTGTTTGATAGTCGAGGGCACTCAAGGAATCATCTAAAATAAGTAAATGCGGTTTCCTAATCAAGGCACGGGCAATGGTCAACCGTTGTCTTTGTCCACCAGAAAAGTTTTTTCCGCCTTCGTTAACAGGCGTGTCTAACCCTTGGTCTAATTGTTCAACAAATTCTTTACATTGGGCGATAGCTAATGCTTCCCAACAGTCTTCATCAGTTGCATTTGGTTTGCCCCATTGTAAGTTTTCTCGAATAGTCCCTGTAAATAAGACGGCAGTTTGTGGGACACTTGCCACTTGTTGGCGTAAAGTAAAGAGCGGCCAATCGCGCACATTTATACCATTAATAAAAAGGTTTCCTGCACTCACATCATAAAATCTGGGAATGAGTTGGGTTAAGGTACTTTTTCCGCTGCCGGTAGGTCCTGTGATGCCGAGAATTGAGCCTTTAGGAATCGTAAAATTGATATTTTCCAAAGCCAAACCGGCCTCTGGTTCATAGCGAAAATCTACATGGTCAAAGGTAATATCACCAAATTGTGGCGATGTTTTTGCTGATTCTGGTGTATCTGTTAACTGGCTTTCTACAGTTAAAACCTCATTGACACGGTTTGCGGAAGCTGCGGCTCGTGTAAAAATTACCACGAGATTAGAAGCAACAATTAAAGCGAGCATCATTTGATTCATATAATTGATCAATGCTAAAACTTCCCCTTGTTGCAGAGAACCAAAAGAAACTTTTAAGCCACTAAAATAAAGTAAAAATAAAATTCCAACATTCATAATCAAAGTGGTTAAAGGTGTTAATAAAGCAGAGACATTCGATACGCGAATGTAAATATCGCCTAAATCATCTGAAGCTTTATCAACATGTCGTTGCTCTGTTTCCTTTCTAGCAAACGCACGGATCACACGGACACCGCTTAAATTTTGACTAATTTGACGGTTTAACCGATCCAAATATTCTTGGACTTTTTGATATAAAGGCACAGTCACTTTAATGATAATAAAGAGAATAAGGCTAAAAATTGGTAAAAGTAATAGGAAAAGAAAGCCCATCTGCACGTCAATGTAAAAAGCCATCACCACAGAACCGATACTTAAAAAAGGTGTCCGAATGACCAACCGAATAAACATCGCTAAAGCTAATTGAAGCTGGTTGATATCGTTTGTGATCCGGGTGATGAGGGTATCTGTACCAAAACTATTCAATTCTTTGTGTGAAAGCTGATTAATTTTCTTCATTAATTGATTTCTTAGCTCCGTCCCAAAACCTTGCGAAGCGACTGAAGCATAGTATTGACAAATCATGACAAAAAATAAACCAACTAACGACATAACAAGCATCCAGAGGGCCATTTCTATGACAGTCTGTCGGTCGTTTTGACGAATACCGACATCGACTAAGTGAGCCATGAATAAGGGCAAGACTAACTCGAAACAAGCTTCTAAAAATTTGAAGACTGGACCGAGGATAATTTGTTTTCGATAATTTTTTGCGTATTTCAATAAACCAAACATAAGATTCCTCCCTTTGCTGCTCTCATTGTAGCCTAATCTTTCAATGAAAGAAAGTTGTTCGCTACATTTTCTCAACTTCTGTTAAAATAGAAGAAAAGCGCAAAGAAGTGGAGTGTGACAGAAACGTGGAAAAAATGAGTCAGGTTATTTTGTTATTTTTTATTTATTCCTTTATCGGCTGGTTATGGGAAACGGTGTATTGTTCATTAAAAGCCAAAAAATTTGTTTATCGAGGATTTTTGGTAGGGCCTTATTGTCCTATTTATGGATTTGGGGTCTTAAGCGTTCTCTATTTTGTGGAACCCTTTGAGAACAATCTCTTGGTATTGTATGTCGGATCGGCTGTTTTAGTGACGATTTTAGAATATGTCACTAGTTATGGCTTGGAAAAATTGTTCCATGCCTCTTGGTGGGATTATCATGATGTACCTTTTAATTTAAACGGTCGCGTGGCTTTACCGGTTTCTCTTTTTTGGGGATTGGGGTGTGTCTTGATTGTCAAAGTTATTCAACCAGAAATCGCCAAAGTTGTCAGCTTTTTACAAGCAACCTTTGGCAACTACTTAGCACTTTGCATAGTGATTGTAATGGGGCTTGACTTAATTTATACGTTGCTGAACATGCAAGGTTTCAAAAAACTTATTACCGAGATGGGCCAAACGTTGGAAACGAACCAACAAGAATTTAAGCAACGGTTGAACACAAAAATGGAAATCGCTACAGCTGATTGGCAGAAGTTAAAAGAACGAACCAAAAAAGAGCATTTCCAAAATCGATTAAATTTCCAACAACGTCGTTTTATTAACAATTACCCAAAACTAACTTTAAAAAACATTAAAAATTCCAAAGAAGTGCGGCATCTCTTAGAAGATTTGAAGAAAAAAGGCCAATAATTAACAAAAAATATTACAAAATATTTCAATCAATGGTCTAATGGGATGAAAAAAAGAAAAATCGTCAAAAGCTAGTTTTTAAGGCGTCTTAAGAAATTCTTAAAGAATTGAGATAGAAATGGACTAATGAATAAACGCAGGATAAAAAAAGAGTTGCATTTAAATTGTAACAAATTGTAACATGATTGAAATAAAACAAGCCCTCCTGACTAGTATAATGAGTAGGTGTTTTAGATAAGTTAGGAAAGGTGTTGGATTTAGTGAAGGTTAAAAAGTTGATACCATTTTTAACAACAATGATGCTTATCAATTTTGGACTTCCAGTCGCTGCGGCAGCAGAATCACTTGATTCGTTGCAAGAAAAAGAAGCGCAAGCGAAACAATCTGGGGAGTTAATTAGTAAAGAAATCAATTCAGCCTTAGACGATGTAAATGCTAAATATGCGGAAATCGAACGTTTAAAAACGCAAATTTCAAAAGCGGAAGATACGTTGAAAACTTCGAAAGAGGAAATAGAAAAAACAGAAAAAAATATTTCTCGTCGTAAAGAAGCTGTTGGCGATCGTATGAAGGATATTCAATTAAATGGCGACCAACGTACTTGGCAAGCCTTATTAGATGCAGAAAATTTATCAGATTTCTTTAATCGGGCCTACGCCATGACCGTTTTACAAAACTTTGAACGGGAAAAGATTGAAAGCTTAACTAGCGAAAAAGAAAAGTTAGCTGCATTACAAGAAAAAGTTGAAAATACGCAAACAACTTTAAAACAAAATGAAGAGAAATTACAAGTTGAAGCTTCTTCAATGAATAATAAAGTCTCTGAGTTAAAAGAAAAAATGGCGAATAATGAAGAATTATTGGCTCAAATTTCGACAGACAAACAAAAAGAGCAACAACGCTTAGTCAGCGAAAAAGCAGCAGCTGAGGCACAGAAAAAACGTGCGGCAGAAACTGCCAAAGCAGAAGCAGCGAAGAAACAAGCAGCTGCCGACAAACAAGCGCAAGCAGATGCGGCGGCTAAACTAGAAGCCAAAGCTGCTGAAGAGTCAAGCAGTCAAGCATCAAGCTCTTCTACAAGTACGGAAAGCAGTAGCACTGAATCTTCAAGTTCTGCTAGTTCATCCGAATCGTCATCAACGCCAGAATCATCGACAGGCGAATCATCAACACCAGGAACTGGCTCTGGTCGTGTGCTTCAGATGGAATCAACTGCTTATTCTTGGCGCGAAGCTGGTGCAAGTAATCTAAGTGCTACTGGTATTGACTTAAGTAAAGAAAGCAATGTAGTTGCAGTCGATCCAAGTGTAATTCCTCTAGGTTCATTAGTGAAAGTCTCTGGTTATGGCTTTGCTATTGCTGGAGATACAGGTGGCGCTATTCAAGGGAATATTATTGATGTTCATTTTGATTCGGTAGAGCAATGCATTGCTTGGGGACGACGTCAGGTTACAGTAGAAATTCAATAATAAATTTGTTATACTAAAGACAAGATAAAAGGAATTGGCTAAGTCAGTAATGATAGTAGCCAGTTTTTTTTTAGTTAAATGTAAAGGAGAATTACAATGATTCGCTCGGCAACAAAAGAAGACGGTCAAGCGATTGCTCGGCTGGTCTTAGTTATTTTAAAAGATATGGAGTTACCAATTTTAGAAGAAGTCTCAGAAGAACAAATGATTGACCTATTAGCAGAGGCAACGGCGTATCCAACCTATCGCTATGGCTATCAACGAATTTTAGTTTATGAACATGCAGGTGAAGTTGCAGGGATTGCTGTCGGCTATCCTGCGGAAGATGAAAAGATTATTGATGAACCTTTAAGAGAAGTCTTTAAAAAACATGGCTTAGCAGAAGATGTTCGGCTATTTATTGAAGAAGAAACCTTGCCTAATGAATGGTATTTAGACACGATTTCTGTGGATGAACGTTTCCGTGGAATGGGCATTGGTTCTAAGTTATTAGATGCTTTACCTGAAGTAGCTAAAGCTAGCGGGAAGCAAGCCTTGGGTCTAAATGTTGATTTTGACAATCCAGGGGCGAGAAAGTTATACGCAAGCAAAGGCTTTAAAGATGTCACAACAATGACTATTAGTGGTCACTTATACAATCATATGCAAAAAGAAGTGTAAAAATAGAGGTCGGGACAGAAGCGTTTAACTCCGAGAAATAAGAAGGAATTTCCGAAAATTGTTCTATAATTTTTGGATAATTTCGGCTTATTTCCGAAGGAGTTGCTTCTGTTCCCGCCGTTTATCAATTTTTAAGCCTGGGACAAAAATCCAAAGTGATTTTTGTCCCAGGCTCTATTTTTCATTAATCCGTTAAAGGATCAAAATCTAATCCAAAATCATCGGAAGTTTTTTGTTTTTTCTTATTATATAACCAGTAGTCAAGGACAGCTGCTATACAGATGCACAACGGTGCGTCCTCATCATTGGCAACAGTTAAAACAAAATAGTCGCCTGTACAAAGCATGGTTTTATCCATTGACATAATTTTTTTATGGACTTGATAAATTGAATATTGATGCGCTTTGATATCACCAACAACTGCCCAGTGAAGGCCTTGAACATAATAGAAATCAGCATTCAAATTGAACAGTTTTCGTAGAGTACCCACTTTTTCAAAACGCTGATATAACTCAAATCGTGTACCAAAAGTCCAAGAAACTTGTTTAATACTGGCTAAAATTTCTCCGTTCATTGCATATAAAGAAAGCGCATCTCCTCGTGTGCCCCAGCGCCCCACCAATAGAAAAAGTGAACGGCCTGCTTGGTCTTTCACGATGGTTCGCGTAACTTTTCCTAACTGTTGTTCTTGAATAAAAAATTCAGACACGACACGATCTCCTTTCTATATATAAATGAGTGCTGTAACTGGTAGTGCTTATTACAAATCTTCTCTTATTGCACGCAGGATGGCTTCGCCAACACCATTTTCTAAATTAGTGGCTGTTTCATATTTAGCGTATTCTTTTAATTCCAGTTCGGCATTGCCCATTGCAAAACTTACCCCAGCCCATTGAATCATGCTGACGTCATTTAAATTATCACCAATAGTCATGACTTGTTCAGCGGGAATCCCACGTTCTTTAGCGACGCGCGCAACCGCAATCCCTTTTTGTGCTAGGCGGTGGTTAATTTCAATATTATTAAGCGCAGAAGAGGTAACAACCAAATCATCTAGTTCTTCTACTTCCATCCCAGCAGGACCTAATACTTTCGGCCCATCCATACTGAAGCCAATAATCTTAAGGACTTCAATCGAATCATCTTTTAGAATGTCGTCTAAACGATCGACATAGGTAATATGCAATAAAGATAGGTGTGCTGAAGCCATGGCAATCGCTACTTTATAAGTTAAATGGGGCATGGATTCTGCAATATGAGCGGCAAAGTTTTCAATTCTTTTTTCTTGATGTTCAGAAAAAATACCTTTATTTGTAGAGATTTCATA
The DNA here is from genome assembly GCF_050539095.1 of Enterococcus sp. DIV0774. NCBI lineage: Bacteria > Bacillati > Bacillota > Bacilli > Lactobacillales > Enterococcaceae > Enterococcus > Enterococcus sp. DIV0774. Next base: position 699,119 of record NZ_CP172923.1, read on the forward strand.
GTAAACATTGTGTTGACTCAAAATAGTTAGTACTTCTGTTACTGTTTCTTTTTCGATCCCAGCCGTGAAAAGTGAGTGTCCATCTTTGTCAAACACTTGGGCGCCGTTTAAAGTAATCATGGCGCAGTCAATTCCAGCTTCTTCTAACGCGGGTTTCGCTTCGGTATATGCGCGGCCAGTAGCAACCATAAATTCGATTCCTAAACGTTCCGCTTCGCGAATTGCTGAAGCGTTATCATTTGTGATGCTCATTTTTGCATCTAAAAGTGTTCCATCCATATCTGAAGCAATTAATTTAATCATCGATTCTCTACACCTCATTATCTATTTAAAGCTTACCTATAGTTTACCACGTTTTTCCAAGAGAAAGTACCCAGAAATTTCTTGTCAGGTTTGGAGAAATTCGTTATGCTTAGAGAGCGAAGGAGTGAGCATTATGAAAGAAATTATTCACAATAGTTGGCAAACCGTTTTATCTGCTGAATTTGAAAAACCGTATTATCAAGAATTGCGGGAATTTTTGAAAAAAGAATATCAGACACAAACGATTTATCCAGATATGTATCATTTATTTTCAGCGTTAGAACTGACCCCTTTTGAAGAAGTAAAAGTAGTAATTTTGGGACAAGACCCATATCATGGACCCAATCAAGCACACGGACTAAGTTTCTCTGTCCAGCCAGGTGTGAAAGTGCCGCCATCTCTTGCGAATATTTACAAAGAATTACAAGCTGATTTAGGATACCAACCCGTCAACCATGGCTTTTTAGAAAGCTGGGCTAAACAAGGCGTGTTATTATTAAATACTGTGTTGACCGTTCGGGCAGGTCAAGCCTATTCCCATCGAGGTAAAGGGTGGGAGCAACTGACAGATGTCATTATCGAAAAGTTGAATGAGCGTGAAAAACCTGTTGTTTTCATTTTATGGGGACGTCCTGCTCAAGAAAAAATTAAAATGATTGATACGACTCGGCATGTGATTATCAAATCGCCACACCCAAGTCCATTGTCAGCACATCGTGGTTTTTTTGGCTCACGTCCGTTTTCTCAAGCGAATGCCGCTCTAGAACGTTTAGGGGAAACGCCGATTGATTGGCAACTTCCTGAAACAGTGTAATGTAACAGTGTATGCTGTTATAGTGTAGAAGAGTTAGTTTGTGAAAAGTTTATCGGATTATTGGTTTTTTTGACTAATACAGCTAGAAAAAACTGTTATTTTCTTTGAGAATAGTGTATGATGGATTTTGTAAATATAAAACTGGAGGGTTTATCGTGGAATTATTCGATAGCTTAAAATTTAAAGTCGTACGCCGTAATATCAAAATTGTTTTCCCTGAAGCAACAGATCCTAGAATCTTAGGTGCTGCTGCCCGCTTAAAATCTGATGAATTAGTAGAACCAATCTTAATTGGTGATCCAACAGATATCGCAAATGCTGCTATGGCTCGTGGAATCAACACATCAAACTTTATTATTATCAACCCAAATGATTATGAAAAATGGGATGAAATGGTCGAAGCATTTGTTGAACGCCGTAATGGAAAAGCTACTAAAGAAGATGCTGAAAAAATCTTAAAAGATGTCAACTATTTCGGTACTATGTTAACTTACATGGGTATTGCTGATGGTATGGTTAGTGGTGCTATCCACTCAACAGGTGATACAGTTCGTCCTGCGTTACAAATCATTAAAACAAAACCAGGCGTAAGCCGTACAAGTGGTGCCTTCTTAATGATTCGTGGTCGTGACCAAGAAAGATATTTATTCTCAGACTGCGCGATTAACGTGAACCCAACTGCACAAGAATTAGCTGAAATTGCTGTTGATAGTGCCAAAACAGCTGAATTATTTGACATTGAACCAAAAGTTTCATTGTTAAGTTTTTCAACAAAAGGTTCTGCAAAAGCACCAGAAGTAACAAAAGTTGCTGAAGCTACAAAAATTGCGCAAGAATTAGCACCTGAATATGCGATTGATGGTGAATTACAATTTGATGCTTCTTATGTATCTTCTGTTGCACAATTAAAAGCGCCTAACTCAAAAGTTGCTGGAGAAGCAACAGTCTTTGTATTCCCAGATTTACAATCAGGAAATATTGGCTACAAAATTGCTCAACGTTTAGGTAACTTTGAAGCAATTGGCCCAATCTTACAAGGATTGAACAAACCAGTTTCTGATTTATCACGTGGTGCAAACGAAGAAGATGTTTATAAATTATCAATCATTACAGCTGCTCAAACATTAATGAACGACTAATTAACTATGTCGAAGCATGATAAATAAGCAAAGTAGAAGTTGAGGTTCCCAGGACACTTGGGCCTCAACTTTATTTTTTTGAAGCTGCCACTAGTCAACTTATTGAATTTTCGGTATACTTTCATACATAGATTCTTGCAGATGGGAGGCAAAAAAATGAACATTGTCCTGAATAATCCATTGGAAACAGAAGCAATTGCTAAAATCATTGGACAAAAGGCACAAGCTGGTGATGTAATTGTCCTGACTGGTGATTTAGGGGCCGGTAAGACGACAATGACGAAAGGGATTGCTTTAGGATTAGGCATTTCCCAAATGATTAAAAGTCCCACCTATACGATTATCCGCGAATATCCACAAGGACGACTTCCGTTATACCATATGGATGTCTACCGTGTTGAAGAGGGTGCGGATGAATTAGGGTTAGATGAGTATTTTGAAGGAGATGGGCTATCCGTTGTAGAATGGGGCAGCTTGATTGAAGAAGAATTGCCAGAAGATTATTTAGAAATTATTTTAAATAAAGATTCTCAAGAAGCTGACAAGAGAGTTCTTGAATTCCGTGGAACTGGTCCATTGGCAGAAGAAAGAATAGCAGAGATTCTGAAAACGTGGGAGGCTCGCGAATATGACTGAACAAACATTTTCTATTCGAGAAGCAGTGCCTACTGATGCGGATCAATTACTATCTGTGATGTCAAAAATTGGGAGTGAAACGCCCTATTTGGTAATGGATGAGCGAGGAATGGCCATGTCGACAACAGAATTGGCTGAAAATCTAGCAACACTCTATGAATCGCCAAATAATGTTTTATTGGTGGCATTAGCGGGAGAAGCAATCATTGGGACCGCTTCTGTGTCTGCTTCTTCTAAAAAGCGGATGGAGCATATTGGTGAAATTGGCATTAGTATTTTAAAACATTACTGGGGCTATGGACTGGGCAGTATCCTGATGGAAGAACTTATTCGCTGGGCGCATGAAAGTCATGTTATTCGTCGCTTGGAATTAACGGTACAGGATCGCAATCAACGAGCGATTCACGTCTATAAAAAATTAGGGTTTGAAACAGAAGCAATTATGCCTCGAGGCGCCAAAACAGACCAAGGTGAATTTTTAGATGTTCATTTAATGCGTTTGCTGATTGATTAATTATTGGTTAATAATTTTAATTTCTTAAATAATCGAACGATAATTGCATGAAAAAACAAAATTTTCGCAATTATCGTTTGTTTCATATTTATTTTTCTGATATTTTTGTTATAATTATAGAAGAATTTAACGAAAAAATGAAAATTTATTTTGGGAAGGAATGTAAGAAATGGCGAAGGCAACGAAAATGAATGTTAACTATCGAGAGTCGATCTTGGATCGTGCGTATCGTTTAGAGCTAATAAAAAAAGATGAGTATGCAAAACATCAAGAAAAATTATCATTATTAAATGAAAAATTGTCTGACGGGGAACCAGCTCAATTTGATGCAAAAGAAGAAACGTTTTGGAAAAAAATTTCGCAAAAAGTTATTTTATAAAAGTAATACATACGAATAAGAGCGTACACATAGAAAGAAGCGTAAGCAGTTTAACACTGCTTACGCTTCTTTTTTAATGAATAGGAATAACTGTTTCACGCTTAATTAATTTGTGAGGAATAACGAGACGGACACCATTCGTCAATTCTTCGTGGATTAATTCATATAATTTTTTCATCGCCATTCGACCTAATTCTGACGTGTCGATGTCAATGCTTGTTAGATAAGGATGTGTCAATGTTGAAAAGATTGAGTTGTTAAAACTAATAATGGATAACGTTTCAGGAACTTGATAACCATAGATTTGCGCAAGTTGCATCGTCCGCAAAGCAAAGATATCATCAATCACCACCAACGCCGTGGCATTATTTTGATGAAGAATATCATCGAAAGCCATGTAATCTTCAGGTTTTTCTAACGCAACGCTTGGTAAAACAGTTAATCCTTGCATCATCATTGCTTTTTGATAACCAAAGTAACGTTCAAAGTACAAACTTTCATGCGTTGTATTGGTCACAAATAAAATATTTTTATGGCCGTTTTCAATTAAAAATTCCGTCGCTTGTTTCCCTAATAATTGATTATCATTATCCACGTAAACTATTTCCGTTTCATGTTGGTAAGGTTGACCGATTAAAGTAAAGGGAATGTTGTTTTCGTATAAGTAATCAATGACGGGGTCCTTACTATCTGAATACACAAGAATAAAACCGTCCACTTGTTTTTGAAGATGCATTCTTTTAACGTTTTCCAATAGTACATCAAAACTTTTGGCAGTTGCAATAGCAGTAGTCATATCGTAAAGACGGGCTTCCTCGTTGATGGCTTCCATAATTTCTAAATAAAATGGATTCCCTAACCGTTCTTTCGAATCTAAAGGAGGTAAAATTACGCCAATGGCACTTGAAATTCGTTTACCCAAATTCCGTGCCGTCATATTTGGCACATAGCCTAAGTCATCCATGACTTTTCGCACTTTCTTTTTTGTCGATTCAGAAATACTTGGATGATCGTTAATGACACGCGAAACGGTTGAGGTTGCAACCCCCGCTTTCTTAGCGACATCTTTTACTGTAATTGCCATTTTTGCCACGCCTTTCTTAGTGATTATAGAAGGTTAAATTGATAAACCGTTTGGTAGGTTTGCTTTTTATTAGCTGGTAATAAAATAGAGCCCCACTGAGGATGATGAACAATGTCTGGATACTCTTGTGGTTCAATTGCTAAGCCATAGTTTGAATGCATCGCTTGTCCATTAATAGAAAATGGAGCCTCAAAACCAGTCGTAGAAAATAATACCATACTTTGGTTCGTTGTTGCTATCGTCATTTTTCTTCCAGAAGTAGGCTCTTGTAAGCATAATTGTGGCTGTCTTAAGTCAGAGCCAACTAAGGGGAAAACATCATCTAACCCAGTTGGATAGCGTTGGAGGATTGTTTCGATAGGTGTCAGTTCATTAAAACGTATGGATAGTTCAGAAGCTGGTAAAATCCGTCCAGTAGGCAGCTTATTATCGTCTAATTCTAACATACCTTGACAGTTCAAAGATAGCAAATGTGACAGAATGTCTAACTTTCCATCGCCAGATAAATTAAAGTAGGCGTGGTTCGTAGGATTAAAAAGTGTTTTCTGTTTACTTCGTCCAGTACTGATCATTCGTAATTGATTATCCTCTAGCTGATAAGTGATGGTGGCCTCAATTGGTCCAGGATAGCCAGAAATGGTGTCGGTTAAATGAAAAGCAACGCCAATGATATCTTTTTTTTCAAAGGGCTCGACTGTCCAATATTGAAAAGACCACCCCTTTGAGCCACCATGGATATGATGACCGTCGCTGTTTTGTTCTAATATTCCATTTTGCCAATGGCCATTACGTATGCGTCCAGCAACTGGCCCAACAGTGGCGCCAAAAAAGCTTTGATCCTTTAATATATCTTGATACGAATCATACGATAAAAGGATATTTTCCCAATGATTATTTTTGTTTGGCATCAAAAGTTGATGGAGGCGCGCGCCATAATTGAGAAGAACGACTTCTAAAAAGTCGTTCTTCAAAGTAATTTTTTTTAAGTTTGTGTTTGGAATATCGGTTACGGTGATACGATTATCCTTCATGATCAAGCCACACTTTTTTTAAGTAATCAAACGTTAAAGCGCTCGTCTCTGGCACGATGGGCAACCCTTCGCCTAACTCTTCTTTGCGGCCAACGCCAACAGGTTGCGCTCCACTAGCAAGAATCGCTTGAATCCCAGCTTTGGCATCTTCAATGCCAAGACATTCTGCTGGTGTCAAATCAATTTCTTTCGCAGCTAAAATGAAAATATCTGGAGCGGGTTTGCCTGCCTGGACGTCTGCTGGATTAGCAATGGCATCAAAAAGGGGCGTCAATTGCATTTTTTCTAAAAGGAAAGGCCCATTTTTACTTGCAGAAGCCAAGGCGATTTTAATATTGGCTTCACGTAATTCCGTTAATAAAGAAAGAATTCCTGGATAGACATCTTCAGGCGTAATTGCTTGGATCATTTCCAAGTAATAATCGTTTTTCCGTTGCGCTAACTGGGCAAATTCTTCAGAAGAAAACGTGCCTTCTTTTTTTCCGTATTTTAACAGTAACTGCAGAGAATCTTCACGGCTTACACCTTTCAATTGTTCATTGAAAACACGGTCAATGGAAATTCCAATTTCGTTCCCTAATTTTTTCCAAGCGTGGTAATGAAATTCTGCTGTATCAGTAATAACGCCATCTAAATCAAACAAAACGCCTTTAAACATGAACTTCTTCCTTTCTGATCGGTAAAACTAATCGATCTTTTAATGTGTATTTTTGATCGTAAACAGTTAATGGAATTGCAGGGCCGTCGAGTAAAGTGAAGGCCACTTGGTCTGCTGAAACTTCAACAAATAGTAAACGATTCCGATAATTAATGTGGAACGAGTAGGCTGTCCATGTCGCTGGTAAAAAGGGTGCAAATTTTAGTTGTTGATGGTCCGTTTTCATTTGGGCAAAACCTTGAACAATCGCTAGCCAACTACCAGTCATTGAGGTAATGTGTAAGCCATCTTCTGTATCATTATTGTAATTATCTAAGTCAAGGCGCGCTGTTCGTTGATACATTTCCACTGCTTTTTCCTCCATGCCTAATTCAGCAGCTAACACAGCATGAATGCTTGGTGAAAGGGAAGATTCATGGACAGTCATTGGTTCGTAAAAGTTAAAGTTCCGGCGTTTTTCTTCTAAAGAAAAGGCGTCATTAAAGAAATAAATTCCTTGAAGAACATCGGCTTGTTTAATGAAACAAGACCGCAAAATTTTATCCCATGACCAATGTTGATTTAAAGGCAGCTCACTAAGTGGTAAATCAGAAACAGGCATTAAATCTTTATCTAAGAAAGTGTCATGTTGTACAAAAATGCCTAATTCATTATCCACTGGGAAGTACATATTTTCTACAATGTCTGCCCATTTAGCTAATTCGTCGTCTGCAATTTTGAGCGTTGTTTCTTCTTGGAATTTTAAATAAGACTCACGGGTGTAACGTAGAACCCACGCAGCGATGGTATTGGTATACCAGTTATTGTTGATATTATTTTCATATTCATTTGGCCCCGTTACGCCATGAATCATATATTGTTTATGACGTTGGGAGAAGTGGACCCGATCTGCCCAAAAACGAGCGATTGCTACAAGTACTTCTAGACCAGCATCTTTTAGATAATCTTCGTCTCCTGTATAGTTGACATAATTATAAATCGCATAAGCAATCGCACCATTTCTGTGAATCTCTTCAAAAGTGATTTCCCACTCATTATGACATTCGACACCAGTAAAAGTAACCATTGGGTAAAGCGCACCCTTTAACCCTTGTTGTTGGGCATTATGAATGGCTTGAGGCAATTGATTGTGGCGATATTTCAGTAGATTTTTAGTAACTTCGGGCTTAGCCAACGCCAAGTAAAGTGGGACAGCATATGCTTCAGTATCCCAATATGTGGCACCTCCATATTTTTCGCCCGTAAAGCCTTTTGGTCCGATGTTTAAACGATCGTCTTCTCCATAGTAGGTTGAGAAAAGTTGGAAAAGATTAAAACGAATGCCTTGTTGGGCTTCATCATCTCCTTCAATAACAACATCAGCTAATTGCCAACGTTTTGCCCAAGCGGCAGCTTGCCCAGCTTTTGCTTCAGGGTACAAGGTGGTCATTTCTGAAAATAATTCGTTTACTCGTGTGATTTGTTGCGTTTCTGGCACATCACGACTGGTAACGACAAGCACTTCTTTTGTGATAGCGGTCGTTTCGCCTTCGTTTAAAGACACCGTCAATTCTGCGGTTAAAGCCAAGGGCTGTTGTGTATATGTAGGCACAACAGAGGCTCCATCGATGAAATGGCGCATGCCTGCAGTCACTGTAAAACGCTCTATTTCAAAGTTGTTAGGAATGGTCTTAGTTGTAACAAAGCCAAGTGTTTCTTGTGTTTCAATAGCTCTTTCTTCCCAAAAATGTTCTTCATAATTGCTGTCTTCATTTTGAACATCGCCATCCAATTTTGAGTGAAGAGTGATTGTGCCTGTACCTTCCAGCATTTCAATTGTTAAGTGGATGTAAGCCGCTTCTTTTTTTTCTAAGCTTAAAAAACGTTCAAAAGAGAAGCGCACTTTGTTCTTCGGTGTTTGGATGGTGAATTGCCGAGAAAGGACCCCATTTTGCATGTCTAATTCTAAAGAAAAATCTTCGTAAGGTGTAGTGGCTAAATCAATTGTTTGTCCATCAATTTGTAAGTCCATTGCGATGAAATTAATTGCGTTAATCACTTTGCCGAAATATTCAGGATAACCATTTTTCCACCAACCAACACGTGTTTTGTCTGGATACCAAACACCTGCTAAATAGGTTCCTTGATGGTGGTCGCCAGAATAGTGTTCTTCAAAATTTCCCCGCATCCCCATATAGCCATTGCCAATGCTCGTTAATGATTCTTGTAAACGTAAATTTTCTTTATCTAAGTGTGTAGTACGGATTTTCCAAGGATCAATTTGGAATAAACGTTTGATTTGTTTCATGAGAATCCCCCTCAGTGATTTTATTGATAGGTCTATCATAAACGCAACCGATTGCATTAGTCAATAGTCAATGCTTAAAAAGTGTAATCTTATGAATAAAAGCTGAAACAAAGGTAGGATAGAAGGAACTTTATTTGCTTTATTAAAAGACAAAATAAAAAGGGATTAAGTAGTAGGGAGTTGTTTTCCACAATATTTTTGAAATTAAAGCATTTACAAAAAGGAAACAGGAGTATATAATGGCAACATAACGAAACCGATTGCGTAAGGAGTGGCAGGAATGAAAAAAATGTTTAGTTTTGAGTTTTGGCAAAAATTCGGGAAAGCTTTAATGGTCGTTGTGGCAGTAATGCCCGCAGCGGGTTTAATGATTAGTATTGGGAAATCGCTTCCTTTAATCGATCCTAATTTAGGCTTGTTAGTAACAACAGGCGGAGTTCTAGAGAGTATTGGTTGGGCAATTATTGGCAACTTACATTTACTATTTGCGTTAGCAATAGGTGGCAGTTGGGCCAAAGATCGTGCAGGTGGCGCATTTGCAGCGGGGATTTCTTTTGTTTTAATCAACCGTATTACTGGAGCTATTTTTGGTGTAACAAATGAAATGTTGGCAGATGAACAAGCTTTCACGCATACCTTATTTGGCACCAAGATTATGGTGAAGGGATTCTTTACAAGTGTCTTAGAAGCTCCGGCATTAAATATGGGTGTTTTTGTAGGGATTATTGCTGGTTTTGTCGGTGCGATGGCTTACAACAAGTATTACAATTATCGGAAATTACCAGATGCGCTATCATTTTTTAATGGTAAACGGTTTGTCCCATTTGTCGTTATTTTGTGGTCAACAATTGTCTCAATTGCATTAGCACTTATTTGGCCAAATATTCAAGCGGGAATTAATAATTTTGGGTTATGGATTGCGCAATCTCAAGACAGTGCACCTATTTTAGCGCCATTTTTATATGGAACGTTGGAACGTTTGTTATTACCTTTTGGGTTACATCATATGTTGACGATTCCAATCAACTATACACAATTAGGTGGAACGTATGAAATTTTATCTGGCGCACAAGCTGGAACCCAAGTTTTTGGTCAAGATCCTTTATGGTTGGCTTGGGCAACAGACTTAGTGAATCTTAAAGGCGCTGGTGATATGAGCAAGTATCAGTTTGTCTTAGAAAATTGGACACCAGCTCGATTCAAAGTAGGCCAAATGATTGGTTCTTCAGGGATTTTAATGGGGATGGCTTTGGCGATGTATCGTAATGTCGATGCAGATAAAAAAGCTAAATATAAATCAATGTATTTTTCTGCTGCTTTAGCTGTTTTCTTAACTGGTGTGACAGAGCCGCTAGAATTCATGTTTATGTTTGCTGCAGTGCCGCTTTATGTGATTTATGCCGTGATCCAAGGTGCTGCTTTTGCAATGGCTGATATTTTACCATTGCGTGTGCATTCGTTTGGAAATATTGAATTGTTAACAAGAACACCGCTAGCAATAAAAGCTGGTTTAGGTGGCGATTTAATCAATTTTGTTTTAATGGTCATCATTTTTGGTGTTGTCACTTATTTCTTAGCGAATTTCTTAATTAAAAAATTTAATTACGCAACACCTGGAAGAAATGGAAACTATGACAATGATAACGGCGAAGAAATCGCATCTGGCGCGGCTGGTTCAGGCGTCGTCGATCAGCAAATCGCGCAAATTGTCTACTTACTTGGTGGTAAACAAAATATCAAAGAAGTTGATGCGTGTATGACACGCTTACGTGTCAGTGTAAAGGATCGAGAAAAAGTCGGTTCGGAAGAGGCGTGGAAACGGGCAGGCGCAATGGGCTTGATTGTGAAAGATAATGGCGTTCAAGCCGTTTATGGACCAAAAGCCGATGTTTTAAAATCCGATATTGAAGATTTACTAGCTTCCGGCGTTGACATTCCAGAACCAGTTATAGCAGAAAGTACAACAGGAGTGCCAGCAACGAATTTCTTAGGTAAGAAAAAAGATTTCGTGGCTGTGGCGACAGGGGAAGTTATTCCAATGGCGCAAGTCAATGATCCTGTCTTTTCACAAAAAATGATGGGGGATGGATTTGCAGTTAAGCCTCTAGAAGGAGAGGTGGTGGCACCAATTTCGGGGAAAGTCCTAAGTGTTTTCCCAAGCAAACATGCGATTGGGCTACAAACAGAAGAAGGTATTGAAGTACTTGTCCATATGGGAATTGATACAGTTGAAATGGCAACACCTGCTTTTGAATCTTTTGTTAAAGAAGGACAATCATTGAAAGCTGGGACGAAACTAGCTAAAATGAATTTGGATGTGATTGAACAAGCTGGCAAAGAAACAACGATTATTGTCGCCTTTACAAACAGCGACAAAGTGGAACAAGTAGTTATTCATCAACTAGGAACCACCACTGCGGGGACTGTGATTGGACAGATTGAAATTTAAATGATTAGGTATGAGGTCGGGACAGAACCGTTTAACTCCGAGAAATAAGAAGGAATTTCCGGAAATTGCTTTTTAATTTTTGGATAATTTCGGCTTATTTCCGAAGGAGTTGGTTCTGTTCCCGCCGTTTATCAGGTTTTGCGCGTGAAGCAAAAATCCAAAGTGATTTTTGTCCCACTCACAGACCTAATCACATGTAAGAGAAGGGGAAAAGATGAATCTTTTAACAATCAATACTCATAGCTGGTTAGAAGAAGAACCATTAAAAAAATTAGAGGAGATTGCCAAGGTGATTTTATCTTCTGAAAGTGAAATAATTGCCTTACAAGAAGTGAATCAGAAAGTCGCTTCCAAGAAAGTGCCGTTAGAACAGTTAACTACTTTTTGTCCCATAGCGACCCAAACGCCGATCCATGAAGATAATTTTGCATATCTAATTGTTCAATATCTAGCTGAAAAAGGCCAACACTATTATTGGAGTTGGGAAATGAGCCACATTGGTTACGCTATTTATGAAGAAGGGAACGCACTACTTTCGAAATGTCCGTTGACTAGTGAAGCTCTCCTTATTTCAGAAAGCCAAGAACCAACGAATTATCGAACAAGAAAAATCTTAGTAGCGGAGACAGAGAGTTCAAAAGGTACGCTTACTGTTGTCTCTGGTCACTTTTCTTGGTGGGAAACACCCTGTACAGGTTTTGCCTATGAATGGCTACAATTAGAGAAATACTTAGCGACGGGGCAACAACCGTTAGTCATTTTAGGCGATTTAAACAACCCAGCTGGTACAACTGGCTATCAATTAGTGGAAAATAGTTACTTGCCGATTCAAGATGCATTTGTTGTAGCGGAAGAGACAAGCGGTGAAGCGACAGTAGAGAAAAAAATAGATGGCTGGGAAGAAAATGAAGCAGCCTTGCGGATTGACTACGCATTTGTTCCAAAACAGTGGCACGTACAAAAATATGAAGTAATTTTTGATGGTAGGAAAACACCGATAGTCAGTGATCATTTTGGCTTACTCATTCAACTAAAATAAGAAAAAGCGCTGAATTTTCAGCGCTTTTTCTTATTTATTCGCTCATGTAACTATTCTTCTCAGTCTTGTTTGGCTAATTCTTGATCCCGAAGGATGGTGGCCTCAATCCCTTTGATGACTGTTGAAATAAACGCATTGTTTTCTAATTCGACAATCCCAGCAACCGTGGTTCCACCAGGAGAACTGACTTGGTCGATTAAAGTCCAAGGATTCTCTGTGCTATTTGCCAAAGTTTGAGCGCTGCCTAGTACAGCTTGTGTGGCAATTTCTAAGGCTAACTCTTTGCTCATACCATTTTTAACGGCTGCTCGGGCAATCGAATCAATAAATAAGAAAGCATACGCAGGAGTGCTACCTGCAATAGCAGTAAAAATCGAAAAATACTGTTCCTCTAATTCCCAGGCTTGGCCAACTGCTCGAAACAACGATAAAACAGTCTGGATGTCTTCAGGGGATGCAAAAGCGTTGCCACAAACAGCTGCTGCACCTGCGCCAATCAATGCATTCATATTGGGCATCACACGAACAAGACGAAGCGGTTGGGTAGTCTCAAACAGTTGATACAATTCTGCAATAGTCGTACCTGCTGCAATGGAAACAATTAACGGTTGCTTGTCTAAAATTGCTTCTTTTGCTTCAAGTAAAGCCGCTTGAACGAATTGCGGTTTCACCGCTAAAATAACTAAGTCAGCTACTGTAATAGCTTCTTGAGGCGAAGCAACCGCATGTGCACCAATTTCTTGTGCAAAAGCGGCGGTTTTTTCGACTTGAATATCATAAAAATAAAGGTTTTCTGCGGCAATAAATTGCTTTTTTAGCGCACCTTTGGCAATAGCGGATGCCATATTTCCAGCACCGATAAAACTAATTTTCATAAAAAATTCCTCCTAAAAACTGTTGAATCTCTTTTTTCGTGTTACCATGTATCTAGTATAGAAGGAAACGCCAAAGAAAAAAATAGAGGGAGTAAAGTAAAAAGTGTTGGATTATGAGGTGATTAATTGGCAAGCAAAGAAGAGCAATATGCAGCATTTTATCAGTTTTTAGAGACCTTAGATTGTTATTTAACCACTACCAATGCTCTTGAGAATGAAGTAGCGCAATTTAAGGAAAATCCACATCGAGAAATTGCGGGCTTTATGCTGGCATCTTCGGAAACAATTGACGTTCCGAAAGGATTTATTCGGATGCTCTATTGTTTAGAGCAAGATGGCAATGCTTATTTGGATCAACAAAGGTGTTCGTTTTCGGCTGGTCAAGTCATGATTGTCAATGAGGCCACCTCGGTTAGCTATCAGGGGCAAGGAATGTCTATGATTATATTTTATTTTAAAAAGCACTATTTTCTTGATACGCTCTTAAATCAGCTGGCGGAAGAACCAGTCATGTATCGTTTTTTTACAGAAATTGCTAGCAGTGAATTTGAAAACATTCCTCGATATTTCGTTTTTGCCAGCCAGCCAAATTCGGATGTTCATGTCTATTCGCTATTATTGCTGAAACAAATTGTGAAAATGGCCTATTTTAATAATAAAGTGACCAAAGCGGCCTTTGTTTTGCTAGTGGTGGAACTAGGTCAACTGCCTAGAGAAGCTTTAAAGATGCAAGATAATTATTTGTCGAATCATCAACGTGTTGAGGTGATTTTAGCGTATATTGAGCAACAGATTGCGCATGTCACTTTAGCAGAAGTCGCCGCTAAATTTCATTTTCATCCGAATTACTTATCGAATTTTTTAAAAGAAAAAACAAACAAAACGTTTACGGAAATTGTCTTAGCCTACCGAATCCAATTGGCGAAAAACTACTTGAAGCAAACAGATTTATCGATTCAAACGATTGTTGAACGAATCGGCTATCAAGACAAAGCCTTTTTTTATAAACGTTTTAAAGAAGAAATGGGCATGACCCCAAAACAATATCGACAGAAAGAGGGAATGGCAGATGTACGAAGAAGTCTTTGAAGAATTTCAGTTAACTGTAGTAGAATTACCAATCGAATTCGTTGATGATTTGCCTGTCTATCGCGGACACTTAAAAGAATTAACGTTTCTTTCAGCGGAAGCCTCTTCACGAAAAAAACTCTACCAACAGCTTTTACAGGCTTATTTGTTGTATAGAGAAGAGAATCAAGCAGTTGTTGAAGAGGAAGAAATAACCTCCTCATTATTGTCTACAGAACAGTTATTAAAATACTATGATGGTGAAACGTTCGATGGGTTTCAGTTGCCATCAAATGAATAAGAAAGCAGGGGAACAGATGGATACAATGGCAAAAATTAATCAATTTCGTGATGAAAGAAATTGGCGCCCCCACCATAATGAAAAAGATTTGGCGCTCTCAATTTGTTTAGAAGCGGCAGAATTGTTAGAACTTTTTCAATGGAAAACAGCAGAAGAAGGCATCAAACAAGAAGAACGAATCAAAGAAGAATTGGCTGATGTTCTCATTTACTCCTACATGATGGCTGATAATTTAGGGTTTGATTTGGACGAAATTATCGAAGAAAAGTTGAAGAAAAATGCGGTGAAATATCCAGTGCCAGAAAAATAAGTGTTGAAACAAATGAATCGAAGAACTTCTAAAAAAGAATAACAAAGTGGAAAATAGCCAGTATTAAGAAATTCTGAAGGGTTTGCGGAAAACAGAAATAAAAAGTAGCTTTCTGCTGCAAAAAAATTTTAAGGAGGAACAATCAATGATTACAGGCACAGAAATTGATTTTATTGTTAGTGATAGTTTAAAGGCATTAGCTTTATATAAAGAAATCTTTGAGGTTCATGTAGTTGAAGCGACAAAGTATCCTGTTGGAAGGAATGAAGTAGTGTTTAACTTATATGATACTCGGTTCCATATGTTAGATGCTAATGAAGAATTTGGTTTAAAAGCACCAGATTCAGAACATCCCAATACAATTTGGTTCAATATCACGGTAGCAGATATTGTGCAAACTCATAAAAAAGCCTTAGCAAATAAGTGCATTGAGATGCAACCAGTTACAGAAATGATGGAAGGAGCTATTCAAAATTCGTTATTTGTTGATCCATTTGGTTACATGTGGATGGTACATCAAATTAACCAAGAACTAAATTTTGAAGAGCGAACAGAAATTTTAGAAAAAGAAATGTAGTAAGGAGAGGTCGGGACAGAAGTGTTTAACTCCGAGAAATAAGAAGGAATTTCCGAAAATTGTTCTTTAATTTTTGGAGAATTTCGGCTTATTTCCGAAGGAGTTGCTTCTGTTCCCGCCGTTTATTAGTTTTTGAGCGTGGAGCAAAAATCCAAAGTGATTTTTGTCCCACGCTCTTTTTTTATTTTACAATAGAAGTAAAATACTAATGATCCTGTAGTGATCAACAAGACAGTAAAAAATTGGAGATAGAAAGTCAGTGTGTCATAGAAATACAGCAATATTCTCTAATAATTAATCTAACGTTAAAAAAATTGAGAAAATGCCAGATTGATTTTTGATAAACTGTAAACAAAGAAAAACTGGCTGTAAAAATCTCGATAAAACAATGGAATAAAAGGAGAAAGCGAAAGATTAATTCTTGTATGTAGATACAAAGGGAGACTAAATGAATGAAAAACAAAAAGCGGATAAAATTTGGTATATTAATCGCAACAATACTAGTAGTAGCCATAATCGGCACGATTGGAGTGAAAAAAATGAACGAACCAACAGAAAAAGAAAGACAAATTGCTTTTTTGAAAGAGCATGAAGAAGAGATGACGGAGTATATTAAACAATCAGAGTTAGATAAAGTGGCCAGTGTTGAGTACCTTTGGAATACGGTTAAATCAGATAAAGGCATGGCATTTACAAAAGAATTTTTAACAATTAAAACCAATATTTATGACGGAAGAAATATAAAAATAAATGGTTTTTGGATTAATATTTTTGTAGACAATGTGAGAGATCCTAAGAAAATTAGTAACATAAATTAAAGGAGAATATATATGAGTGATTTAGTAAATTATTATAATGTTTATGCCAATTTATCCCAAGCTTCGTATAAAGGGCGACCTCAGTCTAAATCGTTAGCTAAACTTGACGATAATCAATTGAAAGAAATGGAGATAAAAAAATATGCTACATTCCATTTTCCCAACGCCAAAGACGCCCACGGAAATGACGCCAGTACTGTCTACCTCCAACCAGACAACACTGTAAAAACAATCAAAGAAAAAAACTGGGTATGTAGGGAAGCGGTTTATAAAAAAGGATTATCAACATAGGAAAAGTCAATCAAAATAGAAAAAATCACATAGTAACTCTTCCCCATACATATTAAGGAGGTGAAAAAGTGAAAAATAGAAAGCGAATAAAATTTGGTATATTAATCGCAACAATAATAGCAATAGTTATAATCGGAACGATTGGAGTGAAGAAGATGAATGAACCAACAGAAAAAGAAAGACAAATTGCTTTTTTGAAAAAGCATGAAGAGGAAATGACGGAGTATGTAAAGTATGAAAGTGAATATGTACTTTTAAAACAATATGATGTTAAAGAAGTAACCTATAGTTGGCAATCAGTGATTGAAGTTCGAAGTATGGCTTTTAGCCCAAAAACTATAGCTGTTGAAGTATCTATTTTTGATGGTACTGGTAAAAAATTAGATGGGTTTGAAATATATGTGCTTCCAGATAATGTAAAAAATCCGACTGAGATAAAAAATATTGCATAGTTAAGGAGATGAAATTTAACGGCAAATTTAGAAAAGTATACTAATATTTATGCTGATTTAGATCAAGGAGCATACATCGGTCGAAAAGAAGGGTTGATGTTTGCTAAATTGACACAAGTTCAAAAAGAAGATCTTAAGATAAATGAACATGCTACATTCCATTTCCCCAACGCCAAAGACGCCTATGGAAATGATGCTAGCACGGTCTATCTCCAACCTGATAATACTGTAAAAACAATTCAAATCGGAAAAAGCATATAGAAACTCTTTTCTATACATAATAAGGAGGTGAAAAAGTGAAAAATAGAAAGCAAATAAAATTTGGTATCTTAATCGCAGTAATATCAGTAGCCATAATTGGAATGATTGGAGTGAAAAAAATGAACGAACCAACAGAAAAAGAAAGACAAATTGCTTTTTTAAAAGAGCATGAAGAAGAAATGACAAAGTATGTAAAATCGAAATCATCAAATATTAAGAATATAAATTATCTTTGGGATACTACAGAAAAGTCATCTAGTAGCGTATTTACAAAAGAAAATCTATCATTACGTGTTGAAATAAAAAGTAAAGATGATTTAGAAACAGATACCTATTCTCTAGTGATTGACGTAGATGTAAAAAAACTGGATGAAATAAAAGGACTATTTTTAGTAAATTGGAAACAAGGAGAAGCTATCCATGAAAAATCTTGATAATTATTATAACTTGTATGTGAGTTTATCAGAAGCTTCATATATTAAGAGACCTATAAATTTTAGCAATGATTTTCTTACAAAGAAACAGAGAATAAGGTTTGAGGAAGGAAGATATGTCAAATTCCATTTTCCCAACGCCAAAGACGCCCATGGAAATGACGCCAGTACTGTCTATCTCCAACCCGACAACGCTATAAAAACAATCAAAGAAAAAAACTGGGTAGGTAGGGAAACGGTTTATAAAAAAGGGTTATTAACAGATGAGAAAGCTGGCTATAATTCTTATTATGTAACAGATACGCCGACCTTGAGTCCAAAAACGCAGCATACATATTTTGCCACTCGCGGTAGTGACGGCGTTTCAATGGACGTGAAAAAAGGTTGGTCAGGGAATAATTTGAATGACTGGGTCAATAATAATGGTTCCTTTACGTTATTTAATGCCTATTTGCCTCAAGCAAAATTAGCCAATGAAGCCATGCATCAAAAGATAATGGAGATGAGTGCTAAAGACCCAAATGCGACTATGTCGATTACAGGTCATTCTTTAGGAACCATGATTTCTATTCAAGCGGTGGCCAATCTCCCCCAAGCCGATCTTGCTAAAATTGATAAAGTAGTATTGTTTCAAGGCCCTGATGCGCGAGAAAGCATTAATAAAATGTCTCAACAAGCTCAGGAAAATCTTCAACAATTAGAAGAACAAGGGAAAATCGATTATTATGTGAATGCGTTTGATATTGTCTCCATGTTGAATCGAAATAAAAAAGGGGTAGATGAAATTGGTCGGGTGCATTATCTATTACCGAAAACGTTCACCACTACTTTTGATCTGACGGACAAATACGGTTCTAGTCATGATTTTGGTCAGTATCAATTAAATCCTGATGGTACGCCCAAAGAAGCCAATCTAAAGGAACATGGCTATATTTTTGCGGCAGGAGTAAAAGTTTCCAAACTTATTGATAAATATTTAGGGAAAATCATGGATGCTTCAGGTGAATCCTTAGCTAAAAACAGTCTCCAATTTTTGTTAAGTCTGCTATCTGAAGAAAATCGCCAGAAAATCATCAAAGAATATGAAAAAATCATTCATGAAGCAAAAATTGCCAGCCAATGGCAAGGGAAAGTGAGTCGTATTCAGAAAAGTTTAGCCAGTGCTTCAGGTAGTCAAAAGATTGAATTACGTAGTGAATTAGCAGAACTAGTTGCAAAACAAGCGCAGCAAGCTGGAAAAGAATACGAACTACTTGTGAAAAATATCCTCCAAGAAGCAGAAGATGAAGTCCAGACAGTTTCAAAGGAAATTCGTGAAAGTGCAATGAATATCCGACAGTATCTATCCTATGCAGAAGTCCAAGCAATGATTGCTCCTTACGAAAAAAGTCGTCTTTGGGATAGCGCTGAAGCAACAAATACTAGCAACCAAGCCAAGCAATACAAGCAAAAATTAACTGATTTTAGCGGAAAATTAACAACTGTTGCTGAAAATATTCAAGCATACGATCAACAAGCAAGAAGTAGTTTATTTCAAAAATAATAAATGAAAGGGTTTTCCTATGGATGAAAGAGAATTTCAAGAAAAATTAGAAATAGAACAAAAAGCTCGTGAACGAGTAGCAATCCAGACAGTAATTACTGCTAAAAAAACACGAATTATTACAACCAAACAAAACACAACCGCAAGTTTGAAAGAACTTTCAGAAGCCATGTTTCAACAAACAAATAGTGCCCTACCTAATGCCTTGAACGGAGCTTTGCAGGGGAAAAGTGCAGAATCAGCAGAAAAATTTTTAAAAGGAAGCCAGAGACCAAATTTAAAAACACCTGTCAAGGGAGAGTGACTGACAAATGGATGAACAGCGAAGAAAACGGCAATATTTAGAAGAACAATATTATGAAGAAAAAAATAAAATTCACCGCCAACAAGAAGTGCTGAGTAATCAATTAGTAAACTTTAGAAGAGAAACTGGACAATTGGTAGATAAAGTCAATTATTTAACGAAAAATGATCAATGGCACAAACAGCAATTTTACCATGCAATGGAACAAAGTGATCATCTGATACATCAAGAAGGAAATCGTTATAGACAACAATTAGAGGAAAAAGAACGTGAATGGACGAGAACATATCAAAAAGAATTGGATAAACTCTAAAAAAAACAGCGTCACCTCTAAAGGTAACGCTGTCTTTGTCAGTCTGTTACGTCACAGGAGGGATTCGAACCCCCGACCGTCCGCTTAGAAGGCGGATGCTCTATCCTGCTGAGCTACTATGACAATAGTTGTAACACAACAAAGCTAATTATAATGGAAGTAGTGTTAGAAAGTCAATCGGAAATTTAAATAACAGAAGAAGTTTTTTTGGAGAGAGAAAGTGAAGAAAATAGAGAGTTTATATTGACGAGGTTTTCTGGTTCTGTTATTATAGTTAGTGTTGTAATTGTGGTCTCCACAGCTACAACCGCACAGAACAAGTTTTTAAGCATGAGTAATCATCACTTGGGATGGCGAGTCTAAGTCTAGAAGAAGGAGGTGCTGTATAGCATGTACGCAATTATCAAAACTGGTGGTAAACAAGTGAAAGTTGAAGTAGGTCAAGCAATCTACGTTGAAAAATTAAACGTTGAGGCTGGCGAGAAAGTTGTTTTTGACGAAGTTATCTTAGTAGGTGGCGAATCTACAAAAGTTGGTGCGCCAACTGTTGCAGGCGCAACTGTTGAAGGAACTGTTGAAAAACACGGCAAACAAAAGAAAGTCGTGACTTTCCAATACAAACCTAAAAAACACTCTCACCGTAAACAAGGTCACCGTCAACCGTATACAAAAGTTATGATCGAAGCAATCAACGCTTAATCTCTCTTGTTGACAGGAAAGAAGGCCTATCAATGATTAAAGGTTCTTTTAAACGAACAGGCTCCGGCCGAATCGTTTCATTCGAATTAACCGGGCATGCTGAAGCAGGTCCTTATGGCAGCGATGTGGTTTGCGCGGCAGTTTCTGCCTTAGCAATTAGCACAGTCAATGGGATTGATGCCTTAGCAGGTTTTGAACCGATTGTGGAAGTTGATGATGTAGAAGGTGGCTACCTTTATGTCGAGATGTTAACAACTGTCAATCAGGAACAAAAAAATATTGCCCAAATTCTATTAGAAAATCTTTTATTAGGTTTACAATCAATAGAGAACGAAAATACTGAATTTATTCAAATAAAAACAATCACTGAGAAATAGGAGGTGCAGACTATGTTATTGACTATGAATTTACAATTATTTGCCCATAAAAAAGGTGGCGGTTCTACATCAAACGGCCGTGACTCTGAATCTAAACGATTAGGCGCTAAAAGTGCTGATGGCCAAACAGTTACAGGTGGTTCAATTTTATACCGTCAACGCGGAACTAAAATTTATCCAGGTGTGAACGTTGGAATCGGTGGCGACGATACGTTATTTGCAAAAGTTGACGGTGTGGTACGTTTCGAACGTAAAGGCCGCGACAAAAAACAAGTATCAGTTTATCCAGTAGCTAACTAATACGATTAAAAAGCTGAATCTGCGGATTCAGCTTTTTTTGTCTTGCATAAAGGGTTAGCCGGAAAATGAAGAAACATCTCAAAATAAAAAAAATCTCACATTGGGTTTAACTGCTTGTCTGACAAGGTTAATTGATGATATATTTAATGTAATAACAAGCATGTTATAAAATAATTGAGTCAAAAGAAAGAAGGGTATTATGCAGAAGAATTTTAGTGTAGTAAAGAAGTACGTGAATTTGATTTTGGATATTGTATTAGGGATTTTAGGAGTTTTCTTATTAGTATTTATGGCTAGTTATTTAGTTGACCTCGCTACATATCTCATGAAGCCAATGACGCCGGATAATTTTTCAGTTATCATGCAAGAAATTATTTCATTCTTTATGTTATTTGAGTTTATTATGATGATTCTTCGCTATATTCAAGAAGGACACCATATTCCGATTCGTTATTTGATTTTAATTTGTTTAACCGCAATTTTACGTCAATTAATGGTTGCACATGGCGATGGCTTGCAGACTTTATTGTTATCTTTATCAATTCTTTTACTAGTGGTTGTGCTATTTATTCTCGGGTTAAATGGCAGCAAATTTTATACGCTAGGAAAAGCGAAAGTAGAAGAAGATCACGAGCAAGATTTTCATCATTAATCGAACATAATCAAAGACCGTCCAACGTGAGAAGTTTTCTCTAACGTGGGGCGGTCTTTTTAATGCGTAGTTAAATAGTTAACTCAATCAGTTCAATTGTTGGTAAGACACCAAAGCGTGCGCTGATTTTAGTGGTTCCGATTCCTGGGTGAACAATTAGCGGCGTTTCATCTTCTAAATGATAAAGCCCATGTGTATATTTTTTAGCAAGCTGATTTTTGTAAGTGAAAAAAGGCAAGCGAATCTGTCCGCCGTGACTATGTCCTGCTAAAATGAGGTCAATGTTTTTGTTGACTGCTGAGTCTGCGACATCTGGCTCATGGGTTAGTAGCAGAGTGGGCGTTCCAGTAGGGCGGTTGACTAAAGCTGCAGCTAAGTCGGTTTGTCCATATAACGAATCTTCTAAACCAGCGACGTACAAGGAGATACGGTGTGAGACAGGCAGTAATTTGCCCGTGTTTTTTAGTACTGTAAAGTCGGCAGCTTCTAAGATTGTTTCGTAAAAATTGGTATCTAACCCGCTATACTCGTGGTTGCCATAAATAGCGAATTTGCCATAAGGGGCGTTAATTTTACGGAAAAGTTGACTCACTTCATCCTGAATTTCGATACCGAAACGGGCATAATCATCAAATAAGTCTCCTGTAAAAACGACTATGTCTGGTTGTAATGTATTTGTTTTTTCAACAATCTGTTTTAAGGCCTTCACAGAATAATTCTTTTTTAAATGAATATCAGAGAGTTGAACAATCCGTAAGGTTTTCCCTGATTCTGTTACTTTAATTTGATTTTTGTGTATGACTAAGCAGTTAGGTTCAATAAAAAAACTATAGCTTAAAATGCCGATAATAATGAAAAATAGTGCCAGAAATAAATAAACGTTCATAATTTCCTCCTTGAAGTCGCTAAATTAGTTTACTACAAAAGTGTTAAGCAAAAAATAAGGAAAGGTAAAATTTTCAGTAAACTTTCTCGATGAAGTTTTTTGGTGATTCATGCTTTTCTGAAGTAAATTTGCTATAATGAAAAATGAGAAAAAAGAAAGAAGGTCGAACCAATGATGGCAAGAGTCGAAAAGTTACGGGAGTTAATGAAAGAAAATAATTTACAAGGATTTTTAGTGACAAGTCCGTATAATTTACGTTATTTAACCAATTTTACTGGGACAACAGGCTTGGCAATGATTACATTAGATAAAGCTTTTTTTGTAACGGATTTTCGTTATACGGAACAAGCTGCGGAACAAGCAACTGGTTTTACTATCGTTAAAAACACAGGACATATTTTTGACGAAGTAGCAGATTTAGCTGAACGTTTGCAATTAGATAATTTAGCTTTTGAAGAAACGCAAGTTAGTTTCGCTGATTATAGCTTATTGGAAGAAATTTTACCATGTGAATTAGTTCCTGTAATGGGTTTGATTGAAGAATTAAGAGAAGTGAAAGATGAAGAAGAAGTAGCGATTATTGAAAAAGCGTGTGCCATCGCGGATCAAGGATTTGCCTTTGTCTTAGAGATGATTAAACCTGGAATGACAGAGATTGAAGTGGCTAATCAATTAGATTTCTTCATGCGTTCAAAAGGAGCCAGTGGTGTTTCTTTTGAGACAATTGTGGCCAGCGGTCTACGTTCAGCGATGCCACATGGCGTTGCTAGCCATAAAGTCATCGAAAAAGGTGAGTTAATCACTTTGGATTTCGGCTGTTATTATGAAGGCTATGTTTCTGATATGACACGGACATTCGCTATTGGTAGTATTCAGCCAAAACTAAAAGAAATTTATGACATTGTTTTAGAAGCACAATTAAAAGTGTTAGCAGAAGCTAAACCTGGGTTGACGGGCATTCAATTAGATGCGATTGCACGGGATCATATTGCTTCCTATGGCTATGGCGATGCGTTTGGTCACAGCACTGGTCATGGCATTGGGTTAGAAATTCATGAAGGACCAAATGTTTCATTCCGAGCAGACAAACAGTTTGTACCAGGGAATGTGATTACGGACGAACCTGGAATTTATTTGCCAGGAATTGGTGGCGTGCGTATTGAGGACGATTTATTAATTACTGCTGAAGGTAATCGTGTATTGACACATGCGCCAAAAGAATTAATCATTTTATAAAGGTTGGGAGAATATGGATATCCAAGAGTATCAGCGGTTTATTAGCGCGTTTTATAAAAAACGTAACTGGTATCAATATGATCCGTTCATTCGTTCCAACTTTTTAACAGAAGAAGTCGGCGAAGTGTGTCGGGCCATTCGGACAATTGAAATTGGCCGTGATCGACCGGATGAAACAGTTTTGGCGGATGAAGAGAATCTGGAAAATTTAACGGAAGAGTTAGGCGATGTGTTGGATAATTTATTTATTTTAGCCGATAAATATGACATCTCTTTAGAAATGATTATGCAAAAGCATCGGACGAAACTAATGGAACGTTATCCTGAAGAATAAAGATGTAAAAATAAGAAAGCCAAAATTACTTGGTCTTTCTTATTTTTACGTCTAAAGGCTTGAATTAGAAATTTATGACAAGAAATTATCTGTTCTTTTAGTTAGAACTTAGCTTTTCTGGTAGCGAAATAGGCTAATTAATGATAAACTAAGAACGAGTATTGATAAGCAAAATTTGGACGTTCTTTCACAACTAACTGAAGAAACCAGTGTTGTTTTAATTTTTAAGAATCATCCGTTGCTTAAAAGAGAATCCTTAAGAGACTTAGTGATTCATCAAATAAATCGTTTATTTAACGATTTTGTGCGTAATAGATAAGGAGGACAACCAAATGTCAGAAGAAAAAAATCTTGTAATCAATGCAAACGATTCTTTAGGAGAAATCGTGATCGCTCCTGAAGTCATTGAAGTAATTATCGGAATCGCTGCTTCAAAAGTAGAGGGCGTTTATGGGATGCGTGGCACGTTCGCCAATAATGTGAATGAATTATTAGGCCGTGCAGCACACGGTAAAGGTGTATATTTACGAACAGAAGAAGAAGGCTTAAAAGTCGATATCTATTGTTACTTGAACTACGGTGTTTCTGTGCCAAAAGTTGCATTAGAAATGCAAGACCGTGTGAAACAACAAGTCTTATTTATGACAGATATTGATTTAGTTGAAGTGAATATTCATGTTGTAGCGGTAGTACCTGAAAAAATCCCTCAACCAGACTTAAATGAATTATTCCCAGAAGATGAAGATGGAGAAGAGAATGAGTAAAACAGAATTAACCCGTCACGAGATTCGTGAAAAAGCGCTCCAAGCCCTTTTTCCTTTAGATTTTAATGCTGATTTAACCAAACAAGATGCCATTGATTATGCATTGGCTTATGATAATCGGGACATCGTCAGTGAAGATGGCGAAGACCTAGTCCCTACGTATTTAGATTTACTTGTCGGCGGTGTGTGTAGCCGCAAAGCAGAACTAGACGAAGTGATTACGAACCATTTAGGTAATAACTGGTCTATGCAACGCTTAGCAAAAATAGATATTGTTATTTTACGCTTAGCTATTTTTGAAATGCTATACGTTTCAGATGTGCCAAACATTGTGGCATTAAATGAAGCCGTTGAGTTAAGTAAAAAATACAGCGACGACCGTTCACGTAAATTTGTTAATGGTGTGTTATCAAATGTAATGAAAGAAATTGATTCAGAGGCGTAAGCTCTGAATCTTTTTTTACTATCTAACTGGTGTTAAGATACTGGGTTATATGCTAAAATAAATACTATTAAAGAAGTAAAGAAACAATAGAGGGAGCGAAGGAATGAGTACAGTAATTAACGGTCGTGAATTAGCAGATCAAATGCAAGCAGAGATTCAAAAAGATGTAGAAAAGATGACACAACAAGGCATCCAACCAGGATTAGTTGTTTTATTAGTTGGGGAAAATCCTGCCAGCCAAACGTATGTGAGAAATAAAGAACGTGCAGCAGCCAAAATTGGCATTCTGTCAAAGGTCGAAAAACTGCCAGAAACTATTTCAGAAGAAGAATTATTGGCTGAGATTGACAAATATAATCAAGATTCACGCTTTCATGGCATTCTTGTACAACTACCTTTGCCAAAACATATTGATGAAGAAAAGATTTTATTAGCGATTGATCCCAAAAAAGATGTAGATGGGTTCCATCCAATGAATTTAGGCCGTTTGTTTGTAGGCAAACCTGAAATGATTCCTTGCACGCCGTATGGAATTATGAAGATGTTTGAAGCTTATGATATTGATTTAACAGGTAAACGTGCGGTGGTTATCGGTCGAAGCAATATTGTTGGCAAGCCAATGGCACAATTATTGTTAATGAAAAATGCGACCGTGACGATTGCCCATTCTAAAACTGAACATTTAGCAGAAGTTGCAAAAGAAGCGGATATTTTAGTTGTAGCAATTGGACGCGGGCATTTTGTCACCAAAGAGTTCGTGAAACCAGGTGCGGTAGTGATTGATGTGGGTATGAATCGCAATCAAGAAGGAAAACTGATTGGTGATGTAGCATTCAATGAAGTTTCTGAAATTGCAAGCTATATCACGCCGGTTCCCAAAGGTGTTGGCCCAATGACGATTACCATGTTAATGTATCAAACAGTCGAGGCAGCAAAAAAACAAAAGTAAGGTGAAAAAATGACGCAACAGTATTTAACAGTAACAGCCTTAACGAAGTATTTAAAACGTAAATTTGATGCAGACCCTTACTTAGGACGTGTCTATTTAACAGGTGAAATTTCGAACTTTCGCTTCCGAGCGAACGCGCATCAGTACTTCAGTTTAAAAGATGATCATGCGAAGATTTCTGCAATTATGTTTAAATCAGCCTTTCAAAAATTGAAGTTTCAACCAAAAGAAGGCATGAAAGTCATGGTGGTGGGGCGGATTTCGCTTTATGAAAACAGCGGCTCCTATCAAATTTATATTGAACATATGGAACCAGATGGTGTCGGTGCACTTTATCAAGCATTGGCAGAATTAAGAGAAAAACTAGGAAAAGAAGGACTTTTTGAAGGGCCTAAACAACAGTTGCCTCGTTATCCCAAACGAATCGCTGTGGTTACAAGTCCTAGTGGTGCTGTCATTCGGGATATCATTACGACAGTCAAAAGACGGTATCCGATTGCACAACTGGTCCTTTTTCCAACCTTGGTCCAAGGCGAGCAGGCGGCGGATGACATTGTGCGGAACATTCAGCGAGCCGATGCGCAAGGCGATTTTGATATGATGATCATCGGCCGTGGCGGTGGTTCAATCGAGGATTTATGGCCATTTAATGAAGAAAAAGTGGCTCGAGCCATTCATGCTGCCACCACACCGATTATTTCATCGGTTGGTCACGAAACAGATGTGACAATTGCCGATATGGTAGCAGATGTTCGTGCAGCAACGCCAACGGCAGCAGCGGAACTAGCGGTACCAGTTTTAAATGAAGAACTATTAAGAATTAGTGAACGGCGTAGTCGTTTAGAACAAAGCTTTTTATATCTCTTACAACAACGAACAGAACGTTTCCAACGACTACAAAACTCTTATGTGTTTAAGCAACCTGAGCGGCTTTATGAAGGTCAAACGATTAAATTAGATCGAATGACGCAACGTCTTTTCCAAGCAATGACAACAATTCATCACCAAAAACAACGTCAAGCCCAAGGAATTATCGCTCAATTGCAACAACAGACACCAAAGGGACAATTAAGAGAAAGTCAGCAACAATTGGCATTTTTACAACGAAACTTGCAAACACAAATGACACAATTGTTCCTAAACAAACAAAAGCAATTCACGTCTGCTGTTCAACAATTAGACTTACTCAGCCCACTCAAAATTATGGGTCGAGGATATAGTTATACTACAAAAGAGGACCGTGTCGTTAAAACTGTTACCGAGTTACAGCCAGCAGATCAATTAACGATTCATTATGCTGACGGTACAGTTCAAGCAAACGTCGAAACAATAACAGCGAAAAAAGAGGAGTTTTAACATGCCAGCAAAAGAAAAAACGTTTGAAGAATCATTAAATGCCTTAGAAGAAATCGTTCAGCGCTTAGAACGAGGAGATGTTCCTTTGGAAGAAGCCTTAGCTGCCTTTCAAGAGGGCATGGCATTAAGTAAACAATGTCAAGATACATTGGAAAAAGCGGAAAAAACTTTAACGAAAATGATGACAGAAAACAATGAAGAAATTGTTTTTGAAGAGAGCGAGGAAGCGTAATGACGAATTTTAGTCAACAGCATTTACCGTTGGTTGAAAAAGTCATGGTCGATTTTATCGCAGAATATACTGAAAATGAGCGTTTGAAAGAAGCAATGCTCTACTCAATACACGCAGGTGGCAAACGATTACGCCCGCTATTAGTGTTAACAACAGTGGCCGCTTTTCAAAAAGAGATGGAAACACAAGACTATCAAGTGGCTGCCTCTTTAGAGATGATTCATACGTATTCATTAATTCATGATGATTTACCAGCAATGGACGATGATGATTTACGTCGTGGCAAACCAACCAATCATAAAGTGTTTGGTGAAGCGACTGCCATTTTAGCAGGGGACGGCTTATTAACAGGTGCATTTCAGTTACTTTCTTTGAGTCAATTAGGCTTAAGTGAAAAAGTTTTACTGATGCAACAACTGGCAAAGGCAGCGGGGAATCAAGGCATGGTTGCCGGCCAAATGGGGGATATTGAAGGAGAAAAAGTCAGCTTGACTTTAGAAGAGTTAGCGGCTGTTCATGAAAAGAAAACTGGAGCGCTAATTGAATTCGCCTTAATTGCTGGGGGCGTATTAGCCAATCAAACAGAAGAAGTCATTGGTTTACTGACACAGTTTGCGCATCACTATGGCTTGGCTTTTCAAATTCGTGATGACTTATTAGATGCCACAAGTACAGAAGCAGATTTAGGTAAAAAAGTAGGCCGAGATGAAGCGTTGAATAAAAGTACGTATCCAGCTCTTCTAGGGATTGCTGGCGCGAAAGATGCGCTAACACATCAATTAGCAGAGGGCAGCGCTGTTTTAGAAAAAATCAAAGCAAATGTTCCCAACTTTTCAGAAGAACATTTAGCAAACTTGTTAACTCAGTTACAATTGAGATAGAAAGAAGGCACTTATGAAAAAAGAACGCGTCGATGTCTTGGCGTTTAATCAAGGACTATTTGAAACAAGAGAAAAAGCCAAACGCAGCGTGATGGCTGGTTTGGTTTACAATGATAAAAATGAACGTTTAGATAAACCAGGGGAAAAAATTTCTGTGGAGACACCCTTACATACTAAGGGCCAAGTAATGCCTTATGTTTCTCGTGGGGGCTTAAAACTAGAGAAGGCACTAAATGTTTTTGCAATCAACGTTCAAGGTAAAACAATGCTAGATATTGGTTCCTCCACAGGTGGTTTTACCGATGTTGCTTTACAAAATGGGGCTCGTTTGAGTTACGCTTTAGATGTTGGCTATAACCAACTAGCATGGAAAATTCGGCAAGATGAACGCGTGGTGGTAATGGAACGTACCAATTTTCGCTATAGTAAACCTGAAGATTTCACTGAAGGGGTGCCGGATATTGCAACGATTGATGTTTCCTTTATTTCATTACGCTTAATTTTGCCACCTCTTCATGATATTTTGAAAAAAGGTGGTAGTGTGGTGGCGTTAATTAAGCCACAATTCGAAGCTGGCAAAGAGTTTGTTGGGAAAAAAGGAATCGTGCGTGATCCAGAAACCCATCAAATGGTTGTGGAGGAAATTACACGCTTTGCCATGAATAACGGTTATGATGTGAAAAACTTAGATTTTTCACCAATCACTGGTGGCGAAGGAAACATTGAATTTTTGGCACACTTAGTTTCTGTTGAAGGAGAAGGATCCTATCAAGCAACAGAATCCATTGAAGAAGTTGTCGCGCATGCGCATCAAAAATTAGCGGAATGATGAGAAAAGTTAGAAGAAAGAAGTGGACGCCTACGGGTGAAAGCTTCTTTTTTGTATAAATCTAGTAATTCATCTTTTAAAATGCATAAAAATAAGCTATGATGAGGGCAAGAGTAAACTGAAAAGGAGAGCGGCGCCATGAGAAAGCAAGATAGACACCGTTTAATTACACGTTTATTGACTGAAAAAAATATTCAAAAGCAAGAAGATTTTGTCAACTACTTACAAGAAAAGGGCGTAGCTGTAACACAAGCAACGATTTCTCGCGACATTAAAGATATGAAACTGATTAAAGTTCCTTCTGCAGAAGGGGGTTATCGATATAGCCTTCCATTAGAAACACAAGCTAATACGAGTGCTAAACTTGCAAAGCTTTTAAAAGATGCCTTTGTAGCTGCAGAACAAATGGAAAAATATGTCGTATTACGAACCATTCCTGGCAATGCGGCGGCGTGTGGTAGTTTAATCGAAAAGAATTACCAAGAGAAACTTTTTGCCGTCATCAACGATGATGATAGTGTCCTCATGATTGCACGAACTGAGGAGGCGGCAGAAAAACTTCATAAAGAGCTGTTAAGCTATCTATAAAGAATGAGGTGAACAAGATGTTACAAGAACTTTCCGTGAAAAATTTTGCGATTATCTCTTCGTTACAATTAGAGTTTCAAATGGGTATGACAGTTTTAACGGGAGAAACGGGTGCGGGGAAATCCATCATTATTGATGCAATGGGATTACTCACAGGCGGACGTGGCTCCAGTGACTATATTCGTCAAGGAGCAAATAAATGCACCTTAGAAGGACTTTTTTCAATGCCGAAAAGTCAAGAATTAAAGCAATTATTAGAAGAATTAGGTATTGAAACAGAAGAAGATTCTTTAGTGATTCAACGAGATATTTCCGCTTCTGGTAAAAATGTTTGCCGTGTCAACGGACGGATTGTCAACATTACTAATTTAAAAAGAATTGGGGAATATTTAGTAGATATTCATGGCCAAAACGAACATCAAGAATTGATGCAAAGTGAACGCCATATTGATATGTTAGATGAATTTGGTGGGAAAAAACTTTTAGCAGTCAAAGAAAAATATACACAGGCGTATCAAGAGTATCGCGCACTCGAAGCCAAAGTCAGAAAGCGACAAAAAAATGAAAAAGAGTTTGCCCAAAGAATGGACATGCTTCATTTTCAAAGTGATGAAATTGCTAGTGCACAGTTAGTGGCTGGTGAAGAAGAACAATTGCTAGAAGAACGCAATAAACTGAACAATTTTCAAAAGATTGCTGATGCACTGACGATTAGTTATGCCGCGCTAAATGGTGAAGACGATAGTAGTTTGGATAAAATCGGAACAAGTATGAATGAACTCGCTTCGATTGAATCCCTTGATTCAGAATATAAAACATTGTCAGATACTGTTCAAAATGCTTACTACTTACTACAAGAAGCCAGTGGAGATCTTTCTAGGTTGATTGATGGCTTAGAACTAGACGAAGGCCGCTTGAATGAAGTAGAAAATCGTTTGGAATTAATCCGTCAAATGAAACGTAAATATGGCGATTCAATCGAAACGATTTTATCTTACTATGAAGAAATCACCAAAGAGTTAGCAGAGGCTGATTTTTTGGAAGGCGGTACAGGTGACTTAGAAGCGTTGCTTGCAGAGAAACAACAAGCGGCTCATCAACAAGCGTTAGCTTTACGAAAAGAACGAAAGCGCCTAGCCAAAGAGCTCGAACAACAAATTTTAACCGAATTAAAAGAACTATATTTGGAGCGAACTGAATTTGAAGTCCGCTTTACAGAACTTGAGCATTTACAAGAAAATGGCTTAGACGGAGTAGAATTTTATATTACTACTAACCCAGGGGAACCATTAAAACCGTTAGTTCGGGTGGCTTCTGGCGGAGAACTTTCGCGAGTGATGTTGGCTATGAAAACAATCTTTTCTCAAACGCAAGGGATCACTAGTATTGTTTTTGATGAAGTGGATACAGGAGTTAGTGGCCGAGTAGCACAGGCGATTGCCGATAAAATTTATCAAATTTCAGAAAATTCGCAGGTGTTGTGTATCACGCACTTGCCACAAGTGGCGGCCGTTGCCGATGAACATTATTTTATTGAAAAAGAAATTGTGGCGGGTCGGACAGAAACAAGCGTCCGAATTTTATCTGAAAAAGAGCGAGTAAACGAAATTGCGCGTATGCTCGCAGGAAGTGAAATTACGAAATTAACCATTGAACATGCGCAAGAGCTGTTGGCGATGGCGAAAAAATAACCGTTCTATTTGAGCAAGTAAAAAAACAGCCCCTTCAATTGATAGAAGGGGCTGTTTTTTTTACTTTTAATGTGTGAAGAAGTTCTCCAGTTTAAAGACTAAGAATCGCTGTTAAAACAGTTGAACCTACAATTGCGATCAGCATTAGCCAAACCACGACTTTCGTGATTTTTGAAAAGCGACTTTGTTCTTTGTCGTTCATAAATGACACGTCCTTTTTAATTTCTGCTAATAGTGTACAACCTTTTCCTGAAAACAGCAACCTAAAGTTATAAGAGATTCTTTTTCTTTAAAATTC
The DNA here is from genome assembly GCF_050539095.1 of Enterococcus sp. DIV0774. Lineage (NCBI taxonomy): Bacteria > Bacillati > Bacillota > Bacilli > Lactobacillales > Enterococcaceae > Enterococcus > Enterococcus sp. DIV0774. The sequence continues at coordinate 731,516 of NZ_CP172923.1, forward strand.
GAATACTAATTACGCAGATTAAGGTAGTGATAGCAAAAATAATCCAAAAAGAATATTCATGCTCTGCAAAAGGGAGTTTCACATTCATGCCGTAAATTCCTCCAATGATGGTCGGAATGGTCAGGACAATTGTTAAGGATGTTAAAATTTTCATGACATTATTTAAGTTATTTGAAACGATTGCTGAAAAAGTATTACTAATGTTATCAACTAATTTTAGTTGTATTTTAGTCGTGTTCAGTCCTTGTTCTAGTTCAATCAAAATATCCCTTAAAAATGGCAAATGTTTTTCTGGATGATTAAAAATTTCAGCGCTATATAAACGTTTTAATACTTTTAAATTATCCGTTAAAGCTGCTTCGAAATAAACTAGACTTTTTTGAATGTCCATAATCTGATACAATTGACTATTTTCTGTGGCTACTTGGAGCTCTCCTTCAAGTTTGTTGGTTTGTTGGATAAGTGCTTGTAAGTTTTTATTGAAGGAAAGGGCCATCTTCCATGAAAGGGCTAAAATTAAGGCCTTCTCAATAGAAAGATCTTGATGGGTGAACGCCTCTTTTTGAATCCCATGAACGATGTCGTTAGGCCCGTTGCTAACAGTAATTAGTTTGTTATCGATGGTTGCGATTAAAGCAATCGGCACCGTTTCTACTTGCAGATAGCCACTAGGACTGATACTAGCTTTGGGATAACGAAATAAAAGTAACGTAGGCGTTTGTAATTTTTCGTGGCGGAAGCCTTCCACTCGAGCATTTTCTTCATCATCTAAAACGCCGGTAAGATAATCTGTTGGTAAGTGGTATTGATTGACGAGACGCTCGATTTCTTCTTCTGTAGGAGATTCTACCGAAATCCAACTTAGGGCTTCATCGTCTGGTGAACAAGGTTCAAAATAGTCATTTTTCAATAATAAATAATTAATCAAAAGATTCACCCCGAATCAACATTTTTTGTTCTAAATCCATTATAATAGAAGTATGACACAATACGAGAAGAAAAGCTTATAAAAAACATTCAAAAATAAGTGGCCGCGATAGGTGAGGCCTCGTTTTGAAAATGGTTTGATAAGTAATCCGTTTTTTATATGAAAAAGCAAGCAAAAAGGGCTTTTAGCACATATATTTAAACGAAATGAAACATCTGTGTAACGTTGATGAAGTATAGTTATAGCAGGTGGAATGAAAGGATTTGTTGAGAGAATGGTGTCGTTTTCGGCAATAATGTTATTTTGGTATATTTTTCCGGTAATTGTGCTCTTTGCGTGCAATTTTCTCGTGTCCACTTTTTCCCTAACGGAACGTTGGAAAATAAAAGCACCGGATTTGGCCATTCCGTTTTTATTCATAGGGATCCATGAGTTATCCAAAGATAGTTATGATGAATCGATTATGCCGTATTTTGTGATTTCTATTTTGTTATTAGGAGTCGCTGTTGCCCTGTTTCAAGCTTATTATTATGGAGAGATTTTATATAGACGATATTTCAAGATGTTTTGGCGGTTGACGTTTTTACTAACGTTTGTGTTGTATGTGTTGCTTATCTTGCTAAATATCAGTCATTATCTACTGTAATAAAGCGTGGAGACAATAGGGGAAATACGCTGTGGGAAAATGTCCCCCACAACTCCCCACTCCGTGGGGTTTTTTTGTTATTTGTGGGGTTATTTTATAAAAAACATAGTAAAAACCTTGTTATAATAACATTTTTTGTTGGATGATGCTTGTTACATAAAACCCTGTAAATATTACAGAAATTTTAAATAACAGTTAAAAAATAGAAGTTTTTAGATTTATAGTGGTAGAAAGTGGTGGGATGTGGTAGACTTGTTCTATCAAGTGGAAAAGCGGGTGTATTGGCTATGCTTATGGGTGAATACCAACATAATATCGATGCCAAAGGCCGCCTAATCGTTCCATCAAAGTTTCGTGAGGAACTTGGTGAAAAATTTGTGGTAACGAGAGGGATGGATGGCTGTTTATTTGGTTATCCTTTAAATGAATGGTCACAACTTGAAGCAAAACTTCAAGAAATGCCCTTAGCTAAGAAAGATGCACGTACCTTTGTACGATTCTTTTATTCCGCTGCAACAGAATGTGAGATTGATAAGCAAGGTCGTATCAATATTCCGGCGAATTTACGAACACATGCCAGTTTAGAAAAAGGCTGTGTTGTTATCGGCGTCTCTAACCGAATTGAAATTTGGAGTGACGAACGTTGGCATGCATTCTCTGATGAAGCTGAAGAAAACTTTGATGAATTAGCAGAAACAATGATTGATTTTGGATTTTAGGAATGAGGCAAATGATGACTGAAGAATTTCGCCATTACACCGTTCTTTTAAAAGAAACAGTGAATGGATTACAAGTGAAGCCGGATGGCGTATACGTAGATTGCACACTCGGTGGTGCCGGACATAGTGAATACTTACTGACACAATTGAATGAGCACGGTCATTTATATGCCTTTGATCAAGACCAAAAAGCGTTGGCACATGCTAAGACTCGTTTGCAAAAATATGTAGACAAAGGTCAAGTGACCTTCATCAAATCAAATTTTAGAAATATTAAAGAAGAATTGGCAGAACACGGGGTGTTCCATGTTGATGGAATTCTATACGATCTAGGTGTTTCGTCACCACAATTAGATGAAGCAGAACGTGGTTTTAGCTATCATCAAGACGCGCCCTTAGATATGCGCATGGATCAAGACGCACCCTTGACGGCTCGCGAAGTGGTGAATACGTATAGCTATGGTGAGTTAGTAAAAATTTTCTTTCGTTATGGGGAAGAGAAATTTTCGAAACAGATTGCTCGAGAAATTGAACGTGTTCGCGAAAAGCAACCAATTGAAACAACAGGTGAACTCGTTGAGATTATTAAGACGGCGATTCCAGCTCCAGCAAGACGCAAAGGTGGACATCCTGCAAAACGAATTTTCCAAGCAATTCGCATTGCCGTTAATGATGAATTAGGGGCAGTTGAAGAGTCGCTAGAACAAGCAATTGATTTGCTAGCGAAAAATGGCAGAATCAGTGTGATTACGTTCCATTCGTTAGAAGATCGTATTGTTAAAACAATGTTTAAAGAATACAGTACGGTACAAGATTTGCCACCAGGCATTCCAGTGGTACCAGAAGAATTTCAACCAGAATTAAAAGTAATTACCAGAAAACCAATTTTACCAAGTGACAGTGAGTTATCTGAGAATAATCGTTCACGAAGTGCGAAGTTACGCATTGCCGAAAAAATAAAATCTAGTTAGAGAGAGGGGTAGACACATGGCTGAATTGAAGAAAGTAAATGATTTCCATTATGAAGCACCAGAAATGGATCAGCCAACTGTGGCAACAGAGCAAGACAGAAAAATGCAAGAGGAAACACTACCTGTCCCCACTCTATTACCCAAAAAGAAACTAAAAAATGTCTCTTTACTAGAAAAATTAATCGGTGTTGTATTAGTTTGTGCAACGATTGGTATTGCAATTGCGACAATTCAAGTAAGAACGACAATTGTCCAAACCATGAACGATATTACAGAAACACAGGCAGTCATTAAAGAAAAGGAAGATAACGCTTTGAAATTGGAACAAGAAAGAAGCGAACTTTCTAAATCAGATCGAATCAAAGATGTCGCTAAAAAACAAGGATTAGAAAATAACGGCGACAATGTTAGGACTGTTAAATAATGAGTAAAAGACATAAATTTAAACAATTCATGAAAAAGAAAAACTTAAATCCGATGAACAATCGTAAAAAAGTAGGCATCATTTTATTCGCTACGAGTATTGGATTGTTCTTTTTATTTGCCTTTAGAACGACATACATTGTGGCAACAGGCAAAGTAGCCGGTGTCTCACTAAAGGAAAAAACAGCTTCTCTATATGAAGGAAGCCAAGTGGTAAAAGCTAAGCGAGGATCAATTTTAGATCGATATGGTAATCCAATCGCAGAAGATGCTACCTCCTACTCGTTATATGTCGTATTATCAAAAAAATATACGGGACAAAATAATGAAAAGCTTTATGCGGAGAAAAAAGACTTCGATGATATTGCTGAAATTTTAGCGAAATATACCAAACTAGACAAAAAAACAGCATTGAAATACTTGAATAATGGGATCCATGAAGATGGGTCAACACAATATCAAGTGGAATTTGGTGCAGGTGGTCAAAACATTACCTTGGAAACACGGCAAAAAATTGAAGCAGATTTGAAAAAGAAAAAAATCTCAGGTGTTTATTTCAATGAACATCCAGCCAGATTATATCCCAATGGGCAGTTTGCTTCTCACTTTATTGGCTATACGAAAGCAGCCAATCCAGATGATGATAAAGAAGGCTTAGTAGGCGCAATGGGACTAGAACAGACCTATAATGATATTTTAAGCGGAACCGATGGCCGTGTATATTTTGAAAAAGATATTTATGGCAATGCCTTACCAGGAACTGTGGCGGAAGAGAAAAAAGCAGTGGATGGTCAAGATATTTATACAACGCTGGATAGTCGCTTGCAAAATACCTTAGAAGATTTAATGACGCAAGTTAATGAAAAATATGAACCAGTTTCTATGACTGCCATGTTAATGGAAGCAAAAACAGGCGAAATTGTTGCCATGTCTCAACGGCCAACATTTAATCCTGAAACGAAACAAGGGTTAGACGATAATGGCACGTGGCAGAACCTATTAGTTGAAAGTCCTTATGAACCAGGCTCAACAATCAAATTATTTACAACAGCTGCTTCTATGGAACAAGGACAGTTTAATCCTAATGAATTATTCAATCGTGTTGGTGGAATTCAAGTTGGGGATGTAACTGTGAATGACCATGACTACACTCGGTTGAACGGCAAAGAATATTTGAATTATCGTCAAGCCATTTCTTGGTCTAGTAATATTGGTATGGTAAAACTAGAACAAAAAATGGGTGATGAAAAATGGATGGAGTATTTGAAAAAATTTGGTTTTGGTACGAGCACGCATTCAGGTTTAAGTGGTGAATCTGCTGGTAAATTGCCAGGAACAAACTTTGTAGATAGAGCAATGTCGGCATTTGGTCAAGCAATTACGGTTACTAATTTCCAAATGATGAAAGGTTTCTCAGCTATTGCAAATGACGGTTCAATGTTGCAACCTCATTACATCAGCAAAATTGTTGACAAAAATACAGGAAAAGAAACGATTACGGAACCACAAATCGTAGGAACCCCAATCAAAGCGCAAACAGCTCAACAGATTCGTACGTACATGATTGATACTGTTGAAGACCCGACTTACGGGATTGCGTATGATATTTATAAAGTACCAGGCTATCATGTTGCTGCCAAAACAGGAACTGCCCAGATTTCAGATGGTAAAGGGTACGTTGATGGAGCAAGTCAAGTCTTGTCTTCTGTAGTGGAAATGGTCCCAGCGGATAATCCTGAATATGTTTTGTATATTACACTTAGACAAGCAAAATCAGGTTCGCCTTCAGAAGCAATGGCGGCAATTGCAAACCCATTAATGAAATTAGCGTTAGACATTAAAGAGACAGATCCGGAAACAACGAAAGTAGCTTCTGATAAAGTCACAGTTGCTGATTATAAAAACATGACACCAGCGGAAGCGTTGGCCAATGCCAAAGTGAACGGGGTGGATCCTGTGATTATCGGTGATGGTGAAAAAATCAAGAAACAATCAACACCGTCTGGTCAAACATTAATGCCTAATCAGAAATTGATTTTGATCACAAATGGAACGAACTATATGCCTGATTTAACCGGCTGGTCGAAGAGCGATGTTACCAAGTTTGGTGATCTATTAGGTTTGACTGTCGAGTTTAAAGGTGAAGGCTATGTGACGAAACAAAGTATCGCTGCTGAAACTGAAATTACGGAGAAAAAATTAACCGTGACTTTAGAAGGCACAGAATAATAACGTAGAATAATTAGGAGAGATAACATGGAGTGGACACAGATTTTTATTCCCATAGTGGTGAGTTTTGCCATTACAGTGAGCGTAATGCCACTATTCATTGGCTATTTTCAAATGAAAAAACAAGGGCAGGTTACTCGTGAAGATGGCCCGACTTGGCATAGCGTGAAAACAGGTACCCCTACAATGGGGGGAGTCGTTTTCCTTGTAGCCAGCTTGATTACTTCATTAGCAATGGGGTTGTTTTTCCACCAATTTACGCCGTCTCTACTAATTATTCTATTTATTTTAGTATTATACGGTTTGCTAGGTTATTTGGATGATTTCATTAAAGTCTTTAAAAAACGGAACATGGGCTTGAATTCTCGTCAAAAATTAATTGGTCAAATTTTTGGTGGGTTGGTTTTCTACTTTGTTTATCGAAGTGAAGGCTTTTCAGACACCTTAGATTTGTTTGGAATAGCAGAAGTTCCGTTAGGTATTTTTTATGGCGTGTTTATTATTTTTTGGTTAGTCGGTTTTTCTAATGCCGTGAATTTGACAGATGGGATTGATGGCTTAGTTGCTGGTTTAGGAACAATTTCATTTGGTACTTATGCAATTATTGCCTGGAAACAACAACAATTTGATGTTGTGATTATCTGCCTAAGTGTGATTGGTGGGCTGATTGGCTTTTTCCCTTATAATAGAAAACCAGCAAAAATCTTCATGGGTGATGTTGGTTCATTAGCATTAGGTGGATTGTTAGCAGCAATTTCAATTATTTTGCATCAAGAATGGACGCTACTTTTAATTGGACTTGTCTACGTTTGTGAAACAGCAAGTGTTATTTTACAAGTTGCTTCATTTAAATTATTTGGTCGACGGATTTTTAAAATGTCACCAATTCATCACCATTTTGAAATGTGTGGTTGGTCTGAATGGAAAATTGATTTTGTCTTTTGGTCTGTCGGTTTAATCTGTTCAGGAATCACATTATGGATTCTTTTCTAATCTATCAAAGGGGAAATTGACAATGAAAAAAATAACAACCTATCAAAACAAAAAAGTGTTGGTTTTAGGACTAGCTAAAAGTGGTGTCAGCGCAGCGAAACTCTTACATGAGTTAGGTGCGCTCGTTACCGTTAATGACGCAAAACAATTTGATCAAAACCCTGACGCCCAAGATTTATTAACCTTGGGTATTCGTGTTGTTACAGGAGGGCATCCAATTGAATTGTTGGATGAAGAATTTGAACTAATCGTTAAAAATCCTGGTATTCCTTACACAAACCCACTTGTGGCAGAAGCGCTAACTCGGAAAATTTCTATCATAACTGAGGTGGAATTAGCAGGTCAAATTGCCGAATGTCCAATTGTCGGCATTACGGGCACCAATGGTAAAACAACCACGACCACGATGATTGGTTTACTGCTAAACGCTGACAGAACGGCTGGTGAGGCACGTTTGGCGGGAAATATTGGTTTTCCAGCGAGTACGGTGGCTCAAGAAGCAACAGCCAAGGATGATCTTGTGATGGAACTTTCTAGTTTTCAGTTAATGGGAATTGAGACGTTTCACCCACAAATTGCAGTAATTACAAATATTTTTGAGGCACACTTGGATTATCATGGTTCGCGGAAAGAATATGTTGCTGCAAAATGGGCCATTCAAAAAAACATGACCGCAGAGGACACCTTGATTTTAAATTGGAATCAAGTAGAGCTTCAAACGTTAGCTAAAACCACAGCAGCCAACGTATTGCCTTTTTCAACGAAAGAAGCAGTAGAAGGGGCTTATCTTTTAGATGGGAAATTATATTTTAATGAAGAATATATTATGCCCGCCGATGAGCTAGGGATTCCTGGCAGTCACAATATTGAAAATGCACTCGCAGCGATTTGTGTAGCTAAATTAAAAAATGTATCGAATGCTCAGATTAGACAAACTTTGACAAACTTTTCGGGCGTTCCCCATCGAACGCAATTTGTTGGCGAAGTTCAGCAAAGACGTTTTTATAACGATTCAAAAGCAACCAATATTTTAGCTACAGAGATGGCGTTAAGTGGGTTTGACAACCAAAAGCTACTTTTACTTGCGGGTGGCTTGGATCGCGGTAACTCATTTGATGAATTGGTTCCTGCTCTGCTGGGACTCAAAGCAATTGTTTTATTTGGAGAAACCAAAGAAAAATTGGCGGAAGCTGCTAAAAAAGCGAACATTGAAACAATTTTATTTGCTGAAAATGTTCAAACGGCGGTTACCATTGCCTTTGATTATTCGGAAAAAGATGATACTATTTTACTATCACCTGCTTGCGCAAGTTGGGACCAATACCCGAATTTTGAAGTACGCGGGGAAGCCTTTATGCAAGCTGTTCAACAATTAAAAGAAAGTGAAATGTGAGAAAATGAAGATACTAGTAACTGGTGGTGGCACAGGTGGGCATATCTATCCTGCGTTATCCTTCGTCGAACACGTCAAAAAAGAAGCACCTGCAACAGAATTCTTGTATGTGGGAACAGAAAATGGTTTAGAAAGTCAAATTGTGCCAAAGGCGAAAATTCCATTTAAAACGATTAAAATTCAAGGATTCAAGCGTTCGCTAAGTCCTCAAAATTTTAAAACAATTTATTTATTTTTAACAAGCATTAATAAAGCAAAAAAAATTATTCGTGAATTTCAACCAGATGTGGTCATTGGTACAGGCGGTTATGTTTCTGGTGCAGTAGTTTATGCGGCTCACCAATTAAAAATACCGACAATTATTCATGAACAAAATAGTATCCCTGGAATGACAAATAAATTTTTAAGTCGTTATGTGGATAAAATTGCGATTTGTTTTCCGGATGTCGCTAGTTTTTTCCCGAAAGAAAAAACAATTTTAACAGGGAACCCGCGGGGACAAGAAGTCGTAACGGTGGAAAAGTCAGCTATTTTATCAGAGTTTGGCTTGGATCCAGCAAAGAAAACGGTGGTTTTATTTGGCGGAAGTCGTGGCGCCTTGAAAATTAATCAAGCGTTTGAACAGGCCTTTCCTTTGTTTGAAGAGAGAGAGTATCAAGTTTTATACGCTTCAGGAGAAAGATATTATCAGGAACTTCAAGAAAGTCTAAAGCTTTCTGAAAAGAAATTGACAAACATAAGTGTGCAACCGTATATTGATAAAATGGTTGAAGTGATGGCTAATACCGATTTAATGGTGGGACGTGCAGGAGCAACCTCAATTGCGGAGTTCACCGCATTAGGATTACCAGCAATTTTAATTCCGAGTCCTTACGTCACGAATGATCATCAAACGAAAAACGCGCAAAGCTTAGTAAAAGTTGGTGCTGTTGAAATGATTCCAGATGCAGAATTGACCGGCGCTCGTTTAGTTGCGGCAATTGATGATATTTTATTAAACAATGAAAAAAGACAACAGATGGCAACGGCGTCCAAAGGGGAAGGCATCCCAGATGCAAGTGATCGTTTGTATCAAGTTGTGAAAACGTTAGTCTGAGATAGGAGGTGTGGAAGATTAGTAACGAGAACGATATATTCAAAAAAAGAAAACCATTACCTCCAAAAAAATCGGAAGAGTCTCAACCTGAACTGACACCTTGGCAAAAACAAAACCAAGAATATTTGAAGAAGCAAGCGGAAGAAGCTGCTTCAAAAGGTGAAAACGAACAAGCAGAAGTCACCATCACTTTACAAGAACAAAGTCAAGAAGAGCCTCAACAACATCTTCCACAAGAAACAGTGGAAGAAGAGGAGCATTTTGCAGATCGTTTACCGAACGTTAAGAAAACACGGAACAAGCGCTTATATAGGCGTTTAGCCTTTATTTTAACTTGTTTAGGGACAGCCATTTTAGTGGCATTGTATTTTGTTTCGCCTCTTAGTCGATTGAGTGAAGTAACAGTTTCAGGTAACAAAAGTGTGGAGAGCCAAGCGATTATTCAGCAGTCAAAACTTGAAACGGGCAGTGGCTTATGGGAGCAGTATTCAAATAGAAATTATTTTTCTGCAAATATTCAGAAAAAGTTTCCAATTATAAAAAAGGCGAACATTAAGTTAAATGGTATTAATTCATTTAAAATTGATATTCAAGAGTATCAAATTGTCGCTCTTGCTGCGACTAAAGGCGGCTATCATCCGATTTTAGAGAATGGTAAAACTTTGGCGGAAACCACCAAAGCTGCTGAAAGTGGCAAACCAATTTTTGAGAATTTCAAAGAGGATAAATTAATCCCTGAATTAATGGCCTCTTACAACAAATTACCTCAAGAAATTAAACAAGGAATTTCAGAAATTAAATATGCACCATCAAAAACCAATAAAGACTTGATTAATGTCTATATGAATGATGGAAATCGAGTGATTGTTAATATTTCTGATTTAAGTGAAAAAATGGCTTATTATTCACAAGTAGCCGAGCAAATGGACAAACCTGGAATCGTTGATATGGAAGTCGGCATTTTTTCTTATCCGTATGAAAAAGAAAGTGAAGAAACGGGCAGTGAAGTTTCCGAAGATTCAGCGGTTGAAAATCAAGAAGTTGTGGACCCAAATGCAGGCGCAGCAACGGATGAAGCGAATAACGGTACGCCGACAAATGGAGAAAATCAAGAAGTGCAACAAGCAGAATAAGTTTTTTACAAAAATGTTTCAAAAATTAACGAACAAATTCGTATAATCTGCTTTCTAAAACCCCCATTTTTATGGTAAAATTGGAAGAAGTGAATAATACTAAAAAAGAGATAGTTAAACGGACGCCTTTGTCCGCTTAGATATTGGAATTAATAGGAGGAGGAATTCCGTTCATGGCAAAAACAGGAATGTATGTAGGCCTCGATATTGGTACAACTTCTGTCAAAGTAGTTGTCGCTGAATATATTGAAGGTCAAATGAACATCATCGGCGTTGGAAATGCAAAATCAGACGGTTTGAATCGAGGGATTGTCGTCGATATTGATCAAACAGTTCAAGCAATCCAACGGGCCGTTCGACAAGCCGAAGAAAAAGCCGGCATTCAAATTAAAAGCGTAAATGTTGGATTACCAGCGAATTTATTAGAAGTAGAAAGCTGTCAAGGAATGATAGCTGTTAGCAGTGAATCAAAAGAAATTACAGATGAGGATGTGCGCAACGTCGCATCTGCAGCTTTGGTTCGTTCAACTCCTCCTGAACGTCAAATTGTTGCAATCTTACCGCAAGACTTTACCGTCGACGGCTTTGAAGGCATCAAAGACCCACGTGGAATGCTTGGCGTTCGCATGGAGATGTTTGGCGTTGTCTATACTGGACCAAAAACAATCATCCATAACATCCGTAAATGTGTTGAAAAAGCTGGCTTAGGAATTAATGAATTAGTGATTACACCGCTTGCTTTAACGGAAACAATTTTAACAGATGGCGAAAAAGACTTTGGAACAATTGTCATTGATATGGGTGGCGGTCAAACAACGACATCTGTTATCCACGACAAACAATTGAAATTTACTCATGTTAACCAAGAAGGCGGCGAGTTCATCACGAAAGATATCTCAATCGTATTGAATACTTCTTTTAACAACGCCGAAGCCTTAAAAATTAATTATGGGGATGCTTATCCAGAAAGAACTTCAGCAAACGAAGAGTTTCCTGTTGATGTTATCGGTAAGTCAGAGCCTGTAAGAGTGGACGAACGTTACCTTTCAGAAATTATTGAAGCGCGTGTGGAACAAATTTTGAGAAAATCAAAAGAAGTTCTGGATGAAATTGATGCGTTTGAATTACCTGGAGGCGTTGTATTAACTGGTGGCGCCGCTAGTATGCCAGGTATTGTCGATTTGGCGCAAGAAATTTTTGAAGCCAACGTAAAACTATACGTACCAAATCACATGGGCTTACGTAACCCAGTCTTTGCTAATGTCATTAGCATTGTGGAATATTCAGCGCAACTAAACGATATTTATCACATTGCCAAATATGCAATCCCTGGTGAAAAATCGAAACCAGCACAATCAGTCGCTGTCCAACAAGAAGTTCGCTATGACACATATGCTGAACAGCCTCAAGAAGAATACGAAGAATTCAACGAACGTGAGTCTGGTGAAAAAGTGACAGGCAAAATCAAAGACTTCTTCTCGAACATTTTCGACTAATCACATAAACAGGAGGATACGATATCATGGAATTTTCATTAGACAATAACATTAACAACGGTGCAGTCATTAAAGTTATCGGTGTAGGTGGCGGCGGCGGAAACGCTGTAAACCGTATGATCGAAGAAAACGTTAAAGGCGTGGAATTTATCACAGCCAATACAGACGTTCAAGCATTAAAACATTCAAAAGCAGAAACAGTGATTCAATTAGGCCCTAAATACACTCGTGGTTTAGGTGCTGGTTCACAACCTGAAGTTGGCCAAAAAGCTGCAGAAGAAAGTGAACAAGTGATTTCAGAATCATTACAAGGCGCGGATATGATTTTCATTACTGCTGGTATGGGTGGCGGAACTGGTACAGGTGCTGCCCCAGTAGTTGCAAAAATCGCTAAAGAATTAGGCGCTTTAACAGTTGGTGTAGTAACTCGTCCATTTAGTTTTGAAGGTCCAAAACGTGGTCGTTTTGCCGCTGAAGGAATTGCCTTATTAAAAGAAAACGTTGATACACTATTAATTATCTCAAACAACCGCTTATTAGAAGTCGTTGACAAGAAAACGCCAATGCTTGAAGCATTTAGAGAAGCTGATAATGTATTACGTCAAGGTGTTCAAGGGATTTCAGATTTAATCACTGCACCAGGTTACGTAAACTTGGACTTTGCTGACGTGAAAACAGTGATGGAAAACCAAGGAACAGCTTTAATGGGGATTGGTGTAGCGAGCGGCGAAGAACGCGTAATTGAAGCAACGAAAAAAGCTATTTCTTCACCATTGTTAGAAACATCAATCGATGGTGCGGAACAAGTCTTATTAAACATTACTGGTGGCTTAGATATGACCTTGTTTGAAGCGCAAGATGCTTCAGATATCGTTACAAATGCTGCTTCAGGTGATGTGAACATCATCCTAGGTACATCAATCAATGAAGATTTAGGCGACGAAATTCGTGTAACAGTAATCGCTACAGGTATTGATGAATCAAAAAAGGATAGAAAACCGCACCGTCAAACAAGACAAGCGGTTCAACCAATGCAACAAACAACTCAATCTGTGGAAATGGATCAACCAAAATCACAAGAAGAAGCAAGTGCTTTTGGCGATTGGGATATTCGCAGAGAACAAAATACACGTCCAAAAGTTGATGAATCTTCATTAGAACAAGTAGACAAAAAAGAATTTGACACATTCCACCGTGAAGAACCAAATCACAATGATGACGAATTAAGTACGCCACCATTTTTCCGCAGAAAACGATAAGGAGCATCGATTAGAAATGATAGCTGAAAACTTAACAAATATTAATAATCAACTTCAGCTAGCATGCAAAAGCTCACAGCGCTCTGTTGCTGATGTGACAATGATTGGCGTCACTAAATCAGTAGGAATTGAGGAAGCAGCAGAGCTTGTTCAGCTTGGTGTCCAGAATTTAGCTGAAAACCGAGTAGATAAGTTACTAGAAAAGAAAGCTGGATTGGAAAAATTTAATGATATTCAGTGGCATTTAATTGGTAATTTACAACGTAGGAAGGTAAAATTAATTATTAATGAGATAGATTATTTTCATGCATTAGATAGTCTGAGTCTAGCCAAAGAAATTCAAAAAAGAGCAACGAAAGTTATTCGTTGTTTTGTTGAAGTGAATATAACTGGGGAAGAAAGCAAGCACGGCTTTCGTAAAGAAGACGTCTTACCTTTCATTCAAGAACTTGCTGATTTGGACAAAATTCAAATCGTCGGTCTAATGACTATGGCACCTTTTGGGGCAAGTGAAGAAGTATTACATGCAACATTTAGAGAATTAAAAGAGCTGCAAATGACCGTAAATGAGAAACATTTATCTTTTGCTCCTTGTACAGAACTTAGCATGGGAATGAGTAACGATTTCCCAATCGCAGTTGAAGAAGGTGCAACTTTTATACGAATCGGAACAGCGTTATTCAGAGATGCGTAAAGGAGAGGAATTTATGTCAATTTTTAACAAGGATGCGTTATCGAGCTTTTTTGGCTTATCTGGCGAAGAAGATGATTATTATGATAACTACGAAGAATATGAAGAGCGCAAAGCAGTTAATGAACCACCGCGTCGTGCAGCTCGGCCTAAACCACAACGCCCTGTTCAACAACAGGAAAGTTACAATCAGCCAGCTTATACACAACAAAGTGAGCCTGTAGTTGAAAAACCTTCTGCACGCTATCGTTCTGCTGAAGCGCATCAAGAAAGAGACACACAACAAGCTGCTTACACAGAGAAAAAAGTGGTTTCTATGCGTAGTTCTAATCAATCAGCGACTACGAACACAAGACGAGCACAAGAAAGCACCGCCAATGCAAAAACACATAAAATTACTATTATTGAACCACGTGTGTATTCAGAAGCAATGAGCATTGCGAAACATTTATTTGCTGAAGAAGCTGTGCTAGTTAATTTTACATTAGTAGAAGAAGACCAAGCACGACGCATCGTTGATTTCTTAACTGGTACTGTGTATGCTTTAGACGGAGATATTCAGCGCGTTGGCAATGAAATCTTCTTATGCACACCAGCGAATATGGAAATTGATAGTGCGACAGCACAATCTTTAGCCAACAAACAATTCTTTGATTTCTAAGCCTTAGGGAGGTGTTATTATCGCAACACTGATTACTCTAATATACAAAGGCGTTCAAATCTATTCAGGATTACTAGTGATTTACGCGCTACTTTCATGGTTTCCAGGAGCATATGATTCTGCTTTCGGGCGTTTGCTCTCTAGAATTTGTGAACCATACTTAAGTTTGTTTGACCGTTTGAATTTAAGGATTGGAATGGTTGGATTTAACGTAATGGTAGGGATTATTGTCCTTAACCTAGCAGCGGGTGGCTTAGCAGTCATTTTACGAGCTATTGTTTATTAATAACTTTTAGAAAGGATGATTTATCTATGAACGCAAATGTGTATCAACATTTCCGCAAAGATGAACATCCTTTTATTGACACTGTCGGGGATTGGCTAGAGCAAGTGGAGATGCAATACGCGCCTTATTTGACAGACTTTCTTGATCCTAGACAGGCGTATATTTTGGAAACGTTGATTCGACAAAACAGTGATTTATCGTTTACTTTTTATGGTGGTTATGAGCAAGCAGAACGAAAACGCTGCTTGATTTATCCAGCGTATTACATACCAGAAGAGACAGATTTTGGTGTTGTATTATTTGAAATTATTTATCCATCTAAATTTGCGACATTATCTCATGGGAAAATTTTAGGCACCTTGATGAATGTTGGGGTTCGTAGGGAAGCCTTTGGAGATATTATTTCCGATGGTGATAAGTGGCAGGTTTTTATAGCACAAGAAGTAGCTGGCTTCGTTGTTAACCAAGTCGACAAAATTGGTAAAATTACTGTTCGTTTAGAAGAGCGTGATTATACACAAATTTTGATACCGAAGGATGGTTGGCAAGAAGAGCGAACGACTATGAGCTCTTTGCGGCTGGATAGTGTGATTTCCGCCGTATTTAATATTTCAAGGCAACGATCAAAACAATTGATCGAATCTGGTAAAGTAAAAGTCAATTGGACAGAAACGACACGACCAGATTTTGCTTTAGACTTATTAGATATTGTTTCGATACGAGGATTTGGGCGCCTTCAGATTCAAGAATTAGAAGGAAAAACAAAGAAAGAAAAATTTCGTGTCCTCTTAGGGGTATTGAGAAAATAATCTCGAACTTTTGTTTAAGAAAACCATTTTGGCTGTTCATTCAGACGAAGTTGTGTATAATAAAAAAAGTAAGATATTTGCTATTTCAGGATTAGTATGAGAATGTGTTCATAAGGGGTTTTACAAAAATAATCCAAAGAGGTGAAGGAATATGGCATTAACTCCATTAGATATTCAAAACAAAGACTTCTCAACAAAAATGAGAGGCTATAACCAAGACGATGTAGATGACTTTTTAGATCAAGTCACACGTGATTATGAAGATGCATTACAAAAAAATCGTGAACTTGAGAAATCATTAAAACACGCAGAAGAAAAATTACAATACTTCAATGAATTGAAAGATGCATTGAACCAATCAATTATTGTTGCACAAGATACCGCTGATAAAGTGAAATCAAGTGCCAATAAAGAATCAGAAATGATTATCACTTCGGCAGATAACCAAGCCAAAGAAACCTTGGTAGAAGCTGAACGTAAATCAAATGCAATGATTGCAGATGCTGAAGCGAAATCAACACAAATCTTAGCAGAAGCAATTGAACGTGCCCGTCAATTAGCTGGGGAAACAGAAGACTTGAAGAAGAAAACACGTGTCTTCCATCAACGCTTAAGCTTAATGCTTGAAACTCAATTAGAGCAAGTAAAGAGTGAAGAGTGGGAAGAGATTTTAAAGCCTTTTTCTAGTTATGTCGGAGACAAACATACAGCAGTTAAGGAAATTCTTGATGAACAAGACCTTGACAACGAAAATGAAACTGTTGTAAACTCTGAAGAGAACACAGATGCTGTAGTAGAAAAAAAGCCTGTAATTGAAGTCACTGAAGAAACAATTGAAGAAGAATCAAAATAGATAGAACAGAACGTTTAATGTTTATTCTTAGCAGCGAGTCAATGATAGTGAAAGTTTGACAGACACTGGCATTAAACAGATCCTCTATCCTAGATGTAGTTCTGAACACTTGAGTAGGAACTGCCGGATAATTACCGTTATCAATTTCAGAGAAAGTAGGGGCAACTCTACTTTGAATTTGGGTGGTAACACGAGTACTTCGTCCCTTGGGATGGAGTACTCTTTTTTTATCTACTTTTATCAGCTATCGTTCATCTTTAGTATGAACTAACACAATTAAATCGATAAAATGAAAGCGAGGCAAATGCATATGAAAATGAAAGAAACATTGCAATTAGGAAAAACAGCTTTTCCAATGCGTGGGAACTTGCCAAACCGTGAAGCAGAATGGCAAAAAGACTGGGAAGAAAAAGGCTTATATGAACAACGTCAAAAATTAAACGAAGGAAAACCAACCTTTGTTTTACATGATGGCCCTCCGTATGCAAACGGAAATATTCATTTAGGACATTCTTTGAATAAAATCAGTAAAGATATTATTATTCGTTCAAAATCAATGTCTGGTTTCCGTTCTCCTTATGTGCCTGGTTGGGATACCCATGGTTTACCAATTGAGCAAGTGTTAACCAATAAAGGGGTTAAACGTAAAGAAATGACTGTCGCTGAGTATCGCGAAAAATGTAAAGAGTATGCCTTATCACAAGTCGATAAACAACGTAACGATTTTAAACGTTTAGGTGTGTCAGGCGATTGGGAACATCCATACATTACGTTAGATCCAGAGTATGAAGCAGCAGAAATTCGTGTTTTTGGTAAGATGGCAGAAAAAGGCTATATTTATAAAGGCTTAAAACCAATTTATTGGTCTCCTTCAAGTGAATCTTCTTTAGCAGAAGCAGAAATTGAATACAAAGATGTAAAATCACCTTCTATTTACGTAGCTTTTAATGTGGCCGATGGTAAAGGTCTTTTAGATAACGAGACAGCCTTCGTCATCTGGACGACAACCCCTTGGACATTACCAGCCAACTTAGGTATTTCAGTTAATCCTGATTTTACGTATGTTGAAGTGAAGGCAGACGGTCGTAAATTTGTAATTGCTAAAGATTTATTAGCAACAGTTAAAGAAGCGGTTGGTTGGGAAGAAGTAGAAGTCTTGCGAGAATTTTCTGGTGAAAAATTAGATCGTATGACAGCTCAACATCCATTCTATGATCGAACATCACTTGTTATGCTAGGCGACCACGTGACGCTAGATGCTGGGACTGGCTTAGTTCATACCGCACCAGGGCATGGTGAAGATGACTATATCGTTAGCCGTAAATATGATTTGCCTGTTATTTCTCCTGTTGACAGTCGTGGGGTCTTTACAGATGAAGCACCTGGTTTTGAAGGAATTTTCTATGACAAAGCGAATCCAATGATTACTGAGTTATTAGAAGAAAAAGGCGCGTTATTAAAATTAGATTTCTTTACGCATAGTTATCCACATGATTGGCGTACCAAAAAACCAGTTATCTACCGTGCAACGCCACAATGGTTTGCTTCAATCTCTAAATTCCGTCAAGATATTTTAGATGAAGTTGAGAAAGTTGACTGGCTAATTCCTTGGGGAAAAACACGTTTATATAATATGATTCGTGACCGTGGTGATTGGGTAATCTCTCGCCAAAGAGCGTGGGGTGTACCATTACCGATCTTCTATGCTGAAAATGGAGAAGCCATCATTACGCCAGAAACAATTGAACATGTAGCGAATTTATTTGCAGAACATGGATCAAATATCTGGTTTATGCGTGAAGCAAAAGAGTTACTACCAGCAGGCTTTACACATCCAGGTTCACCAAATGGCGAGTTTACCAAAGAAACAGATATCATGGACGTTTGGTTTGACTCAGGTTCTTCACATGAAGGAGTTTTACGAGAAAGAGAAGAGTTAACTTTCCCAGCAGATATGTATTTAGAAGGTTCTGACCAATATCGTGGTTGGTTTAACTCAAGTATTACAACAAGTGTTGCTATCAATGGGGTAGCGCCTTATAAATCAATCATTTCTCAAGGGATGGTTCTCGATGGCGAAGGCCGTAAGATGAGTAAATCGTTAGGCAATACTATCTTACCTGAAAAAGTTATCAATCAAATGGGGGCAGATATCTTACGCTTGTGGGTAAGTAGTGTTGACGCGGAAGCCGATGTGCGTGTCTCAATGGATATCTTAAACCAAGTATCTGAAGTGTACCGGAAAATCCGTAATACTATGCGTTTCTTGTTAGCGAATACGAGTGATTTTAATCCAGCTGAGCATACTGTAGCTTATGCTGATTTACGTTCTGTAGATAAATACATGACGGTTCGTTTAAATCAAGTCATTCAAGAAATCCGTGAAAATGGTTATGAAAAATATAATTTCATGCATATTTATCGGACAGTTATGAACTTCTTAACTGTAGATTTATCTTCTTTCTATTTAGACTTTGCGAAAGATGTCGTTTATATTGAAGCTGAAAACGATTATCAACGTCGTTGTATGCAGACTGTTTTCTATCAAACATTGGTTTCATTAACAAAATTATTGACACCAATTATTCCACATACAGCGGAAGAAATTTGGAGTTTCTTACAAGAAGAAGAAGAGTATGTGCAATTAGCTGAATTCCCAGGTTACGAAACGTTTACTAATGAAGAAGAATTGATGGATACATGGGCAGCCTTTATGGATTTCCGTGACAATGTCTTAAAAGCGTTGGAAGAAGCTCGTCATTCTAAATTAATCGGTAAATCGTTAGAAGCCAAAGTGACCGTTTATCCAAATGAACAAATTCGTCAATTAATGACAGCTGTTGATGCAGATATTGCTCAATTACTAATTGTTTCCGACTTTGAAGTATCAAAAGAAGTAGCACCTAGTGAAGCTGTTCAATTTGAAGACATGGCTATTTTAGTTGAAAAAGCAGAAGGCGAAACGTGTGACCGTTGTCGTTCCGTTCGTCAAGATGTCGGCTCAGATGAAAAATTACCAACACTTTGTGGCCGTTGTGCACACATTGTTGAAGAAAATTATCCAGAAGCGGTTGCTGAAGGATTCGAATAAACAAGAAAAAAAGAGTGGTACATGTTATGTAGTGACCCCAAAAAGTTAGACTTTTTATGAGGTCGGGACAGAAGTGTTTAACTCCGAGAAATAAGAAGAAACTTCCGAAAATTGTTCTTTAATTTTTGGAGAATTTCGGCTTATTTCCGAAGGAGTTGCTTCTGTTCCCGCCGTTTATAAGTTTTTGAGCGTGGAGCAAAAATCCAAAGTGATTTTTGTCCCACGTTCATTTTTTATGCAGTTTTAAAATCAGAATATTCTAAATATTCTTGACAATGTTTCGCTTCTAAATTATAATTAGGTAACCTAAAAAGGAGTGTGATTATTTTGAAAAAATTAGTTTTTGGGATTGTTATGTTTGGTTTTGTTGGAGTATTGTCGAGTCAAAATGTACATGCAGCGGAGGAATCTATTAATAGTGATGGAAATGTTCAAGTAAATTCTGAATTTGAGATAGAAGATGATGAGTATTATTATGTTTTTGACAGCGGGAATGAAGTACCCTCGTTAGCCAGAACATGGTCTCAAGCAACAAGTTGGAGTATTGTAAGAGGTACTAGAACTTATCTTGGCACTGAAACTCATAAACGGGGAATAACGCTTAGTGCAACTGTTCCTGTAGGTCCTGTGAGTGTTAAAGCAGAAGCTACTTATTCGGCTAGTGGCAAGTTTAGAAAATATAGACAATATGCAAGAATTACAGTGAGGTATAATGTTTATAGAAAGGTCGATAATCGATATGTAGCCACTAGAACAGCAGTAGCTAATACATCTTACATTTCATATGTAGCTATTTAATTTAACTATGCAACTAAAATATAAAAAAATCAGTTATCTTTTTTTCTTCAGTTATTTTAGTTTTATTCTACCAAGATTAGGGACTCCATTCTTTTACTTAGTAGATAATCAATACCAAGTATATCAAAGTTGTGTTTACTTGTTGGTAGCTGGATTCTTTTTTTATAGAGAACTCTTAAATCAGCTACGACTAATTAATAAAAAAAGATTGTTTTGTTTGATTATTGTTTACCTAATTGGTGAGGGCATGATTTATCTTGGCTTAAATAGTACATTGAATCATTCATTATCCAAAATCTGTTTTGATGAATGGATTCCTTCGTTTTCTAGGGCTTTTGAAGTACTTATCTTTGCACCAATCATAGAAGAACTAGTCTATAGATATTGTTTGATTCCGCCAAAAAAAGGTTTTCTTAAGTATCTTATGATTGTCATCAGTAGTTTTGTCTTTGCATATATGCATGCAGAAGTCAATGGAATCGATGGTCAACTTATTTTGTTATTACCTTATTTTAGTGCAGGGATTTTATATGGTGTCTTATATGGCTATTATCAAAATATTTGGTATTCCATTAGTGCTCATTTTACTTGGAATCTAATGGTTATATTGCTCACTTATTTACACTAAAAAAAGATCTACTAGTCGTTAACTAGCGGATCTTTTTTGGCTTATTTATTGATCAAGTTGACCGCGGTCACGGTACCAGTTATCTGGTTGCCATTCCCAAGTAAAGCCATCTTTTTCTAATAAGTCGAAGGCAGCTTGCGGACCCATTGTGCCAGCGGCATAATTAGGGAAAGAAACGTCTGTTTTATCCCAAGCATGTCGAATAATGTCAACAATGCGCCAAGATTGGGCAACTTCGTCCCAATGAGAGAAGTTTGTACTATCGCCATTTAGGCAGTCTAATAGAAGTTTTTCGTATGCTTCTGGACTATTTTCAGTCATTTCAGCACTTTGACGGAAATCAAGTTTCACTGGAGTTGTATTGAACCCTTGACCGATTTCTTTTCCATTTAAGGTTAATGAAAATCCTTCAGTTGGTTGGATATAGATAGTTAAAACATTCGGTGGTAAATCGGTTTTATCGCATTCTTCACACGTATCATCTTTAAAGACATTAATAGGTACTTGTTTAAAGACGATGTTAATGCGTGTACCTTTTTCAGTTAATCGTTTACCTGTGCGAACATAGAAAGGGACGCCAGACCAACGGAAATTATCAATTAAAAATTTACCAGCAACAAAAGTTTCAGTGGATGAAGTTTCTGCCACATTCGGTTCATCACGATAGGCTGCAAATGTTTGATCAGCTAGCTGACCTTCGCCGTATTGGCCACGCACGAAATTTTGAAGGGCTTCTTCTTCAGAATAAAGGCGGATGGCACGTAAAGCTTTTACTTTTTCAGTCCGAATTTCTTTTTCAGAAAAGGCAACAGGAGGCTCCATCGAAAGCAATGCAACGACTTGTAAAATATGATTTTGAACCATATCTTTTAGTGCGCCACTGTGGTCGTAATAGCCGCCACGATCCTCGACACTTAAGCTTTCAGCGAAGGTGATTTGGACATTATCAATGTAACGATTGTTCCATTGTGATTCAAAAATATTATTGGCAAAACGAATGGCTGAAATATTTTGGATCATTTCTTTGCCTAAGTAATGGTCAATTCGGAAAATATCTTGTTCAGGAAATGCAGCACGAATTTCTTCATTTAATTCGTAGGCAGATTCATAATCAGAACCAAATGGCTTTTCGATAATTAGACGATCAAAGCCTTCTTCCGAAATAATATGTTGTGATTTCAAGTGATTAACAATGGTTCCAAAGAATTGAGGGGCCATAGCTAAATAGTAAACATGATTGCCTTCTAAGTGGTATTGTTCATTTAGGCGATCAGATAATTCTTTTAAGGTATTATAATGTTCCGTATCATTCACATTATGTGATTGGTAATAGAAATGACTAGAAAATTCAATTGCCTCTTCGGCCGTAGGATTTAAGTCTTGAATGGTTTCACGAACGATTTCACGATAGTATTCGTCTGTCCATTCCCGACGTGCGGTACCAATCACCGCAAAACGCTCAGCTAATAATCCTTTTTTATATAAGCGGAACAGGGAAGGATACAATTTGCGTTTGGCAAGATCACCTGTCCCCCCGAAAATAGTAAATAATGCTACTTTTTCATTCATTAGTTTTCCTCACTTTCTCTAATCAACGGCTCAACAAAAATTGTGTTTGCTGCTTTAAAGCTGACGGATAGCTCTTTGTTTTCATTATAAATGGTGATCGGTCCTTCATATGCAGCAATTTCTTTAATCGTATATTCTTCTTGAATATTTAAATCAATGGAAACTAAATAATCCAGTAATTCTTTTTCGTCTAAGACACGTGCAATCCGAATTTTTGTGCCAACAGGGTAGTCTGTTAACGTTTGGCGTTTCTCCTCATGAATGGGTTGATTATCTTCGGGAATAACACCACCGTGTGGACAAAATTCTGGATGATTTAAATAATCCGCTAAACGGTTCACAAGCGTCTGTGAAGTAACATGTTCTAAAACTTCTGCCTCTTCGTGCACATCATTCCAAGTGTAATTTAAGTGCTCTACTAAAAAGACTTCCCAGATTCGGTGTTTGCGAATTAACGTACTCGCTTTTTTTAAGCCTTTTTCAGTTAATTGTACCCCTTGATAAGGAGAATGCTCAACCAAATCTTCTTTTACTAACTTTGAAATCATCTCACTAACCGAAGCTGCCGAAACATCGAGTCCAGAAACAATTTGTTTATTATTCACTTTAACTTCGTCGCCACCTAATTCAAAAATTAATTTTAAATAGTCTTCGCGATTTGGTGTCATAGGGGCTCATCCTTTCAAAAAAACATCATCCTAAGTTTATCAGAAAAAGGCGCATTTGACTATTTAATAATATTCAAGTTGTAAGAAAACTTTCTGAATGCTTTTGCAAGGGATGTAAAAAATAAATCACCCACCGCACATACTTCGTTTTATGTGTCGTGGGTGATTTATTAATTGTAAATGGCCCGTTCTAGTGTGTAGGTTTCGTCGTCGGCTTCATCGTAAAGCGTCGCAGGGACACCATTTTCACATTGAATGATTAAATGGTAACCTAACTTGTCTAAGATAACTAAGCGTTTAGGGGTTAATTCAACAAGCAAGGCATGCGTTTGTTTGCCATCAATGAAAACATTGAAAGATGAGGTGATTTCTAAGGTGTGTTGCGTGGCTTTCTTCACGTCCACAAACCACCAATGCCCAGTATAGTTGTGTTGAAGCTCCTGTGGGGAAGGGAGCTGTTTATTTTTTTTCCAGAGGATAGAGCCTGCTAATCCAGTAAGTAAAGATGCACCAACCAAGAAAGTCCAATGTTTTTTCAAAGAAATTCCTCCTAACCTTCATTTTCATTTATTCGTCTTCGTTACCTTTATTATATAGAACTTGTCTAAAATATTCGACTAAATCGCTGAGAATTGACAAATATTTAATGATTGACACAAGATAGTAAAATTGTTGGTTTTGGTCTATACTTTTCCTTGTTTTTTTATGGTATAGTGTGTAAGAAAGGAAGTCTGTGTATGAAGTACCCGAATGTCCAACTTGCTTATTTTATCGAACGACCCAATCGGTTTATTGCACACTGTCGTTTAATGGAAACGAATGAAGAAGTGGTCACACATGTCAAAAATACTGGCAGAGGGAAAGAAGTTTTTTTACCAGGTGCTGTTGTGGCGCTTAGTTATCAACCATCGCCTAAAAGAAAAACAGATTATGATTTGATTGCAGTAAAAAAAGGTTCTTTTTGGATTAATATTGATAGTCAAGTACCGAATACATTAGTCAATGAAGCGCTAAAAAATGGTCAAATTGTGCTTCCTGGTTTAGTTGGTACGATCCAAACTGTTAAACGTGAGCAACGATTTGCACATTCAAAATTTGATTTTCTAGTGGAAACGGATGCGGACGAACAAGCTTTTGTCGAAGTGAAAGGCATGACTTTAGAAAATAAAGGCATCGGTGCTTTTCCTGACGCGCCAACACTTCGTGGCTTGAAGCATGTCACTGAACTAATGGCTGCAACTAAAGCGGGTTACCGCTGTTACATTTTGTTTGTGGTCCAATTTGAAGAAATTAAGCAAGCAACGATTCACCAAGAGATGCAACCTGCCTTTGCTGAAAATGTGGGTGCTGCAATTGATCAAGGTGTGCAAGTCCTTGCTTACAATTGCCACGTAACACCAGCAACGATTGAACTTAAGTCACAGGTAACCTTTGATTTATTACAGGCATTTGATGATCCTAATAAATAACTTGAAGAACTCCTAGCGCTTTAAGTCAGGGTAATTACGTGACTTTTGTACGAGAGATTACTATTATAAAGAGAGTAAATAAACAAAAAATGGAGGTTTTTGATTATGATACATTTAGGCGTAATTGGTACCAATTGGATTAGTCATCAATTTGTTGCAGCAGCTTTAGAAACGGGTGCGTACGATTTAACGGCTGTTTATTCTCGGAAACTAGCAACGGCACAAGAATTTGGTTCTCGCTATGGGGATGTGGAATATGCAATTGATTTAGAGACGTTTTTTGGTATTGCACATATGGATACGGTTTATATTGCCTCACCAAATTCATTACATTTTGAACAAGCGAAACAAGCAATTTTAGCGAAAAAAAATGTAATTGTTGAAAAACCAGCTTTTTCAACACCTGATGAGATGGCAGAAATTATTGAATTAGCGAATAAAAATCGTGTGTATTTCTTTGAAGCAGCCCGTAATATTCATGAGCAAAGTTTCCAAAAAATTGCTGAATTATTGCCATTAAAAAACCAAATTTTAGGTGCGAATTTTACGTATATGAAATATTCTTCTCGCTATGATCAAGTATTAGAAGGCAAAGAGCCAAATATTTTTTCTCCTCATTTTTCTGGGGGAGCCTTAGCAGATTTAGGCGTTTATTTAGTTTATGCAGCCTTGGGCTGGTTTGGTGTACCAAACGAAAGCCATTATTTTGCTAGTAAAATTGCGACAGGTGTCGATGGCTTAGGAACAATTATTTTACGATATGATCAGTTTGACGTGACGTTAAACACTGGGAAAATTAGTGATTCTTTTGCGCCATCCGAAATTTACTTTGAAAACGGGACCTTGATTTTAGATAGTGTCAATGCTATTTCTTCGGCTGAGTACCATGATCGCGCACATGAAGAACGTGATGTCTTAGATATTCAAGTAGCCGATAATCCAATGATTGAAGAAGCCCGTGATTTTGCAGCAGTTTTAAATAACCCAACAGATAAGTATTGGGGCACCAAGTATGAAGAATGGGTTGAGCTTGCTCGAAATGTCAATAAAGTAGTCACTGATTTACGTCATAGTGCCGGCATTATTTTTGATGCTGATAAATAAGAATTAAGCGATAGGAAAGGAACAATATGAGATTTTTAGAACAACTTCCAGAGGCTTGGCAAGAACAGTGGCAAGCTTCTGGCTTTAATGAACCATCAACAATTCAAGAAAAAAGTTTTACGCCCCTTCGCGAAGGAGAAAATGTTTTAGGAATTTCGCCGACAGGAACTGGAAAAACACTTGCTTACATGCTGCCTTTACTATTAACTGTTGAAAAAGGACAGGGAAATCAATTGTTGATTATTGCTCCGTCTCAAGAATTAGCTATGCAAATTGCTGAAGTTGCTCGGACTTGGGCTAAGCCACTTCAATTAACGGTTCAAACGTTAATCGGCGGGGCAAATGTTTCACGCCAGATTGACAAGTTAAAAAAACGGCCCGAAGTGTTAATCGGAACACCAGGTCGGATTTTAGAGTTAATGAAGAATAAAAAAGTCAAAGCTCAGTTGGTAAAAACAATTGTAATGGATGAAGTTGATCAACTTTTCCAAGAGGAAGAGCTAAGTTTAACCAAGCAAATTTTGACACACACACCAACCGAATACCAACTTGTTTTTTATTCAGCGACTGCTGATCGTGTCGTGAATCAAGCGCAATCTTTAAGCCAAAAATTACAGGTGATTGATGTGACGGAAGAAGATACTTCAGCAGGTCAAGTCGCCCACTACTTTATTCGGTTAGCACCAAGAAAAAAAGCTGATTACTTACGTCGTTTGGCCCATACAGAAGCATTCAGAAGCATGGTCTTTTTCAATCAAGTTGCTGATTTAGGTGCAGCAGAAGAAAAATTAGTTTATGAGAATGTGCCAGCTATTGGTCTGGCTTCAGATCAAAGTAAACAGTTGCGTAAATTGGCGATCGATCAATTTAAAGCAGAACGAGTGAAGTTGTTATTAACCACGGATATTGCGGCACGGGGCTTAGATTTCACAGGGGTCCCTTACGTCGTAAACGTAGATGTTCCTTTAACCGAAGAGAGCTATATTCATCGTTCTGGTCGCGTTGGCCGGATGGGTGCACAAGGGGCAGTGATTACATTTATCAACGATGGCACCAAAAGGGATTATCAACGTTTGATGAAACAATTGGCCATTCCTTATCAGGAAATCTTTTTATATGATGGTGCACTTCATGAGCAGCCAAAAGCCAAAGATGAACTAGAAAAAAAGAACGTAGCCAAAGATACGTATTCAGAAAAAAAGAGTACGAAAGAAAGAAAACCAGAAACAGTAAATTCTGTTGTCAAAGAACCACAAGAAACACGCAAAAAGAAGAAAAACAAAAAGAAAAACACGAAAAACAAAGGAGCTCGTAAAGCGAAGAAATAACGCTTTACGAGCTTCAAGCAGAACGTTGTATCGAGGAGGATTCCATGAAATCTCGGAAGGAAGAAATCTTAGCGTTACTTCAAAAAAATGAAACTGGCTTAACGGCAGGGGCGGTAGCAGAACAGTTAATGATTGATCGCAGTAATGCCAGCCGTTATTTAAATGAATTATTCAAAGAAAAGAAAATTACTAGAAGTACTGGACGTCCTGTTATCTATTCAGTGCCAACAATCAATGAAGGAGAACAAGTCCATGTAGATGAGTCCACCTCTGTTAGTTTTGACACATTAGTAGGTGCCAATGATTCTTTAAAAGTGAGTATTCAGCAGGCCAAGGCGGCTATTTTATATCCACCAAGAGGTTTGCATACGATTATTTTTGGGAAAACAGGAACAGGGAAATCTCTTTTTGCTGAATGTATGTACCGTTTTGCCATTGATTCAAAAACCTTAGATGAAGATGCCCCTTTTGTCTCTTTTAATTGTGCTGATTATGCACAAAACCCACAATTATTATTTGGTCATATCTTTGGCGTAAAAAAAGGCGCCTATACTGGTGCGAATGAAGATAGTCCAGGCTTAATGGCAAAAGCAGATGGCGGGATTCTCTTTTTAGATGAAATTCATCGTTTACCGCCAGAAGGTCAAGAAATGCTCTTTACGTTTATTGATAAAGGCGTGTACCGTCCATTAGGAGAAAGTGGCCAAACCTATGAAGCCTCTGTTCAAATTATTGGTGCGACAACGGAATCCTCAGAAAACTTTTTAACCACTTTTAATCGGCGGATTCCGATGTCGATTACATTACCATCTTTAGATGCACGGACGCTAGATGAGCGTTATGCCATCATTTCGTTATTTATTCAGCAAGAGGCAACACGTTTGGGCCAACAAATTGATATCGAACGCGAAGCAGTTTTGGCGTTCATGTTATACGATGCAGAAGGAAATATTGGTCAGGTGAAGCGGGACTTAAAATTAGTTTGTGCTAAGTCATTTCTTTATTATCGGACGCACAATTTAGAACATTTGGTTATCCGTAAACGGGATTTGTCGTTACCTGTCCAAAAAGGATTATTAAAAATTAAAGAAGTACCTGAGCGCTTGGATCAATTTGTCGACAGTAAAAGTAATTATTTATCTTTCCAACCAGGTACCAACAAAATTGTTTGGTCGCAAGATCCAGCTAGAGACATGCAAGTTTACAATGAAATCGAAGAAAAAGTCGCTGATTTGTCCGAAGCTGACTTAGAAAATGTTGATTTAGAAGAATTGATTTCTAAAGATATGAATGCGTATTTTAAAAATTATGTCGAAGAATTAACCCAACATTCTTTACATAAGGAGTTATTACCAGAAGCTATTTGGGACTTAACGAATCGTCTTTATGATATCGCAGAAGAGCGTTTGGAACACACGTACAACGAAACAGCACGCTTTGCCTTTGCGCTTCATTTACAAAGTACGATTGAACGTGTCAAAGAAGGTCACGTGATTGTCCATCCTGATTTAAATAATGTCCGTAAAAATATGAAAAAAGAATTTCAAGTAGCCTTAGATTTATCTTCTATTATTGAAGAAGAGAACAACATAGAGATTCCTTTCGATGAAATTGGCTTTATTAGTATGTTTTTATCTATTAATGTCGGTAAAGAAGAAAGAACTCCAGAAAATAATGTTGGTGTGTTCGTCTTAATGCATGGGGATTCTACTGCCTCAAGTATGTTGAAAACCGCCCAAGAACTTTTAGGAACGTCAATCGGAACAGCGATGAATATGCCGTTAACGATGGAAGTTCAAACAATGTATGAACAATTACGAAACCAAGTAATTACGCAAAAAGAATCGTTAAATAATGGGATTTTATTACTGACCGATATGGGTTCATTAAATTCGTTTGGAAATATGTTGTTTGAAGAAACAGGTATCCGAACGAAGGCGATTACAATGACGAGCACAATGATTGTCTTAGAAGCTATTCGAATGGCAAGCGTGGGACGAAGTTTAGAGGACATTTACCAAAATATTCAACTTTCTTTTGAAAGCGTTGTGAGAGAACAATTTCGCTCTAGTCTGCAAAAACGTCAAAACGTAAAAAAAGCAGTAATCGTGACGTGCTTTACAGGAGAAGGGGTCGCCGCAAAACTATACCAACGAATCTTACCCGTTATTGATGAAACAAAAGTAGAACTGATTCAAATGCAATTTATTGAACGAGAAACGTTTAAAAAGCATATCGACAACTTGATGGAAGAATATGAAATTAAGGCCATTGCGGGAACTGTGGATGTTGAATATCAAAATATTCCCTTCTTTTCCGTCTATGATATTTTTGATGATGAAAAATTAAATGTATTGAAACGGATTGCTAGTGATGAAGTGGCAATTGATACAATTGTTCATTCACTAAGTGGCGTCATTACTTCTGTGGACTCCTTACAAAAATTAATTCTCATGTTACAAAAAACAGTTCATCAAATACAAACAGACATGCATATTATTGTTGAACCAGGGGTGGATGCCGGAATCATGATTCATTTGGCTTTTCTGGTAGATGCTTTAATTAAAGGAGAAGAAGCAAGAACTTTTCCAAACTTAGCGGAATATGTTAAAACACATCGTTTAGAAATCGATGTCGTACGCACGAATTTTATGTTAATTGAACGGGCGTATCGTGTGACGATTCCAGAAGCGGAAGTTGCGCATGTTACCCAAATGTTCTTAGAAAATGAAATTAAAAGTAAACAATAATAAATAAAAAAAACATCAAGAAATGAGAAAACGCTCTCTTTTTTCTTGATGTTTTCTTTTTGTAAGTTACACACAATTTCATGTGTGTAAGCGTTTTCTTTTAGTGTGTGCACGCTTTTTTCGATGACAAAAGCTGTTATATCAGTATTTTAATGAGGAAAAAACTTGGCACAATTATTGCTATAAATAAAGTGTATAACGTCATAACTTTTAAGGAGATGAAGAAAAAATGGCAAAAAAAACAATTATGTTAGTTTGTTCCGCAGGAATGAGCACAAGTTTATTAGTAACAAAAATGCAAAAAGCAGCAGAAGATCGTGGTATGGAAGCAGACATCTTTGCAGTATCGGCTTCTGAAGCAGATACAAATTTGGAAAATAAAGAGGTGAATGTTTTACTTTTAGGTCCACAAGTTCGTTTCATGAAAGGGCAATTTGAACAAAAATTACAACCAAAAGGGATTCCTTTAGATGTAATTAACATGGCAGATTATGGCATGATGAATGGCGAAAAAGTTTTAGATCAAGCAATCTCATTAATGGGATAAGTAATTAAAAGGTTTAAGAAAAGTGAATAGCAAATAAGGATAGTGCATGTTACCAAAGGTTTTATTTTGTACGCTCGATTCATTCGTTTAATGAGGCTACTGCCTTTTTAATAAATATAAATGGATACAGGAGGAATAAAAATGAACGGATTAATGGCATGGATGGAAAAATATATCTTACCAACTGCCGCAAAAATTGGTGCACAGAAACATCTGGTGGCACTAAGGGATGCTTTTATTGGTACATTACCTGCGACAATGGCTGGATCAGTCGCCGTAATGATTAACGCAATTATTCGAGATCTTCCCCAAGAGTTTGTCTCAACTTATGCGGCAAGTTTGGAAGCAGACAAAGGTATTTTTGCAGTATTGAATGTCATCATTGGGATTAATGGTTTTGTTTGGAATGGTACATTGGCTATCGCTGGTTTGATTTTCGCTTTTTCTTGGGGCTATAACTTAGCGAAAGCATACAATGTGAATGAGCTAGCTGGTGGGATTGTCAGTTTAGCTACCTTAATTTCAGGTGTTGCTTTTGCACCGAATAACACAGCTGAATTAGCTGTAAAAGTGCCAGAAAAGATTGCCAACGCAATTAATGGGGCAGAAATTGGTGCGTCAATTGCTAATAATCAATTGACTGTCAATCCATGGGGTTGGTTAAATCTCAACCATCTAAATGGTAACGCTTTCTTTACGGTGATGATTATGGGCGCTTTATCAACCATTATTTTTTGTAAATTAATGCAAGCGGATTTAACAATAAAAATGCCTGATTCTGTTCCGCCAGCAGTTTCAAAAGCGTTTGCGGCAATTTTACCAGCAACAATCGCGTTGTATGTCGTAGCGATTATTAACTTTACGGTGTCAAAACTTTCAGGCGGTCAATTATTAATTGATTTAATTCAAAAATATATCGCGGAACCGTTCCTTGGGTTATCACAAGGACTAGGAGCTGTGCTAATCGTAACAGTTTTTGTTCAAATTTTCTGGTTCTTTGGTATTCATGGGCCAAACGTTTTGGCACCAGTTCTTGAAGGAATTTGGGGACAAGCACAATTAATCAATATTGATATTTTCCAAAAAGGTTATGAAGGAAAAACAGGAACAGCTGCGGTTTTAGCCGCTATTGACGACGGTAAAGCCTACATGTGGGTCCGTGGTTCGTTTGATGCTTTTGCTTGGTTTGGTGGTTCAGGCGGTACAATCGTCCTAATTATTGCAATCTTGTTATTCTCCAAACGAGCAGATTATTTAACAGTCGGTAAATTATCATTAGGACCTGGAATCTTTAATATCAATGAACCGATTATGTTTGGTTTACCAGTTGTTCTGAATCCAATTATGTTTATTCCATTTGTAATTGCGCCATTAGTTGCTACTACAATTGGCTGGGTTGCAACGTATCTTGGGCTAGTCGCCCCAGTTTCTCAACAAGTCGCATGGGTGACACCGCCGTTGCTATTATCTTTCTTAGCGACAGGTGCCGACTGGCGCGCACCAATTGTAGCGTTGGTATGTATGGTAGTCACTTTCTTGATTTGGACACCGTTTGTTATCGCTGCTAACAAAATGGATCCTGCATTAGGCGAAAGAGAGCAATAAGCAATAAAAACAGCAATTACTTGTATAGAAAGGAGCGAGCGGCATGATTTCGATTGCAAGTGCAATGAAGCAAGAGGAAATTATTACTTTATTAGAGGCATATCAAGGGGAAAATGAAACATTTACTTTTAAAGAAAAGAATGGTATTAAGTTATTTTTTGAAGTTGAAGGAGACCCTGAAACTGCTGCACAAGTTGCAAAACAGCTGATTAAGGAACAACCTTGGGGTAGCGTTTTATACTTCCAAGCAACGGTAGTCTAAAAAGATAGGATGGATGAAAATGATTAGAAATGGATTATTTTTATGTAGTATTGGCTTCTTGATTGTTTTGTATTCGTTGAATCCCAGCTCCTTAAACTATGATTTATTAAGTCTGACAACGGGGATTTTTTTCATTGGACTTGGTGGTTACCTGTTTTTTAAAGGAAAAAAAGTTGCTGAAGAAGAGGCGACAAAGGATGAGGTGAAACGGTAATGGAAATTACGAAAACATTAACTATTTCAGCAGATGAATTTTACACGCAATTAATGAATTCTGTTATTTTTGATATCCGTAAGCAAACAGGCAAAACTCTTACAAGAAAGCAGTTACGTAAGTTTGAATATATCAAAGAATATAGTAAAAATAGTCGCGCGAAAATAGTTATTGAAGAAGCTGTAGAAAATAAGACCTATCAATTTCGAACATCCACAACTAAAAATGATTTCTCGGTGCGGTATGAGCTCCAGCCAATTGATGAAAAAAGCTGTGAACTGCGTTATACAGAAACAATGGTTTCTTATGGGGCGTTACAAAAACTGAATGATGCAGTATTAGGTATCTTTTTAAGTTATTTTAAAAAGAAACAGTTTTATAAAATGCTTAAAATGATGGAAACTGCTTAAAGGGAAAAAGTGGCTTTTGTCCAGTTGATTCTCTTCAGCTTTAGAAAGTGAGCGATGAGTCGTTTCGACTTATCGCTCACTTTCTTTTGTTGCCCTATTATTTTGGAAACGCACACAAAAAAGCTGTGTGTAATCGTTTTATTTTTAGTGTGTACACGCTTTCCATGTTGAAAAACGTTGTCATATCAAGGTTTTCAATGTGTTAAAACTTGGCACGCTTCTTGCTTATATAAAGGTGTAAAGCAAAACAAAGAGAATTTAGGAGATGAAGGAAAATGGCAAAAAAAACAATTATGTTAGTTTGTTCCGCAGGAATGAGCACAAGTTTATTAGTAACAAAAATGCAAAAAGCAGCAGAAGATCGTGGCATGGAAGCAGACATCTTTGCAGTATCGGCTTCTGAAGCAGATACAAACTTGGAAAATAAAGAGGTAAATGTTTTATTATTAGGCCCACAAGTTCGTTTCATGAAAGGGCAATTTGAACAAAAATTACAACCAAAAGGAATTCCTTTAGATGTCATTAACATGGCGGACTATGGCATGATGAATGGCGAAAAAGTTTTAGATCAAGCAATTTCATTAATGGGATCATCAAACTAGAGCAGAAAATGGGGTAGAGGTAATGGACGGACAACAGAACTTAGAAGCAATCATGGGTTTAATCATGTATGGCGGAAATGCTAAAAGCGATGCAATGGAAGCGATTGCCGCAGCAAAATCGGGGGATTTTGAATTAGCAGACAAAAAAATTGCAGATGCAGAAGAATCACTTGTACATGCACATCATTCGCAAACAGGAATGTTAACAGAAGAAGCAAAAGGCAATAACATGCAAGTAACATTGTTAACAGTGCACAGTCAAGATCATTTAATGACTGCGATTGCATTTACAGATTTAGCAAAAGAAATTATCGATCTTTATCGCCGTATTGATAACGAGTAATCTCGTTGTCAATGCGTCTTATAAGAAAAACGCGCTTGAGAAAGCGTTAATTAGGAGGAATAACAATGGACGGATTTGTTCAATGGATGGAGAAACACTTTATGCCGAAAGCGTCAGTAATCGCAGCGCAACGGCACTTGGTAGCAATTCGTGACGCGTTTGTCGTAACGATGCCATTAATGATTTTAGGGGCTTTGGCGGTATTAATTAATAATATTCCAATTCCAGGATATGAGGACTTTTTAAACAAAATTTTCCCAATGATGTATAACGATGCACCAATTTGGAAAAGCTTTGGTGGCAACATTTGGAACGGTACATTCGCAATCTTTGCCGTTTTAGTAGCCTTTTTAGTAGCACACAATTTAGTTAAATCTTATGGAAAAGACGGCATTGCAGCCGGTACAGTTTCTGTAGCTTCATTCTTCGCAGTTGGCGGCTTAGAAGGCATGGGCGCAACTGGATTATTTATTGCTTTGATTATTGCACTTATTTCAGGAGAACTATTCCAACGTTTATCTGGCAATCCTAAGTTAGTTATCAAAATGCCTGATGGTGTACCACCAGCAGTAGCAAAATCATTTGCGGCATTATTACCAGCAATGATTACAATCAGTTTATTTAGTTTAATTACATCAATTCTATTTGCTTTAGGAATTGACAATATCGTTATTTCATTCTATGAAGCAGTTCAACAACCATTTATGGGACTTGCAAACAGCTACCCATCAGCATTATTGTTAGCTTTCATTACACCATTCTTATGGTTCTTTGGTTTACATGGTGCCAACATGGTTGACCCATTAATGCAAACAATCAACGTACCAGCGATTGATGCGAACATTAAAGCTTTAGAAGCAGGTAAAGCAATTCCTTATATTGTAAACAAACCTTTCTTTGATTCATTTGTAAACTTAGGTGGAACAGGGGCAACATTAGGTCTGTTAATTGCTATCTTTATCGTAGGTCGTCGTAACAAACCATACAAAGTCATTACAAACTTAAGTTTAGCACCAGGACTATTTAATATTAATGAACCAGTCATGTTCGGTTTACCAATTGTTTTAAACCCAATTATGTTTATCCCATTCATTTTAGTCCCAATGGTTCTTGTAACTGTTGCGTATGTGGCGACAGCAACTGGTTTAGTACCAGCTGCAACCTTTATGCCACCTTGGGTAACACCACCAATTATTGGCGGATTTTTAGCAACGAAGAGTATCGCCGGCGGAGTTTTAGCAGCTGTTAACTTATTGATTTCTATTTTGATCTACATGCCTTTCGTAAAAGTAGCAACAGATCAATACTTGAAACAAGAAGCAGCCGCAGAAGCAGCTGAGTAAAAAATCGAAGGATTGAATCGTCCGGACTCTTACGGAGGGTTCAATCCTTTTTTTAATGATTAAATCGTAAAGGAGCAAACAACATGAAATATCAATTTCCAGAAAATTTTTGGTGGGGTTCTGCAGCCAGCGGTCCTCAAACAGAAGGCGTTTTTGAAGGTGATGGTAAAGGTCAAAATATTTGGGATTTTTGGTATCAAGAAGCGCCAGAAAAATTTTTTCAACAAGTCGGTCCAGATAAGACCTCACAATTTTATAAAAAATACCAAGAAGATATTCAGTTAATGAAAGAAACGGGACATAACTCTTTTCGAACATCCATTCAATGGAGCCGTTTAATTCCAGATCCTACAACAGGGAAAGTCAATCAAACAGCAGTTGATTTTTATAATCAAGTGATTGATGATTTATTAGAACACGGGATTGAGCCCTTTATGAACTTGTATCATTTTGATATGCCGATGGTACTTCAAGAAAAAGGCGGTTGGGAAAGCCGTGAAGTGGTTGATTTGTATGTTGACTTTGCCAAAACCTGTTTTGAATTGTTTGGCGATCGCGTGAAAAAATGGTTTACGCACAATGAACCAATTGTACCAGTTGAAGGTGGTTATCTCTATGGCTGGCATTATCCTGATAAAGTGAATCTAAAAGAAGGGATTCAAGTACTCTATCATGAAGCTTTAGCTAGTGCCAAAGCGATTGCCGTCTATCATTCTATGAACTTATCAGGTGAAATTGGCATTATTTTAAACTTAACGCCGACTTATCCTCGTGATGAGCACAACGAAGCCGATGTAAATGCGGCTAAATTTGTCGATGGTTTCTTTAACCGTTCGTTTTTAGACCCGGCTGTTAAAGGTCATTTTCCAGAAGATATGGTTGCTTGGGCGAAAGCAAATGACTTGTTGCCAGAAACAACACCAGAAGATTTAGCAATAATTGCTGAAAATACTGTGGACTTATTAGGAGTAAACTACTATCAACCACGTCGTGCCAAAGCAAAAGAAACACCTGTTGAAACACGACCAGAAGGCTTACTTCCAGAAGATTTTTATGATGTCTACGATATGCCTGGCAAAAAAATGAATCCTTACCGTGGCTGGGAAATCTACGAAAAAGGTATTTATGATACATTAATGAATTTAAAAGAAAATTATGGCAACATTCGCTGCTACATTTCAGAAAATGGCATGGGCGTAGAAGGAGAAGAACGCTTTGTCAATGAACAAGGAGTCATTGAAGATGATTATCGGATTGAATTCGTGCAGGATCACTTGAAATGGGTGCATCAAGCGATTCAAGAAGGTAGTAATGTTCAAGGATATCATATGTGGACGTGTATGGATAACTGGTCTTGGCTTAATGCCTATAAAAATCGTTACGGCTTCATTGCTGTGGATTTAGATGATGATGCGAAACGGACCATTAAGAAAAGCGGTCGTTGGTTCAAAGAAATGACAGCAAATAACGGCTTTTAGAAAGAGAACCGTTTCTGTGATAAAATGAATTGATACAATGTGCGAGGAGGAAAGAAAATGACAACTAAAAGAGTCAAAAAAATGGGCAAAGAAGAAATGAAAGAGATGTTTGATCTTGTCATCTATGCTTTTAATCAGGAACCCACGGCGGAACGCCAGGAACGTTTTGAAAAATTGTTGTCACATACGCAAAGCTATGGCTTCCTAATTGATGAGCAATTAACAAGTCAAGTGATGGCGACACCTTTTCAAGTGAATTTCCATGGTGTCCGCTATCCCATGGCTGGAATTGGCTATGTGGCTTCTTATCCAGAATATCGTGGTGAAGGCGGCATCTCTGCTATTATGAAAGAAATGTTGGCTGATTTAGCGAAACAAAAGGTTGCCCTTTCTTACTTAGCACCGTTTTCATATCCATTTTATCGTCAATATGGCTATGAACAAACATTTGAACAAGCAGAGTATACAATTAAAACGGAAGACTGGCCACGTGTTAAACGAGTTCCGGGTACCATTAAACGAGTTTCTTGGGTTGACGGTAAAGAGGTCATTAAAGACGTATACCTTGAAAATCAAAGAGCGCACTCTGGTGGTGTGATCCGTGAAACTTGGTGGTTGGATTATACGCTGAATCGTGCCAGTAAACCAAATAATCAAGCGATTTATTATTCGTCAGAAGGGAAAGCGGAAGGCTATGTGATTTATCGGATAGCTGCTGGCACCTTTGAAATCGTAGAATGGAACTATTTAACTAATACAGCTTTTAAAGCTTTAGCTGGGTTTATTGGCTCACATAGTGGTTCCGTTCAATCGTTCCATTGGATTAATGGTTTTGCTGGAAAAGATTTAAATGATTTAATGCCAACGCCAGCAGCTTCTGTAAAAATTTTACCTTACATGATGGCACGAATCGTTGAGTTACAAACATTTCTGGAAAAGTATCCATTTCAATCAGGAGAAAAAGAAACGTATTCTTTAGAGATTGAAGATTCCTATGGGCCATGGAATGAAGGCATTTGGACAATCACAATTGACGAACAAGGAAAAGCAACAGTGACTAAAGGTGCTGCGGAAAAAGAAGGGACTGCTGCTTTGAAAGCAGATATCCAAACGTGGACGCAACTATTCTTGGGCTATCGTTCAGCAGAGACGTTATCTTTTTATGAACGCTTGCAAGGAGACGCAACGACAGTTCAACGTTTAGGCCAACGTTTAGTCAAAGGCATGCCAATTTTAGAAGATTATTTTTAAAAGTGTGTTTATTCGCAAAAAATGACAGAACCTACTATAATAAAAATGTAAAAAGAATTATTTTAGAAAGGTGATGGGGACAATGGCGAAAACGAAACAAGAAAAAGTTGCACGCAATAATAAAATTGGGCAATATATAGCTATTGCGACAGGACTTTATTATTTAGGAAAAATGATTCTTGATCGGCGGCAAAAAAAATAATAGATAAAAGAACGACGTGTTTCACTGAAAGAAAGTATCTCGCATAATTGTTTATGCGAGATACTTTCTTTTTGTCTATTGACAGATGTAGTGAAGACTTCTAAAATTAAAACAGATTGTTCTCGTAGCTCAGTAGGATAGAGCAACCGCCTCCTAAGCGGTAGGTCGCTGGTTCAATTCCAGTCGGGAACGTAAAAAGGCAAGTAAATTTAGGGAGGAAGACAGATGGCGATTACTATAAATATTTATTATAGTGGGACAAATGGACGTGCAAGAGAATTTGCCAAAGAAATGATTGCCAGCGGAATTGTAGAGGCGATTCGTGCAGAAAAAGGGAATAGTCGCTATGAATACTTTTTTCCAATGGACGATGAAGAAACAGTTCTGCTGATTGATAGTTGGACAGACCAGGAAGCATTAGACAAACACCACGCTTCTCCAATGATGACCCGTATTACGGAACTTAGAGAAAAATATGATTTGCATATGAAAGTAGAAAGATATGTATCAGATGTAACAGACCCCTTGACAAAAGATGCTGCGTTTATAAGAAAATAACCAGAGTGCAATCATTGATCTTAAAATTTAGTGCTAGGAACATCAGCCGTTTCGACTGATGTTCCTAGCACTTTTTATCTTGTAAGGATGAATCATTTGTTACACACGTTAAATTAAAGAAGGACCATTTGTTCTTCAGTCACAGCCGGTTCGGTTAAAATTTTGGCTTGGGCAGCTGCGAGTTTCGCAATAGGTACCCGATAAGGTGAGCAAGAGATGTAGTTTAGGCCAAGTGTTTGG
Source organism: Enterococcus sp. DIV0774 (assembly GCF_050539095.1). Classification (NCBI taxonomy): domain Bacteria; kingdom Bacillati; phylum Bacillota; class Bacilli; order Lactobacillales; family Enterococcaceae; genus Enterococcus; species Enterococcus sp. DIV0774. The sequence continues at coordinate 770,562 of NZ_CP172923.1, forward strand.
AAAAATGTGATGGATTGCGGATCACCACCGACTTCTCCACATACGCCAATACTCATGTTTGGTTTAGTGCGACGCGCTTTCTCTACAGCTAATTGAATCAATTGACCAACACCTGTTTGATCTAATGATTGAAATGGATCTTGGGTAATGATTTTCTTTTCCCGATACGTATTAATGAATTTACCGATATCATCACGAGAAAAACCATAGGTCATTTGTGTTAAATCATTTGTTCCAAAGCTGAAAAAGTCTGCTTCTTCCGCTAACTGATTCGCAATCAGACAAGCTCTAGGTAGTTCAATCATTGTCCCGATTTCGTAAGGGAAAGGAGTCATTTTATGTTCTTCAAAGAGACCGTCAATCGTTTCTTTTAAAATGCGTTTGAGATAGAGAAGTTCTTCTTTTTCGGCGATTAGAGGAATCATCACTTCTGGATAAACAGTAATTCCTTCTTTGACTAATCGAATGGCACTAGTAAATAAGGCTGTAACTTGCATTTTGTATATTTGTGGTTGGGTCACACCTAAACGACAACCACGATGGCCCAACATTGGATTGGTTTCTTGTAACCGTTCAATTTGTTTGGCGATGGTCACCGGGAACCGTTGTAGTTGCTTCGCCAATAATTGAATATCATTCTTTTCATGAGGTAAAAACTCATGCATCGGCGGATCTAACAAGCGGACCACCATGGGCTTGTCTTGAACTACTTTCAGCATTTGATAAAAGTCTTCCTGTTGAAAATGAAGAAGTTGCTCCAACGCATAGGTTGCTTCCTTTTCAGACTCTGCTAAAATCAGGCGACGCATTTCCAAGACACGCTCTTCACCGAAAAACATATGCTCTGTTCGCGCTAAACCAATCCCCGCTGCGCCAAAACGGATAGCAGTCTCTAAATCTTGTGTAGTTTCTGCATTGGCACGAACAGTTAAATCAGCATATGCATCTGCCCAAGACAAGAGCTCTTGAAGGTCATCGTTATTATCAGCGGAAATTGTAGGAATTTCGCCAAGATAAATTTCCCCCGTTGAGCCATCGACGGAAATGATTGTTCCTTCTAAGATGACCTGTGGCCCGCAGTGTAGTTGTTTGGCTTCTTCATTGACGGTTAAACTTTCACAACCAGTCACACAGCAAGTTCCCATTCCTCGTGCGACCACAGCGGCATGAGAAGTCATTCCGCCACGACTGGTCACAATTGCTTCGCTTACAACCATGCCTTCAATATCTTCTGGTGAAGTTTCTTGACGAACAAGAATGACTTTCTTTCCTAGATTGGTCAGTTCTTTGGCTTTTTCTGCTGTAAAAACAATTTGGCCACTTGCTGCACCAGGACTAGCAGGAAGACCCATAGCTAAGCGTTCCATGTGTTGTCGTTTCTCTTGATCAAACACGGGATGAATTAATTGATCAATCGTATCAGGTGTCACACGCAACAGTGCTTCTTGTTTAGTAATGCGATTTTCTTTGGCTAAGTCTAAAGCAATTTTAACCGTAGCTGCGGCGGTTCGTTTCCCGTTTCTTGTTTGTAAAATATATAATTTTTCATTTTCAATGGTAAATTCAATATCTTGCATGTCACGATAATGATATTCTAAAAGTTCTGCGTAATGGCGAAAATCTTGATAAACTTTTGGCATAGTCAAACGTAAACGACGAATGGGTTCTGGCGTCCGAATACCAGCCACTACATCTTCTCCTTGCGCGTTCAAAAGAAACTCTCCAAACAGTTGATTTTCCCCTGTGACCGGATTTCTAGTGAAAACAACGCCAGTGCCACTGTCTAGTCCACGATTGCCGAAAACCATTTCTTGAATGTTGACAGCTGTACCTAAATCATGTGCAATATGATGTAAGTTTCGATAAACCACCGCACGTTGATTATTCCATGAATCAAAAACAGCTTTGATTGCTTCAAAAAGTTGTGCGACAGGGTCTTGCGGGAAGACCACCTGATGTTGTTCAAAAACTTCTTGGTAGCGGACAATCAAGGCGAAATGATCTGCTTCTTGAAAAGCGGTAATTTTTTTGTTGAGCTCTTGTTCCAAGCGCTCTTTTTGTTGGTCAAATAATTCTTTGGGAATGTGATAGACGACGTCTCCAAACATTTGAATAAGTCGGCGATAACAGTCAAAAGCAAAACCAGGAGAGGTTAAGGTCGCAAATTTTTTCACACGTTGATCATTTAAACCTAAATTTAAAATAGTATCCATCATACCAGGCATCGAGAAGGCAGCACCACTGCGAACAGAAACTAAGAGAATCTCATTATCCGCGGTAAAAGATTTGCCTGTTTCAGTTTCTAAGTTTTTAACCGCTTTCAAAATTTCTGATTGTAAGTATTCTTCAAAGAAAGTAGCATCTGCCAAATAGTCCATACAGCAACGGGTTGTAATCGTGAATCCTTGTGGAATCGGCAAACCTAAGCGTGTCATTTCTGCCAAGTTTGCCCCTTTACCACCAAGAGTCTCTTTACCTTCATTGTGTGTTTCGTTAAAAGAATAAATAAACTTTTTCATGCGTGACCTCCGTTTAATATGTGTCTTATATGTTCAATAAACATCATAATAGACGAAAATAAGTTTGTCAATAGAAAAAGTTTCTTGTCAATATGTTGAAAAAACAATAAATATGTGTATAATTGTAAGCGAATGCACAATTTGTTTAAGAGGAATTGAGGAGGAAATGATGAAATTAAGTAAACGACAAGAGCAAATTATCGCTGTTGTAAAAGAGCATCAGCCAGTTAGTGGTGAACGCATTTCGGACATACTAGCCGTTTCACGTGCGACATTGCGTTCTGATTTGTCTTTTTTAACACTTTCAGGAATTTTAAAAGCAAGTCCGAAAGTTGGTTATACTTACGAAAGTGATAATATGGAGGCTTTTTTCTTTTTTGATGTTTTTCAAACAAAAGTTCAGGAGATCATGAGTCCACCATTGATGGTTGCCCAAGACACCTCAATTCGAGATGCGATTACCAACTTATTTATGTATGATGTCGGCTCTCTTTATGTCATGGATGAAGCAAAAGAATTATTAGGGGTTTTGTCACGAAAAGATTTATTACGAGCCTCTTTAAATACAAATATTGATGGCACACCTGTTGCTGTTTGTATGACAAGAGTGCCACATGTGAAAACCTGCACACCAGAATTTACTATTCTTGAAGCTGCTGACACTTTGCAAAAATACGAAGTGGATTCTTTGCCAGTCGTTGAAAAAGAAAATCCTAAAAAAGTTATTGGAAAAATTACGAAAACGAAAATTTTAACCTATATTACGCAACAAGCGAAAGAAGCCGCACAAAATAGATAAGGGAGCTTAATTATGAAAAAAGAGATCATTGTTTATACTATTTCCGATTCACTTGGAGAAACATCACAAAAATTGTTAGCTGCAGCAAGCGCACAATATCCAGATATTTCTTTTCTTAATCGATACAATTTTTCTTTTGTCACAACAGAAGAAGAATTATTGGAGATTTTAAAAGATGCCTTAAAAGATAAAGCCTTAGTTGTCAGTACATTAGTCAGTAAACAACTAATCACAGCGGCGAAAGAATTTAGTGAACGAACAGGGTTGTTATATTTAGATTTAATGGCGCCATTTTTTGAATTAATTCAAGCGAAAGCCGGAGTAGATCCTATTGAAGAGCCTGGACGACGCCACCAACTAGATCGTGCCTATTTTGATAAAATCTCAGCGATTGAATTTGCTGTAAAATATGATGATGGCAAAAATCCTCAAGGGTTTCTTGATTCTGATATATTGTTGTTAGGCGTTTCGCGGACCTCAAAGACGCCAGTCAGTATGTATTTAGCAAATCAAGGCTACCGCGTTTCTAACTTACCATTAATTCCAGAAGTTCCATTGCCGCCAATTTTGGAAGAAATGGATCCACAAAAAATGATTGGTTTAGTTTGTTCGCCAGAAACATTAGGTCAGATTCGTAGCAGTCGGTTGGCTTCTTTAGGTTTAGGTAATGAGACCAGTTATACCAATGTTGAACGGATTGAACAAGAATTAGCCTATGCCGAAGAAATTTTTGCGAAGTATGGTATCCCAGTGATTGATGTAACCGCAAAATCTGTCGAAGAAACAGCCTTTTTAATTAAAGAAAAACTAGATGAAAGAAATTAAAAAGCTTGGCAACCTCACTGAATTTCAGTGAAGTTGCCAAGCTTTTATACTTAATTGGGCTTCTTTTTGTTAGTCAATATTTTTTTGATCGACAATGAGTAAAGCAATCATCACGTAGACAATCCAGCTACTTTTAGAATAAAGTGTATAGCGGGGTTGCCATTTGCTAGCAAATTTTTCCTTGTATTCGCGTAATCCTTGGAAGGAGTAGATTTCTGAACCAAATTCATAAATTAACGCAGCAATCCGTTCTTGAATAAAACTTTTTCTTGATTGACCAACGTTGGCTAACGGAGCCATCCCTAAATTGAAATAATGAATATTTTCTGTTTTCATATATTCAAATAAATGAATAAATAGGAAATCCATACTTCCAGAAGGGGCTTTTTCTTTATGGTGACGCATCAAGTCGATGGTACCAACTTCATTTGTGTAACTAGGAATGATATTAGCGAAAGAGACCATTTCTCCTTCAGCATTTCGGACAACAGCAATTGGGTTTCTTTGAAGATACGCTTCATCGAAAAATCCCAGTGAAAAGCCTTTTTCTTTTCGATTGTCTAACCAACTATCTGAAATAGCTTTTAATTCGTGCATTTGTTCGGCACTAAAAGGAGGTTGGAGTACGTCAAATGAATAGCCGGCTTTGGTAATTTTATTAAACACTGCTCGGGTGCCTTTGAATTTTTTCCCAGACATCGTAAATGTTTCTAGATTAACTAAGGCTTCTTCGCCCATTTTGATAAATTCGTAGCCATATTCGTGTAGTAACATCACGCTGTCCTCATTGGTTTCGTAAAAGACGGGGACATAGCCGAAACGATCTGTTTCTTTAAGGAATGCATCAATCGCCGCAGGAAAATCTTCTTTGTTCCCCGAAGGATTGCCCATCACAACGCATTTATTATTAATGGTGTTGAATTGTAAAAAGACAGTCGGTTCTTCTTTGGGATATAAGAAAACCTGTTTATCATGAAGAAAGACAAGTTCACTGTCAATATTCCCGCCATAAGTTGTTAAGATATTATGCAAGATACTATCTTCTGGAAACTCACCCACTTGGTGTTTTTTCCCTTGGAGGTAGCGAACAAATAGAAAGTTAAAACTCATAACTAAGAGGATAGCGATAAATCCTGACAACCAGATCCGTTCGGAAGGGAACAAGAAAAATTCCACAAAATGATGACGATGGTGTGGGAAGTTCGGTAAATTATAAACACCAATTACCAGGTATAACAAAGTCAACAAGCCAAAGATAAACCCATCAATCGTCATCCACTCCCAAGAGTAAACCAGTTGTTCACGGTATAATTCTGATTTTGAAAAAATAACGATAAATAATAAAATAGCTAAATAGAAAATGGAAAACATACTAAAGTCAACAACAAATGAATACAAGATAGCACCAATTAATAAAATAATCGTTGGATAATAGGCTCTTTTAACACGATCAGCAATCCCACGTCCCATAATTAATAATGCAAAGCCTAAAACAATACTCGGAATTTGAATAATAATATGTGAACGGAAGGGGTTAATATCTCTTAACCAATGCACTTGAGTGAAGGCTTCTGGAATAGTGGCTAGGAGCACCATCATAATTCCTGAAAAATAAAGTAAAACCACTTCTAATTTGTGGGCAATTTCCAAAGTAATTTGTTTCAGTAATTGTCGATAATGAGTATCCAATTTTTGGCTTAAGTGTTTTGTAAAGAACAAACAGCCAATTAAGAAAGGAATAATATAATAGAATAAACGATAGAGCAATAACCACAAAACAATAATTTCACGATCGACACCTAAGTTGCTCAGTCCTAAAATCATCATGACATCAAAACTACCTAAAGCCCCTGGAATCATCGAAGCAATCCCAATAATCGAAGCTGCTACATATAAAGGAACAATATCAATTAAAGGAATCGGTACATCTAATAAGTAACCAATACTGATAAAGGTAATTAAAACACCTGTCCATTCTAAAAACGAAGAAACAACTAAAGATAAGCGATTTTTTGCATCGAGGTTACCAAAGGAACTATTTTTTTGGAAATGTAAAATAAGATAAAGTAATGGGAAATAAAGACCGCCACCTAATAACCAAATCCAATATTGCTGTAAATAAGCCATCTTTGGATCAAACTGAACAAGGAAAAAGCAAAGAATACTATAAATAGATAGACCGGATAACACAAAAAGTAAAATATGGGTTAACGCAGGTAAAATTTTCTTTTCCTCTGTTTTATTTCCATAAAATTCAGAACGAAGTCCCATGCTGACCAAACCACCGAATCCACCAATATTATTGATTGTATTGACAATCCAGCTAGATTCAAGGAGTTCCCGTTTTGAGACTTTCAAGTTTAAAATGCGATTTAATGTTAAGTCATAATTTAGCATCGGAGTAACGGAAACTAAACCGATAACCATCATCAATAACAATTTCCATAGCGGAATCTCATCAAAAATCTGTTTTAACTGTTCAAATGAGATCGTTTTACCAATTGATAAAAGTTGGGCAACAACAATAATTGAGACCGCAATAACAAACAGTGTTTTTAGTAATCCTGTATGCGTTTTGATCCAATGAATAATTTGTTTCATTTAGACACCTTCATTTCCTTTAAGAATTTTTCGATTGTTTTATTAAAAATATCTGGTGAGTTTTTGGCAAATAAATGACCCTGTTTATTTACCAAGACCAATTTGCCAGCAGGAATGGCATCAGCAATCGCCCGTGAATGGGAAAGCGCAATTAAATCTCGACTGCCAGTAATAACAAGAGTAGGACAGGGGATGTGTTCTAAATCTTGTTTTGTCAGTCCAGTATCTTCAAATAACAGAGCCACGATAGGGAGCCGTGCGCGCAATTTTTTTGAAAAAAAGGCGCCAATACGACAAAACCAATATTGAAAATAAGTGGCAATCGTTACATATTTTTTCAGACCAGACATGGTGACATTTCCAGAATTTAAGACGAGTTTATTGACGAAATCAGGATATAAATGGGTAAAAACCATGGCAATATTTGCTCCGTCACTAAAGCCCAATAAATTAATTTTTGTTAAGTGTTCTTGTTGAATAATACCAGCTAAATCTTCTGCCAAAAGCGGAAAAGTTAATTGACTTTGTGTATTGGTGGAACGTCCATGTCCGCGGGTATCCACCGCAATAACTTGATACTCCTTGGAGAAATAAGAAATTTGATAATTAAAAAAAGTATGATCATTGCCATTACCATGAAGTAACACAAGGGGGTAATTTGTTTCTTTGCCAAAAATTTGATAAAAAATTTGACTGCCATCTATTGTTTGAAAATATTTTTCTATTGCCATTCTCCGTCACCTATCTCATCTATAATCAATCGAGTCCTCTCTCATTATAGAGTCTTTTGTCTTTTTTTTGTAATAAAAAACAGAAAATTTTCCGAACAGTTTTGTAAGGTGTTGTAATATAGTGTGATATAGTAGAAGATAGCCACCTAAAAATTAGACTAGAGGAGGGAAAGTTGATGTCTTTAATCGTTTTAATTGGTGCCCAAGCTGTCGGGAAAATGACCGTTGGCAAGGCTTTAGAAAAGCAGTTAGATGCTAAATTACTATTTAATCATCAAACCATTGACTTATTTGCAAACTATCTTGGGTATACGGAACGTGCGTTTCAATTGTCTGATTCCGTTAGAAAGGAACTTTTTCATGCCTTTGTAGAAAATCCAGCCACAAATACAACAAAAAACATTATTTTTACAGTGGTGATTGCTTTTGATCAAGAACAGGATTTTCAATTTTTAGAAGAAATATCAGAAATTTTTCTTAGTAAACATGAGTCCGTTTATTTCGTCGAACTCGTCTCTTCAACAGAAATCCGCCTAGAACGGAATGTTCATCCAGAGCGGCTAGAGGCAAAACCTTCAAAACGCGATGTCGACTTTTCTCGAAAAGAATTACTCAATACCTTCAAAGAACATCGGTTAGTAAGCCACGAAGGTGAACTAGAAAGTACATTTCCAAATGTAAAAATAACGAAAATAAATAATTCAAACATGACACCAGAAGAAGTAGCAACGAAGATAATTGCTACTTTTGGTTTGACATAATGTGAAAGGAACATCGGAATCAATGAAAAAGTTTTTTAAATATCTCGGTAGCTTGATGGTCCTTCTTCTAAGCATAGCTTTAATTTTGATAGGATATTTAACCTTCCGAGAGTTTCGACCACGAGCGGTTGAACCAGTTGCTATAAATAAACAATTTTCAGAGCAAACCATCGAAAAACAGCAATCCATTTTTTAGTCACGTATAACATTGGCTATGCCGGCCTAGGACAAACAGAAGATTTTTTTATGGACGGTGGCAAAACTGTCCAACCAGTTAATAAGGCAATGGTCCAACAGAATTTAACGGGCATTGAAGAAACCTTAAAAGAATTACCGGCGATGATTTACTTATTCCAAGAAGTCGATCGTCGCTCGCAACGTTCTTATGAAGTCAATCAAGAGGAAGAATTACAAAAACAGCTACAGCTGAACAGCGCATTTGCTTATAATTTTAAGGTAGATTATGTGCCCATTCCTTGGCCGCCGATTGGACGAGTAGAAAGTGGTTTATTAACATTATCAAATGAAAAAATAACAGAGGCCCAACGCATTGCTTTACCCAATCCCTTTCGTTGGCCCGTTAGCATTAGTAACTTAAAACGAGCACTTCTAGAAACGCGCTTTCCAATTAAAGGCACAGACAAAGAATTAGTGGTTTTTAACTTACATTTGGAAGCCTATGACAATGGGGAAGGGAAGATTGCTCAAAGCAAAAAGTTAGCTGACGTATTATCCCAAGAATACGCTAAAGGAAACTATGTAATTGCTGGAGGTGACTTTAATCAAGTTTTCAAAGGCAGTCATCGATATCCTGACTTAGGGGAAGCTGGTTGGGCGCCAGGAGAAATTGATCCTGCAGACTTACCTAAACATTTTTCACTTGCTTATGATGATCAACAACCGACTGTGCGGGTGCTTAATAAGCCTTACACTGGCTCTTATGAAACATCCCAAGTGTATGTAATTGATGGTTTTGTTGTTTCTGATAATGTGGCTGTTCATAGCGTGAAAACAAAGGACGAACAATTTAAATATACAGATCACCAACCTGTGAAGATGGAAGTTGGGTTAAAATAGAAAAAGTACAAACGGTGCTTGTTGCTTGCACCGTTTGTACTTTTTATTTTACAGATAGCCTTTAGTAATAGAGTGAGTGGAATTTAACATATTTGCTGGCGTTCCTGTAAAAAGAAGCTGTCCGCCATTTTCTCCACCTTCGGGACCTAGTTCAATCAACCAGTCGGCACTTTTAATCACGTCAATGTGATGTTCTAATAAAATTAAGCTGTTTCCTTCTTCTACCATTCGATTGAAAAGTTGAAGACTTTGTTGGATATCAATTAAGTGTAAACCATCTGTAGGTTCATCCATTAAATAGATAGCTTTTTTTTGGTGAAGTGTGTCTGCTAATTTTACCCTTTGCAATTCGCCACCAGATAATGTTGAGAGCGATTGATTGAGTTTAAGATAGCTTAAGCCAACTTCTAGTAAATTTTTTAATGAAAGAGCAAAAGGCTGGTCTTTGAAAAAATCATAGCCATCTTTAACGCTTAAAGCTAGTACTTCAACGATATTTTTTCCGTTATACAGATAATGAAGCACCTCTTCTTTGTAACGCGTTCCGTGACAGGTTTCGCAAACACTAGTAACATCCTCCATAAAAGACATATCGGAGACAATTATTCCTTTCCCCTTGCAAGTAGGACAGGCGCCTTTGGAATTATAGCTAAATAAAGCTGGACTAACATGATTTTCTTCCGCAAACAGTTTGCGGACCTTATCAAAAATATTGAGATAGGTCATTGGTGTGGATCGTAAATTTGCGGTAATGCTTTTTTGTGAAAGATGAATAATTTCTTGGTTATCAGCTTGGGCTTTTTGATAAATTTCTTCCGCTAATGATGATTTACCTGAACCAGCGACCCCACAAATAACAGTCAAAACTCCTAACGGAACTTCGACAGATAGATTGTTTAAATTATGCAGTGTCGCATGTTCGATTGTTAAAGACTTCCTTGCTTTTCTTGGTTGGTCGTTTAAAGGGAGCGGCTCTTGAAGCGCTTGACTAGTCAAGGTTTTGGAGGCTAAAAATGCGTCATACGTTCCTGAAAACTGGATATGGCCACCATTTTCGCCTGCGAAAGGTCCTATATCGATGATAAAATCAGCTTCTCTAATTAATTGTGGATTGTGTTCCACGAGAACCACGGTGTTTCCTTTATTTTTTAAATTGAGCAATGCACGACTGATCCGTTCGATGTCCTTTGGATGTAAGCCAGCACTTGGTTCATCTAAAATATACATAATATCGTTTAAGGCGCTGTTTACATACTTAGCAATTTTAATCCGCTGTGCTTCACCACCAGAAAGTGTTTCAGTTGCTCGTCCTAATGTGAGGTAGGAGAGACCGATATTAATTAATGCTTCTAGACGTACAAGTAGCTCTTCTTGAATATTTTTTATTAAGGAAAGATCCATCGAACGAATAAAAGAATGTAATTCAGTGAGTGGCATGTCAACAGCATCAGCAATACTTTTCTGATTAATTTTGCAGCTACGAACACGTTCATTGACTCTACTTCCTAAACAATCAGGACATCTTTTTACGGTAACAAAGTGATTAAGGTATTTTTGATGACGTTTGCCTTCGTCTGTATGCAATATGCTACGTTGCATGCGCGGGACGATTCCTTCATACAAAGCTGTATGAGGCCATTCTTTGGGCGGATTAGCCAGTTTTTGTTGTGGAGCATATAAAAATAATGCTAACTCTTCAGGAGAATAGTCCTTGATTTTTTTATCCAAATCAAATAGACCACTATGGGCATAACGCTTCCACCGCCAGTTGCCAACTGTAAATGTGGGGAAATCGATAGGCCCTTCGTTTAATGATTTGTCATAATCAACTAGCTGATGAAGATTGATTTCGGTAATCTTTCCTAAGCCATCGCATGTTGGACATTTTCCATCCGGATGATTAAACGAAAAAGTATCTGAATAACCAACAAATGGAGAACCTGCTCGTGAAAACAGCAAACGTAAAAACGTATAAATATCTGTATACGTTCCCACTGTCGAACGAGAATTACCTGCTACTTTTTTCTGGTCAATGACAATTGCAACAGGAAGATTCTCGATTTTTTCAACTTCTGGACGACCATATTTGGGTAAGTAATTTTGAACAAACGAACTAAATGTATCATTTAGTTCACGACGTGATTCAGCGGCTAATGTGTCAAATACTAAGGAGGACTTTCCTGAACCCGAAAGTCCAGTAACAACAGTTAGTTGCTTTTTAGGGATATTGACAGAGATATTCTTCAAATTATTTTGTGTTGCGTGCTTAATTTCAATCCATTCCATTAAAAAACCTCCGTTTCTATTCTATTTTAGCATATAAAAAGAACCTAGCCTAAAAGTTGAACATGGGAATTTTCAAGAGAACTTTACTTTTTAATCGCTTTCATTTATGCTATAAGTAATACAGATTTTTTATCTGTATTAATAGATAAAGGATGTGACTTATGAAGAAGTCGATTTTGTTCAAAAAGTTAGGGATTATTTTATTAATTAGCCAAACACTGGTAGGGGTACCAATGTTGGCACAAGAAAGTATATTAGAAACAACCGTTCAAACAGAGACGGAATCAGTAACAACAGAAACCAGTCAGACTGTAGCTAACTTGGAATCTGAAACTACTAGCCAAACGGTGATGCAGGAAAAAGAATCCTCTTCGGCAATCGCCGAAAGCAGTAGCCGAAATGTGGTTGCAGTAACTACTGAAACCACAAATGAGATACAAAATAGTGATACAGATGAAAAAGCTGTTTCTGCAGAGAATGCTTTTTCAGAAACAGATTATAAACAAGCAACTGCACTAGAGTTAGCAACTTTAGTAAGAGAAAAAAAGGTGACGAGCGAAGAACTAGTAAAAATTGCGTTGGCCATCACTAAACGTGAAAATCCTACATTAAATGCGGTCATTACTTTACGAGAAGAAGCGGCTTTGACAGAAGCAAAAGCTTTACAAGATACAGGTCAACCATTTCTAGGTGTGCCGCTCTTACTAAAAGGGTTAGGACAATCCTTGAAAGGTGAAAGCAACACGAACGGTTTTGGTTTTCTCCAAGATCAAGTAGCTGGTGGGACATCGACCTTTGTCAAAGCACTACAAAATGCTGGATTCATAATCATTGGTCAAACGAATTATCCAGAATTAGGTTGGAAGAATATTTCAGATTCAAAGTTATATGGCGTTTCCGTCAATCCATGGAATCCTAACTATTATTCAGGTGGTTCTTCAGGCGGAGCGGGTGCTAGTGTCGCCGCGGCATTTGTTCCCATTGCTTCTGGAAGTGATGCTGGTGGCTCTATCCGCATCCCTGCTTCTTGGACAGGCACCGTAGGCTTGAAACCTTCTAGAGGAGTAATCATTGGCAATTCTAATAGTGCAAAAGGTCAAACTGTTCACTTTGGTTTAAGTCGAACCGTGGCGGATACAAATGCATTATTTGAAACCTTATTAACTAAAAAAGATCTTCCTGCGGGACATTTAAGTCAAGCGCAACCCATTGCTTATACAACAGAATCCCCTGCCGGAACGCCTGTAAGTGCCGAAGCAAAAGAGGCGGTCGCTGAAGCTGTTGCTTTTTTAAAAGACCAAGGGTACACATTGGTTGAAGTGAAGCACCCTGTTGATGGGGAACGTCTAATGAAAAATTATTATACTGTAGCTGCTGGCTCAGTAGGAATTGCCGATTTTATGGCGCGGCAGAAATTGAAAAGACCGCTTGAACGAAATGATGTAGAACTGTTAACATGGGCGCTTTTTCAAACAGGAAAAAATATAACGAGTGAAGAGACAACTGCGGCTTGGACAGATATTGCTTTACAAGCACAAGCGATGGACGAATTTTATCAACAGTATCCTATCTTATTAACACCAACGACAGCTGCCACGGCACCTAGTATTGATAATCCGTTACTAAAACCAGAACATGCAGCACAGATGGAAAAAATTGATCAATTGTCACCAGCAGAACAAAAACAATTGATTTATGACCAATGGCTGACGGCGTTCACATATACACCGTTTACACAACAAGCAAATTTATTTGGACATCCAGCATTAAGTGTACCAACTTACGTTTCAAAAGAAGGACTGCCTTTGGGGATTCAATTTAATAGTGCATTAAATGAAGACCGAACGTTGCTACAATTAGGTGCTTTATTTGAAAATAACCACAAGATAAATCAACCACATGTAGAAGAACCAGAAAAAGACAAAGAGCCAGATGCAAGTGGCGAACCAGAAAAAGACAAAGAGCCAGATGCAAGTGGCGAACCAGAAAAAGACAAAGAGCCAGATGCAAGTGGCGAACCAGAAAAAGATAAAGAACTAGATACAAGTGGCGAACCAGATAAAGACAAAGAGCCAGATGCAAGTGGCGAACCAGAAAAAGACAAAGAGCCAAATGCAAGTGGCGAACCAGAAAAAGACAAAGAGCCAGATGCAAGTGGCGAAGCAGACAAAGACAAAGAACCAGATGCAAGTGGCGAACCAGAAAAAGACAAAGACTCAGATGCAAGTGGCAAACCAGATAAAGACAAAGAAACAAAAACAAGTGAAGAACCAATCGAAGGAAAAAACCAAAACCCAGACAAAGCTGGAAAAACTACTAGTGAGTCATCCTTAGATAATTCGCTGAATTCATCAGCAAATCAGGGAACAAAATCAACAGAAAGTACGCATGCTTTTTCTAATAAAAGTATGATTGGGAAACAAGAACAGCTTCCCAAAAAAGTATTACCAAAAGCAGGTGCAGAAGTACCTAGTACTTTCTGGATTGTTTTAGGAGGAGCTTTCTTAGTAACAAGTGGAACGATTTATATAAGGAAAACTAGAAAACGATAACCAGTGACGAGGTCGGGACAGAAGTGTTTAACTCCGAGAAATAAGAAGGAATTTCCGAAAATTGTTCTTTAATTTTTGGAGAATTTCGGCTTATTTCCGAAGGAGTTGCTTCTGTTCCCGCCGTTTATCAATTTTTAAGCCTGGAACAAAAATTCAAAGTGATTTTTGTCCCAGGCTCGCCTTTTTTCTTTGGTATACTAAAACCAATAGGGAAATGGAGGCGAAAGTAATGAGGGCGTTTGAGAAGATTCCAGCGTTTCAGCAATGGCAAAAAGTTGAAGCTATTCACCGTGGTTGGTCAACTGATTTAAAGTTTAAAGTTACTAAAAATCAAGAAACCTTTTTATTGCGAATTTTTCAACAAGAAGAGTTATTAGCTAAACAACAAGAATATCAATTTATCAAAAAAGTAGCGGCGTTAGGATTTCCCAGTTCTAAACCTTTTTTATGTGCACCTATTCCTGAAAGTGAACAAGGATACATGTTATTAACGTATCTAGAAGGTGAAGACTTAAGCGATGTTTTACCCGCTCTTTCTCCCAAAAGACAACTGAACTTAGGCGTAGAGGCGGGCCGCTATTTAAACAAAATCCATAAGCTTTTGTTGCCTGAAAGGATTAGTCAAAGAGAGATTGCGCGAAATTTATACGAAAAAAAGCAGAGCCAACTAAATAAGTATAAGGAATCTCAATTTTGTATGCCGTACCAGCAGCCAATAATTTCATATTTAGAAAAACAATTACCGTTATTGCAACAACGGCCTGTGGTTTATCAGCATGGAGATTTCCATGTGGGAAATTTTATTTACTTGCCAACTAGGCAGGTCGGTGTGATTGATTTTAATCGATGGGATTTTGGGGATCCTTATGAAGAATTTTACAAGTTACAATTTTTTTCAAGAAATGTTTCGCCATTGTTTGCTTATGGTCAATTACAAGGTTATTTTGCTGGGAAAGTTCCTACCTTATTTTGGCAGTTTCAAAAGCTTTATACTTTTCACGCAGGACTCTATTCTTTAGTTTGGGCACTGAGCTTTGGTGAAAAAGAAATCAGGACTATGGAACAGCAATACCAACAATTACTAGAGGACTATAATTGTGGAGAATTACTAGTTCCTAAATGGTTTTCAACTATCCAAAGAAAGGGATTGAGATTTTAGGTTTATTTCGATAGAATAAAAATAAAAACAGGAGTTTAAGGGATGAAACTAAACGGGATTATTATGATAGCGGTTGTTGGAAGCGTTTTATCTGGCTGTGGTTGGCAAAAATCGAAAGAGGAATCACAGAAAGTGCGAACCGTACAAACAAACAATGTAAATACTGAAGAAACAAGAGCAATTTCAGCAACCGAAGTTAGTCAAACCACGGCGTTGGAATTAGAGCAAACAACGCAAACACAAGAATTAACTGAATTAGTTACAGAAGAAGGGACGATTTGGAATCAGCAAAAAGCAAAACAGTTAGGACAATACATGGAAACCTGGGGTCAAGAACGCAATCAGAACTATCAAGCGTACCAACCAGGTCACTCTGTAGCTTTTTACACGATTCAAGTGCCTGATGATTTATTGAGTTATGAACCTAAAATACAACCAGCTATTGGGAACAATCCCATTTGGTTAAATTGGTCAGAAACAGGTAGCGAAGGCGGTTATTGTCTGGTGGCAGTATACTCTGACAGTGCGACACAAGTTGCCCAGAAGCATGTCTATTTATTTACTTTAGTGAATGGTGAAGCCAAAGTTTATGTGAGTAAAGAACAGCCAGTAGAGGAGCAACCTTATTTGTTTTTAAAAGAAACAAGCAATACAGAACTGAAAGAACAATTCACAAACCTTGTGAATAATCTTTAATTTTTTATTTAATCAAAAGGAAAAGAAAATTTATCATTGACAAAGTATCCGCTTTCATTTTATTCTGTAGCTACCCCTTGGGAAAGGGCAAAAGGAAGTTTTGAAAGGGATGGAAAAAATGAAGGAAACAAGTTTAGTAATTATTAAGCCAGATGGCGTTGAACGAAAGTTAGTTGGCAAAATCATTCAACGTTTTGAAGATAAAGGTATTGACTTATTGCACCTTAAATTCGAACGACTAACAGTAGAAACAGTGAAGGAACATTATGAGCATTTAAAAGATGAACTATTTTTCCCTGAATTATTAGCCTATATGACAAGTGGCCCAGTGGTTGTGATGGTCGTTGTAGGGGACAATGTGGTTAAAAAAGTGCGTAAATTAGTTGGAGCAACGAATCCGTTAGATGCTGAAAGTGGCACCTTACGAGCGGATTATGGGTTGTCTGTCACCAAAAATTTAATCCATGCTTCTGATTCTGTCCAATCAGCAAAAATTGAGATGCAACGGTTCTTTGGTTAATCAGCGAAAAAGAAGCAATCCTTTATTTTTTATAAAGGATTGTTTCTTTTTTATTAATTGTCAGAATATTCCGCTTAAATGGTTGACATCTGGAGGTAGAAGAGTAGTATAGACTACATACTAAATACTAAATGACTGCGTGTGCTTCAGGAGGATAAAATGATAACAAGTGATGAATTGACAGAAAACCTTAGTCCGTTTGAATTAAGTCTATTTTTAGAGAAGAAATTACATGAAGAAAATCATAATTTAGAAACATTGTTAAATGCAGGGCGAGGCAATCCTAATTGGACGGCGCCAACACCAAGGGAAGCCTTTTTTTTATTAGGTCAATTTGCTACAAAAGAAACGTTAAGAGAGGGGAGCGAACAAACGGCTGGTATGATTCAGCCAAGTTTTGGTAGAACGCAACGCTTCTTAAACTTTTTAGCAGAAAATCCTAGCAAAGGGGCAACCTTCTTACAAGAAATTTGGACAGCAGAGCATAACTATTTTGGGATGGATAAGGAAATGTGGTTAGATGCCATGTTAGACTATGTGATTGGGGATAATTATCCGAATCCTGTTCGTTGCTTGAAGGCGTGTGAACAACCGATTAAAGCCTATTTAAATCAAGAATTATTTTCCAGCGAAGCACAACCGTTTGATATTTTTGCCGTTGAAGGTGGTACAGCAGGGATTTGTTACTTGTTTGATACGTTGGCAAATAATTATTTACTAGAAAAAGGTGATCGTATTGCGTTGTTATTACCAACGTTTGCTCCTTATCTAGAAATTCCAGAACTACCACGTTATGATTTTGACGTGGTTAAAATCAAAGCAGAGCAAATGATTATTGATGGAAAAACGACGTATCAATACTCAAACAAGGAAATTGATAAACTAAAAGACCCGTCCATCAAAGCGGTTTTTGTCGTAAATCCCAGCAATCCAACTGCTAATGCTATGGGAAAACCTACCATTGAACAAATCAAACAAATCGTTGCAGTGGATAACCCTAAGTTAATGATTTTAACAGATGACGTTTACGGAACCTTTGTGCCAGCTTTCCGTTCACTATTTACGGAGTTACCTTACAATACAGCCTGTATCTATTCTTATTCTAAATACTTTGGCGCTACCGGTTGGCGTGTGGGGACTATTGCGGTTAGTCAAGAGAACATCTTTGATCAATTATTAAAAGAATTGCCAGTGGCTCGAAAAATGGAATTACAGGCACGTTATGCTACATTGAATGCAGACACAAGCCAAATTAACTTTATCAGCCGCTTAGTCGCAGACAGCCGCGATATTGCGTTGAACCATGCAGCGGGACTTTCTTCTATTCAGCAAGCGATGATGGCTTTATTTAGTTTGTATGCTTTGTTAAAAGACGGTCAAGCATATAAAGACGAAGTGATGGATATTTGTCATACGCGTGAAAAGCTCTTGTTCCGCACCTTAGGCATTGAAGAGCCTTTAGCAAGTTTAAATACAGCATATTATTGTGAAATTAACTTTAGAGATTGGACAGAAAAACGTTATGGCCCAGAATTTTCAAGCTATTTAACGAAATCGTGGACGATCACAAAAGTATTAACCTCTTTAGCAG
This sequence comes from Enterococcus sp. DIV0774, assembly GCF_050539095.1. Taxonomy (NCBI): domain Bacteria; kingdom Bacillati; phylum Bacillota; class Bacilli; order Lactobacillales; family Enterococcaceae; genus Enterococcus; species Enterococcus sp. DIV0774. Next base: position 788,679 of record NZ_CP172923.1, read on the forward strand.
AAAAAGAAAAATTAATGCTTTTAAAAGCGGATGCTTTCGGGAGTGACAAATGGTCAGTTCGAATTTCTTTAGCCAATTTAGCTACTAACCAATATAGTGAAGTTGGTAAACGAATGATTCGCCTATCTGAACACATTAAAGAAGAGTGGTTGCGCCAAAAGCGCCAAGCAATTAAATAAAAAAACGCTAAGTCTCTTAAGCTGCAGGAGACTTAGCGTTTTTGTTTATTATTTATTCATTTTTCCGTCAGTTTTGGTTTATAAATGTTTGCTACACTGGAGATAAGAGGAAATTAAGCGTTTATAAAAAGGAGAGAAGTGAATGAAATATATTAAAGGAATGGTGGTTTTTATCGGATTATTTATTTTGGTTGGTTGTGCGCCAGATCAAGAGCCAACGAAACAAACAACAAGTGGTCCGCAAGAGACAAAGCAAGTGAAGCAAGTTACCGTCACCAATCAAACGACTTCTGCGGCGGAAAAACAAGCGCCGACTAAAAATGACGAACTGATTGCTAATCAATTGACTTTTGATTCTCATGAATACACGTACGAAGTGGTTACAGGGGCCACACAAACGACATTTGGGACAACCCCACCAGCAAAATATACACCAGAAGAAAAAAAGGAAAAAATGTTTTGGTCCAATCAACCGCCTTTGGGATTAATGACGGGTAACTATTATAAAAATGAAGGTGTATTTACTGGCGGAAATTACGGCATTGTAGAGATTATTACGGAACCTGAAACGCAACGGATTCTGAATGTTGAGTTTACAGAGTTTGCTAGTGACCCTTATTATGATACACGCTATTCGGGTGTCAACAAACGCCTGTCAGATTATCCTGAATTTCAAGCAAGCAACACGCGTACAGACGATACGTTAGTCACCGTTGTTAATGGTATTACTTATGTAGAAAAACAAATGCGTGACGAAAATCGTGTCACAGGTAATTTTTATACGGTACGCGGTTCATCAACTTCTGCGCGTGAAGGTTTAATGCCTTTAGCAGCAGAGATGGACACTTGGCTAAAAGAGCCATCGAAAGAAACGTATATCGGTTACGCAGAAGATTTAGGCAATGGCCTAATCGCTCGACTTCAAGTGATAACAGAAGAGCAGAAAATAAAACATGTCAGCTATGATGAATACTTTTCAGATGAACAGGAAAAAATCACAGAAACAGCCCTGCGGCCTTTTTATCGTCAATCGAAATATTATTCACCAGGATACAATAAACAAACCAACAATTCTTTTATTCATTTTGTAGATGCACTAACAAAGGCCATTACGACACAACAAACTTTATCCGTTAACGAAGAACAAGAGCTAAAGCATCCGTCTTTTACTACTTATCAAAGATTGGCTGAAAAAATCAGCACGTTTCAAAATTCATTGAAGGAATAAAAAAAACGGAAGTGGGGCATAAGTCGTTTCGACTTATGCCCCACTTTCGTAATCTTAAGATTATCAGCTAAATCAAAGTGAGTTCTTTTTAAAGAAATACTTTTATTTTAGCCTTTTATAGATCTAAATAATTTTCTAAGTAATCTGCTAAACCATCTTGATCATTTGTTTTTTCAGTGACATCGTTGGCTACGGATTTAATTTTATCCGTGGCATTGTTCATAGCAACACCCCAACCAGCATAACTTAACATTTCTTCGTCATTATGTTCATCGCCAAAAGCAATGATATCAGCTGGTTTGACAGATAAAAAGTTCGCCACTTGATCAACGCCATGGGCTTTTTGAATTCCTTTTGCGACCATTTCTAAAATAGGCATTGGACCGCCCCAAGTGCGGACATCAATATAATCACCATATTGTTTGGTCAATGTATCAGCAACTTTTTCAGCTTGGTTTGGTGTGGTCCGAACCATCATTGAGGTAGGATTTGTTCGTAAATTTTTAGCAGTAAGTAAATTATCTAAGGTTGCTTTGGAAGCAAAAAATTTCGGATCGAACCCATCTAACGTATCGATATAAAATGTTTCTTTGTTTTCAGCAGCAACAAAATCTAATTGTAATTCTTTTTTCTGTGCCAAAATGTCAAAGACTAGGTCACGCTCAATATTGGCTTCGCTTTCCAAGTCCCATTTTTTCTCTGGAATGTGAACTAAAGCGCCGTTAAAGTTAACCATAGGGGTCGTTAGGCCAAGTTGTTGGTAAAATTGATGACTCATTCTATAGGGACGTCCAGTGGCAATACTGACGTAATGACCGTTGTCAATCGCTTTTTTTAGTGTTTGTTCGGTTTTTGGACTGATTAAAGACTGTGCATTTAATGTTGTGCCGTCTAAATCAATAGCAATTAATTTTTTCAAGTAAAAATTCCTCCTAAATGCCTTTTACTCAGTCTAGCATAAAACCGAAGATTATCAAGGGGAGAAGCATGTTCATTTATAAGGTTTAAAAAAAAGCTTAAGAAGTATGCTACACTAAAATAAACCGTTTGAAAAAGGAGCGCAGAGCATCTTGAAAAATTCTAGAAATTATTTACGAGTGATCACCTTAATCTATTGTATCTATATGTGGTTATTTGCTACGCATTTTCATTTTATGGCGTTGAACGTGTTGTTAGCCTATATTCCAATTGAACTTAGTTATCTTTTAAACGCAGAAAAACGTAAAAGGGATTGGTTGATAGGTTTTGCTTGGTTAATTTTTTATCCTAATGCGCCGTACCTATTTACGGATTTTTTTCATTTAGAAACGCTATCTATTTATCGAGGCTTTAATACGATTTTTGCAAACCAAATTGGTGATTGGTGGGCGTTTGTTTGCTTAACTAGCGGGATTGTTATATATGGGCTTTTAGGGATGAAAACAGTAACAACTGTTAGCCAGAAATTGCAAAGTTATTGCGGCTATAGAACAATTGTAGTCTTTCAAGCCAGCCTTCATTTCTTGTCTGCTTTGGCGATTTATGTTGGACGTTTTGATCGATTACACAGTGTCTATCTTTTTATGAGTCCAATTGAAACAGTGAAAATTATCTTTTTTGACTGGTCCCTTCAAAAATTAATGTTTATTTTATTAATGATGTTTCTACAGATGCTGTTGTTTGGGCTAATCCAATTATTAGGAAAAGAAGAAGCAATGTAAAGCTTTTTCTTTTTTTATATCAGCAAAACACGAACGTTATATAGAAAAATATATATAATAGTTAATATTTTGTTGTAAAAAGATAGCGATTCTCTTATAATCAAAGAGTAATTATTCGAAAACATGGATTTTAAGGGAGAGAAGTGCAATTATGAATACGTTTTTCAAATTAAAGGAAAACAAGACAACGGTATCAACTGAAATAATGGCGGGGGTTACGACCTTTTTTGCAATGAGTTATATTTTATTTGTTAATCCGTCCATTCTTTCAGAAACAGGGATGCCTTTTCAGGCTGTTTTTTTAGCGACCATTATTGCTTCAATCATCGGTACATTAATTATGGGGCTGTTTGCTAATGTACCTTACGCTCAAGCACCGGGGATGGGACTCAATGCTTTCTTCACGTTTACGGTCGTTTTTGGGATGGGGTATACTTGGCAACAAGCATTAGCAATGGTTTTTATTTGTGGTTTGATTAATATTTTGATTACAGTGACAAAAATTCGCAAAATGATTATTAAAGCAATTCCAGAGAGTTTACAACATGCTATTGGTGGTGGGATTGGAATTTTTGTCGCTTATGTAGGGTTGAAAAATGCTGGCTTACTAAGTTTCACAGTGCAAGCAGAACCTCAAAATGGTGTTGTGAATGGTTCGAGTATCGTGCCCGCTTTAGGAAATTTTGATAATCCAGCCATTATTTTGGCGGTAATTGGGTTAGTTTTAACAACGATTTTAGTTGTCACGAATGTTCGTGGGGCTATTTTAATTGGCATTGTAGTTACTACGTTAGTCGCAATTCCAATGGGGGTGGTAGACACTGCTTCGGTTGATTGGCATGCTAATTCGTTGGGCAATTCATTTAAAGAATTAGGTACAACTTTTGGCGCTGCTTTTGGTGCTGAGGGCTTACAGTCATTGTTTAGCGATTCTTCAAAAATTCCTCAAGTTTTAATGACCATTATTGCCTTCAGTTTATCAGATACGTTTGATACAATTGGAACATTTATCGGTACGGGACGTCGAACAGGGATTTTCTCTAAAGAAGATGAATTAGCTTTAGAAGATAGTAAGGGTTTCAGCACTAAAATGGACAAAGCTCTATTTGCAGATGCTATTGCAACATCTATCGGTGCGATTTTTGGTACATCGAATACGACAACTTATGTAGAAAGTGCAGCAGGAATCGGTGCGGGTGGTCGAACAGGTTTGACATCGGTAGTGGTAGCAATTCTATTTGCCCTAAGTAGTCTTTTTTCACCACTTATTGCTATTGTGCCAGCACAAGCTACGGCTCCAGCGTTAATTTTAGTGGGAATTATGATGTTAGCTTCTTTCAAAGACATCAATTGGACGGATTTAGAAGATGCGATTCCAGCATTTTTTGCTTCAATTTTCATGGGATTATGTTATAGCATCTCTTATGGGATTGCTGCTGGGTTCATCTTTTATGCAGTGGTGAAAGTAGTCAAAGGAAAAGCCAAAGAAGTTTCACCAATTATTTGGGTCATTGATGCGTTGTTTATCTTAAACTTTGTAATCTTAGCTATTTTATAGTAAACAGAAGTGAGGCTGAGATAACAGCGGTTAGCTTCGAAGGTGTTGCATTTGTTCAGCTATTTATCTTAAGCCCAAGTGTTAAGAAGTCTGGCAGATTGGTCGTTTTGACCGGTCTGCCAGACTTTTTTTAAAAGAATTTTCTTTTGAGAGATTCACTCTTTTAGAGTATAGTGGTAGGTGAAGAGGTGATAAGGTGGATAAAAGTATGAAAATAAAATGGAAGCAGAATTTATTAGTCGCATGGATTGGTTGCTTTTTTACAGGGGCGAGTATTAGCTTAGTTATGCCGTTTATTCCAGTATATGTTGAACAATTAGGGACGCCTAAGAGTCAAGTAGAGTTGTTTTCTGGATTGGCAATTTCTGTCACGGCATTTGCTGCTGCGATTGTTGCACCGATTTGGGGAAATTTAGCTGATCGAAAAGGTCGGAAAATTATGATGATTCGGGCTGCAGCAGGAATGACGATCACAATGGGGGCGTTAGCATTTGTCCCTAATGTATACTGGCTGTTGATTATGCGTTTTATGAACGGGATTTTATCCGGCTATATTCCTAACGCAACAGCGATGATTGCGTCGCAGGCGCCAAAAGAGAAAAATGGCTGGGCTCTAGGGACATTATCAACAGGTGCAATTGCTGGGACGTTAATTGCGCCATCGATTGGCGGTGCGTTGGCACAGTGGTTTGGAATGGAAAATGTCTTTATTATTACCGGCGTTATTTTATTCATTACAACGTTGTTGACTATCTTTTTAGTTAAAGAAGATTTTCAACCAGTTGAGAAAAAGGATTTATTAACGACGAAAGAAATTTTTAGTAAGATGGATCATGTTTCAGTATTGATTGGTTTGTTTGTGACTACGTTAATTTTACAATTAGGAATTACAAGTATCAGCCCAATCTTAACGCTATATATTCGATCTTTAAGTGGCGATACAGAGAATGTATTATTTGTTAGTGGTTTGATTGTTTCGATTGCCGGCGTTTCAGCAATTATTTCTTCTCCAACTTTGGGAAAAATTGGGGACCGCATTGGGAACCAAAAAGTTTTATTAGGCGGATTAATTCTTTCTTTTATTTGTTACATTCCCATGGCGTTTGTGCAAACACCTTTTCAGTTAGGCGTTTTACGATTCCTTTTAGGTTTTTCAACAGGCGCATTAATGCCATCAATTAATACGTTAATTAGTAAAATAACGCCAACGGAGGGCGTAAGTAGAGTTTATAGTTACAATCAGATGTGTAGTAATTTCGGTCAAGTTTTAGGGCCGATGGTAGGGTCAACAGTTGCCCATGGTTTTGGCTATTCTTCTGTTTTTCTGGTAACCGCTTGTTTCGTTTTAGGAAACATTGGGTTGTCCTTCTTTAATTTCCGAAAAGTTTTAAATAAAAAGCTCTAAACAGTTGAAAAGATAAAAAAACCAGTTACAATAACTTTAGTAACTGGTTTTTTCTTATTTAACAGGTTTGGTTTCTTTCGGTACTGCAAAGTGTGCAATTAATAAAATAATAACGGCTGTTGCCAACGATAGAATCGTTGTCATTTTAAAGTCGTATGAACCACCAGATAATGCACCGCCGATATATCCAACGACTTGGCCTAATGCGAAGGTCCAGAAAAATACAACAAGATAACGCATATGAGCACCTCTTTTCTAGCTCTTAGTTTAGCATATTTTCTTTAAAAGTAAAGAATCCGCGATAGGAAAATAAGAGAAGAGGAAAAAAATAGCAAGGATTCAAAAAGGAGCTGTCCAATGTCATTTCCACAATTACATACCGTTACTTCCTATTCGCTTTTATCTAGTACGGTTAGGATTCGTTCCTATGTAAAACAAGCGAAAGCGTTAGGTTATCAAACATTAGCGATTACCGATATCAATGTCTTGCATGGGGCGGTTGAATTTTATGAAGCATGCCAAGAAGCGGGAATTCAACCAATTATCGGTTTAAGATTAGAATATACCCCAGCAGAAAAAGAAGGGCATTCCGAATTGCTTTTATTTGCTAAAAATTTAAAAGGGTATCAGCAATTAATGCAACTATCTAGCAGCAAAATGACGACAGAGGGTCCCTTTTACTTAGCAGAACATCAATCCTTATTAAGTGATTTATTTGCCGTGACTTTGTCAGCTAAAGGAGAAGTCGCCCAAACATTTTTTGAAGATGAACAACAAGCGGTTCACGCTTTCCAACAACTTGCTTCATATTTTGATCCCCAGTCGTTATTTGTTGAACATTCTTTTTCAATGAATCAACAACGCAATCCAGCGCTCTTTTCTTTTTACCAACGAGAACAATTACCTGGCGTGGCTTTGCAAGAGGTACGTCATTTAACAAGGGAAGAAGGCTTTGCCGTTACTGTTCTTGAGAGCATCAAAGAAAATAATCAATTGAATATTACAAGCCAAACACCGGAAATAGAAGGTCTGAATTACTTGCGCGAAGCAGAGACGACGATGGAACAAATGCTTCAAATAGCTGGTGCAGAAGTGGTCCAGAATACGATTCAGCTAGCTGAAAATTGCCGAGTTGACATTCCTTTACATCAAAAATTATTACCGCATTTTCCTGTGCCTGATAATCAAACGGCTGGTTCTTATTTACGCACATTGTGTTTAGAAAAATTACCAGAAAGAGTGCCTCATCTAAATGAAGTTTACCAAAAACGATTAGAAAAAGAGTTAACCATCATTCACAATATGGGCTTTGATGATTACTTTTTAATCGTTTGGGATGTGATGGACTTCTGTCATAACAATCAAATTGTTACAGGCGCTGGCCGAGGTTCAGCTGCAGGCTCTTTAGTGTCCTATGTGCTATCAATTACAGATGTAGATCCAATCAAATATGATTTGCTTTTTGAACGTTTTTTGAATCCAGAACGCTACACGATGCCCGATATTGATTTAGATATTCCTGATAATCGGCGGGAGGAAGTTTTAGCTTATGTCAGTCAAAAATATGGTCATTATCACATGGCGCAAATTGCCACGTTTGGTACGATGGCTGCGAAAATGGTTTTACGGGACGTTGCACGTGTTTTCGGGTTGTCCCAGAGTGAAGCGAATCGTTGGTCGGCAGCTGTCCCCAACAAGCTGAAAATTACGTTAGAAGAAGCGTACCAAGAGTCGAAACGGATGCAAGAATTGGTCAATTTTTCGCCAAATAATCAATTGCTCTATAAAACAGCTGTTCAGCTAGAAGGATTGCCTCGCCATGTTTCTACGCACGCAGCAGGTGTGGTAATTAGTGATGAAAATCTTTTGAATTTGGTTCCGTTACAACCAGGATCGAATGAAATTTTATTGACCCAATTTACTATGAATGATGTTGAAAAAATTGGTCTTCTGAAAATGGATTTCTTGGGCTTAAGAAATTTATCTATCATTGATGATACCCTTACAGCTGTTAAACGCGTCTATAATCGAACCATTCGTTTAAATCAGATTCCATTAGATGACGAAACAACGCTGGCTTTATTTAGAAAAGGGGAAACAAGTGGCGTTTTCCAGTTTGAATCTGCTGGAATTCGGAATGTATTAAGAAAATTAGGGCCAACTAGCATTGAAGATATTGCTGCTGTCAATGCCCTGTATCGTCCTGGTCCGATGCAAAATATTGATGTTTTCATCCGCCGGAAAAAAGGCTTGGAACAAATTAGTTATCCAGAGCCTAGTCTCGCCCCCATTTTGGAAAATACGTACGGAATTATTGTTTACCAAGAGCAGATTATGCAAGTTGCTGCGAAAATGGCAGGCTTCTCTTTAGGGCAAGCTGACATTTTACGTCGGGCCATTAGTAAAAAGAAAAAAGATGTGCTAGATGAAGAACGGAATCATTTTGTTAATGGTGCGTTACAACAAGGCTATCCCCAAGAAACAGCTAACCAAGTGTACGATTATATTGAGCGCTTTGCTAATTATGGCTTTAACCGCTCGCATGCATTTGCCTATTCCTTTATTGGTTTTCAAATGGCTTACTTGAAGGTTCATTATCCGAGTGCTTTTTATGTCGCATTGTTGCATTCTGTTCGTCATAATCCAACAAAAATTAAAGAATATATTGGCGAAGCTAGAAAAAACAAGCAGACGATTTTGCAGCCGTCAATTAACCAAAGTCACTACAGCTTTTACCTAAATCAGCAACAGCAAATTTTATTTGGTTTTAGTTCTTTAAAAGGAATCCGCCGAGACTTCATTCAAAATATTTTAAATGAACGCCGAGAAAATGGACCGTACAAAACGTTCGATGAGTTTCTTTTGCGAATTGACCGTAAGTGGTTGAAAGTTGAAAATATCGAACCATTGATTGCCATCGGTGCATTTGACGAAATTGCACCCAATCGCCGTCAATTAGCGGTAGGTTTAGAGAGTAATATCCAAAGTATTCTTCTCAGCGGTGGTAGTATGGATTTGTTAGAAACGTTGAAGCCAAAGGAAGAAGAAATTGCCGATTATCCGCTAGAAGAGCGACTAGAACAAGAAGAACAATATTTAGGGGTCTATTTATCAGGACATCCGACAGAAGAGTTCAAAAAAACACGCTTAGCCAAGCAAACGCAACTTGTTCATGAACTTGTTGAAAATCAGCCCACGAAATTATTGATTTATGTCAAAAACATTCGGACGATTCGGACCAAAAAGGGAGAACAAATGGCCTTTGTTGATGGGGATGATACAACAGGAAGTATTTCACTAACGTTGTTCCCAACTGTTTTTCGCCAGTTAAGACAGAGTGTCGAGAAAGGGCAAGTTTATTATGTGGAAGGAAAAGTGGAACGCAGTACGTACAATCAAGAATTGCAAATATTGGTTCAACGAATAGAAAAAGCGCAACAAGTAGAAACATCAATTAGTGACGAAACGTGTTTTATCAGAATTACAAAAGATGTCGAACAAACGGACGTTTTTCAGAAAATGAAAGAGGTACTCAGTCGTCATGCTGGACACATTCCAGTGATTGTCTATTTTGAAAAAACAGGAAAGAAAATAGTATTAAATGAAGAAAACTGGGTCGCTCATACAAGCGCTAGTCAGCAACAATTAGCTTACGTTTTAGGCGAGCAAAACGTCATTTTCAAATGATTTACGGTAAAAAATACTAGTTGTTTTCAACTTTTTTCATTTTTTTCTTCTTAACTCAAGACATTTTGGTTCTTTAATGGTAAAATGAATGACGTAATATTTTTGTATATCAATTTTTGCGAAAAGGTTTCTTTTGGCAGTTGAAAGTATATTATATGAGGTGAAATAGCGAATGAAACGCATTGGTATTTTAACCAGCGGGGGAGATGCCCCTGGAATGAACGCTGCAATTCGTGCAGTCGTACGCAAAAGTATTTTTGATGGAATCGAAGTTTACGGTATTAACTATGGATTTGCCGGTTTAGTCGCAGGCGACATCCGTCGTTTAGATGTTGCTGACGTTGGCGATAAGATTCAACGTGGTGGAACATTCTTGTACTCTGCTCGTTATCCTGAATTTGCTACTGAAGAAGGGCAATTAAAAGGAATCGAACAATTGAAAAAATTCGGTATTGAAGGCTTAGTTGTTATTGGTGGAGACGGTTCTTATCATGGCGCAATGGCTTTGACAAAACGTGGTTTCCCCGCTGTTGGAATTCCTGGAACAATTGATAATGATATTCCTGGAACAGATTTCACAATCGGTTTTGATACAGCAATTAACACTGTTTTGGAATCAATTGACCGAATTCGTGATACAGCGACTTCTCATGTTCGTACATTCGTTATCGAAGTAATGGGACGTAACGCTGGTGATATCGCATTGTGGTCAGGCGTGGCAGGCGGAGCAGATGAAATCATTATTCCTGAACATGATTTTGATATGAAAAACGTTGCCAAACGTATTCAAGAAGGCCGCGACCGCGGGAAAAAACATTGCTTAATCATTTTAGCAGAAGGCGTAATGGGCGGAAATGAATTTGCTGATAAACTTTCTGAATACGGTGATTTCCATACGCGTGTATCAATTTTAGGACACGTGGTTCGTGGGGGCTCGCCAAGTGCTCGTGACCGTGTATTAGCAAGTAAATTTGGGTCATATGCTGTTGAACTTCTAAAAGAAGGCAAAGGCGGTTTATGTATCGGTATGTTAGATAACCAAGTAGTTGCAGCTGATATTATTGACACGTTAGAAAACAATAAACACAAACCAGATTTATCTCTTTATGAGTTAAATCATGAAATTTCTTTTTAATCTTGTATATTAGCTAATCTTATTAGCTTTGTATAAACAAATTTGGAATAGGAGCGTTTTAGTAATGAAAAAAACGAAAATCGTATGTACGATTGGACCAGCTAGTGAATCCGTTGATATGCTAGTAAACTTAATTAATGCAGGTATGAATGTTTGCCGTTTGAACTTTTCACATGGTGACTACGAAGAGCATGGTGCTCGTATTAAAAACATTCGTGAAGCTGTAAAAATTACAGGGAAACGCGTAGCGATCTTACTAGATACAAAAGGTCCTGAAATCCGCACAAATGACATGGAAAATGGCGCAATCACAATGAAAATTGGTGATTCAGTACGTATTTCTATGACAGAAGTTTTAGGAACAAATGAAAAATTCTCAATCACTTATCCAGAATTAATCAATGATGTAAACGTAGGTTCACACATTCTTTTAGATGATGGTTTAATCGATTTAGAAGTAACTGATATCGACCGTGATGCAAACGAAATCGTAACAGTTGTTAAAAACGAAGGCGTCTTGAAAAACAAAAAAGGCGTTAACGTACCAGGCGTTTCTGTAAACTTACCAGGGATCACTGAAAAAGATGCTAACGATATCCGTTTCGGAATTGGTCAAGGAATTGACTTTATCGCAGCTAGCTTCGTTCGTCGTGCTTCTGACGTTTTAGAAATCACTAAAATTTTAGAAGAAGAAAACGCAACACACATCCAAATCATTCCTAAAATCGAAAACCAAGAAGGTATCGATAATATCGATGAAATCTTAAAAGTTTCTGATGGTTTAATGGTTGCTCGTGGTGACATGGGTGTTGAAATTCCAACAGAAGATGTTCCAGTTGTCCAAAAAGCTTTAATTAAAAAATGTAATGCTTTAGGTAAACCAGTTATCACTGCAACACAAATGTTAGATTCAATGCAACGTAACCCACGTCCAACACGTGCGGAAGCAAATGACGTAGCAAACGCAATCTACGATGGAACAGATGCAGTAATGTTATCAGGCGAAACTGCAGCAGGGGATTACCCATTAGAAGCTGTTCAAACAATGGCTCGTATTGCAGTTCGTACAGAAGAAACATTAGTTAACCAAGATTCATTCGCATTGAAATTATATAGCAAAACAGATATGACTGAAGCAATCGGACAATCTGTTGGCCATACAGCACGTAACTTGGGTATCCAAACAATCGTTGCGGCAACAGAATCAGGCCATACAGCACGTATGATCTCTAAATACCGTCCAAAAGCACATATCGTTGCAATTACGTTCTCAGAACAAAAAGCACGTAGCTTATCATTATCATGGGGTGTTTACGCAACAGTTGCTGACAAACCATCAAGCACAGATGAAATGTTTAATTTAGCTTCAAAAGTATCACAAGAAGAAGGTTATGCTTCAGAAGGTGATTTAATCATTATCACTGCTGGTGTTCCAGTTGGCGAAAAAGGCACAACAAACTTAATGAAAATTCAAATGATCGGTTCTAAATTAGTTCAAGGTCAAGGTGTCGGCGAAGAAGCAATTATTGCAAAAGCCGTTGTTGCAGGAACTGCTGAAGAAGCAGTTGCTAAAGCGACTGAAGGGGCTATTTTAGTTACAAAAACAACAGATAAAGAATACATGCCTGCAATTGAAAAAGCATCAGCATTAGTTGTTGAAGAAGGTGGTTTAACTTCTCATGCAGCTGTTGTAGCGATTGCACAAAATATTCCAGTTATCGTAGGTGCTGCAGATGCAACATCATTAATTAATAATGACGAAGTGATTACTGTTGATCCTCGTCGTGGTATTGTTTACCGCGGAGCAACAACAGCTATCTAAGTCTAATTAATTCAATCATTTGATTTTAAGCAATATGTACTCGGACGCAAAGCTGGGACAAACCGATTCGTCAGTTTGTCTCAGCTTTTTTTACAAGGAAGACAGTAGTACGAAATGTTCAGAAAACACGTATTCAGTAAATAAAGAGTTGGGCGAAAATAGTAAAATTATGTCTGAGTTTTAAATTATTTATGTTATTTCACACAAAAATTTTGTTATTTAATTAAATAAGCGCTAAGTTATCTTCAACAGAAAAACAATTATAAAAAAAACGAAAGAAAAACAGGAAATAAGAAAGGGCTGTCAAGAAAATTTCATTGACAAAGCTTTCATACCCCTGTATAATAGCTTTTGTTGCTTAGGAGTGATAATTATGAAGTGGTCTTTGTTAGAATTAAATAAATACAAAGAAGAGCCGCTAGTGTTTTCAGAAACATTGCATCTTAAAGAAGAGCTTCTTCAACGAGATGATGCCTTGTTGGATGTAAGTCCAATCAAAGTAGAAGGCTTATTAGCAGTCAATAAATCAGAATATTTACTTCATTACACTATTCAGGTAACTGTAACCGTTCCTTCATCCCGTTCTTTAGAACCTGTGGCTTTGCCAATGCAAATCACGGTCGATGAAGTCTTTATGACAAAAGAACAAATGGATACAAGAGATGAACGATTTGCAGCTGAAGAGATTATTTTATTGGACAAGCCAACAATTGATTTAGATGAATCTGTCGAAGACAACATTCTATTGTCCATTCCAATTCAAGTGCTTACAGAAGAAGAACAAAACAGTCAAGAAATGCCAAGTGGCAATGACTGGGAAGTGATTTCAGAAGAAGCATATTTGGAAAGTAAGCAGAAAGCAGCAGAACAAACAGTGGATCCTCGTCTGGCTAAACTATCAGAATTACTCAGCGATAATGCTGAAGAGGAAGATAACAGCTAGGTTGGAATATATTGTGTATGTAAATACACGCATCTTTACAAGGAGGTGGAACAACAATGGCAGTACCAGCTAGAAGAACTTCTAAAGCGAAAAAAGCAAAACGTCGCACACACTACAAATTAACAATCAAAGGCTTAAATGCATGCTCAAACTGTGGTGAAATGAAAAAAAGCCATCACGTATGTCCAGCATGTGGTCACTACGATGGAAAAGACGTAATGTCTAAAGAAGCATAAGCATAAAAACATTTTTTGAAATGTTGAATCCCCTAGGCTAACCATGGAGCCTAGGGGATTTGTATTTTTTTAAGAAAATATGAAGAAATTGGAAATTTATTGGCACTATATTGTTTTCATATGAAAGATAGTGCGTTATAATAGTGAGGATTATAAGAGAATGCTCATAGAATTTTCGTTGATTATAATATAGGAGGTCATAAAATGACAAAACAACAATTTGGCGTAGTCGGCATGGCTGTCATGGGAAAAAATCTTGCTTTAAACATTGAAAGCAGAGGCTATACAGTTGCGCTGTATAACCGTACAGGATCAAAAACAACAGAAGTGGTTGAAGAACATCCTGACAAAAACTTTCAAGCAACATACTCAATTGAGGAATTTGTGAATGCGATTGAAAAACCTCGTCGAATTATGTTGATGGTTAAAGCTGGACCTGCAACAGATGCGACAATCCAAGAATTGTTACCACACCTTGATAAAGGCGACATCTTAATTGATGGCGGTAATACGTTCTTCAAAGACACAATGCGACGTAATGAAGAACTAGCAAACTCAGGAATTAACTTTATTGGTACTGGCGTTTCTGGCGGAGAAGAAGGAGCCTTGAAAGGACCATCTATCATGCCTGGCGGACAAAAAGAAGCGTATGAGTTAGTTGCGCCAATTCTTGAAAAAATTTCAGCTAAAGCAGAAGACGGTGAACCATGTGTGACTTACATTGGCCCAAATGGTGCTGGACATTATGTAAAAATGGTTCATAATGGGATTGAATATGGGGACATGCAATTAATTGCTGAATCCTACGATTTAATGAAACAAATCTTAGGTTTATCTGTTGATGAAATGGCAGAGATTTTCAAAGAATGGAACGAAGGCGAATTAGACAGTTACCTTATTGAGATCACGGCTGACATTTTGACACGTAAAGATGATGAAGGAACCGACCAACCAATCGTTGATGTTATTCTTGATGCAGCAGGCAACAAAGGAACAGGTAAATGGACAAGCCAAAGTGCGTTAGATCTTGGCGTACCATTACCATTAATTACAGAATCAGTATTTGCACGTTTTATTTCGGCTTACAAAGAAGAACGCGTAAAAGCAAGTGGCATTTTATCAAAACCTGCAGCCTTTAACTTTGCAGGCGATAAAAAAGAATTGATTGAAAAAATTCGCGAAGCATTATACTTTAGTAAATTAATGAGTTATGCGCAAGGTTTTGCACAACTCCGTGCAGCTTCTGAAGAATACGGATGGGATTTACCATTTGGTGAAATTGCAAAAATCTGGCGAGCAGGTTGCATTATCCGTGCACAATTCTTACAAAAAATTACCGATGCATATGAAAAAAATCCAGCACTTGAAAACTTGTTGTTAGATGAATACTTTGTAGAAATTACGAAAAAATATCAACAAGCCGTTCGTGAAGTTGTTGCGATTGCTGTTCAAGCAGGTGTTCCTGTACCAACATTCTCATCTGCAATTGCTTATTACGATTCTTATCGTTCAGATCGCTTACCAGCGAATTTAATTCAAGCACAACGTGATTACTTCGGTGCTCATACGTACGAACGCACAGACAAAGAAGGAATCTACCATTACAGCTGGTACAACGAAGAATAAACATGCTGGAGACCATGAGTGTGGCTCACCATGCTCATGGTTTTACTGTGGCTTAAAAAAGAACCAGACAGATTGAGTAGTAATTCTCTAATAAGTAGTAAGGAATAAAAAGGTTGAGCTTGAGTATAGCTTTTAAAGAGAAAGGACAATTAATCAAATGAGCAACATTTTAATTATTGAAGATGAAAAGAACTTAGCGAGATTCGTTGAGCTTGAATTAAAACATGAGGGGTATACGACAGAAGTACACTACAATGGTCGTACAGGATTGGAAGCCGCTCTTAACAACGAATGGGATGCTATCCTTCTTGATTTGATGTTACCAGAATTAAATGGATTAGAAGTATGTCGCCGTGTTCGCCAAGTGAAAAATACACCAATTATTATGATGACTGCGCGTGATTCAGTAATTGACCGTGTTTCTGGTTTAGACCATGGAGCGGATGATTATATTGTTAAACCATTTGCAATTGAAGAATTGTTAGCTCGTTTACGTGCGTTACTTCGTCGTATTGATATTGAGGGCGATAAAAACGTTGCAAAACAAACAACGATTACATATCGTGACTTAACAATTGAAAAAGAAAATCGTGTCGTTCGTCGTAATTCTGAAATGATTGAATTAACAAAACGCGAATACGAATTACTATTAACGCTAATGGAAAACGTGAACGTTGTCTTGGCACGTGATGTGTTACTAAATAAAGTTTGGGGCTATGAAACAGAAGTAGAAACAAACGTTGTGGATGTATATATCCGCTACTTGCGAAATAAAATTGACGTACCTGGAGAAGAAAGCTACATCCAAACTGTCCGTGGAACTGGCTACGTTATGCGTTCGTGAGAACTAATTAATGAAAAGAACGATTAAAAAAGAACTGGAAGGCCCATCTTTAACTATAAAGTGGGCTTTCGCAAGTTCTTTCTTTATATTTGTAGTTTTTACCATTTTTGCGGTGATTACCTATAAGTCTTCTGTCAGTCTTATTGTTGCCAAAGAAAAGGAAAATGTCGAAGCAACGATTGCAGAAGTAACAAATCGATTAGCTAATGCCAATGAAAATTTAACGGTAACAGACGTTTTTGACTATTTAAAAACGCCGAGTGAAAGAGATGAAAACTACTATAATAAGCATACAGCAGTAGAAGGTTCGTTTATGGAAATGGACAGTTTCATATCTGAACTAGGACAACCAGAACTTTATTTATCTGTGTATGACACAAACCAAAAGCTAGTTTTTAAAACACAAAATGAATATGATAAGTTATTACAATTGGATCGACAATTACCTGTTGTTCGAACCGTTTTTGATAAAACCGGTTTTTATTCCGTGGAACCTATTTTTTCAAAAGAAACACGAGAAAAAATTGGCTATATTCAAGCGTTTTATGAACTTTCTTCTTTTTATGAAATTCGTAATCATTTATTATTAACACTTGTAGTTTTAGAAGTGATTTCTCTGATTGTAAGTAGTGTCTTAGGCTTTATCCTCTCTTCTTATTTCTTAAAACCATTAAAAGTATTGAGAGACACGATGGATACAATCCGCAAAGACCCGCAATCAGATGTCCACATGCCGGAGATTAATACGAGAGATGAGTTAGCAGATATCTCGGAAATCTTTAATGAAATGTTAGATCGTATGAGACGCTATATCGAACAACAAGAGCAGTTTGTTGAAGATGTTTCCCATGAATTAAGAACGCCCGTTGCGATTATGGAAGGCCATTTAAACCTTTTAAATCGTTGGGGGAAAGACGATCCTGAAATTTTAGATGAATCATTAAAGGCCAGTTTACAAGAAATTAGTCGTATGAAGAGTTTGGTCCAAGAAATGCTTGACCTTTCACGCGCTGAACAAGTGGACACCCAATATGCAAATGAACGAACAGATGCTAAACAAGTAGTCTACCAAGTATTTAATAACTTCCAATTGGTTTATCCTGAGTTTCATATCACATTAGATGACGATTTACCAACCGAAGTTGAACTGAAAATCTATCGTAATCACTTTGAACAATTGCTAATTATTCTATTAGATAATGCGATTAAATATTCAACAGATCGAAAAGAAGTGCATATTTCCATTTCTCGAACGATGAATGAATTTGAAATAGCTGTGCAAGATTTTGGTGAAGGAATCACTGAAGAAGACTTGGAGAAAATATTTGATCGATTCTATCGAGTAGATAAAGCCCGTGCAAGAAATAAAGGCGGTAATGGCTTAGGACTATCGATTGCAAAACAATTAGTCGAAAACTATAAAGGACGTATTGATGCAGAAAGCGTATTGCATCAAGGAACGATCTTTAGAATTTTTATTCCAATCGCTGGAATAAAAGAAGAGAGCAACGTACAATAAAGTACGTTGCTTTTTTTTACGAATGATTAACGAACATTTCAGTAAGAGAAAAGGGATTATAAGATAAAGAAACGAATGTTTTCTTTGCAGAAAATATTCATCGTTCGAAATTGAAAAAAATGTTATTTTTCTGCAAAATAATAGTTGCGTTTTAGAAAAATCCTTGGTATATTAATATCTGTTCTGACAAACAGTTCGTTAAGAAAAAAGTTTTAAAAAGTTAAAAATTTTTCTTGACGAAAAGATAAATAACATGTTAGAATAACAAAGTCGTTAAAGAGATTGCTTTTAAATCAATCATTTGATCAAAAAAACTTGTTATAAAATAACAAAAAAGTTTTAAAAAGTTGTTGACAAACAACTGAGATAATGATAAGATATAGAAGTTGTCACAACAGACGACAACAACCAAGCAAAACAACTTAAAAAAACTTTTTCAAAAAAGTTCTTGACATTCAAACGGAAGTTTGTTATGATATAAAAGTTGTTGCGAGGTAACGTAGACCTTTGAAAACTGAACAAAGAATAGACGAACCAAATGTGTAGGGCGTCTTGATTCAATTCAAGACAACAAACATTTTTAACAAGCAAGCAATATGCTAGCAAACAAATTGAGCTTAACAATCGCAAGATTGTTCTAACTTTTATTATGAGAGTTTGATCCTGGCTCAGGACGAACGCTGGCGGCGTGCCTAATACATGCAAGTCGAACGCTTCTTTCCTCCCGAGTGCTTGCACTCAATTGGAAAGAGGAGTGGCGGACGGGTGAGTAACACGTGGGTAACCTACCCATCAGAGGGGGATAACACTTGGAAACAGGTGCTAATACCGCATAACAGTTTATGCCGCATGGCATAAGAGTGAAAGGCGCTTTCGGGTGTCGCTGATGGATGGACCCGCGGTGCATTAGCTAGTTGGTGAGGTAACGGCTCACCAAGGCCACGATGCATAGCCGACCTGAGAGGGTGATCGGCCACACTGGGACTGAGACACGGCCCAGACTCCTACGGGAGGCAGCAGTAGGGAATCTTCGGCAATGGACGAAAGTCTGACCGAGCAACGCCGCGTGAGTGAAGAAGGTTTTCGGATCGTAAAACTCTGTTGTTAGAGAAGAACAAGGACGTTAGTAACTGAACGTTCCCTGACGGTATCTAACCAGAAAGCCACGGCTAACTACGTGCCAGCAGCCGCGGTAATACGTAGGTGGCAAGCGTTGTCCGGATTTATTGGGCGTAAAGCGAGCGCAGGCGGTTTCTTAAGTCTGATGTGAAAGCCCCCGGCTCAACCGGGGAGGGTCATTGGAAACTGGGAGACTTGAGTGCAGAAGAGGAGAGTGGAATTCCATGTGTAGCGGTGAAATGCGTAGATATATGGAGGAACACCAGTGGCGAAGGCGGCTCTCTGGTCTGTAACTGACGCTGAGGCTCGAAAGCGTGGGGAGCAAACAGGATTAGATACCCTGGTAGTCCACGCCGTAAACGATGAGTGCTAAGTGTTGGAGGGTTTCCGCCCTTCAGTGCTGCAGCAAACGCATTAAGCACTCCGCCTGGGGAGTACGACCGCAAGGTTGAAACTCAAAGGAATTGACGGGGGCCCGCACAAGCGGTGGAGCATGTGGTTTAATTCGAAGCAACGCGAAGAACCTTACCAGGTCTTGACATCCTTTGACCACTCTAGAGATAGAGCTTTCCCTTCGGGGACAAAGTGACAGGTGGTGCATGGTTGTCGTCAGCTCGTGTCGTGAGATGTTGGGTTAAGTCCCGCAACGAGCGCAACCCTTATTGTTAGTTGCCATCATTTAGTTGGGCACTCTAGCGAGACTGCCGGTGACAAACCGGAGGAAGGTGGGGATGACGTCAAATCATCATGCCCCTTATGACCTGGGCTACACACGTGCTACAATGGGAAGTACAACGAGTCGCTAGACCGCGAGGTCATGCAAATCTCTTAAAGCTTCTCTCAGTTCGGATTGCAGGCTGCAACTCGCCTGCATGAAGCCGGAATCGCTAGTAATCGCGGATCAGCACGCCGCGGTGAATACGTTCCCGGGCCTTGTACACACCGCCCGTCACACCACGAGAGTTTGTAACACCCGAAGTCGGTGAGGTAACCTTTTTGGAGCCAGCCGCCTAAGGTGGGATAGATGATTGGGGTGAAGTCGTAACAAGGTAGCCGTATCGGAAGGTGCGGCTGGATCACCTCCTTTCTAAGGAATATTACGGAAATACACATTTCGTCTTTACTTTGTTCAGTTTTGAGAGGTCTACTCTCAATCAAATAAGTTCGGGGCCTTAGCTCAGCTGGGAGAGCGCCTGCTTTGCACGCAGGAGGTCAGCGGTTCGATCCCGCTAGGCTCCATTGATAGCTTTTGCTATCAGATTCGTTCATTGAAAACTGGATATTGAAGTAAAAAGAATCAAAACAAACCGAGAACACCGCGTTGAATGAGTTTTTTAATAAGTTCAATTGCTTATTTATTGATTAACCTTCTATCGCTAGAAGAAGTGATCAAGACCCAACCGTAAGGTTGATAAGGTTAAGTGAATAAGGGCGCACGGTGGATGCCTTGGCACTAGGAGCCGATGAAGGACGGGACTAACACCGATATGCTTTGGGGAGCTGTAAGTAAGCTATGATCCAGAGATTTCCGAATGGGGGAACCCAATATCTTTTATAGGATATTACTTTTCAGTGAATACATAGCTGATTAGAGGTAGACGCAGAGAACTGAAACATCTTAGTACCTGCAGGAAGAGAAAGAAAATTCGATTCCCTGAGTAGCGGCGAGCGAAACGGGAAGAGCCCAAACCAACAAGCTTGCTTGTTGGGGTTGTAGGACTCCAATATGGTAGTCTGTTAGTATAGTTGAAGGATTTGGAAAATTCCGCTAAAGAGGGTGAAAGCCCCGTAGACGAAATGCTAACAACACCTAGGAGGATCCTGAGTACGGCGGAACACGAGAAATTCCGTCGGAATCCGCGGGGACCATCCCGCAAGGCTAAATACTCCCTAGTGACCGATAGTGAACCAGTACCGTGAGGGAAAGGTGAAAAGCACCCCGGAAGGGGAGTGAAATAGATCCTGAAACCGTGTGCCTACAACAAGTCAAAGCTCGTTAATGAGTGATGGCGTGCCTTTTGTAGAATGAACCGGCGAGTTACGATTGCATGCGAGGTTAAGTCGAAGAGACGGAGCCGCAGCGAAAGCGAGTCTGAATAGGGCGAATGAGTATGTAGTCGTAGACCCGAAACCATGTGATCTACCCATGTCCAGGTTGAAGGTGCGGTAAAACGCACTGGAGGACCGAACCCACGTACGTTGAAAAGTGCGGGGATGAGGTGTGGGTAGCGGAGAAATTCCAAACGAACTTGGAGATAGCTGGTTCTCTCCGAAATAGCTTTAGGGCTAGCCTCGGAATTGAGAATGATGGAGGTAGAGCA